>NZ_AP019368.1:490000-1117500 GCF_004295685.1 Fluviispira sanaruensis
GAACTTCCCCGAGAGAAATCTCACAGGGCACTTGAAGACGACAAGTTCGATAGGATGGATGTGTAAGCGCTGCGAGGCGTTCAGCTAACCATTACTAATCGCCCTGACGGCTTGAGAAAAATATCACTTAACTTATACGCTTTTCTCCTTTACTTTCTTTCTTCTTCTTATTATCTCTCTTCTCTATCTTAGTTTTTCGCTTTGGCTGTGCTGATTGCGACGGGGAAATACCGGATCCCATTCCGAACTCCGAAGTCAAGCCCGTCTGCGGCAATGGTACTGCACTCTTAAGTGTGGGAGAGTAGCTCTGTGCAGCCTTTTAATTCTAAAGCCCCTCGGTTTTTACCGAGGGGCTTTTTTTTGTTTGAATTTAAATTAATTACTTATAATTTGGGGTTCCGACCCGCTAATTGAAGTTATAAACCTGCCCTTAAAAGATTCTGTTATCAGAAAGCAAAAATTCTATATTTACTTTTTGTCCTTCTTCTAATTGTTCGCATTTACGAATTTTGGCAGGTAACGCTATAAAAAGAGGTCCCTCTTTTATAGGCATAATAGAACTTTTCCAGGATGTTTGATTTAAAGTAAACGATGCAGCTAGTAATGCGGGCCACCTATTTTTTACTAATGGGCGCAAGACTTCACTCATCTTCTTATTCAGCTCAACGTAAAACCAGCCGCCTTTTCCCGGGAATCTTTTAATTTTGCCTGTTACTTTATATTTCTTCATTGCATTCTACTATTTTGCTTTTAATAATAAAAAACACATTCACTAAAGTAAACTTTACACTACATTTATTATATTCAGTAGTGCTCTTCACTACAAACCGCCATTAATCCAAGCTTGTGCAAGTTCAGGTTTATCTTGTGTTTTACTTAAGTTTCTTGAAAATAGTCGAGATCAATTTTTTTAATTTTATAGACATCAACAACAGAGACTCCTGTGTTTGTTTCAATCATATATTCTGCGAGTTCTGTTCCGTTAATTAAGATAATTTTAATTGCATCGAGGCCTAAACGATCTTCTTTTATGATTCCATCAATTCCACCATCACCTGTGCTTTGAAATGCTTTGCCTGCTTCTTTTCTCGAGCCTCCATAACCCATGTTAATTAATAGATCGACTACGAGCTTTTCAAAGAAAAACGCTGAACAGTTCTCAATATTTGAAATTAAATCAGCAATTATCTCATTATTTAATGAACGATAAGCCGCTTCTAAAGCTTCCTGAGGTGTAGATAAATTCTCCTGCGATGCAACTATAATTGTCTCCTTTGCAAAGGTTTTGCTATTAGAAATTGAAGGGGATTTAAATTCTAAAAACTCATCATATCTTCTCAAATAATTCGGTGTAATTTCTGTTAAGTTCTCACTTAATAAAGCTTTTCCTTTTGAATTAATAAGGACAAATCCTCTTTCAGGATAATAAATAAGTCCTGCTTTTTTCAAATAAGTTTTTGCCCAACCGACACGATTGTCAAACACAGTTTGGGCGCCTGAAGGAAGGACTTCTCTTCTTTCTCTTTCATTTAAGTCAAAGTATTTTGCAATTTCATTTCCTAACTCAGAAACACGGTGTTTTTTTTCATCGGAAATTAATTTTAAAAATGGAAGCATTATTTGATGATATTTAGGTAACACCTTTATTTAATCCTTTCGGTAAATTTTAAACGAAAAAAATTATCTAAATTTTTTTCAGCAGTATTTTTTCAATGCCAGTTGCTTTATTATAAAAATAAAGATTTCAATTAATAAAACACAATCCATGGAGTTTTGCTAATAATATACATAGAGTAACATGAGAAATGGTAAAAATATAAGCATATTTATATGTTTTTATGTATTTTTAATAAAAATACATTTTTATTTATAAAAAATAAAATTTAATTTAACGTAAGTGGTATAATCTTCTAGAAAAAAATATCCCAAAAAATTGATATATTAAAAAATAAACTATAAAGTTTAGGCATATTTATTTTGCTATACACCGTGAGGAGGACTGTTGTTATGTTTCTGAGAAAACATGTACCAATTACCTTCGTTTTATGTTTGCTGCCGTTTGCCAGTATTGCCAAGACACCGTTTGGTATGGCTGGATGTGGTTTGGGATCACAAGTCATGGGAGCTGATGGAAATCAGGTTTTTGCATCTACGACAAATGGAACTTTAGCAAATCAGGTATTTGGGATAACATCTGGTACTTCAAATTGTCTTGCTCCTTCAAAGGCTGCTGCACTAAGCGCGCAAAAAAAATTTATATCAGATAATTATTCAACTTTATCTAAAGAAATGGCACAGGGCGATGGAGAAACTCTCCGCGCATTTTCCAGCACTTTTGGTTGTAAAAATGAGCTTTATCCACGTTTTGCTTCGCAAATGCAAAATTCATTTTCTAAAATTTTTATTGCACCGGGAGTTATGGCTGCGCTTGATGTTGTGCAGGAAGAAATTAAAGGGAATGAAGAATTGGTCTCAGGCTGTTCGTTGGTTATTTAATTTTACAATTCATAAGTTACGTGGGAGATCCCAATATGAAATATTTCAAATTAGTTCGTAACTCGTTCATTGGCTTAATTTTAATGACTGCACTGCCTTCCAATGTATATGCTGCTGTAGAGATCGGTAAAGATGGTAACTATAAAGATGTTGAGGCATGGGGCATGGGTGGCTGTGGTTTTGCTTCTTTATTTATAAAAGAAAAAGAAACGCTTCCACAAATTGGTGCGTCTTTAGTGAATGAAGTTATTTCAGGTTATACGCAATCCTCAGCAATAACTTCGGGTACTTCGAATTGTGTTGAATCTCGAAGCAAAACAGCATCAGTAGAACAAGAAGTTTTTATCACTGTAAACTTATCAAGCCTATCGAAAGAAGCTGCGCAAGGCACTGGTGAACATTTAATTGCATTGGCTAACGTTTTTGGTTGTCCAAATGAACAATTCTCTAAATTTAGTCAGATGAATTATAATAAAATTTATGAAACCAATGAGCCTAATACAGTATTGCAAAATTATTTGAGAGAAGTAAATTCTGATCAATTTATGGCAAAAAATTGTGTTAGAACGATTTACTGATGTATTGGAATAGTATTTTTTATCCTTTTCCAATTATAATTTTTTTTTTCTTAGGCAGTTTCATAGCTCCATCTTCGAAAGTTTATGCAGAATCAAATGCATATATTAGTGAAATTATAACACAAGCAGAAAACGAAAAACTATGGGAAAAGAGGGCATGGAAAAAATTATTATTTATTCCTGATAGATTTTTTAGTTCACAACCAAAAAGTTTAATGAGTGATAAAAATTTTTTTCTTTCACAAGAAGGGAAAATAAATCCAAAATTAGAACTCATTGAGACTCTTAAAGCTTTTGCTGTAGAAACCCCCAAAAAACCAGACGAAAATTATTTACATCCTCAATGCCGCTTCCCAGCAAGGTTTCATTGGTTAGTGGAGGAGCTTGAGATTAATCCGAATAAAATGCATTTTCAACCTTGTCCTGAGCTGCATAAATTCATCGATTATTTAGATTATGAGGGAGTTTCTCTTGTTTTTTCAAATTATGTAGCAGATGGTCCTGGCACTTTATTTGGCCATACTTTCTTACGCCTGCATAGAAATAAAGATTATAAAAATGAATCTGCAATTTTGGATGATGCGGCAAATTTTGCCGCACTCATTCCTGCAGAGAGGGATTGGTTATTTGCGATTAAAGGATTGGCGGGGGGATATCCTGGAAAATTTGCTGTTGTTCCCTACTATATAAAAATTCAAGAATACAATAATTTTGAAAGTCGCGATCTGTGGGAGTATAAATTAAATTTATCCAAAAAAGAAATACGTCTTTTAGAATTAATCCTATGGGAAGTAGGATGGACATATATTGACTATTATTATTTAGATGACAATTGTGCTTATGTAATTCTCGCAGTCTTAGAAGCTGCTAAACCAGAATTAAAATTAACAGAAAATATTAAAATATATGCTATACCCTCGGACACAGTTCGAGTCGTTAACAGAACGCCAAATTTAGTGGAACAAATTACTTATAGAGCTTCAGTTTTCTCAAGATATATAACAAGATTATCAGTTTTGAATGGCCAAGAAAGAAAAATATTGAAGGAAATTGTTGAGAATAATAATGTAAAGTTAACTCAATCCATATTTTCTGAGTGCCACAATCAATGTAAAACAAGAATTATTGATACTGCTCTTGAATATATCGATTATAAAGAAAAGCTCGTAGGTTCAAATGATGCGATTGAATATGGTGACTTGCGTAAACAATTATTGATTTCAAGGGCTCAGACGGGAGAAAAATCTGAGCCACTGGTGGACGCTCCGACATCAGCTCCTCCAAATCAGGGTCATGATTCAGCACTTATTTCAGTGGGCTATGGCTCAACCTTTTCTGGGACATGGTTTACTGATATAAGATGGAGGCCTGCATTGCATGATTTTGAATCTCAATCGAATGGATACAGTGATGCATTAGGAGTAGGATTTTTAGACACGATCTTGAGAGCGGATTATACAAATAAAAAAGTATATTTAAAAAATTTTCATTTATTAGAAATAACCTCACTTCCAGCACAAATTCCGAATATTAATTTCTTAACTTGGCACTTTGATTCAGGCTATGAATATGGATTTGGATTTGGCGATGCAGCGACTCAAGAACGTGGATATTTGCAATTAGGTTATGGTTTAGCATTGTATGAGTTGAATAACTCTTTAATTTTATATACTATTTTACATTGTGATTTAGGCTATTCTTCAAGTACTGCAGGCCATATAGGTCCGACTCTATCCATAGGGATGATACAAAATATTTCTAAGTATTTTAAATTCATAGCTAAATCTGAAATCGCTAAAAGATTCCATGCAGAAAAATCTATTGACTCAATTAAATACTCATTGAACCTTGCAGCATATGCAAATAAAAATTTAGAATTTCAAATGAATATAATAAATAATAATGCAATGCCTGAAGCTTCTTTTAATATCAGATATTATTTTTAGAATATTAATTCGCCCTTCTAATATAGAAAATTATTTTTTTAGCACTTTTTTGTGGTGTTCTGCTAGCATTGATGGTCACATCAAATAGTTTGCTTGCTCTAAATACAAATGCAATCTTTGCATCATGGTTTGCGCATGGAATAGGTGCATGCGTCATTTTAACAATCTTTCTATTTTCCTTTGTTATGCAATTTAAAAAAGATAAGACTCAAAAAGTTACAAAAAATATTAAATGGTGGCTTTATTTGGGTGGTGTGGTAGGGGCTTTCGTAGTTATTCTTTCTTCGCTTGTTATAAATAAGGGGCTTTCCCTCTCTGCAGCAATTTCACTTATCCTAGTGGGGCAAATTTTATTTGGCATGTTTTCAGACAGTATAGGCCTATTTGGAACAATAAAGAGAAAAATTCTGTTGAAAGATTTCATTGTTATTGTTCTTGTTTTAGCTGGGAGTTATTAAATTTTATTTTGGAAATAAAAATATATGAGTTTTCTATTTTTTTTGGCTGTTTTAAATGGCATGATAATAAACGTAAATAGACTTATAAACGGGCAATTAAGTACAAAAGTAGGAGCATTAAAAGCATCGTTTTGGAATCATATTGTTGGTTTTATTTTTTTGACAATTATTGTTTTCATATTAGGCGATTGGTTTTTAATAAATGAGAACATACCCAAATTTGCATATTTAGGTAGTGTCTTCGGAGCTTTTTTTGGAGCCATAAATAGTTATGTTATTCTTCGTATTGGCGCTATGAATACAACTATTTTAATTATATGTGGACAAATAATCACAGCTATACTTTTAGATATTCAACTTTCAGGAAAATACCCTTCATATATGCAAATCACTGGGATTATATTTATTTTATTTGCAGTTTATTTATCGAAAGTACAGCGATTCAGTATAAATTGGAATCATTTTAAAAAAGCGCAATAAGAAATGCGAAAGTATGCTCGAAATATTCCATAAAAATATTTAACGTTTATATTCATAGCAATCATATTCACCCATTTCAATAAAGCCTAATTTTTTATATATGCTTACTGCTTCTGGTGAAGACGCTGTGAGACCCATATATTTTGCCCCATGTTCTTTCGCAAAATTGAGAAGATATTTCATCATCTTTGAAGCATGCCCCTGATTTCTATAATTATCATGAGTAAGAACATCAAATATGCCACAGATTTCATCTTTAAAAAAGAGCGATGCAATACATGTTGAACAGCCATCCGCTTCATGGTAAAAAAAGCGATATGGCTTATTATCTTTGAAACCCAATTCATTGGCAATTTTTAAATAATACTTTCGCGCTTCTGGATCATAATTCTCGAGTACACTAATAAAAAACTTCATACTATTTTCATCGTTGATTTCTTTAATGATATTGGAATTTAAAATTTCATCGTATAATTCTTTTATATTGGCTGAATTAAATGAGTTATTTATTTGATTAAAGGCATATGTCATACCTGTTTCACTTGCTTCTTTGACAAAGCCTAAATTTTGTAAAATTTCATTTATTTGTTTAGGAGTCGAATTGGGGCCAATCCACAAGGCAAAAGGATTTGGTTTAAAATGATTTATCAATTTATTAAGAGAAGACTCGAGATGAACAGGATTGATGTTATTTAACCAAGCTATATTAAACATGGAACTTATATAAGGTGATTTTGTAATTTTAAAGCCTTCGTAGATTTCAACTGAGCAATCATTTAAGAATTGTGGTATGTAGAAAAATTTTTCTTTGACAGTATTTTCGCATAAATCAATTAGATTTTCCATTTTAAATCTCCTAAGTGATTTTGCTTAGAAGATTAATAGTAATTATAAATTAAATCAATTAATTTTTTAATAAAATAAAAATCGTAAGTGTGGACTAAAAAGGGAAGCGCAATACCAGCTGTCATAACAGGAAATGCAGCAAAAGCATTGCCTATAATCATTGAAAATAAAGTCATTCTACTGAAATAAATAGCAACTAATAAAAAGCGATTGTCTGGATCGACAATAAGTTTGGAATTTCTTAAATAGAGTTAACAGTTTGTGCAGCCGTAAAAATCCCTCCTAGCATTGCAAGCATCATGGGCAATATTGCAGCCCAGCCGATCGAGTCAAGCAAGCATCTCTTTTGCAAATACTTGCCATTGGAGAATTGACTTAATCCTGCAATGATTGACTTTGGTAAAGGACCATATCTATTTTGACTTGCTCCTTCTGTCATTGGGGTGATCAGGGGGCGGATTGTTTGAGCATGTCCACCTAACCCAATTAACCCCATAGCAGCGGATATTTCTCTTAGAAAAAAAGAGTTCAGCGGGTGGGGCAAGCTTAATGGTAAGGGAGCTTTCATTTAGAATAAAAAATCGCGCTGGCTTTACATTCAAAGAAATCCCCTTTCTTGTAAGCTTTTTTGTTAAAAAAATGCGTCTGCTGATGGACGAGTTAATATTATAGGTTCACCATCAGTAACAACGATCGTATGTTCAAATTGAGCCGCTTTATGTTGTTTTTTTATAAACAATGTCCAGCCATCTTTACTTTCTTCAGCATAAATTTCACCAGTTGAGAGAAAGGGTTCTACCGTTATGACCATTCCTTTTTTTAATATTCTTTTTTCTTTTGGATCGAAGGTCGATGATATATATTTTGGTTCTTCATGCAATGCTTTCCCAACACCATGACTACCTAAATTTTCAATAATCGAATATTTATATTTGCGGGCAATTTTTTCCACTGATTTTCCTATGGCGGATAACTTTTCTCCACTTTTAGTCGCATTTATTCCTGCATACATTGCTTCCACTGTTGCGCTGCACAGTCTTTCATTTTGAGGAGTTTTTATACCAACACTAAAAGACCCGCCTGTATCGGCAAAAAATCCATTTAATTCAGCAGAAACATCGATGTTAATTAAATCTCCAGCCATTATTTTCTTTTGCGATGGGATACCATGTGCAATTTCATGGTTTAATGAAATGCATGTGTAGCCTGGGAAATTGTATGTTAATTTAGGTGCTGAGACGGCACCAAATTTTTTAAGAAATGTTCCGCCCATTTCGTCAAGTTCTTGTGTGGTCATTCCTACTTCAACACTTTTCATCATAAAAACAAGTGTATCAGCTACTATTGTTCCGATTTTTTGTAATTTTTTTAATTCATCGTCATTTTGTAATATCATTCAATTTTCCAATATCAATAATATCTAAAAAAAAGTTCCAATTTTTCGTCTGATCGACGGAAAGTGAAATTTTCAAATTCAAAACATAAGGAATACTCTATGCTTTATAGAATCGCAAGATGACAAAATGAAAATCTTCTTAGAAGTATAAATATCCATATGAATAAAGCGTAAATTTTAAATTATCATAAATCACTTACTAATATTAAAATTATCTTTTGCTTAAATCCTGTCATTTATGTACTTAATATAAAATTAAATTAAGTACATATTCATATTTTTTAACATGTATAAATTTTTATTTAGTACTAAATTGAAATTATATTGTTTATTTTCGGGGTTTTTTATAATTATATTCGAATAATTTTAGTAATGATATAAAGTAAAATTTTATTTTTCAAGTGTTCAATTATTTACAGTGTTAAAAGAAAATAATCCTATAAATAAGTGAATTATTTTATTTAATATGAATGGGTAATTGCACTCGGTTTCACTAATGAAACGTATTCATATTGATAAATTTTTACTATAAGTTAATTAATTAACAGCGACTCCAGCCACAGTCGGCACAAGTCATACAGCCTGCTTGGTAAATAATATTTGATTTTTGGCAATTTGGACAAATTTCTCCAGTGAATTTTGTACCATCTTTAATATATTTTTTAAGGACTCGATTGATAGCACTCGCAAAATGTGTGACACTGCCTTCGGTTTTTTCGAGTTGTTGGACAATGTATTTAATATCAACTCCGTGCCTTAAATTTAAGGACACAAGGCGTGTGATGGCACTCTCAGAAGGTTTGTTTTGTAAAAGGTTTTTTAGATTTATCTCTTTTATGTTTTTAAATTTTAGAAAATATTTCTTATTTTTTCGTTTGATAATTTCTGAATTTATAAAGTTTTCTGGTAAAGAATTTGCATCGCAGTATCCACAAAATACTTCGTACGGATCATTTTCAAGTAAACCAATTAGAATAAGCCAGTTTTTCTTATTTAATTTAAAATTATGAATATCACATGATAAAACATTGGGACGTTTTACAGCAATTATTTTTTTTAATTTTTTCGAAATATTTTCACCATTGTCAGTAGGTAAGTTTTTTAATACCCCTTCTCTACTTTTGTCACGATAAACAGTAACTGATTTTAAGCCATATTGCCATGCAGTTAAGTATATTTTCCAAATGTCTTCTTTCCGTGCATTTTCTGGTAAATTATAAGTCACAGAAATGCCACTGTCGATATATTTATACAAAGTTGCGATTAATTTTAATTTATCAAGTGGATCTATATTTTTTTCAGGTTTTTTATTCCAAGCTGCAAAAATCCATTCATTTTCTTCAACTAATTTTTCGGCATTTTGTTTTGTTAAAGATATTTTCTTTCTATTTAGTTCATTAATAACACAGTTATCAAAAATTAAATGCGACTTGTACTCCCCTGTTAGTGTCCTTTCTCTCCGCTCTAGATAAGGTGCAAATGCAGGTTCACAACCGCTTCCTCCCACTCCGACCAGCATCGATAAAGTACCAGTCGGTGCTACAGTTAAGCAGCAAACATGGCGCATTTCTGTAAAGTCTTCAAGTTCTAAAGATGTGAGTTGGCATAGTCTTTTTATAAATGGACTTTTGATAAACCACTCTTTCTTAAATTCTTTAAAGCTTCCTCTTTCTTTACCCAATTGTATGGAAGTGCGATAAGCAGTTTCTGTGAAAACCTTCATTATTTTTTCTGTTACTGAAATACTTTTTTCAGATCCATACCTTAATTTTGATTTTATGAACCAATCATACAGTCCAGTAAATCCGAGACCAATGCGAGTCATTTCTTTTAATTTTTCTCGTTGAGTGGGATGTGGTGACCGATTTTCTTGATACTCAGCAATAATAACATTGTCTAAAAATCGTACACCAAATTCCACTCTTTCTTTTAGCCATTCTTGCCAATTTTCATTGAGCAAGGGCATATTATAAAAGTTAATAGAAGCAAGTACGCAGGTATTGAATGGATCTAATTTCTGTTCAGAACAGCCATTGGTTGAAACAATATGGTATTTTTTATCAGGATGATAATTGCTATTTGAATATTTTTCGCTCTGATCCCAAAACTCAATTCCAGGCTCGCCCGTTTTCCATGCTTGAAATGCTATTTTATGGAAAAGTATTTGGGCATTTATTTCACGCTGGACGCTTAAATTTGGCCCAGGTGAGTTGTCGTCAAATAATTTAGAACCAATATATATTTTATTTTCTTTTCTTTCCCAATTCATTAATATATTTTTATTTTCGATGACTGCATTTATAAATTCAGTATCTACTTTAACTGAAACATTTTGTGAAGTTAATTTTGTGATATCAGACTTACAAGTAATAAATTCTTCTGCATCCGGGTGATAGATCCATATGTCTGGTTTCGTAGCTCCTCTTCGATTTTCAGCACCAATAACTTGCATAGCTGCATCAAATATAGAAAGAAAACTCACAGCACCTGTGCTGGCTTTTGCGCAGTTTTGTGTGATTGCCCCACGGGGTCTGAGTCCTGAAATATCGATTCCATTTCCTTGACCATAGGAGGCAATGCGACTCCAATGAGTCAGTGATTGAGCAAAAATTTCTTCAATAGAATCTTTTACAGGTGCTTGAGTTGTGCAATTCACGTATGAAATTTTATGTGTTTTATTTCCGGCAGCACGCCAAATCCCGCCGGCAGGGCTAAAGTCTTTTGCTTGAATATATTGAATCGTTTTTTCCTGCATTTCGTCAAATGCACTGTTGTCGTATTTGTTGACTTCATAAGCAACACGTTGAATAGCCTCCGTAAATTTTTCTTTCCTTTTTTCTTTTGTCAAAGTGTCTACTATTTCAAAGCAGTACTTATTTTCAATTATGTTTTTATATAATTCAGAGGTAAATTGATATTCATTCAATATTTTTGAAAGCATTCTATTTGCTCTCCCTGAAGTTTTAATTCAATAATGATAAGTTGTTATATATTATATTAAAATCTTTTATCTTAAAAAAGAAATATACATGATATAGATTATTAAGTAAAGTCAACTTAAGCTAAGCAAATATTTAAAAGTCCTATTGCTTGGTTGTCTTGTTTTACTTCATTTGCTTTTAAATAATTATTTTCTGAGTCCTTAGGGTACGTATATTTTTTTGTTTTAATATCCATACAGACGACATAAAATTCTTTTAATTCATTAGCAAAAGTATTTTTTGATAAAAACATGATAATTGTGTATATGACAAATATTTTAATTTTTTTCCTCTAAAATAATAATACATAGCTGAAAAATTATTTTATTAACTTTTTTATTTTATTTAAAAACATTTATTAGTGCAAATGTTTAATTTGATTGCTTTTTGAGGAATAAATTCAATATTATAAAACTGAAGTAGGTTTGCCATTCTCATTGAGTGCAACCATTGAAAAAACACCGCTCACAGCAAGATCTCTTTGATTTGTATACATTTGTTCGATAAAAATCTGCACTTGAATTTTTAAACTTTTATTGCCTACAAAAATAACTTTACCATGTATATCAGCAAAGGTTCCTGCAGGAATTGGTTTTTGGAAATCCGTTTTGTCTAACGAGACTGTGACAATTTTTTTTCTGCAAAAGCGGGTTGCAGTAATAAAGGCAATTTCATCCATCCAATTGAGAGCTGTGCCACCAAACAAAGTATTATAATGATTTGTAGTGTCTGGAAAAACGCATTTGATCATTCTTGTTTCAGAAACGCGTATGAGTTCTTGAATTTTATCATTATCGGTCATTTTTTCTCCTTTTTAGAGTTGCTCTAAAAAAAATTTTTCATTTTTTGCAAGATAGAAATCGGAGAAATGTCTTTAAGACATTTTAAATTTTTAAAGTGACAGTCAGATTGGCCATGGCGGGTGCATGGGCTACAAGCAATATTTTCGTATTCTAAAGTTATATTTCTAAAAATCGGAACAAAACCAAAACTTGGGGATGTCGCTCCAAAAATGACTGATGCTGGTTTTTTATAAATATCAGCTGCATGTCCAGCAAATGAGTCATTCGAAATAATATAATTTGCATGTGAGATGAGATCGAGTGTTTCACCTAAGCTTGTTTTGTTTACTAAATTTAACACTCTTTTATTTTTGGGATATGCTAAGTATTCACCTAAGAATTCTTCACTTTTACTGCCGCATATTATAATGTTATTATTGGAATTAATAAGAATGAGTTGAATTAATTCTCTAAAGTTTTCTTTAGGCCACATTTTAATAAAGCCGCTCGCGCCAGGAAAAATACAAATATAATTTTTTAAAGGTAAGTGGTAATCTTTATTAAAACTCAGTAAAGAGTAATCATCATAATTAGGTTGTTTTATATTTACTTTATCATATTTTAAAATTTGATCGACTAAATTATCTTGTAAATCATGAATTCTTACTATTTCTTTTATTTTATCTCTTCTTTTTTGCCCAAATGAAAAATATGCAAGCATGATAAGAAACAGTCTGAATAACGTTCTTTTATTAACAAATAGAGAGTTCTCGAAAAATAGATGTAACTCTTTTTTGAGAAGTTTTTTTGCTCTTTTACTACGTCTAGTTCTTTGTAAATCAATTATTATTCTATCTTTATATGTTTTAAGAGAATTTATTTTTTGACAAAAATGTTCTTTAATTAAAATTTTAGAATCATAATAGCATTTAATATCGTTGTCTTTATCAATACAAATGTATGCTTTTAAGTCGTGCATACGCCGTGCGATCTCTTCGGTTGCAAACGATGTGACCAGAATTGGAAAATATCCATTTGCTTTTAGTTTCGTAATGACTCGGGAGGTGATGATAACATCACCGATAGCTGTCATTCTAGTGATATAAACTACTCTCTCAAATTTTATTGTTTCAATATTTGTCAATATGCTCATTTCAATTTCATTTTTTCATTGCACTAAAAATAAAAAGGGCGGACCAAATTCCGATAGAAATAATATAGAGAATTCCCCCTAGTGCTGCAATAGCCGTAACAGGTGAGATAGTTCCATTTGTATTGGGATTAAAAGCTTGCAGCACAATCCCAAGACCAAAAATTGGGATACTGATTGTATTGATAATTATAAATAAATTTGCATATTTTTGTGAAAAATATGTCTTTAAATGGCTGAGGGTAAGGCCTATCAGCACAGTTGTTATTCCCATTAAATTCATATGAGCATGCGCTGATCGTAATAGCGTTCTTTGCCACCCAATCAACCAAGCGGGATCTGCATTGGTTGCGCTCATTATTTCTATGCGTGAACCAAGTATGCTACCAAAAACACTCCAGGCAAAAATCCAAAAAAATCCGAGACCAATTAATAGTAATTTCGTCCTTTGCAAAGTAAAACCTCGTTTATGCATGTTGTGAGATTGTGTGGCATCTCAAAATCTAAAACCGACAAAATAATTTACTTTGTCTATAATGACTTTACATCTACGTCGACAGAAGTTTAAACCTCTATTACGATCATTTTGTAGCAAAATGATCAAAACTAAAAACGTATTGTAACTGGTAGAAATCAATGCACCTTCGACTTGAAAACTTTGATGGCCCTCTCGATCTTCTCCTGCATCTTATAAAAGCTCAGGAACTTAACATATTTAATATTCCTATAGCTATTATAACAGAGCAATATCTTAGTTTTCTTAAGCAAGTGCCAGAATTAGATTTTCATTCTGCAGGTGAGTATCTTGCAATGGCTGCTCAACTAATTGAAATAAAAGCGCATTTGCTATTGCCTGTGTTACAAAAGAGCACTGAAAATCTTGAAAGCTTAGAGCAAATTTCTGAAGAAGATCCGCGTCGTTTGCTTGTAGAACAGTTGCTTGAGTTTGAAGCTTTAAAAAAAGCTTCGGAAATTTTGGAATCTATGGGCACGGTTGCCGGCAATATATATCCAACAGCAGAATACAAGCGGCGTGAAGATGAGTTTTCTAACTTTGAGCATCCTATAAAAGGCAATCCTTTCGATCTTATTATTTCGTTAGAGCGCGTGCTCTTAAAGTTTTCAAATACATCTCGCCCCAAAGTTATTGTTAAAGCACAAAAAATTACTATACAGCAAAAAATGGAAATTGTTAAAAAGCGTTTAGAAGAAGTTCAAATTATTTTACTTCAAGATTTTCTTATGGAATGCATTTCTCGCTATGAGCTTATCGTAGTTATTATGGCTGTGCTTGAATTGTGTAAGGCAAACCAAGTGAATATTAGGCAAGACAATTTATTTTCTCCAATTGAATTAACTAAAGGCGAGAAATTTTATGATGAAAGTATTATTCTTCAAGATATTGAAGCAACTTTGTAATATGAGTTCTAAAGGCTACGCTTAAAGGATATTCATCATCATTTAAACGCATTTCTAACCTAGCTTTGACTATATTTTCTTTAGAAATTGATATATTTAACGAGTGTATTTCTTCATCGATCATTTCTCGGAATTTAATATGACTTGTATTTAGCTCAATCATTTTTTGTTCTAATTTTTTTATTTCAGAAATATTTTCATTTAGTTTTGATAATTGAATGCTTAATCTATTTGTATAAGAAGAATTCTCTTGTTCTTTGTTAAGGTTTTCTTCTGATTTCTCTATATTTTTATTATTTTTTAAAATAAGTTTTATAAGTCTTAATATAAAATGTGTTTTGTTATATATTTCCCTTATTGAGCTTGCGAAAATATCTTCTTTTATTGAGATGAGTGAGCTAATTATTTTATTATCTTTCATATTTGTAATATAGCTAAATGAATAAAGAGAGCATTCTATAAAAGATATGATTTGATAAAAGGATTTGCGAATTGATTCTTCTTCCCAGAAATTGAGAGGAGCATTTAATTCTTCTTTTTTGCTGTTTTTTTGTTTCTCTAATCGATTGAGAAATTGATTCATTATTTCTTCGTATGGTAAGATCTCAGCTTGTAATTTTTTCTTATTTTCGAGTAGAGAAAATGCCCTTGAAATCTTTAAGGGTAGGCTTGGTTTGTCTGAAATTCTATTTAGATTTATCTTTGTTTTTTCTATAAGATTCTTTTTGATCTTATCAATGATTTCATTTGCTTCATAATACAGATTCGTAAGCATCGATATGGCTAAAAATTGACGTGCGACAGGAGTGCCTTGGTAAAAATCAAATTGTTCTATTAAGTTATCTATTTGATTATACTGGATATTGTTTGTAATTAATTCATTTGCATGGATAAAATCTATAAACTGGGACTCACCATTTTCAATCAAGCCATACGAAGCTTTCACAATAAATTTTATGCACTCTAGATAGGGAAGAGTCGTTATTTCCTGATTTATTAAGATAAATGAATTTTCATTGTTGACCACAAGCAAAGTTCCCGATATAAAGCCCCTCTGCATGTTTTTTTTTGCAGGGCTGTGTGAATGAAAATGCGTTTCGCTTCATTCTACATCCAATGCGGGGTTGTGTCACTCCTTCTGCAGGAACTCCACACCTATTGGAGAAGTGGCACGAGTGATTTTTATTTCTCTATGATATCAGTATTTTGCGTTGGGATAACGCCCGATTTGCTGAAAGCTACGAGGAAAAGAGGAACGCTCGCAAGCGAATTTGTAATTAATTGAATTTACAGGGTAAATTCATTATTTTTTGTTAAGTGGAGTTCTTTATATGAAAACTTATTCTGCCAAAGCTTCTGAAATTCAGAAGAAATGGTTCATTGTCGATGCTGAAGGTAAAACTCTTGGGCGTCTTGCAACACAAATTGCTTATATTTTACGTGGTAAGCACAAACCAACATTCACTCCGCACATGGATATGGGCGACAATGTTGTTGTTATTAATGCCGCTAAAGTTAAGCTTTCTGCAAACAAAGAGCTTACCAAGCTTTATCATCGCCACACAGGTTTCTTTGGTGGGTTGAAAACCCAAACTGCTGCTGAAATCCGTGCAACTCAACCTGAGCGTTTGTTAGAACTTGCAGTTAAAGGTATGCTTCCCCACAATCGTTTGGGTGATGAATGCTATCGCCATCTAAAAGTTTATGCTGGTACTGAGCATCCACATGTTTCACAAAAACCAGAAGCTTTACCTGAGCGTACAATTAAAAACTAACAAACGATTAAATGAGGTAGCCCTAAAATGGCAGTTAAATATATTTCTGGCGTAGGCAAACGTAAAACTTCTATAGCCCGCGTTTATTTGGTTAAAGATGGCAAAGGTGCTATCACAATTAACCACCGTAGTCTTGAAGATTATTTTAAGCGTCCAACTTCTCGTATGGTTGTTGAACAAGCTTTAAACTTAACGCAAACTCTTGGTAAGGTTGACATCCGCGTAACTGTCGTTGGCGGAGGGCTTTCTGGTCAAGCTGGTGCAATTCGTCACGGTATTACCAATGCTCTGTTAAACTTAAACCCAGAATTCCGTTCTGTGCTTAAGTCTTCTGGGCTTATCACTCGTGATGCGCGTATCAAAGAACGTAAAATGTATGGTTTACGTTCCGCTCGTGCTCGCTTCCAATTCTCCAAGCGTTAAAAAGAACCGATTTTTCGGCTTCAAAAAAGAGTGCAAGTTATTCACTTGCACTCTTTTTTTTGTTTAAAATTTTATCACAGAGAAAAAAATTAAGAATTGAGTCCAGAGATTTTTTTTGCAATTTGCACTGATAATTGAACGCCATAGCCTGAGCTGCCTTTTTGCGTGTAACCTATGGCTTGGTTTTTATCAGAAACTCCAGCAATATCTATATGGGCGAAAGGAATATCTTCGGTAAATTCTTTTAAAAATGCCGCTGCAACCATGCTGCCAGCACCACCTGAATTTTTTCCTAAGTTAACAAGGTCGGTTATACTGCCTTTATTGTCATCCGCAATCTCTTCCCAAACAGGGAGTGGATATGCTCTTTCACCTGTTTCTTCAGAGGCTTTTATAACAATCTGTTCAAGCTCTTTATCGAAGGCAAAAACACCCGCTCCAACATGGCCAAGAGCTCCGATCATAGCTCCCGTTAACGTCGAATATTCTACAATATAATCTGGTTTTAAATCTTTAGCAGCATAATGAAGTGCATCGCTTAATACAAGGCGACCTTCGGCATCTGTGTTGAGAACTTCGATGGTTTTTCCGGAATATCCCGTGATGATATCTCCAACCCTAAAAGCCAATGCATCCACCATATTTTCGCAGAGGGCTCCAACGGCATAAACATGTATGGGTAATTTTTGTCGAGCTATGGCGAGAATAGAGCTTAAAGTAACAGCAGAGCCAGACATGTCGTACTTCATTCCTTCTTGATGAATAGACGGGGTTTTTAATGAATACCCACCCGTATCCACAGTTAAACCTTTGCCCACAAAGGCAATTGTTTTGCTAAACTTTTCAGGTTTATACTCAATAACTACGAATTGTGGTTCAAGCGCACTGCCCCCTGCAACAGCAAGCATAGCATTAAATCCCATTTCTTTGAGCTTTTGTGCACCCCAAATTTGGACGTTTAAATTCAGTTTCTTTGCTTGTTCTGCAATGTTTTCTGCAATGTATTTTGGAGTAGCGATATTAGGTGCCCCGTCTTGAAGCAGGCGGCAGGTATTCACAGAATTATTTATAATCTCAGTATGATTGAGTTCTTCTTGGCAGCCCGATATATTTGAAATATAAGTTACTTGAAGAGGTTTTTCGCTTTCAGCCATTGCTTGTGCTGTGGCATTGGAATTTGGGTATTTATACATACCTAAATTAAACCCAGCATGCACTTGAGCAATAAGTTCTTTAGAATTTATAAGTTTTGAATATGGTAAAAATGTAACTTGTTGGGTTTTGAGTGCAAGGGCAATTTCAGCAGACTTAATCCCAATTTGTCGAGCTCTTGATGGCTTAATATCTTGTTTTTTACCAGCACCAATCAGAACAATTCTTTTACTTATTTTTGAATTATCTGAAATTGAAACTGTGGATTGTAGCCATTTCCCTTCAAAATCACCAAATGATATCAGTTTTTGAATGATACCATTAAACTGTGAGTCAAGATTTGTGAGTTCTGAAGAATGAATTGTTCCCTTTTCGATATCAGTTTCATCTATTACGATTATAGCAAGGTCGGTATTGTTATTTTCAATGATAGGTTTGGAAATAAATTCAAGTGGTTTAATTTTAGGTAGTGACATAAAAGTACCTCATCTTAGGGTTAAAAAGCTGCCAATTTATTTTGCTTTAATCACTTAATCTTAGCAAGGAATTAGAATGAAAGTTTTTTCTACATCATTTTGGTTTATAAAACTTCCATTATTTTGTTTCGTTGCTTTTATTCTCTGGTTTATCCCTTGGGTTTTTTTATTATATTCTGGATTACTGATATATTTTCCTTATGAGAGTGATGGAAAATCAAGATATATTCGTATTACAGGTCCAGTCGTTAGTGTTTTTTCCCCTCAATCTTGGAGCTCATACAATGAAATCCCTAAAACCTGTAAAGCAGCCTTGATTGCAGCGGAGGATAATCGTTTTTATCAGCACAAAGGAGTGGATTTTGAAAGTCTAAAAATGAGTTTTATTACAAATCAGAAAATTGGAAAAAAAAAGCGGGGTGGAAGTACAATAACGCAACAACTTGTTAAAAATGCATTTCTTTCGCGTAAAAAAAGTTATTTACGGAAATCGAGGGAAATAATGGGTGCGTTTATTTTAGATGGAATCATGTTAAAAGATCAGCAGCTTGAATGGTATTTTAACGTTGTTGAATTCGGTCCAAAAATTTATGGACTCGAAAATGCTGCACAAAAATATTTTAACACGGAAGCGAAAAGACTCACTCCATCTCAATGCATTGCTCTTGTGGCAATTATTCCATCACCTAAAAAATGGAATCAAAGTTTGGTAACACAAAAACCGACATCGTTTTTTGTGCAAAGATATAAAAAAATCTTAAATACAATTCAAAAAATGGGTATTCTCAACAACAAGGATCTCGTCATAGCTCGTAACTATGAAGCTATAAAAGGCAAAGAACAATTGGACAATGCTTTGCTAAACAAAACAAAACTTCCTGATAATACTATAAAAACCATTGAGGGTGTGGAAGATTTTGATGAAAATGATGAAGATGAAAATTCAGAAGATTATTAAATTCTAAATTTTTAGTTGGATTATTGAAAATAATATCATAAAAACAATATCTTAATTTGTACTACTTGACCAGTTTGCGCTGCTTATGTATTAAGAACCAAGTTTGAGTAGAGAATATTTAAATTCGTTTATATTCTGGTCTCGTCCGCTTGGTAATGGATTATTAAAAGAGGAAATGAAATGAAATTAGGTTTTAGACAGTTCTTTTTGCATACCTTTTCCCTGCTTACTCTTATCCCTTCAATGAGTTCATTTGCCTTAACCGAAAAAAGTGTAACTCTTAAAGTAGCTCAAGAAAAAAATGATCAAGCGGATTCGAATAAATTAACAGAAAATGATAAAATTGATAAAAGTTTAAAAAAGGTTCTAGACGCAAAAGTCCTCAAAGTTTGCTCTGATGCAGGCTTTCTTCCATTCGAAATGAAAACTCAGACAGGTGAGTGGACTGGATTTGATATTGATATGATGAAACATTTTTCAAAATCTCTGAAGGTCGAATTAAAAATGATTCAAATTAGTTTTGACGGAATTATTCCAGCATTAATTTCTGGTAAATGTGATCTTATCGCGGCTGGTATGACAGTTACACCTGAAAGAGAAAAAATTGTTGCATTTAGTGATTCAACCTTTATCAATGGTCTGAGCATTGCACTCAAAAACACAGAAGATAATAAATCTGCTTATAAAAGCCTTGAAGATTTAGATAAAGATGATAACAATATTGCCGTTAAAACGGGATATACGAGCGATATTTATCTGTCAAAAACCTTGAAAAAAGCAAGAATTTTAAGATTCGATCAAGACTCTGATCTCGTTCTGGCTGTAACGCAAGGAAGAGCAAAAGCCTTTGTTACAGATACGACATATGTTAATTTAATGGATAAAGATAAACAAAATAAATTTATAATACTACCAACCAAAATTGTTTCAGATAGTTTTTCAATCGCAGCAAAAAAATCAAGTAAAGAATTGATTGGCTCCTTTAATGAGTTTTTAAAGACCTGGAAAGAGAGTGGCGGTTATGCGCGGGCAGAAAAATTTTATTTTCAAGATCAGCTTTGGAGATCTCAAGTTCTTGGGGTTAAGTAGATTTTAAAATAATATCTTTTTCGCTTACAAGCTGAGATTTTTTTGGATTTATAAAAAGAGAATTATAGGGTACGAATTTTCTTTCTCCAAAATACGGCACGAATTTTTGTGACCAATGATACCATTCTCTCTCGCTAAATTGCCAACTATAGTATTTATAAGTGAGTAGAGCATACAAATTTTTTAAAAGTCCATATGTTTTTTTAAAAGATTTATCCAGTTTAATGACTTGAGGTAGATTTGTATCGCCTGAGTAAGGGTCTATATAAATCTTTATCAAGTCAAGGTTTCGAGTGCTCGTTGAGTTTATAAGTTGTGATTCGAAAATGATATCAATTCTATCTCTGTATCTATTATTTAAGGATGAAAGTCTCCCAAAACTTAAGGTGACACCTTCGTATGCTTTATCTACCTCAATCCGATCGTGATAAAATAAGAATCCCTGAGCTCTCGTATCATGCAAAATATCTCTTATAAAAAATTCAGAATTATCATCAAAGTAATGTGTATTTTGTAATAAAACTGTTCTAAATAAAGTTAGTAAGTCATAATCAATTTTTGTATACCAACGATAACTTTCGAAAGTACAAACATTAATTTTATTCCATGGGCGAGACCAACCCATTTTTCTTTTGGCTCTATAATCTTCAAATTTTTGCATGAGGGAAGAAAGTAAATATATAGGAATATTTTTACTAGTTAATACTTCATAAGTATTTTTATAATTTGTTTCTGAATTTATTTCAGGGACACTATCGAGCATTTTACCCCTCGCATTTATTTTGCAATGTTGATATATTAATTTGAGTTGAGAAATAACTATAGCGTCATAGCTTTGTCATTCTTACTGAGCATATTTATTGATATAAGGTTTTCATACTTGCAGAAATATAATAACAAGATTCTATCAGATTTCAAACCTATTTGGTGGATGAGAAATCGACATTTACAGACGTTATTTCCCGCTCTTTTTTCATGTCAAAAAAATCTTTTATTAAACCGTGAAACCATTTATTTGCCAGATCATGATTTTATTGAAGTTGACTGGACGGCAAATAAACAGGAAGACAAACCGCTCATTTTGCTTTTGCATGGATTAGAAGGATCCTCGAATTCTTCTTATATTAGACGGACAATGCAGAAAGCGATTGATTCTGGTTTTCGCGCTGTATGTATGCATTTTAGAGGGTGTTCAGGCGTGCAAAATAAATTGCGCAGAGCTTATCACGCAGGAGAAACTGAAGATCTCAATTTTTTTATTAATTATTTAAGGCAAAAGGAAAAAATAAAATCTCAGGTATTTATTGTCGGTTTTTCTTTAGGCGGTAATGTTTTATTGAAATGGTTATCTGAAAATAATGAAAATGAATTTATTTCATCTGCAGTGGCTGTTTCAGTTCCATTTGAATTAGAAAATTCTGCTCAGAAAATGAACAAAGGTTTTTCAAGATTATATCAATGGTGGTTACTTAAAAGTTTAAAAAATAATTTGCTTAAAAATAATCGCTATAAAGATTTTAATTTATCTAAAGAAGAAATTGTTAGCATTAAGAATTTTTGGGAATTTGATGATAAAATAACTGCCCGTATTCATGGATTTAAGGGGGCTAAAGATTATTATAACAAATCAAGCTCAAGACAATATTTATCTCTTATCAAACATAATACGCTCATCATTCATTCACTTGACGATCCTTTTATGAGTGCGGCTTGTGTGCCACATCAAACTGAATTATCTCAATCAATTCAATTGGAATTGACATCGCACGGCGGGCATGTCGGTTTTATTTCTTGGCATTCTCTTTTAATTCCAATGTATTGGCTAGAAGCAAGAATAATAAAGTTTTGTCTTGCTCAAATTAAAATTTAATATGAATGTTTATTTTTATATAAGCTAACTTGCTTTTGTTGCTCAAGAGTTGTACTTCTATAGAGATGTATATCACCTTTAGTGGAGTGCGCTTAAAAATGAGGCTTCAAGTAAATCCGCATTCTTCAATTCCTCTCTATGCCCAAATTGTCGAGCAAATGAGAAATCAAATTCTCTCTGGCATCATTCAAGCTGGTACCGCTTTGCCTTCTGTACGTGAAATTTCAGAAATGATTGAAGTGAATTCACTGACAATTCAAAAAGCTCTTAAAATATTAGAAGTTGAAAAATTTATCATCATTCGTCGTGGTGTGGGTGCCTTTGTTTCCGAAAATATTAACTCGCTCAATCAAAATCAAAAAGAAGATCTTCTTAAACCTAGTTTGAGCAATATTGTATCGCATGCGCGTGAGTTAGGTGTTGAACAAGATAGATTTCAAGCTCTCGTTGAGGAATGTTGGAGTGGACAAGAAATATGATCGAAGTAAATAATTTAAAGCTATATGGCAAAACGCAAAATATAAGACTCGAGATTCCTCAACTTAAATTCCACTCGCCGGGTATTACGGCACTTGTTGGACACAATGGAGCAGGAAAATCGTCTCTGCTTAGATTGATGGCGGGTTTGGATAAACCGGATCTTGGCTCAGTTATTTATTTGGCAAAAGATATATTTAAGCATTTTGAATTATTGAAAGATAAAATTCATCTTATCTCTTGGAATCTTGAACTTTATCAAGGGCTCACAACTGCTGATCATCTTAAATTGATCAAGTCACTTGCGCAAAATTGGAATAGCGAAATTGAAAATGCTCTCTTACGGGATCTCGCTGTGCCTGCACATAAGCGCATCGATAAACTCTCCCGCGGTGAGCAAGTGCGTTTTCGCTTGTTATTAAGTTTGCCAAGAATGCCGATGGTGATTCTATTGGATGAAGTGACCAATGAATTAGACACGGATTCCAGAAGAACTATTTTTAAGAAGTTGGATGCATATTCTTACGATACAGGAGCCCAAGTGGTTGTCGCCACGAATATGGTCGAAGATATAGAGAGATATGCAACAGATATTATCCTTTTAAAAAAAGGGAAAGTTATTCTTCAAAGTGCACTAGATGCCATTAAAGAGGAGCATAGAACAAGCTTTGAAGAAATAATGCGAATTTATGAAAGAAAGGATTGTTAAACGTGATTGCAACATTCATGTTTCTGTTTAAACAGTATTGGTCTTTTTTTCTGTTGTGTTTAGTTGGCACTGTTGCGGGAATATATTTTGGCGGAATATGGTCTTTTCTTCCATTTATTTTTCTTATTTTATTTTTCTATGAATGGAATATTGCACCAAAAAAAGAACGGACTTGGAGTTTTATTGAATCTCTTCCTCTGACGTTTAATAAAAGATATTTTATCAGAGTCATTGTTCCCTTTACTTTAAGTGTGTTTATCATATTCCTGATAACTTTTTTTAAAAAAAATATAGAAAACGATTTGATCAGCAGTATTGCCGATGCGACCCGTATTTCATCGCTGTTTGTATTAAGTTCGATATTAGCAAGAAGTTTATCTGGTTTTATTGCTTGGATTATTTTTCTTTATCTCTCATCCTATTTTTTAGTAAATTATGTATGTTATGAATTTGCTATTTTCATTTTAAGTCTTTCATTTGCTTATTATTCTATGTCTGAAAAACGTGCATCAAAATTAAAAACTATAGTCTTGCCTTTAGTTTTATCGATTTCCATTCTTGTATCCGCTAATTATTTTAGATTAAATATATATGAGCTGGGTTTATCTATCCCAAATGAAAATTTACAGCTTACTGTTGCAAAAAAATTGTTAAAAGAAAAAGCTTTTGTTGGAAAAAGTGTTTCCATAGAATGGTTGGGAAATCGCAATGATGCGTTTTCAGAACCAATGCGTATTATTATTCCATCTTATTATAATGATAAATTACTTGAAAAAATGGAAACAGTTATTTTGCATGGAAATCATTGCACTGATGTTTGTAAATCACTTGCTGATTCTGTGTCTAATTATTCTAAAAATTGGAATCTTGAACGGATTGAAAAATACTTAAATTCAAATCGAGCGACCGAACAAATTTATGCTTTACGTATTCTAGAGAGTTCACCACAAGTCATTTATATCAGTCGTATTCTTCAGCTCGCAAAGAGCCCAGATGACGAAGTCAGTTCTATGGCAATTGATATATTACGGAACTGGGGAGATATTGATTTTTTTCATATTCCAAGCAATCCAATTTTTTAGAATTTCAATAGTATATCTCTTTATTTAATGTCTTTTATTGCATTTTACCAATTGAATCTTTAAATGTATCAGTTGGAAAAAGAGTCATTATTTGGACTTTTAGTGAGATATTATTGACAACATATATTTTATAAGAATATTATTATTTAAATAAAACAAATTAATTATTCAATATTTATTATTATATATTGTTTATTTATAATAAAATAGTGGAGCACATTTATTTATGCCTTTCTTGCTAAAAGTCTTTGTTATTTTATCTCCTATTTTTATTTTGACCTCATGTTTAAGCTCATTAACTTTAAACGAAACAGGTCGAACAGTGGGTAAAGGCAATCATGAGATTTCGATTGCTGCAGGTGTCCCTTATGCTTATGCCATAAAATGGAATTACGGTTTAACAGAAAATTTTGATTTTGGTTTAAAATTAGA
The DNA here is from genome assembly GCF_004295685.1 of Fluviispira sanaruensis. Taxonomy (NCBI): domain Bacteria; kingdom Pseudomonadati; phylum Bdellovibrionota; class Oligoflexia; order Silvanigrellales; family Silvanigrellaceae; genus Fluviispira; species Fluviispira sanaruensis. The sequence goes on from NZ_AP019368.1 coordinate 514,976, forward strand.
GTCATTAACTCAAAGCTTCAGATTGAAATATGCTCTTATTCAAGGGAGTAGTGTTGATTCAGGTGCTTTAGCGATTGCAGGTGGTGCAGGAATAGGTGATGGAGGAAAATCCAAACACTATTATGGAGATATTATTGCAAGTGCTTTAGGCAGCAGTTGGGAGCCTTATGCTGCATTGCGATTGGGATATGTAGATGCAAAAACAGATATAAAATCAGATAACTATCCTTCTTTTATTATAAGTTTAACTGAAAATTTAGCTGCTGGCAGGACAACCTATGCCTATGGTCAAACATTTCTAGGGACGCGCTATTGGTTTTCCAAATCTACTTTTTTATCCCTTGAGGGGGCATATCTTTTTGTTTTTGATGAGAAAGGAAATATAGAACCCTCTGGGGCGGCAACAGGAGGTATAGCTTTGGGCTTCCGTTTTTAGTTATTGAGTTTTGCAGCAAATTGATAGAATCACAGAGAGTTGTATTAAAAAAGCCCACTTAAATATTTATTTAGGTGGGCTTTTAATATTGTTTGAACCTAATTATGAATTGGATTCAAACTCAGCGTCAACAACTCCATCTTTATTTTTGGAATTATTTTGCTTGTTGTTTGTATCGTCTGCTGTCTGTGCGCCGCCTGGTTGCGCGCCTGTGTTTTTATACATTTCTTCAGCAAGCTTGTGTGCTTTTGCTTCGAGAGAAGCAATTGCGGCTTCGAGAGCAACTTTGTCTTCGCTCTTTGTTTCGAGAACAGAGCGAGCGCTTGCAAGTTCAGTTTCAAGCGATGACTTCATTTCTGCAGGAAGTTTGTCACCATTTTCACGGAGATTCTTTTCTGTTTGGAAAATAATGCTGTCAAGCTTGTTGCGTACGTCGATTGTTTCACGACGTGTTTTGTCTTCAGCAGCATGACGTTCTGCTTCTTCCATCATGCGTTTGATGTCAGCTTCAGAAAGTCCACCCGAGTTTGTCACAGTGATTTTTTGTTCTTTACTTGTCCCAAGATCTTTTGCGGAAACATTCAAAATCCCGTTTGCGTCGATATCGAAAGTCACTTCGATTTGTGGAACGCCACGTGGTGCAGAAGGAATTTCAGATAAATTGAAGCGGCCGAGTGAGCGGTTGTCGCGTGCCATTTCGCGTTCACCTTGGAAAACACCAATTTCAACGCTTGTTTGATTATCTGCAGCCGTAGAGAAAATTTGGCTTGCACGCTTTGGAATGGTGCTATTGCGTTCAATAAGCTTTGTAAATACGCCGCCTAAAGTTTCAATTCCGAGGCTGAGCGGAGTTACGTCGAGCAAGAGAACGTCTTTCACTTCTCCACCGAGAACGCCTGCTTGAACGGCTGCTCCCACTGCAACAACTTCGTCAGGGTTCACAGAGCGGTTTGGTTCTTTTTTGAAGAATGCTTTTACTTTTTCGCCAACCAAAGGAATACGAGTGGAGCCACCGACCATAACAACTTCGTCAATTTGATCGATACTGAGGTTTGCGTCACGCAAAGCGCTGCGGCAAGGCTCTATAGTTTTGTCAATAATATCCATGATCATTTGTTCAAACTGGGAGCGCATAAGGCTCACAGCCAAGTGTTTAGGGCCTGTTTGGTCAGCAGTCAAATAAGGAAGATTGATATCAACTTTAGTTTGGCTAGAGAGTTCAATCTTAGCTTTTTCAGCAGCTTCTTTTAAGCGTTGCATAGCCATAGGGTCTTTAGAGACGTCCATGGATGTTTGTTTTTTAAATTCAGCAACGAGGAAGTCGATGAGGCGTTCATCCACGTTGTCACCGCCAAGGTGTGTGTCACCGTTTGTAGAAAGAACTTCAACAACGTTGTCACCAACTTCAAGTACAGATACGTCGAAAGTACCACCACCAAAGTCATAAACAGCAATTTTTTGGTTTGTTTTCTTGTCAAGACCGTATGCAAGAGCCGCTGCGGTTGGTTCGTTAATAATACGAAGAACTTCAAGTCCTGCGATTTTACCAGCATCTTTAGTTGCTTGTCTTTGTGAGTCATTAAAGTAAGCCGGAACAGTGATCACCGCTTTTGTTACTGTTTGGCCAAGATAACTTTCTGCTGCTTCTTTTAATTTTTGAAGAACCTTCGCAGAAATCTCTGGAGGAGCCATATCTTTGCCGCCAATTTCAAATAAGATCTTATCACTAGGACCTTTTTTTACAGTGTATGGCATTTTGTTGGCTTCTTCTGTGCGCTCTGCATAGTGGCTGCCGATAAAGCGTTTTGCAGAGTAAATAGTATTGCGTGGGTTTGTCACGGCTTGGTTACGTGCAGCGCGGCCTACAATAAATTCACCGTCTCGTGTATATGCTACAACAGAGGGAGTGGTGCGCTCGCCTTCTTGATTAGCAATTACGATGGGTTTGCCGTTTTCCATAACTGCAACAACTGAGTTGGTTGTACCTAAGTCAATACCAATAATTTTACTCATACTAAAAACCTCCGAGGTAAGGAAATGAAAATTAAGCTCTTTTTATTGAAATAGAATTAAGAAAAGAAATTAGTATTTTTAGCCGCTTGTCGACAAGCAAAAAACACAGGCTGCATTTCTTTTCCTGCTTGCGAGGAACATAAGCACCGATTTTATTGTGTCAACACAGAAAGTCAGAAATCTATTTTGAATGCGTAAGTATATGTTTGCGTGCTTTGCTAGTATCAGTTAAATGGGGATATGCTGAGTTAATTTTTTTTTACACAGTTTTGGAGTTACCGTGTTGTTAGATAGCCTTATCGAATTTTTTACAACTTATGGTTATATCGCTGTATTTGGTGTTCTTTTGCTTTGTGGATTTGGCCTACCTATTCCTGAAGATATTACCTTAGTTGCGGGTGGAGTTATCTCCTCTGTTGCTTGCGCCGTGGATGGGACATTTATGCAGGCCCTTCAATCTTGTCATCAGGTGCATTTAATGTTTGCAGTTTCCATGGCAGGCGTGTTGATTGGTGATAGCACAATGTTTTTTTTAGGATATATATTTGGCAATAAACTTTTAAAAGTAAAGTTTTTTGCTCGTATCGTGACACAAGATCGTTATAATTGGACCCAAAGCAAATTTGAAAAATATGGTTTTTGGTTTATTTTTGCAGCACGCTTTATGCCTGGACTCCGCTCACCTATTTACGTCGTTACGGGGATCACCCGCAAAGTTTCTTATATTAAATTTATTTTAACAGATGGACTTGCTGCTATTATCAGCGTGCCTCTTTGGGTCTATTTAGGTTTTTGGGGGCAAAGACAATTGACAGGTTCATCTGAGCTTGAGCATTATGTTAAAAAAGGGCAGATGGGTATCATTACCATAATAGGCATAGCAATTGTAAGTCTAATTATTATCTGGTATATAAAGAAAAAAATAAAAGAAAAAACAAATATATAATTTTTTAAAAAATAGGTGAAAATAAAATGGGATCTTTTTCAGAGTCTACAATAGCATTTGGTATTTTAAAATATTTAGGATTTTTAATAGCTATTATATCGAGTCAAGCTGCTATTGCCATTATGGCAAGAAGAAGGGGCGATAATTCGATGCAAACAAGTTCTATGGCGACCCTTAATCCTGTCCCACATATTGATCCATTGGGCACAGTGATATTTCCAATAATTACTATTTTAATGAATTCCCCAATCGTCTTTGGTTGGCCAAAAAGATTTAATATCGATACACGCTCATTTAGAAATATTAAAAAAGACATAAATATTATTTATTTGTCTGGTATTGGGATGAATTTTATAATCGCAATTATTTGTATGCTTTTATTGCGTTTTAGTGGCATGGGAGTGATTTTACCAACGAATTTATTAGACTTCACAAAGCCCGAGTTACAAATTGGCTTAATCGTTTCATTAATCGGGATATCAAATATAACAATTGGGGCTTTATCACTTTTGCCGATGCCAGGTCTGCCTGGTTGGAATATTCTTATCAATAATTTGCCATATAAATCTGCCAATACAGTGAGTAACAATGCAAATATGATATCGATTGCAGGGTTATTGCTGATTGTGTTTGGCGCTTTAAATTTCTTTTTTAAATTTTTCTTTTATTTATTTATATTAGGAACTAATTGATAATGGTAATAACATAATGGCACACGATAAAATCTATACGATCTACAGTCACTCCGATGCAGATGGGGGGATAGCGGCCGCATTATTTTCAAAATTTATAAACGATAAATATGCAAAATATGGTTGGTATATAAATGTGCAGCCTGTCAATCACGTGTCGAGTTTAGGTGAGTGGAGTTTAAATGAAATCAAATGGCCCTGCTCAATCTTAGATTTTACATTGCATCCTTCTTTACTAAGTGAAAGATTTTTCACGCAAAAATTTGCGCTCGAAAAAAGTGGCGAGTCTAAGAAATCTATACCGGACTGTTATTGGCTTGATCATCATCCAACGGGATCGAGTTATCCATTTTTAACCGAACAAAATACTGCCGAGATTCTCCCAAATGTTATCACAAAATGGGATATATCAGCGATTAGCACCCCTGGCCTTTTGCGCACGCATCAACATGAACTTGAGTTGCCTGCAAAACTAATGAAAGAATACGAAGAATTTATTGACTATGCCGAAATTATTGATGGAGCACTCTACGCGACCTGTGAAGCTGCACATGATTACTCTTCAACAGCTGTAAAGTTACAAGTTTTATTCAATCCAAGCCATCCGGCTATTCATAATGAAACGCTTTATAAAAGAATTGTAAAACAAATCACAAAAAGTCCATCCATAGAAGAATTATTTGATTCCGATTCGCTCTACTCAGCAATATTTAGCTTTGAAGAGCAAATTTTTAATAAACAACTGCGACTTTATAAAAAGAATACAAAGCTCAAAGGAAAAGTTGCTTTTGCAAATTTCAGTGAAAGTCGTGAATTTTCAGGGATGGGTCGCTTTGTGCCATATATGATATTTACTGAAGCCCAATATGCGTTGCATATCATGCCAAGTTTTAACAAAGGATATTCATCCCTTTCCTGTGGAATTAATCCATGGAATAAACCTGCAGATGCAAACAAACATTTAGGAAATTATTTTGCCAAGAATTTTTCTGGAGGTGGGCATGCGTTTGTTGCGGGTGGCAAAGTCATGAATCATGAATTTGCCAAAATTGAACAATTATTAGAGTTTTTAAATGAATGACTTTTTTTGGGATTTCTATTCTAATGAAAAAGTCATTTTGAGTGAAGTGTTAAATTCCGTTATAGTTGGTGATAATCTTTTTGTCTTAGAAAAATTAAATAAATATTACGCAAATAAAATAAAACTAATTTATATCGATCCTCCTTATAATACGAAAAAAAAATTTGTATACAATGATAATTTTGGTAGCCATCAGCATTGGTCGCAGATGATGAAATTGCGCCTTGAAATTGCCTATAAATTGTTAAAAGAGGATGGATTTATTTTTATAAGTATTGATGACAATGAAGTACATTATTTACGCATGCTCATGGACAGTATTTTTGGTGAAGAAAATTTTAGAAATTGTATTGTTGTTCCAAGAGGAATAAAAAATGTTCAATCACAGTTTTCTACCTCACAAAAAATTACTATTGGGCATGAATATCTTTTATTTTATAGCAAAAATAAAAATATAAAAATTAAAAAATTTGAATTTGATCGCAAAGAATTAAGAAAAGGGATTTGGAATAACCATTGGCGAGGCACGGAAAGGCCTAATTTGCGCTATGAATTATTTGGGATTATTCCTAAAAAAGGACAATGGCGTTGGAGCAAAGAGCGCAGCGAAAAAGCAGTAGAGAATTATCATCTTATGTTTCAGGATCTAAAAAAAATATTCTGCAATTTATTAATGGAAGATTTATTTTTAAAACAAGAATTAATTGACAACTGGTACATGGAAAATACTTCACATGGCAAAAAAATTGATCTTTTGCGTTTAAATAAAAATAATAAGCCAGAGCATTATATTTCTCCCTCATATAAAAGGATGGGAAATGATGTGTGGTTTGATATAAAATGCACCGGCAGTTATGATCTCAGAAAAATAATTCCTGAAGCACATTTTGATATGCCAAAGCCAATCGATCTTATTAAAAGAATTGTGAATTTAATCACAAATCCTCTTGAAAATGATATTATATTGGATTTCTTTGCTGGCTCTGGCACCACGGGACAAGCCGTTTTTCAGCAAAACATGGAAGACAAAGGTAATAGAAAAGTTATTTTAGTTCAGCTTTTTAAAAAAATAGAGGGGCTCTCTCAATACGAAATTCATTCTTTAGCAGAGCTTGCTTATAAAAGACTCGATCTCTTTATCAAGAAAAATAACTTAGATTGTTCCTTTAAATTTTTGCAGTCTTAGGTTTTTTAATAGGAATACTTAATAAAATCAATAAAAAACTATTTACCCCTAAAATATATAAAAATAAATGTGGATATTTTGAAAAAAAAGTATCACCCTTTCCTAAAGGAACAGCCACTATAGCATAGGTTGTTTTTGTTTCTGAGGTCGTTATCTTGCTTAATATTTTTCCTGTTTCATCACTCACCATTAATATTCCTTGAGCGGGAGCGCGTACGACTGAAAATCCACCCTCAATACCTCTAAAAATTGCTATTTTTCCGTGTAACCAGGCGTCTGTAACAAAATCCAAAGCGGGGACAAAAACAATGCTGGCTTTTTGCTCTGAGTTTGCCAGTGCTGTTGCTTGAAAATCCATATCTTTACAGATGGCAATTCCAAACTTATTTTGCTCATAGTTAAAACCTAAAAAACTCTTACCTGGCGTCAATTCAGGCAAGCTATTCTTTGTCTTTATTTCGAAACCTGGTAATAAATAATTTTTATTATATGTTGTTGTGAGAACACCTTCTTGAGAAAATATCCAGGCAGAATTATAATTTTTATTGTCTATATTCATGCGACGAATCCCTATGATTATCATCACATCATTTTTCTTGGCCGATTCTGCAATTAAGTTTGCAATTGAAGATTCATACTTAGTTGTTAGGGTTACAATTTTTTCCGGGAAGACTATAATTTGTGCACCATCCTTCTTAAGAGCTGGAATGAGTGCTAAATATTTATGAATTACTTCGGTTGCAGTTTTTTCATTTGGGATAAAAGATAATGCAAATAAACTATCGATGGAGGCTAATCCAACTTTAATTTTTTCTGATTTATTGTCTTCCAATGAATTTATTCGCCAGAAGCCAAATATAATTACAGAGAGAAAAATGATAAAAGTGGGTAGAAAAGATATAAGTGATTTTTTGCAGCCATTTATTACCAAAATATAGATTGCTTGTGCTAAAGAAAAAGAGAATAGATAAATTAAAAAGGTAACGGCATATAACCCTGCAATGGAAACAATCTGAATTAACGGTAGATTATCAATTTGACTGTATGCTAAACTGCCAAAAGTTCCATGGTCTGATATGAGTGAAAAAATAAATTCTGTAAAGGCAAAGAGCGAAGGTGGGAAAAATACGAGATACCATTTTTTGTTTAATAAAAATATATATTTACTTAACAAAATAAGACACGAATAAACTAATGATTTGAAAATAAGAGTTAAAATAATATCAGGCAATGTTTTAAAATATTCAAAATAGCTTAGGCTTCCTATAAAAAAGGATATAAGAGCTAGTAATGCAGTCCTTTTATAATTATTAAAAAAAGAATAAAGAAAAATTGGTGTGGCTGCAAACCAAATTAAAAAACCCGTATTATTAAAACCCGAAGAAAAATATGAGCTGTTCGAACTTATAAAAAGTGCAATAAAAAATACCAAAATTTCAATTTTCTTCATGAAAAAACCTGTAATAAAATAATAAATATTTAATTGAATTAATTATAAGAAGATTCAAGTCCCAAAGGTGATAAACTCTTCCTCGCCGGCTGGTGAGGGAGCGGGTGTTTCTGGTGCTTTAACTTCTTCAAATCCACCCATAATGAAATCCATTTGTGCACCTGTCAATAAATATTTTTCTTTGCTTTCTGGAGTTGGTGCTTCTTGGGGTTTAGGAGTTTGTGCAGGATCTCCTTTAGCTTCTTTTTGTAATCGATCTAAAAGTTTTTGAGGTTTAGTATATTCTTTAGGGGATTTTTCCATTGCTTTTTTTGCATAATCTAATGCTTTTGGATTATCGCCTAGTTTTGAATATGCGAGGGCAATATTATATAGTAATAAATGTTCTCTTACTTGGTCATCTAAAACTTTAATAGCATTTTTATATAAAGTAACGCCTTCACCATATTTTCCGGCTTTGACTAAAAGGATTCCTTTGTTATTAAAAAAACTTGCAAGTTCAGCTCCTTTTTTTAAGTTTGCTAGAACTTTTTTACTTTCATCCGTTTTGCCTTGAGTTGCGAGCGCGCGTCCTAAACCATAAGTTGCGCGTTCATCATTTGGATTTAGTTTTAAAATAGAACTAAAGTTTTCTTCAGCTTTATCAGCTTCTCCAGATCCTAAATGCAGTTCGCCAATCACAAGCAATCGATCGATATTATGTGGACTGTATAATTTTGCTTTTTCAAGAACTTTCATGGCATCGTCAAAGCGATTTGTTTTAATATATACTTTTGACATCAAGTTTAGAGCCATAATATGATTCTGGTCAATTTTAAGAACTTTATTTAAAAACTCTTCCGCTTTTTTTATTTGTTGAGCTCTTAGTAAGAGTTCAGCATATAAAGTCAAATAGCGAAGAGATTTTGGATCTTGCTTAATTCTTGGCAAAATAAGATCTTCAGCTTGTTTATATTTTTTATCGATAAGAGCATTGTTAAATTGAGTTTGAAAATTTTTATCACTATTGGGATTTTTATGTTGTTCACCTAATTCTTCGAGACGCGCAATAAATGCCTTTTCTGCAATAGGCTTAGTGACTGTTTCAAAAAAACTAAATTCAGAAAGAATGGCCTTATCTTCTCTGCCAATACTCCCAACTAATGGAACGCAAAATGTCTCTCTAACTTTTTTTTCAGAATGAGTTTTTATATATTGAACAAGGGCTATACCCGAAAAAATTGGCATACGCACATCGACGATCACTAAATCATAAAACTCTTGTGACTCTTCTAATTCCTTGAGTGCTTTATCAGCACTTAAAAATGTTTTGTAATTTTTATTTCCTAATTTAACAAATATTTTTTCAACTTGTGAAAGAATATCTGGATCGTCATCGACAACCATAATATGATTAAATGCAAATTGTGTCATTTTCTCCTCCGTCCGATCCTTTAGATTTTATCATAATCGCTCGATATCTCTTTATGTCAGTTAATTGCTACCAATGCTTACTAAATTCAGACAGAAAGAATGAAGGGATAATGTCAAGCCAAAACCCCTTAGAAAAAAAGTTAGATAGATACTATGAAGATATTATGAATAAAATTATGGAAATTTTGCAAACACAAAAAGATCTTCTTGGCGAAGAGAAAGACTTGAAAAAGGATGTTGCTAAATTAAAGGAACATGTATTAGAAATTAAAACCAATATTCAAGCAATTGAAGCAAAATTATCAAGTAAATCTTCTGGAATAAGTCATGTGAGTGGTTCTCATCAACCTCACCCCCCTTTAGGAACTTCGATCGCAAGTGCTGCGACACTTTCGTCAGCAGCGGGTTCAAATCAAGGTCAACAAACGGGTGCTCATTTGCCTGCTTCATCAAAAAGTCTAAAAGATTTTTTGGCGCAGGAGTTTGCAATATTTGATGTAAAAGTTTTAAACGCTTTTATAAAATCAACCAAAGAAGTGATAAAAACAAATACAAAAAATGATCCAACATTTTTGAAACCTGTGATTGAAGCTGGAATGACTTTACCAATCGTTATTGCGGGAAAAATGCCCTTATCTCGCGATAAAGGAAAGGGAGCAATGGCGTTTAGTATGGCGCTAGAAGCTGCACAGGCTATTACGAAGGCAGTTTTTATGATGCCAGAGGATGGGAAGGTGAATGATGCGGATATTAAAGATGTGACAAGTGAAATTTGCAATCAAATCTGTGGAAAATCAAAATTAACTTTAAAAAGCGAAGGGTACAGTTTTGAAATTGGCTTACCCGAAATTCATCAAGGAAATCCAACAGAATTATTAGCAAAACTTGGGCATCCCAAAGTTGCTTTACATTTTGAATATTTAAAGAAACCATTTTTTGTCTTTTTTTGGGGTTAGATTATTTAGATATATATATTATAAATAATTATATATATCTAAATAACTATATTTAATGTTGAGCGGTTGTAATTTATTCAAAATTTGGGTGCGCATGACAATTGAATATTTAAGTTTTGTTACGCTAAAGTCATAATATAATAATATAAGATTACCAGAAAAATAATATATCAATCCCTTGATAATTGAAAATACAGTGCTAGATTAAATTAGTCTCGTCTCTATTATAAAAGGAAATATTCATGAAATTAAAGTATTCTTTGCTATTGCTTTCAGCTATTTCAAGTACTGTTTATGCAAAAACCTATAATTTAGATACAGTTATTAATAAAGATAATATCAGTCAAATTATTTCTGCTATGACTAAATCTTTTGAAAAAGGCGAAGTTGATTCGACTTTTCCAGTAGGAATTTCTGGGACTTATGAATTAGATGAGCAAAATCGTTTGGTCTCGATAAATGTTGATCATGCTGTTTTTAAGATGATTAAAATCCCTCTCGTGGGAAGTTATCAGACAGATGTTTCAATCTCAGGAAAAATTAATGCAGGTAATTGTGGTAATATTGAGCAAGTAACTCATAAAGTCAATTCTGGCATACCAGAAGCTATCAATGCAAGATTTAGTGAGAGAGTTAAAGTTCAAGGGGCTAAAGCTCTTCAGCTTGGTATTGAAAATTCAGGCTTAAAAAAATATTGTATAACTCCTAAGTACGATTTATATTTCTATTAAAAATAAATAATTAAAAAAAAGTATACAGGGACGAGGCAAATTTAAAGATCAAAGAAAATGCTTTGATCTTTTTTAATTTATACTATTGATATTGATTGTTATTATAATTTTTTGCAATATTTTCATTTATTTCACTTTCAAAAATTTTATAACTCAAAATTTCTAGAAATCTATCCATAATATAATTTTCATTTTCTAAAGCGGCTTGAGCTAATACTTTTTTAGATTCTTTATTGCTGTATAAAAATAAACATGTTTCACATGGATGGGTCGATGATAAAGGTAAGTCAATATTTGGATTTATTTTTCTACTTGCTTCAAGCACTGCTTCAGGTCCATCGGTATGGATCCACATTTTTATCAAGTCATCAGGTGTCGTTTTTAGAATATCAATAAGAGATTTATTTCGTAAATTTCCGATTTTCATTTCACCGATTTTTTCTAAATGAAGTCCACAACAAGAGCTCAAGTCAAGATCGGGAGTGACTGTCAAAACGTTTAAAACAGTATTGCAACGTGTTTTATTTTGCTCTAAAAAGCGTGAGCGACTCGAGGGATGTGAAATCTCTTTGACTCCATCGGATTTAATCCAAACATTTCTTTGAATGATAAGTTTTTTATTTTCAATGAAGTTTTTTATGTCAGGGTCTGCAAAAAAAATATTATTATTTAATTCAAATGATTCATTACATATTTCAATATTTACAACTGTTAATATATCATTTCTTACTGCAGCTTTTACTCCATTTAAAATCCGTTCAATTTTTACATATTTCTGATGAAAATTGCCCGTGCTAAAATTTATTTCACTTAATCCACAGTTTTTTAAATCAGTCAGCTTTTTTTCAGCCGCAGCCTCTGAGTAAGCCCAGTAACCATTTGTTATGCAGCGGGTACGAAAACCAAGGGAATGTGCTTGAAAAACTCTTTCTTCAAGCTCCTTGCCCAGGGTAAAACACTCACCTCCCGTAAAACAAATTAGTTTTAGAGTCGGAATAAGTGCCGCTTCATCAATGAGGCTTTTTAAGTTTTCCTTGGGAATTCTTTTCGTAACTTTAGGATTGCAAGCAAAACAGCAATGTTCGCAGGCTGCAGTGCAATGATGAGTGGTTATCAATGAAAGAGTTGTGGGAAGTATAAACATATTTTTTCTTTTAATTTAGATGATGAAAACAGCTAATACAACAAAAACTTCAGCAGCAACAACTGCATTTGTGACACCTGCCACATTGGAAACGGCAACAGCATTGGCAATGGCCACTGCATTGGCATAGGCTTCTGCGTTTACAGCCGCATTGGTGTTTGCTGAATTGCTGTAAAGTAAAATTTGATTTGTTGGTGAACCTTGGTTTTTAATTTTTGAAAGAGATGGCTTATCTTTAGATATGAGTGAAAAAGTGTTATAAAAACTTGGATATGTTTTATTTATATATGATTTTAACTCATTTGAATCAGCAACTAGTTCTTTATAATCATCTGAGTTTTTATCTATGCTTTTTTGTTTTAATGTTTTTTCATCTTGTGAAATAATTTGCATTCTTCTATGAATTCTCGAAACGAGCTCTATGAAATATTGATCTTTAGACATATTTAATAGATCTTGATTGTTTTTTTCGATATCAAAATTTTTGCCACTTTTGCTTTTTAGATTTTTCAAAAATTTTATATAATTAGCAATTTTATTTGCACTGTTTTCTTGAGGTTTCACCAAAATTTTATCGGAATTTTCATTAACAGTGTTTTGGGCAAAAGTTGAGTTTGCTGAAATCAATGTTAAAAAAGCTAAAATTTTTTTTAGATTTTTAGAATTCATGATGATATACCTCAGAAATATTTTATATTATAAAGCTATATGATGAGTATAAAATTCGTCGGAAAATTGACATTCGTATGGGTTTCTAATTATTCAAATTTAATATCAACATTTGCTATATAATTTTCTATTTTTTCAATTGATTTTAAAATATTTGGTTCTTTTTTTATCTTTGCAGCGTCTTCAATTTTTTTCCCTAATACACTTAACTCCTTAAAGCCATAAGAGCCACAGGTGCCTTTCAATTTATGCCCTAGGGATTCTATTAAAGAAAAATTTTGCTCTTCTAATGCTTTGCGTATCATTGCGATATCGCTTTTACGTTTTATAAGAAATTCAGGGATTATTTCTTCAAAATCTTTATCTAAAACAAGCGAGTTTTTTTTCCCCATATTGTCCATCCAGTTTATAGAAAAAATTATGAATCTAGATATTTTTTTATTTCGCTGAGAAAATCATTTTTTTTAATCGGTTTTGTTATATGTGCATTGCAGCCAGCCTTCAAGGTTTCCCCACCTCGTTCTTGTAAATCATTTGCTGTGATTGCAATAATTGGGATTGCGTTTCTTTTTTCATCAACCTCCCATTTGCGAATGGCACGGGTCGCTATGAGGCCATCCATTATCGGCATTTGTACATCCATTAAGATCAGATCATATTTTTTTATTCTAATTTTTTCAAATGCAATTTCACCATTTTGGGCAAATTCATATTTATATGCTGATTTCTTCAGATAAATAGACATGAGTAGACGATTCTCTTCATTATCGTCTACTATAAGAATTGTTTTTTCTGTTTTACTGGGAAGATTCTTTTCATCCATAATATCCTGCTATAAGAGTAAATTGTTAGGATGAAATATATAATTCATCCTAACAAACGGATTGCGAGTGCTGGTGTTTGATTCGTTTGTGCGAGAACAGCAACACCAGATTGTTTCAGTATGGAAGTTTGTGCGAGTTTTGCTGTTTCTTCTGCAAAATCAGTGTCTCTAATGCGGCTGTTACTTGCAGCATTGTTTTCAGCTTGAATACTGAGCTGATTGATGGTAGAATTGAGACGACTTTGAATCGCACCCATTGTTGCACGATAACCTGAAACTTTTGTTATCGCGTCATCGATGACACTTATAGATCTTTGTGAATGATCTTTTGTATTCACACTTGATTTTTCATCTTCTTCAGATGTACCAAGGTTAAGTCCTTCTTCATCAACCGTTGCATTTACATTACTTAAGTCAATGCGGATGATATCAGTTGGATTGATTTGATCTTTACCATCAATACTTTCAAAAAAGTTTTTACCAACTTGAATTTCGAGTGGGTATTCATTTGATCTCTTTTTAATTTCATCAGGCACATTGTCCTGATTACCTACGAGCAAAAGTGTTCCGTTAAATTCTGTAGTTTTTGAAATTCGTGTGATTTCATCTTTTAATTGTGAAAATTCTTTATTAAGGAATCCTCTTTCAATATTACCGATCGTATCACTTGCACCTTGCACAGAAAGTTCACGCAAACGACTTAAAATATTTCCAATTTCATTCAAACCACCCTCAGCTGTCTGAATTAACGAAACACCGTCACTCGCGTTACGTCTAGCCATTACAAGCCCGCGATAGTCAGCTTTTAATTTTTCACTAATTGCGAGTCCAGCAGCGTCATCAGAGGCTTTGTTAATTCTAAAACCTGAAGACAGTTTTTCCATTGCAAGATTATTCATATCATTGCTAATATTTAAGTTACGTTGTGCATTTAAAGATTGTACGTTAGTTGCAATGCGGAAACCCATAGTTTTTAACCTCCTGACTATGAACCATGATCCTGCTGCGCGAAAAAATCTTTAATTTTTTCTTATGCAGGATGCAATAATTTTGACTGCATCAAATTTGCATTCCTTTAATCGAATTAATGTTGGTTCACTTTAGGATTTATTAATAAAAAAAATGAATTATATTTTTATTTATAAAATTATGTATTTTAAATGAATGAGATTATTTTTATTATTTATTTTTTTATCAAATTTTATAGAATACGATTCCGAGCTTCTAAATATTCCATTTTTAATTTATGAACTAATTTGGTACAACTTAAAATTTCTTTAATTTCAGAAACAATTTGACCTATTTCAAGCTCGCCTTCTTGCAAATTGCCATTGAGCATTCCTTCTTTAGCTCTTCCTTTGCCAAGAAGTTTAAGCAGTTCTTCATTTGAAACGCAGTTATTTTCTGCTTGGGCTACTTTTTGGGCAAAGTCATTTTCAAGCAAACGCACGGGCACAATTTTTTTCATGCGAAGAAAAGTAGAATTGTACTGAGCATTGCACATAGCTTGTTTGAAGTTTTCATGAGCAGAGCTTTCTATTGTTGCTGCAAAGGCTGTGCCAATTTGAACTCCTTCCGCACCCATGGCAAGAGCTCCAAGAATGGAGCTGCCTGTCGCGATCCCTCCAGCTATAATAAAAGGGATTGCTAATTTATTTTGCAATTGTTGCAGCAAAACGAGGGTTGTTATTTCGTCACGTCCATTGTGCCCTCCCGCTTCAAAGCCTTCTACAACCACGGCATCGACGCCTGCATCTTGGCTTTTTTGGGCAAACTCTGGGGTGCTTACAACATGAACGACAGTACATCCTTCCTTTTTTAAAAAAGGAGTCCATTTTTTAGGGGAACCTGCACTGGTAAAAAATATTTTTATCCCAGCGTTTAGGGCGACTTTTATTTGTTCCTCGGTTTTGTCATATAATAGAGGGATATTTACACCAATAGGTTTTTGCGTCAGTGCATGAGCCTTATTAATTTGTGTTTTTAATAAATCAGGATTCATACTTCCTGCGCCAACAAGACCTAAGCACCCTGCATTTGCTGCTGCTGCAGCTAATTTCCCACCACTTACCCAAACCATACCAGCTTGGACAATTGGATTTTCAATATCAAATAATTCAAGAATTCTTGATTTTGGCCATTTAATTAATTCTGTATTCACTATTATTCTCCATTCATCTAAGTTGAGAGAAGATTATTCACTTTCTTTTTTAGCAGATGGAGCTTCTTGATTGGAAGAGTTTTTCTGAGATTCTTTTTTCCGCTTATTTGTTTCTTCCTCAATTTTTGAAATATGAGTTGGATAAAGAGGCGATGGATCGAGTTTAAAACCACAGGAATAAAAAGAACAAGAAAAAAGAACGAGTATAAAGAATTTGGTTGGTTTAATCTTTTGCATTGTTATTTCTTTTTGCAAAGAATGTAGTTATTCTTTTTTTATGTTCAAAATTTAAAAAATATTTATTGAAAATCTCATTGTCATATTCTTCAAGTTGATATGTTTCTTTAATATTAAGTCTATGCATAAGATCATTTCTGATATCAAGGGGAGCCTGTTCAATATTATCACGCCATTCATTGAGAGCGCGGTAACAGTTTTTTATGTTGAGAAAAGTGTTGTCGATCAAATTGAGATTGACCATCTGCTCGTAAAAAATGGAATGTCTCCCTATAATCATGGCAGATATTTTTTTGTGTGAGAGTTGCGGACAAAGTTCTGCAAGTCTAGACATTCCTCCCCACCCTGCAGGAATCGCAAATCTCATTTGGGTGAAATGCAAATCTGATTTTTTCCCAATACTCCATCTAAAATCAGTCGCTAAAGCTAATTCTGCTCCGCCTCCATAGGCTGAGCCCGCTAATAAGGTAACGGAAGGGATGGAGCAGCTGTGCAGGAGTTTACAGAATGCTTTTATGGATGAAGCATAGTTTTGGCAGAGTTCCTTGGAAGCATTTTTGAGGTCTGAAAGGTTTCCACCACTAGAAAATATGCCTTTGACAGAAGATTGAACCACAATTAATAGACAATTATTATCGGCAAGAAATTTTTGAAATATTGATAAATTGTTTTCTTTTTTCCAAGATATTTCTTGCATAACAGCTGACATGCGCAGACTAATAGCATTGCGCGTGGATGGAGAAGAAAATGTAATAAAGCATATATTATTGATTATATTTATTGAAAAATCTTCTCCATCAACAAGTTTTATCATCTATTTATTTCCTGACGTAAGCTTACTGAGTTCGATATCTACAGTATCTTTTTTATTATATGAAATGTTAGAACTGCTTGGTAATTCTGCAAAAGGGTCATTTTTAATCGTTGCTTTTTTAGAACTCACAGCATCGTCGAATGCGGACAGATGTTTAGAACGAGATCCCGCTAAACTGAGTTCTTTATCAAGATCTGTTTTTTCGGCACCTGTTAATTCTGTCGATAATTTTGCCACAGCTTTTGATTTTTGCCGAGCATTGCGGATGGCTTCAAGATTTTTAGAAGAAGAATCTACGGATAATCCTGAAAGGCGATCGTTGAGCTCTTTAATTTTTTGACTGCTGATAATATCTGCAACTGTTTCTGCCTCTTCCTTATTGAGGGAATCTATTTGTGTTTGCAGTTCTAATAATCTGACTTTGTAGCGCTCGATCGCTTGTTGTTGTTCGATGATTTCAGCTTCAAGCTCTTTGACCCTTTGCTCATTCTTTTCAGATTTATCAGCTAGTTGTGTATAAGCTGCTTTATATCGCTCATCGGGATTTTTTTTATACAGTTCGATCGCACCTGCCATTTTTTGTTGAAGTTCTTCGGATTCCCTAGAGATCTTTTTAACTTCTTCTGCCTTCATTTCACGTATACGAATGAGTTCTGCAACGGCTTCACGCATTTCTTGGTAATCTTTGCTCCAATCTTCTTTTGTTTTGCGAAATTGTGAGCGAATGGCATCGGCATTGGAAGTGACCATTTTGTCAGCCATCCTTTGTGTTTTACCTTCTGCAAGTCCAAATGCGCTTGAAAAAAAACGCCCTAAGCTATCTAAAAAACCCATATTTCCCTCCAATATTCCTAGTTTCCCCCGATTCGTATTCCGTCTCAGTGGCGAGTTGCTCGGAATAATACCAGTCATTTTTAATTCTGTTAAGGATCCAATATAATTTCTAACTTTATTTAAGATTCATCATTTTCTGAATAACCGATATCTTCTACAGTGGGAGGGGCGTCGTCTTTTTCTTCAAGAGAGTTTAGAGCAAGAGTAGCTTTTTTCTGTTCATCCAAATTTAATTGGAGTGAACGTAAGTTTGGTAATTCATTGAGGCTTGTGAGGCCAAAAACTTCTAAAAACTTAGTTGTTGTTTTGTATTCCAATGGATTGCCAACTTCTTTTCGAGTTCCAGATGCGTAAATAAGATCTTTTTCTTTCAGAGTTTGGACAATTGAGGAGCTATCAACCTGCCTTAAAGCATTGATTTGTGCGCGGGTAACGGGTTGGCGGTAAGCAACGATCGCTAGGGTTTCAAGCGCATTTTTACTTAATGAGCGAGCTTTCCCTGCATATTGTTTTTTAATTAACGGCAGATGCTCTTCGCGTGTCCGTATTTGGTATTTGTGATTGACCTCAACGAGTTCAAACGCTCTGTGTTCATAATCGAGAGCGATCGCTCGCAAAGCCATGCGCACATCCGAAAGAGAAACTTCCCCAATCCAAGCGCGAATTTCACCCGCTTCCAAAGCTGAATCGGCAACGAATAAAATGGCTTCAACCCTTGTTTTTAGAATATCGAAAGCAGATTTTGTATAAATACTGCTTTCTTTTTTGGGAAGTTTCTCTGTGTTTTGTAGTAAGTTTTCTTCTTCCATAATTTCCTAATGCTTAATTAATTTTCTTTTTTGCTATGCTCTTTTTTTTTGAGTTTTTTTTTCAGGTATAATTTGCGCGTCGATAATATTTCTATCAGCAATGCGTTTTTTTGCATCAGATATAAGTGTTTGCCCAATATTTTTTTTGAAGTTTTTAAATGCCTCAAGGCTTGTTGGTGCATTATTTAGCAAGACACTATTAACATATTTTACTATAGGAAGAAGATTTTTACCATTGTTATGTTCAACAAGCATTTTGGTAATTTCTTTTCTCACTTCTTCCGTTGCTTGATCTTGAGGTTGT
The DNA here is from genome assembly GCF_004295685.1 of Fluviispira sanaruensis. Lineage (NCBI taxonomy): Bacteria > Pseudomonadati > Bdellovibrionota > Oligoflexia > Silvanigrellales > Silvanigrellaceae > Fluviispira > Fluviispira sanaruensis. The sequence continues at coordinate 533,675 of NZ_AP019368.1, forward strand.
TCTTTTAAAATATTTTTAACAGCAGAAGTCACAATCTTTTCTATTTCTGCATTTGTTTTTTGTCCAAGATCATTTGCTTTACCAAGTAAAACATTAATTTCTTCTTTGGAAAAAGAACGGGCTGAATCCACCGCTTTACGGGCAAATTGGAGGACGGCTTTTGGATGCAGATTCTCTTGGTTTTTTTTGAACGTATCGACGATTGAAGCAGAATTAATATTTTTAATATTGCTTATTAAAGCGCTAAATTTGCTTTCCATTTCATCATTCCTTGTGTTTTTAGCAAGCTTCCGCCGAGCACACTTACCTGACAGTTACTATTGCTGAGAAACTAAACCTCTAAGTATTCTCATACACCAAAACAGCGCATCATCAAATGACTAAATCAATGATTTTACAGATTTAATTTTAACTGTTTCCCTCTCAATCCATTTTGAAAATCAACAGCAGAGATGACCTTTTTTCCGGGAAGCTGCATCTCGAGTATTTCAAGGATTTGGGAGTCTCCACAGCAAATATTTAATGACTTTTGTGTAAAAATCAAATCACCTTTTTTCATATTTGTTAAGTTCTCAGAAACTCGGGTGGTAATGATTTTCATCTCAATAGATTCATTGTTCAAATTAAATGAAGATTTTGTATTTGGCCAGCCTGCAAAGGCACGAACTTTGTTATGGAGAGTCAAAGCAGGCTGGGAGAAATCGAGAAAACTTTCTTCGACTTTAATTTTATCTGCTTGAGTTGCTTTTGTGTGGTCTTGCTCATGCGCAGTTAAAGTGTTTGAGAAAAGTTTTGGCAAGGTTTTTAATAGAAGATGTGCCCCTTTTTCAAATAAAATATTGAGCAGATCTGGAGCTTTTATGGAGTTATTCAATTCATATTCTTCTTGAGCAGCAATAGGCCCTGCGTCCATTGCTGCCACAGAAAAGAGGATGCTCACACCTGTTTGACTCACACCGTCAGCAAGAGCTCTTTGGACAGGTGATGCTCCTCTGTAAAGAGGTAAAAGGCTTGGATGAATATTCAAGGTTCCATATTTAGGAATTTCTAAGAAGGCTTTGGGCAAGTAATTTCCATAGGCAGCAGTCACGCAGAGGTCTGGTTCTAAAGCTTTAATTGCAGCAAGAAACTCGGGATCTTTTGCGGATTGAGGAGTGAGAACGGGAACACCCTTTTCAAAAGCTAGCTTATGGGTGGGTGAGGGGGTTTCCCCTTTTCCGCGGGCAGAGCGACTCGGGGGTTGACTCACAACAAGAATAACTTTTAAAAATTGCTGGGCTTCGAGTAGAATTCGCAGAGCAATTTCTGCCACTTGAGGGGTTCCAAGAAAGACAATTTTTTTTCGGTTATCTGTATGCATAAGTTGAATAACTCTAGTTAATAATTAATTAAAAAGCACTAAAATGAGGTGCTGAGCGCTACTTTAGCTGAATATTTGCTATTGTTAAAGGGCGTCAAGGCTTTTTTAAAATAATTCTGTTTTAAAATGCCTTAGTAAAGTGGCTTCATTGATTTTAAGTTCATTTTCGACCTGTTCACGCCAGAAATCACGGTTTAAATAATCAACGTGTGGCACAGAAAAATCGGGTGCTTTTTTAAATGGAAAGGGTGTGCAATTGGCAAACTCTTTCGAATCATTTCGTGCACAAAAGAGGAGATCGATATCGAGATTGCGTGGCATCCATCTACTTTCTCTGGAATGACCGATGAGATCTTCAATTTCTACAATAAAATCATAAAGTTCATCGGGAGGTAGTGCAGATTCTGCGATACATACGAAGTTCAAATAATTTTCGTGATCATCGGTATTGTAAAGTGCATGGACAAGTGGTTTTGTCTCTATCCATTCACTTTGGGTGCGGATTTTAATTTTATTATCTAGTAACTTTATAGCTTTATAGAAATTCTTCCTTCTGTCGCCTAGATTGGAACCAAAGGCTAGAATGTATTTATAAGCGAAATTATAGTTGCTTTTCATAAAAAGAATGGGGTCCAAAAAAAAAGACGCAAATGAATGCGTCTTTTTAAGCTTGTAAATGGCTCATTTACTTGGAGTAAACGGTTGCCGCAAGTTGAGTGCGACCTTTTGAACGACGACGTTTGATAACGTTGCGTCCATTTTTAGTTGCCATGCGCGCACGGAAGCCGTGTTTGCGTTTACGAACTTTATTGCTAGGTTGAAATGTTCTTTTACTCATAGTGAAAATCCTCTCAAGTCACAGGAATCCTGTTGCTAGCACAAGCCTAAAGTTAGCGCAAGAGTAAAATTTAAAAATTGCAAAAAGGGAATTATTCTTCTTTATAAGTTGTTAAGCGAAGATAGTTTTTGACATTGTTGTATCCTGTGGCATAGCTTGTTTTCCTGATGCGTTAACATCATTTTACTTTAGTACGAAAGAGATTTAAAAATGGTTTTTAGAAAAAGAGAAGAGCGTTCACCTAAGAGAGAAGAACGTGTTGGCAAAGCAAAACAATCTTCAAGGTCACAAAGGGGTGAAAAGCCTTCCTTTTCAAGAGAATCAGCGCGTAAAAGCGATGATTCACATAAAAAACCACAAAGAACTGAAAGATCAAACCGCTCAGAAAGACCGCTCAGAACAGAGCGGTCAACAAGAACTGAAAGACCTGTTCGCACAGAAAGACCACAAAACCCAAGAAGTCGTTTTACCCGTGAGGTTAAAGAAGGTCGCAGCACTCTTGAAAAATCAGCAAACTTTTCAAAAAGACCAGAAAGAAGAGAACGCTCAAACGACAGAGCGCCGCGTGAGCTCTTTATTTGGGGTAGACGGACAGTCGAAGCATTTTTGTCAAATTTACATCAAAATAAAGAAATCGATAATCAAAAATACACACTGCACATCATTGTAGACAAAGCGGGCAAAGCGCCTTCACAGTTGAAACCAGCAGTCGAATCTTCACAATTGCTTGGCATCAAAGTTATTCCGCACACTTCAGCTGAAGAAACCTGGCCTCTTGCCGATGCTGCAGAAGATTTAAACCACCAACGTGTTTGTCTCAAAATTCCCGAATATCCAACGCAAAATATCGTTGATGCCATTGAATTTATTAAAAGTGCCAACGAGAATTCGGAACATGGTTGTGTCGGACTTGTCCTCGATCAAATCCAAGATCCACGCAATTTTGGTGCTATTATTCGCAGTGCAGCCTTTTTTGGCCTCAAATTTATCGTTTATGGCAATGACAGACAAGCGGATATCACTTCCCTCGTGTTAAAAACTTCGGCTGGTGGAGCTTTTTCAATTGCTCTTATTCCGACAGTGAATATCAATCGCGCGCTTATTCAATTGAAAGAAGCGGGTTCATGGATTGCAGGAGCCGCTTTAAGTGAAGATGCTACCTCGCTGAATGACCTACCTAAGGACAGAACTTGGGTTGCTGTGATGGGCAATGAAGGCAAAGGTTTGCGCAATGAAGTCATTAAAAACTGTGATTATGTCGTAAAAATACCGGGTGGACATGGTACAGTTGATTCTCTCAACGTAAGCGTGGCGACAGGCGTATTGGTGCATTCACTCAATAAATAATGTTGGTTTTATGCAAATTTTAGTTTCTTTAAACTTAAATGATTATCCAACTTATATCCCGCAATCTTTTGTACAGCGGTTTTTGCCAAAGACCGTTGTACTAAAAGAGGCTCCATTTTCTCAAGATTCTAATAAAAATATTCCAGTTTCTGGGCTCAATTGCCCAATTGCTTTTACTTTAAATGAACCTTTAACAAGTTCCTATTTATTAAAAGCGTGTCACAGCAATCGGGTGGTGCCAGCAGGTGACGAAAGCGAGGCCGATTCTCACTATATTTGCCTTGAAAAGTCTTTATCGACTCAGCCTTTACATGGAATGAAAGAAAATTTAGCAATTCGCACTGCGGATTGTTTAGCGGTGGCTTTCAGCTTTGAAGATAAATACTGCTTTATTGGGGCATTAGCGCATGCGGGTTGGCGGGGTTTGAGTTCAGGAATCTTACAAAACACTTTAGATAAAATTATACAGGAAGCTTTGCGTCTCGGTTATGCAGAGCAAGATTTTTTGCAAAATCTGCACATTCATATTGCCCCAGCTATTTTTGCTGTCAGTTATGAATGCGGAGAAGATGTTTTGCAGGCATTGACGCAACATAAAGATCTTCTTTTGCAAAAGTATCAAAACCAAGATTCCTTTGAAGATCTTTATCTGGAGCTGATTGATCTTAAAAAGGAGAATTCTTTTAAGAGTTTGATTGAAAGTAAGCATATATCTTTGGCAACACCCAATAGCAATGTAGTTAAAATTTTTCCCGATCTGCAACTTCTTGCTGCCCTTGAATGCGTGATTTCAGGGATACCTGAACGAAACATTGAGATTTTACGCGAGAATACGTATAGTCATCCAGTCCTATTTAGTTTTCGAGAAGCGACTCACAAAAAGACTGACAAGAGTTTTCGCCAATGGACACATCTTAGACTCCCCTTGTTAAATCGAAATTTATAAGGAGATTCTCATTTTTTGGCAGCTTTGTGAGCATGATTTGTCTTGCTCAATAAAATAGAACCGTGTTAGCTCTCACACTTATGGTACGTTTGGCTGAAAAGCTTGACTCGACAGGAGAACAAAAGCAAATGAATGAAGTTTCGAACATTGCCTATCGTTATGCAGCTCTTTTGTATGGTATTATAGCAGCATATTTCTGGTATATTTTTTATTCACTTTGGGTCTTTCTCGGAAAGCATTATTTCCCACAAAATGTATCAAGTATTTTTAGTCTTCAGAATCACAATTTTACGACTGTAAGCATAGTCGTAGCAACGGTTTTAACTTTGCTAGTGACCGTTGGTTTGATTCTGAATAAAAAGTTAAAGACATTCATAGTTGATGTTGGGGATGAGCTTTCTCGCGTAGCATGGCCAACTTTTAAAGAAGCGCAAAAAACCACTGCAATCGTTATTGCTTTGGTTATCGTTGCATCTATTGTGCTTTTTTTAGCGGACACTGTCTTTTTAAAGATAATTAATTTAATTATGTCTACAGCAGCATAATAATAGAGTAAAATTTTTGAGGAAAAAAACTCATGGTAGAACACAAAACAAATGAAACAGACGCATCCACTGCGCCATCTTCTTTTTCTCATGAAAGATTCAAATGGTATGCTGTTTTGACACAGTCAGGTATGGAAAAGAAAGCAAAAGCGACTCTTGAAGAGCGTATTAAAAAGCTAAAGATGACAGATTATTTTGGGCAAATTTTAATTCCAACCATGACCATCGAAAAAATCGACGAAAGTGGAAAGAAAAAGAAGGTTGAGCAAAAAATGATGCCTGGCTATCTATTTGTTCAAATGGATCCTGTGCATAAAGCGACTTTTGGTTGTGTGAAAGACACACCAAAAATATCTTCATTTATAGGTTCTGCTGCCAATCAAGATCCAAAACCAGTGCCCGATGAAGAAATCAGCCGTATCTTTAACCGTGCTGCAGAAGCCACCAAGGCATCGCCTGCGAAACCAGTTACAGCCTTTGAAAAAGGTGAAAAGGTTAAAGTTATTGACGGGCCATTTACAAACTTTGTGGGTGATATCGACGAAGTTAAGGCTGACAAAATGAAATTGCGTTTGCTTATTTCTGTGTTTGGTCGTGCAACACCGGTTGAACTTGAGTTCAGCAAGGTTGAAAAACTAAAAGACGGTGAGTGATTTAAGAATCAATTCATTTTGTATCTAATAAAAAAAACGAAAGCTCTGACTGTAAAAGTTGGAGCCTTCGTTTTTTTATGCGGAAAAAAATTCTGTATTTTATAATAATGCTTTCAAATTTGCCCAGCACGGGAAGTTCTCTCACTCAATGTTTGTGGTTCTGAAAATAAAGCGATTTGGGTCAGTTTATTATCATTAAGCTGGCTTTGGGCGAGTCCATGGGAAGAGGGGGGCTTGGCATATTGTTATATGGAAGACTCAATAGTTGCAATGATTATTGACTCTCTCTATCAACTGCTACATTTACTACGATAATTTAAATCTATTTTTCGAAGTATTTAATCAGTCTTATGAAAATCCATGAAAAATTGATCGAACAAATAAATTAATAAATTTAATTTTGAGGTTCTATTTTATCAATAGATTCATTCCATTCGTTATATGCAGTCATATCAAGGAAATAATTAATTTTTGGAACCTCAAAGGTGACAGATTTGTCTCTATAAGTATATAAAATAGGATTTAATATTTTATTTATATTTTCTATAATCTTTAAATATATTTTTTTAGGGATTTTTTTATAAGCATAAGCTAATGTAATATGAAAAGGTTTTGGAATTTTACTTTCTAAAGAGAAATGAGCTGCAGTCATTTGAATCTTTTCCATTTGCGCATACTCAAGAGGAACCTTTAATGATATTACGCTAGTGACTCTTGTTTTTAATAATTCAACACGTTTTAAATGAGGTTCAAAAGCATTTTTTTCGAGATATATTTTTAAATTTTTAAGTAAGGGTTTTTTTAATTTTATAAAAGAATTCCAATCTTTTCCGTTTTGACCACCATGATTTCTTTTTGTAAAAAGGTTAATTGTTGTCATATGATAACTTTTTGCTGGAAGGAGAGAGAAATATTTAGTTATTAATTGATCTTGACTTAGTTTTTGTTCAATTTCGTCCCACATTTTATGATTATCTTTATTAACTTTAGAAATCACTGTAATGCCAGGAAATTGAGAATATTTACCTGAAGAATCAATTTTTTTCAATTCAGCATAGGATAATTGCGCGAAAAATAAAGAAATTAATATCAAAAAGATAAAAATAAGTCTAAGCAGTATAGTGAATGCAAAGAGGATCCGCGAGTACATACTCATAAATAATTTATCCTACAGATTAGAGTTGATTACATTTGATTATAAATGAAGAAAAAAAATATTCATAGAAGATTAAACAAATTCTTTTAAAATATGCCTTGAATTCAATTTGGGATTCTTTTTTGCAAATATCAAAATTTAAGTTTATAATTTTACTAAAAAAAATCATTATATCTTCCAAAATGACCAAGTTTCGATTTCTTACTCATCTGCTCATCAGTATTGACATATATATGGTTTCCATTGCAGAAAAAAACAGTTTTTCATTTGTATTTTGAGCGTGTGATAGCTTCTGCTCTAAGTTTAAAACTCTGTTAAATTCATGAGCATATTGGCACGTATTTTCGAAAAGATATTAAAATTAGAGGTGCCTTTTAATTCGTTCCGACTGCATGCTGGAAAAAAAAGTATGGAAGAATACATATTGAAATAATAAGATTTTTTATACGATGATTTCATCGAAAAATCCTTAATATTTTATAATTATTGGATAATAATAATTATTTTGAGAAAAGAATGCACTCATCAAATGATCACATTCTTTTTATGCTAAGAAGTAACTTTAAGAAAACAAGTAAGTTCATACTCAACCTAAATCTAGCAGAAAGTTTTTTAGGAAAAATAGGAAAATTACACGCTCTTCAAATTTTTTGAGAAACTTGCAAAAAGTCAAGTAATCTTCAGTATTTTAGAATATTTCGCGAATCAATCCTATGAAAATCCGTGAAAAATTGTTCGAACAAATTAATTGCTGAGAAGCTCCTGAGGAGCAAGGGCATACACTCGGTGCTATAGATTCTAAAAATTTTTTCAAAAGAATAGATTCCCAAAAGTATAAAATTAATCAAAAATGGAATTAGAGGCAAAGTTTTATAAATTAAAACTCTTCGTGTAAAAGGTATGCAGCACTTCATCTACACTTGAAATAATAAAGGAATGCTGCAAATTTTGAAGATAGTAACTCATTTTAACGAAACTTTAAAGAGACATCTTAATAAAAAATTCTCCGCACAACTTCTAAGAAGATTTGTTATAATTCTGCTCTATTTAAGGGACATTAAAGTGAAAGAAATATCAGCGTTATTGAAGTGCAGCGCCAAAACGTTGTACCAAAAAATACGAAAATTAAAATGAATTGGAATGATGAATCTTTTAGAAAAAGCAAGTATGGGTAGGAAAAGTTTGTTAAACTTGGTAGATGTTTCTGATTTAAAAAAGCAGTTAATTTTAAAAAACTCTCAGGATTCACATGCAAAAGTTGTTCGTGTTGAAATTATAAAAAATCTTATATATAAAAATAATAGTAAAAAGTTTAGTAGATCTGGCATTTATTCATTTTGTAAGAAAATAGGTTTAAGAAAAGTCAAACAGAGACCATTACATGTTAAAAATGATCCAGAAATTATTGCAGAATGGAGAAAAAACTTATCTAAATTTTTAGATAAGGTAAAAAACAAGTATTCGGATAACAAAGTTATTCAATATTATTAAGATAAAAGTAGATTTGGGCAATAGACAATTACGTCAAGGATCTGGAGTCCAAAAGGGATTCTTTCTGAGTATAAGAATGAAAATAGCTTTTTAAATTCTTGGATATACGGAGCAATAAATATTGAAACTGGGAAAAGATTCGGGCTTGTTCTGCCAACTTTAAACAGTGAGAATATGCAGATTTTTTTAAATGCTTTTTCAAGAAAAATAAAGAGGAGTGAACATGTACTAATGATATTGGATGGCTCAAGAGCGCATAATAATTGCAAGATTGTTGTACCTAAAAATATTACTTTACACTTTCTTCCTCCCTATAGTCCGCAATTAAATCATATTGAAAGATTGTGGAGTTATTTAAAGAGAAATTATTTGTCTTTTAGATTATACGAAAAAATAGAAGATATTATTCAAACATTAATTGATAATTTTAATAAAATAATGTTTAAATTTATTATATAAATAATTATTTAATAAATTTAAAATTGTTATTATGAATTTTAAAATAATTTCTTATAATGATTGATGTAATAAATTTAATTTGATACTAAAAAAATTGATTCACAGATGTTTTAAAAAAAATTTTCAAAAAATGGAGTAAAGTATATGAAAGCAGAAAATTCAATTAATAACTTAATTTATGATTTATTTGGTGAGGATCTTGCCGCAGAAGAAATGAGTTATGGAGATTATGGATGGATAGATGAACCGACTCCAAATTTTATTTCAGCAATTGATAAAATTTCGGACACAGAAAAATAGGTAGCACTCTGTTGAGATTAAAAGGTATTTTCTTATTATCTATAATTGAGTGCATAGATTTTTTAGAAACGTAAAATTGTTGTAAGGCTATATTTTAAAATGTCTGTGAATGTTGATATGTTATTAAATGAACAAATTATTCGACAAATTGAAGAAATGAATGAAATTAGACGAAAAATTTTTAATTTTATCTCATTATTAAAACCGAAAGCAATATTGAGTGTAGGTGAAGGAGTTGCAAAAAAGCAAACTTGTATCGGACAATGCATTTTGAATAAATGCTTGCCTAATACTGTAAGAACAATTGTTTTAATTGATCTTCTTAATCGAAGCTCGGATTCATTTTTTTCAGATCCTGACTTGTGCCTTTCGAGTAATGTACATATTGTTCCAGTATATGGAGATGCTACTAAATTACCATTTCCTAATAATTTTTTTGAATTAACAGTTGCCCCATTTATGATTGACGATTGTGCTGATCATTATAAACTTTTTAACGAACTCTTAAGATGCACTAAAAAAAATGGTTATATTATTATTTCCGGTCATGGTCTAGATACAGTGAAAATGAAAGATAAATCTTTTAGTTTACTTGGTTCTTGTCATAGAAATCAAGCTGACCCTAATGAAATAAATACATTTGCAGCCTTAAATGGTTATAACATAATTCAATCTGTTCAGAATAATCATGCTTGGTTTAGAATTATAAAAAAAGAACAAATTAATTGTAAAAATTAATTATTAATTGGAAATATTTTTGTTTTATTCGATAAAATATGAAGTTTATAATGCTGGAAAAACTCGATGAATATTTCAAAAAAAATAGAAGATATTAATTTTAATCAAATATCATGTATGTTTCCCTCAAATGAATTTGATTTGAGTATTGCTGAAAATGAACAAGAAATAATAGGAAAAATATTTTCTAAAAAATCAGTAACTCTTTATATACCCTATGTACAACATGCATTAACTTGTGAAAATAGAATGCCAACTCTAGGTATGTGTATTATTAAATCTTATTTAGAAGAAAAAGGCTGTCAGGTTAAATGTTTAGATAATTATATTTGCCAGTTCGAAGATCATAAGCTCTCAAATATATTGCATATTAATCCTACCACATTAATATGTGGATATATTGCAAATAATTTTATGCTAAAAGAATTTTTGAGAACAATTTTGTTATTAAAAAAAGAACATGGAAGTATATCTTTTAAATATGTTTCGATAGCAGGGCCTTTTGCAGAAATGAATTCATTAGAGTTGATTAGTAAGCTGAAAGGTCTAATTGATTTCATTCATGTAGGTGATTGTGAAAACTCGATTTTATCAACATTAAAAGCGTTAGAGAATAGTAATGATATAGACTTTGAAAAAATTGATTCTATTGTTTATTTTAATAAATTAATAGAAGCTCCTACCAAAACTAAAAGATTTGATTCTAAATACCTTTTTCATTTAAAAAGGCCAGATTATTCTTACTATTTAAAGAAATTTGGATCAAACTTAACATATACAGTATCATTAGGAAGAGGTTGTGCTGGAAGTTGTACATTCTGTACAATTATAACTATGTCTCGTCATAAATATAGAGATTTTTCAGAAGAATATTTTTCAGATATTTTTAACCTTTTTCAATCTGAAAAAATTGAAAATTTTACTGTAGTTGACGATAATTTTTTTTCTACTTATGATGTTGATGCTAAAGTAAATATGTTATTAACTGGTGCAAAAAAACTAGGAAATCCTAAATTTTCGATTACTACTAGAATTGAAGATATTAATACTTATCAAAGTCAGATAAAAATTCTATGCGAAAATGGTCTAAAAAATATTTTTTTTAGCATTGAAAATTTTTACCCAATTACTCAAGTTTTATTTAATAAGAAAATTTCAATTGATGATATATATAAATGTCTAGAATTTACAAATAAAATGAGAATAGGAGTTAAATTTGGATTTATTTTTTTTCATCCGTGGGTTACTAAAGAAGAGATGCTTTTTAATTTGAATTACTTAACAGAAATATTTGAAAAATATGATAATATACAAACTACTGCACCAATGCTTAAATTGGATATATTCAAAGGAACACCCATATATTTGCGAGCAAAAAGGCAAAATCTTCTTTCTGGTGATATTTTTCGAGGATTTAGTTGGGATTTTATAAACGAAGAAGCTCGAAAAATATTTTATATATGGAAAGATTTGAATCGAACGTTTATCTATGAATATCTTAAAAATAAGCAGATACGTCCCTTAGTGTTTAAGCAGATTCAATCATTAAGATCAATAATAAAATCGGTAGAACAAAAATGAAAAACTTCTCAGAAATTAAGAAATCAATATATTTTTCCATTAAATTATTATTAGAAAACAAGAGCTCTTATCTTTATTTATATTTTGCTCTTTTATTGGTGGAAGCTTTTCTCGGGACGTGTATCTTTATTTTTCAATATGAACGGATGGGGATCGGAGGCAACGATCTTATAAAGGACACGACAAGCGTAATTATCATTCCTCTTATATTAATTTATTTTGCCATTACAATTTTAAATCCTTTGATAATTCAGTTAACAGAATTGTGTTTTCAAAGAATGCAGGTTTTTATTAAAGCAAGAGTGGCTTCAGCTATTTTAACAATGCCGTATGACAACTTTTCGCAATATGAAAAAGGCTATTATACTTCTGTTTATACAAAAGACACTTACTTATTTGCTCAATTTAATACCAAAAAATTGTTACCTAACTTAAGTTTGCTTATACGTCTTATACTTTCTTGTATCCTAATCTCCTTGTTGGATTTTAGAACGATATGCATAGAAATTTTTGCGCTTTCTGTAATTCTTGGTTTTCGAAAACTTAATCAAGTCAAACTCGAAGCGGCTCTTCCTGGAATGTATATTGCCTTTGATAAAGTAACAGCATTTTATCATCAGATCATAGACAATGCCGCATCTATTAGGATGAATCGTATTGCCAATATGTATCAATTAAAATACGATAATGCGTCAGAAAAATTAAAAAATCACAATGATTTTATTTATACAACACATGGAAAAATATCTATGCTTACTGCTATTGTGAGCTTCGTAACAATCATAGCAATATTAGCGATGAATTATTATTACCCGGCTGGTTCTTTGTCATGGGTTAATTTATTTTTGTTATTTTTATTATCGAGAGAGTTCTTTATTTCTGCAGATAGAATGATAGAATTTTTCTTTGAGATTGATAAATGCGCGACATCAGTTGAGCGGATCAGGAGAATGCTTGAGGCGGCCGAAAATCTTTTAGTTTTTAAGCAATCTTCTTGGGAAACTCCAGAAAATACTAGCTCCTTAGATTCAAAAATAGTATCGTTAGAATTAAATAATATTTGGTTTCGTTACCCATTTACCTCTCAAGGGGAGAAACAATGGTTATTTTCTGAGCTTAATTTATGTTTCGAATCTGGGAAAATTTATGGGATTTCAGGGGAATCGGGAGGAGGAAAGTCAACTCTCCTCCATCTTATTGGGGGGCTTTATTCCCCAACTCAAGGATCAATAGTGGTGAAAAATGCAGGCAGCAGTGTGGACACACAGATAGCGCATATTGGCCAAAGACCCTTTTTATTAAAAGGGAGTATAAGGGAAAACCTATGTTATGATTCTTTTGATAGCAGCACAGAAGAGCTCAATAAAACTCTCTTAGAGGTAGGTTTGCTAGCTTCGTTGAGTCAATTTTCTCGTGGCCTTGAAACCGATCTCGATGAGTACTTAGGTGGCCTGTCCGGAGGGCAAATACAAAGGCTTGAAGTTGCTCGAGCTATGCTGCGAAAAGCTACAATCTATTTGTTTGACGAGCCCACAAGTGGTCTTGATAGCGAAAGCAAAGAAAAAATTCTGCAAGTGATTGAGCGGCTGCGGCAGGAAAATAGCATCGTTATTGTAGCTTCGCATGATCAATCGCTGCTTAAATTAGCTAACGTGCGATTGCATGTTGAAAATAATAGAATAATAAACAAATAAGAGATTAAAATGAATTATAGAGAATTTTCTGAAAAAATTAAAATTAAATTTTTAACGCTTCAGGTTACAAAATATTGCAATATGCGATGTCGATATTGCTATTTACCGGATCGAAACATTCGTTCTATCATGCAGAAAGAAATATTATCAAACTTTATTGCATCAGCTATGAAAGAATCACTTTTTGAAGAATCTCTAACAGTTTCTTGGCATGCTGGAGAACCTTTGGCTGTGCCATTAATGCATCTTTCAGGTCTTATCGAATGTTTTAAAGAACTTGAAGATGCTGGAATCAAAGTATATCATTCAGTACAAACAAATGCTACTCTGCTTAACCAAAAAATAATTGATTTTTTAAAAAAATACTCTTTTAGAATCGGCGTAAGTATTGATGGCCCTTGTGAAATAAATGATTACAGTAGATTATTTGTAAATGGAAAGAGTTCTTATGAAAGCACATTACGGGGAATTAATATGCTGAAGATAAATTCAATTCCATTTCACGTAATTTCTGTTGTTAGTAAAAGATCTCTCGAGCAGCCAGAATTAATTTATGAGTTCTTTGAGTCAAATGGATTTAGACATGTATCTCTAAATTGTGAAGAGCCTGAAGGTATACACGATAAATCTAGCTTGAAAGAAAAGACATTTTTTGATTTTGTAGTTTTTTACGCAAAACTTTTTAACATAGCGGAAACAAGAAATCACTCAGTTATATTTAGGGAGTTTTACAAATTGCTATTTCCAAGTATTCGAAAGAAATCTATTCCTGCGTATATTATTCCTGGAGTTTATATAGCTCTAGGTTCGGAAGGAAAAATATCAAGTTTTACACCTGAAATGTTAGATAATGAGCATCCAAAATATGGTCCCCTTGCATTAGGACAAATTTCAACAGGAGCAACAATTAGAAGTCAAGTTATTGAAAATGAAAAGGTTAAGTCAATGTTTTCAGATGTATTAAAAGGAATTAAGAAATGCAAATTTGAATGTAAATATTATGAATCATGTGGTGGTGGATTTCCTACTGATAAGCTGAATTGCAACGGCACCTTTAATTCTTCAGAAACATTTGTGTGTAGATTTTCAATTCAAGCACCCTTCAAAGTATTAGATAATACTGCTCCAATGGTTATTGAAAATGCTAAAGTAGCTTACAAAAAATATCCATTTATTTCTCAATCTTTCCATGATTAAATTTATATGTTTATAAAAATATATTTAAACTTTTGAATAGTTAAGGAAACTTAAACATCCCCCAGGATAAGCAATAAGGTCACATTTTTTTGAGCCAATGACTTTGCACTCTCAGCTCATACCAAAATGCTTTAATATAGTGTAATTTAAAGAAATGGCATGAAACGTGCATTGCTAGAAAAAATTATATCTACTAAGAATATGAAACTAAAGATTTATGGATCTTATTTTATGAAATCACCAAAAAAGGGCGGAGCAAAAAGTAGAAAACTTAAGAGAGTAGAGCGCTATTTGGCGGGCATCCCGGTGCTTGTGCAAAAAATAGATTCTAAAAGAACATTTGAATGCACTTTATTGAATATTTCTCTAAATGATTTCACAGTAAGGTTTGAAAAAAATAAATTTGATTTTAAAAAAAATGAAAATTTTTATATTATGATAGATCCTGAATTATTTAACATCACTCATATAAGTAGTTTGAAAATAAATGCTATATGTAAAACTGTAGAAGAAAATAAATTTAAAATAACAGCTAAGTTTACAGAAATAAATGAGAATCTTCTGAGCGATATTGAAATTATTGTAAATTGTTTTAAAAATTTAAATGAGTATGAAATTTGAAGTTTATAAAGGGCTGAGTTAGATGACAAAAATGAGTGATTTATCTTTAGATATGTCATTTCTCATAGTGGACCATAGTGATTCATTTCGTGATATTATTTCAATGGGCTTAAAATCTTTAGGCTTTAAAAATATCATTAAATCTCCTTCAGCACATATTGCTTATGCCAATCTTATTACAAGAAAAATCGATTTCGTTATCTGTGAATTAAATCTAGATGCAATGGATGGAATAGAACTACTAAAGGAAATAAGGGAAGATAAAAAAATTGGTTTTATGCCATTTTTAATGATGAGCACTGAAATCACAAAAGAACAAATTGCAATGCTTGCTGAATACGAGATTGATGGTTTTATAAAGAAACCATTTACCTTCCAAATGTTGGTTGAAAAAATTCCAGTTTGCTATAACCATTACAACGATCCTAAAAATAAAGAGTATCTTTTTTCACAAGCAAAAAGTTTATTGGCAGAAAAAAAGTATCAGCAGGCATTCAATATTTATGAGTCTTTATTAAAATCATATCCGCAATCTGCTCGAGCGTGTATTGGTTTATCTCGTTGCTATCGCAGCTTTGACAATTTTGAAAGCGCCGAATATTTTTGTCGTAAGGCGATCGATAATAACAATCAATACGTCCAAGGTTTTGATGAAATGGCAAATATTTGTATGGATCGCAATATGATCGATCAAGCTATTTATTTTTATAAAAGAGCTGTTTTTTTAAGTCCTAAAAATCCTCTTCGCTACGAATCTATAACGAATTCCTTGATAGAAAAGCAACGCTTTAAAGAGGCTGAAGAGTTTTTAGATGATGCAACAAATTCTGGAATTGATTATCAAAGTATATATGAACAGTATGCAAGATCTCTCTTTTACCAGAGGAAACTGGAAAAAGCTGTTATGTATTTTGACAAAGCATTGGAAAACTCCGAAAATAGGATAAGTTTATTAAATTTAATGGGCATATGCTATAAAGATTTAAACAAGTTTGATGAAGCGATTAAATATTATGACATCGCAATCCGCGAAGATCCAAATGACACAAAAGTTCTATTCAATAAAGCATTGTGTTATATTGATATGAATGAATTTGCAAAGGCAAAAAAAATCTGTCAAAAGATAATAAAAATTGAACCAAACCATGAAAAGGCAAATAGAAAAATACGCGAGCTCGATGCAAAAATGAAATAAGAAAATAGAAAAAAGTAAAAAAATGAATAATTGATTCAACCTTAAAAATACTCTACAATGTCAATTCCAAGATTATCTTTTATGTGGATTTTCTGTTTATTTATCTAATTTCAGTGAAGGAGAAGATATATGATGAAATGGTGGGGCTGGGGTGATATTAATAAAACATTTCCGATTGAAGATAAACCAAATCTTTGGCCTTGGATAAAAAAGACAATCTCAATATCTGAAAATAATAAAATTACAGAACCTGTTAAGAGAGAAGAAATTATTCTCAGTCCAGCAAATATCAATGACGATTTTTTAAATTCTGTAAAACAATTTTTAAAAGTGGAACAAATAAGTTCTTCTGAAGATGATCGTTTGTTACATTCTTATGGGAAATCATATGCAGATCTCTTCTATGTGCGAAAAGGAGTCGTAAAAAAATCTCCAGACATCGTTCTATATCCATCTTCGCATGATGAAGTTGAAAATATTATTAAATATGCGCATCAATTCAATGTATGTGTCATTCCATTTGGTGGGGGAACAAATATTGTGGGAGGTGTGGATCCACGTGATCAAACTGTGACAGAAAAAGGACCTCGCTGCGTTGTTTCCTTAGATATGCGTAATATGAATAAACTTATTTCCATCGATCCACAGTCACAAACGGCCGTTATTCAGGCGGGCGCACTGGGTCCAAAGTTAGAAAAAGATTTATCCGATAAAGGTTGGGCATTGGGACATTTTCCAGATTCCTTTGAATACTCGACTTTAGGTGGATGGCTTGCAACCCGCTCAGCAGGCATGCAATCCGACGCTTATGGAAAAATAGAAGATATGCTTGTTTCGTTAAAAATGGTCACTCCCACAGGTACTATCGTAACAAGAACAACACCAGCATCGAGCGCTGGTCCCGATATCAATCGACTTATTGTTGGGTCTGAAGGAATATTAGGTGTTATAACAGAAGCAACAATGCGCATTCATAAATCACCTGAGGTTAAGGATTACCGTGGATATCTTTTCCCAAATTTTGAAAAAGGTGTTGAAGCGATTAGAGAATGCATTGATAAAAATTGGCTTCCAAGTATGATTCGCTTTCAAGATGAAGGTGAAACTCAACTGGCATTTAATTTAAAATCACCAAAAAAAGGAATCGAATCGATTGTCCAAAAACAATTGAAACGAATATTATCAGTGACTGGTTATAGTCGTCCTTGTATCATGGTCGTAGGTTTTGAAGGTGATGCAAAACAAGTGCAAATTATTGCGAACGAAGCAACAAAAATTCTCAAGAAGCATAGAGCCTTTTCCTTAGGAAAAGGGATTGGCAAGACTTGGTCAAAAGACAAATTCAACGTTCCCTATTTACGTGATTATATAATGGATTTTGGTGTGATGGTGGATGTTGCAGAAACAGCTGCGGTTTGGTCTAAATTATTGAACGTACATAAAAAAACAATTGAAGAAATGAATAAATATTTCAAATCCCATGGAGATGGCTCTGGATATATTGGCTGTCACATTTCACACACTTATAAAACAGGCGCATGCCTCTATTTTACCTATGCTGCTAAACAAATTGTTGGTAAAGAAATGGAGCAATATTACGGTTATAAGAAATTAATAACCGATACATTTATGAAGAATGGAGCTACTCTCACTCACCATCATGCAGTTGGTTATGAACATTCTCCGTGGATGGAAAGTGAAATTTCTCAAACGGGTATTAAAGCATTGAAAGGTGTTAAGAATGCACTCGATCCAAAAAATATTTTAAATCCCGGAAAAGTTTTTCCAGTAGAAGAAGAAATGCGTTTAGGCGTTTTTGGGATTGACGCCCCTGAAGTTGTTAATCAAAGTAAGAGCAGAATTAAGAAAAGAAGTGGGCAAACGAGTCGCAATTTGCACGAAGATTCGATTGGTTAGTCCTGGTATGCAAATTCTGTCCCCTCGCATAAGTGCCTTGTAACCTTGCTCTGCAACAAGGTCAGGCTCCATTCCTTTTTGTTTGTTTCGACTCAGTTTATTATTTATATTTTGCGCATAGCGCCCCACTTTTGAGCGCAGTCTGAATTCAGTTTTAGTGATTCCGGGGCATAATAATGTTACGTTAATACCGTCTTTTTTAGTTTCATAAGCAAGAGAAGATGAAAATGAATATAAAAATGATTTGCATCCACCATAAACGGATTGAAATGGAACTGGCGTGAATGAATAAACAGAACCAACGTTCAATATATAACCTGATTTTCTTTTTTGCATATTAGGTAAAATCATTTTTGTCAGAGCAAGTGTGGTGCTAATTTGTAGATCAACCATTTCAAGCTCTCTATTTATTTCTGTGTCTTGAAAAGCTCCATGTATACCAAATCCTGCATTGTTAATGAGAACATCGATATCAATAGCTTCATTTTTTAAATAACTTTCTATTTTAATGAGCGCTTCTCTTTTTGTGAGATCTGCAGTTAAAATATATACTTTAGTATTATAATTATTCGAAAGATCATGTTCTATTTGATTTAATCTTTGTGTATCGCGAGCTATTAACAATAAGTCAT
This sequence comes from Fluviispira sanaruensis, assembly GCF_004295685.1. Taxonomy (NCBI): domain Bacteria; kingdom Pseudomonadati; phylum Bdellovibrionota; class Oligoflexia; order Silvanigrellales; family Silvanigrellaceae; genus Fluviispira; species Fluviispira sanaruensis. The sequence continues at coordinate 552,345 of NZ_AP019368.1, forward strand.
AACCCTCTTTTGCAAACTTAACAGCAAATGAATAGCCTATACCACTCGTTGCCCCTGTTATCACGGCTAAGGGTTTTCTATGCGTATCAATTATGCGAGGTGTTTTGCTTTTGATTTCCATAAATTTCATTGCGCTTAATAACTCCTGATTTATGTTTTGAAAAATAAAGTTCTTCTTGTTTTTTAATTGTTTGCGCGATTTGATTCACAATCTCACTACACCCCTCTTTTCCTGTTAATGCTGTTTGTGGAGTTATCGTTTCCATTTTCATATAAAAGCTTGATCCCTTAATTGGGTAGTTTGAATAGCTCTCTTGTTTATCTCCTCTAATATAAACGCAGAGAACTCGACATTTAGGGACGCATTGAATAATTTTGCCTACACCGTAAGTCAACTGGTTAGGATCAAAATTTCCTGTCCTACTTCTTTTCCCTTCAGGAAAAATCGTAACAATCTCTCCTCTTATGAGAAGTTTTTTGCATATGTCTAAAATCTCATTGTGATGATTTGGTGAAGCATCTCGGTGGATAAAAATACATTTACAAAGCAAAGCAATCAGGCGGTAGCGTTTCTTTTTGCCAAAAAAATCTCCTGCAGGTAAATTCCAAGAAAAGTAATTAAAATTAAATTGATACCAAATGAGTGGGGCTAAAGCCCAAATGATTAGGCAAGAATCTATGAATGTAAGGTGATTTGAGCATATAATAATTGGATTGTCATTTTTTGTTATTTCTTTAAATTGTTTACGAATAGAGTTCATTTCATTTATTTTATAACGCATTATATATTTAAAAATGAGAATGATCCCACCACAAAATGGCATGAGTACAAGAAAATTGATGATCCGCTGAAACTTTAATCGCTCAACTGTATATTTCACAAAAATTGAAGAATTAGAATCTTTCAAACGTATAACTTCACTAGGAGCTTTCGAACTTTGATTTTCAGTCATATTGACTTCCTCCAAATTGAATTCATAAATTATATTATTTTAAGTGAGATTTTGAGTAAATGATTTTTTAAGATATTTAAGGGATGAATGATCGAGCAGACATTCTTCGCTTATTCATTTTATATAGAAAAATGTCTGTTTGTGATATAATTTTTGAAGTCTTAAAGCTGTTTCGAGCGAAGTTCAAAGGAGATAGATATGTTCAAAATGAAGAGTCACTTTATAGCGGTTATAGTAGCTTTAATTTTTTCATTAAATAGTGACGCTTTGGGACAAGGAAAAAAGAATGAAAAATCAGAAGCAGGAAATTTGTATACATCCATGGATGATATGAGAAAAAATTTAGAGAATATATTTCCATTTTTATTTTCTGAGCAAGACTTTAAGGACCCTAAAAATACCAAGTTTATTTTGAATAATTTGGTCGCTATAGCAGAAGGTGCGAAAAATGCGGAAAGCCATGCACGTATGAAAGAAAATATTGCTGCTAAAATTAATATAAGTATTTTAGTAGAAAATTTAAAACGAGCAGAATTTAGTTTTAAAAATAATAGGAAATCGAGTGCCCGCTATGTACTAAAGTCAGCGATTCAGTCGTGTATAGCATGTCACACAGCTCCTTCCGGCAGCCAAAATTATTTATTTAATAATAATGAAAAAATGTTTTCTCATTTAACAGAGAATGAAAAAATTGATTATCTCTACACAACTCGGCAATTTGGCGTCGCGGAGAAAATTTTAATTCAGCGGATAGATGATTTTGAAAAAAATAAAATTCCTTGGATAGATATGCAAAAAACTCTTAATTATCTTGCAATTTATTTAGTTCGAGTGAATCCATCTGCAGATAGAGGCTATGAAGTCTTTACTAAACTTGCGAATTCCAAAAAGGTGCCAATAGAGGGTAGAGAAGAAATACTCGAATGGGCAAAAAGTTTTAAACAGTGGAATGATGAAAGTAAAAACAAACTTTCTTTAAAAAGCACCGATATTTTTGCGAAAATTGATCAAGACATCGGAATGGATTCAAAAGAAAACACCTTGGCTTTTGATCCTGCATTTACAATAAATAGAATGCGCTATTATAGTCTGATTTACAGTCAACTTGAAAGTAAAAAAGAGACTACAAAAGAAGTACAAGCAAAATCTCTTTATTATTTAGGTGTTATAAACAATGCTTTAGAGCCTTTTGCAACTTTAAATATAGGGGACGCTTACTTAAAGGCATGCGTAATCGTTTTTCCCAAATCAGATATTGCCAAACGTTGTTACTTTGCTTTTGAGGAAAGCACTAAACTACAGAATTCTGGCTCGGGTGGAGTCTTTTTGCTCCCAGAGGATCTGAAAGAATTGAAAAATTATAAAAGCCTAGCTGGTCTCTAATTAAAAAATAAAAAGTAATAATATAAAATATATAGACAAAAATCTTCATTATAAAATAAAACTTCAAAGATAATTCTTGCTAAATTATGGATAATTTGTCTATATCATTTTCGTGATTTTGTATAAAAATCTACAAGATTGCTAATAGTTCATAAAAATTGGAGTTTCATGAATGAATATGAAGGTAAAAAGCTTGATTTTATTATATATTATAGGGGCGAGCTCATTAGGAGCAATAAGTTGTACAGTGCCAACAAGTCATGTCTTGCAAAAATTACATTCAACTCACACTGAATGTATTGATTCTGTAACAAAACAAGTAATAATATATCCAAAATGCTCTAACACTTCAGAACCAGGGGAAATCTGCTCTATTGCATTTGCTGACATCCGTCCGACACAATTTACTTACGGTGATTCTTATGTTCTGGACATGAAGCAGCGATTTACAGGTAAGCCTTCTATAGCACAAGAGTTTTTTTGTAAGAAGCCACCTAGTTTAGTTATAGGTCCGAAAAACGCTGAAGGTTTTTATCTGACTGATGGTCATCATAGAATGAAACTCGCAGAAAAACTGATGAAAGAGGATTCCAATATCTTTACTATTCTCGTTCAAATCGATAAAAATATTTATTTAAGCAATCCTGATATGGATCAAAATGCGTTTTGGGATGAAATGATAAAAAACAATGATGTTTATCTCAAAGATAAAGGAATCTCTCGGAGTCCAGAAGAACTTCCAAAGAGAATATCTAATGTTACAAATGACCCCTACCGTTCTTTAGCTGGATTTATCGCAGATGATATATCTAAATTTTGTTTTGACACTTCCTTGCCTTCATATGGTAACTTTGCAGAGTTTTTTTGGGGAGATTATTTTAGAGAAACCAAAGGATTTGAGAATTATACAGATGAGAAAAATTATCAAACCATAAAGGAAAGAATACAAAATTATCGTTTGCCAGGATCTGACAAAATTGTAAATTTATGTAAAATTTCTGAAGCAGAGAAACTTCCTGGGTATATAAAAGATTAAAAAAACTTTAAATTATAAAATTGCAATTAACGTTTAACTAAGTTTTAATACCCTAGGTGATATACTGAGGGCATTTTTTTTGCGAAATATTAAATTTTTTACTCAATTATAAAACGACTGAAAAATGGAGTGTGTGGGTAACTAAGAATAAGGATATTAAGTGAGTTCTTTCTTTTTATTTGAAAGAGTCTTTAGTTGAGATAAACACCATCTATTAAGCCCAGGAATATGTATTTCACGCCAATATCTATCCCAATTTATTTCTGTTGGATTATATGAAAACTCTTTTTCAGCCACTCGATGTGCCATTAAATTTTCTGATTTAAAAGTATAATTATAATCGTAAATAAAAGGTTTATAGACATTCATTATTACATCTATGCTTTTTGCTTTTCGTTTTATTATTTCAAGTTTATTACTGATACCAAATCTTGAAAGCATATAGGATGAATTTTTTTCTAATTTTATTTTATCAATAAAGAAAGAAAATGTTTTTTCAATCTTTGTCAGACTGGGACCAGAAAATATATGTTTGGGCGAAATAAATTTTATTTTTGGATATGGAAATAATATACCATCTATTCTTTTTCTTTCGAATGTCTTATAATATTGACAAATATAATCTGTAGCCAAAGCAACTGATAAAGGATTTAAAGCAGAAGTTGAACTGTGATATATATCTAAATGTTTGTGACTCAAAAGAGCTGAACTTGCAATTGTTAAGCCTCTTGCAACATAATCAACTGGAATAATATCTAAATTATGATTTGGTTTAGCCACTAAAAGGCGATATCTTGAACTCAGCATTTGGATAAAGGGTGCTGTTCCGTTAAAGTCTTCGTTCCAGCCGGGAAAAGGATATTTTTCTGCAGATTCAACAATACTTGGTCGGAAAATACAGAGGCGATCGCGAGGTAATTTTTCAGATAAAAGTATTTCACCAAGAGCTTTTGTATATGTGTACGTATTTGGCCAGCCCAAACGTTCAGCTCTTAAGGTACCAATTAATTTTAATTCTTTATCAGTTGCGCTTCTTGAACGCGCACCTAGGGATTCCTGCATACCCCAATTGTATTCATCTTGTGCAGAAAATCTTGCTCCATTTGGAGAAATATTTTTTGATAATTTTTCAGAAACCAATCCATCAGCCATTCCGGCAACGTAACAAGTTGATACGTGCAATAACTTTGCTTTTTTAGTTGATAAAATAAATTCAGCTATATTGAGTGCCCCGCCTGAGTTCGTTTGCAACATTTGATCGAGTGGGGCTGAAAATCTTAAATCAGCTGCGAAATTAACGACGAGATCTGTTTCTTCTATTAATTTTGCTAAAACCGCCTTATTGAGTCCGAGTTTTACCGAACAAATATCTCCTGTGATAGCCTCAATATTGCTAAGATTTTCAATATTATTTCCAAATTTTTGATGCAATTTAACGAAAGCAGGACTTTTAGTATAAATCTCACTAAAACGAAGATTTCCCTCTTTGCCTTTATTGGGGCGAACCAAAATATATATTTTTTTTATATCAGGAATGAAATCGACAAGCATGGAAAGCCAAACCTTACCGATAAATCCACTCCCTCCTATGAGAAGTACAGTTTTACCTCCAAAGCTTTCTTGAATGGAGAGATCAGATATCTTCATATATGGAACCCTTTCTTGTGCTTTGAACTTGCGTCATAAGTCTATTCATTGGCAAGATTGATTTTTCAGCCGTCGGTTATAAAATTTCGCAATAGCGTAAAGTTAAAGGTTGTCATAACAGCGATACTCTTTCAAGTACAAGCTGTTTCTTATTAAAATTGCCAGCTTGCAGCTATGTTGACATAGGGAGAAATCCATTTGCGTGCAGGTAAGTCTGCTTCTGCATTGGCTGTAGTGTTCGTTGAACTGAATACAGAGGTTTGTACATCGAGACCAAGAGAGCACAAAAATGCATAGCGACCCGCTTTATCTCCTTGCTGTGATTCAAATGAAGATGTTCCTGCTAGGCGAATGCCAAAGTTCTGTTCTTGCTTTTTAAGATTGATATTATCATATACAAAATTAATGTTATTTTGAATATAAAATGGTTCAACATGGGCATAGACGCGAATGGGTGCAATCAAGCCAGTTTCTTCGGAACCCCAGTTTGCAACTTCAAGGTCGCCTGGTATTGAAATTTGATAAGTAGGATATTTTTGTGATATTCGATAAAAGTATCCAGCAGATTTTGAAAAATTTGCATGATTTATTGAGCTTGTTAATATGCTGTTTGAATCCGTTGTTGTAGCATTGTTTGCTTGATAAGTTGCAAAAGAAATTCCAAATAAAAATACGGGTGTAATCTGGGCTGAATAATTGACTTTTAAAGAAATACCTTGGTCAGCAATTGTATTTCCATTGTTTGAATATGAAATGCGTCTGTAGCCAATTTGCGCATTCATAAAGCTTTTATTATCTACATCTCTTAATATTTGAAAACCGCCGAAGACATCAATAATATAAAGCTCTCCGCTTTCCCAATTAGGATCAAAGTATTCGCGTAATGGAGCATAAGCCATCCCAAAAACATCTCCGCCGAAAACGAGTCCTCTGGTCAAACCAAAAATACATTGATCATAACTGCAAAAAATTTCAGCCTCATCTGGAAAAGAAGAGGGCGCAAGTTTTTGAGCAGCCAAGGAACGTGGCGCAGAGTTGAGAAGTGGTGTGATTGTTTTGGTATAAATTTTATCATTAGGAGTATAAACGGGGCGACCATCGCTGTTTGCCTGTGCAATTGCACTTGAACTGATTGCAAGTGTCAAACCTACTAGATTTATTTTACTAAAGGCAATTAATTTCATATTTTTTCCTTTTTAAAATTTAACAGTTCCATGAAAATAACCGAAGTAGCCTTGCTAAGAAGCGGTTAGAAGAATCTTTGCAATCTTATACAGTGATTTTTATAGACTCTCAAATTTAAAGTTTAGAAACTACGAAAATATAAGGATGCATAAGATTAACTCCTGTTCTAATAAATTGATTGGAGTTAAAAATTATGCCACAATTGTAAAGTATCATTTAAATGTAGAGGAGATTTTAATAGTATGTTAATTTCGTTAGATTCCATTTTAAGTCTCAATATGCCACTTGATTTTGTTTCTTCATTCGTATTTTTTTATTGGTTAGCAAGCGGTTTGATAATTCAAGCAATTTTAATGTTTATTGACATTACCTTACCAGTTGGATTTTATTCTCATTCTAAAGGGACTGTATTAACACGAAGAATATTATACTTTGTAGCTGGTGGAGCAATACTTCCCATGCTATTTTTTATAGTACCGTCCATTCTAATTGCCAGTTTTATTGGTAATTTTTGTGAAGAAAAATTTAATAGGAATAAGTAATGAAGTCAGTAAATGAAGAGCAAAAAAAAAATTGGAATTTTAATATCGATGAATTTCTGCATAACTGCACTCAATCGTCAACTCATGCTTTTGAAGGATTAAAAAATCTTCTCCAATATCTGGAAGATCCGCACACTCGAGAAAAAGGCAGAGTCGCTCTTTCTGAATTACATAAATATTTTTTAAAGCTAGACTCGAGTCATGACGCAATTAGTAAATATTATTTTTCTATAGATAAATTGATTACAGATGGTGAAGAAAATAGTCCAAATAGTCTGTTACTTCTTCAATTACCGAGTATTTTTATTCCTGAAGATTGGTCATTTACCTTTTATGAAGGCCTTGCGCGCTATCCTATATCAGAATTTCATCATCGAACTTTAGCGGAGCTTGGCTGTGGGAATGGTTGGATTACGATTGCACTGGCAAAAAAATGTTTTCCCCATATTATTTATGGTTTAGATATCAATCCGAGAGCTATTGTCTGTGCAAAAATTAATTTATATTTAAACGGGCTTGACGAAAGAGGCAAATCTTATATTGACTCTGAGGGTAAAACTCTGTTTGATCGCGTACAATTTCAAGTGTCAGATTTATTAGAATATTGTATTAGCAATAAAATTCAACTTGATAAAGTGATCGGTTGTATTCCGCAAGTTTTAGCCCCAGACACCCATTTGTTGCCAAATATTATACACGATAATGTTGAAGATGAATTTTTGTTTTCTTTAAGTAATTACTGCTCAAAACAAGGTTATATTGAAGATCAATTTGGCTTGGGTCTCATAGCTAGAGCTGTCGAAGAATCTTTAGAAGTTATGAAACCAGGTGGTAAAATTATATTAAATTTAGGTGGTCGACCAGGTAAAGCGGTGCTTGATCGTTTGTTAACTCGGCGTGGATTTAAAACATCTGTCGTTTGGAAAACAAAAATTGAACAAGCGGGTGATACTGAAATTTTACCATTAGTAGAAATAGAACAAAGTACATCGCATCGATTTGAGTTTTATATGGGAGCAAACTCAGAAGAATCTATTTCAGCGCGCACAGCGTATGTTTATGCAATGAATGGTGGAAATGTCTTTCACTCACTTCAAGTTGTAGAAGCAGAAATGCGTGACAATTTAAAAATGAAAAAAATTCTTCGTCTTTTAAAAAAAGAAGATTATATAGCAGCGCGCAGTGGCTTCGACTTGACTTATGCAGATCGCTCTCTCGTAGATGAAAAAATATCTTTTTTGGCAAAGCTTTCTGAAAAATTAAATAATGAGGATGCAATTGAATATCAGGATGTTCGAGGAGAAACAGGTTTTAGAAGACATATTGCAGAGTATTTTAGAACATATTGGCGTGTTCCAATCACCGCTAAAAGTGTGGTAATCGCTCCTTCTCGTTTTTCTTTTGTAAAAAATATTTTATCAATGTATAATGTTGAAAAAGCTTTGGTAGATAAGGATTTTTATCAGGATTTACCAGCAGAGTGGTTAGATCTTTCTGAAGAAAAATCCAAGAATAAAAAGAATGTATTTGTTTTGGAATCACCAAAACAAAGTGAGTTGCTTTGTAAATTAATCGTCAATTTCGAACCACAAGTTGTTATTTGTTCAATTTCAGAAGCAGAGTTAAGAAGTCAAGACTCTTTTAGAAGACTGATTGAAACATCACAGAAATATGGAGTGAGGCTTTTTGTAGATTTTAGCAATGGTATGGAATTATCGAGTGCTCCTTTGGTCAATGGTATATTTGAATATATTTCCGAACAAAAATTACCTATGCATGTTTCTTTATTTTGTGGTCTTATTCGCAATAGAATTTATTCAGATTTAGAGATTGCATTTTTAATAAGCGAAAATGAAACTGTTTTATCGGCTTTGTGCAATGTTGCCGAAATGACTTTCAGCAGAGCATCGCTTATTATCCAAGAATATTATAATACTATTTTATTTGATTTACTCAATTTTCACGTCAGGAACACGAAGCGAGAAAGAACTTATGTCCCGCGCTTGCCTATGCCAGAAGGTATATTATTTTTAGAGAAATTTAGGGGATTTTCAGACAATTGCAATCGCTCATTTCATCACCCATCCATATTTTATTCGCATCCTGCTTTAGATAAAAATTCAGTCAGACTTGATTATGGTGAAAACGTTTATTCTTCACCAAACTTTTTAAAAGCAGCAATCTTTGAAGGATTTGTTAGACAGAACATAGCACAACTTGAATTGCAGATGGAGCCAGAAATATTAAATTATATTAATTTCAAGTTCGATCTTGGTGAGGCAAAAAGTGAAGATATAGTTGTTGCAAATGGGGTTGCCCCACTTTTTTCTGGTATTGCTGAATATTGTGCATTAAATGATCAAGTTTTATTATTTCCTTCAGGTTCATATGGTTACTTTATTGCCTCTGCGCAGTTCTACGGAACGAAAATATTAAATTTTAAAACTTCAGTAGAAAATAGTTTTAAAATCAGCCCAAGCGATTTAAGAGAATCTTTGACTCAACTAAATAAAAAAGTATGGATATTTTTAAATGCACCGGTGGTCAATCCTACTGGAGCAATTTACACACAGGATGAAATATTAGAAATTTTTAAAATTGCTGTTGATTTTGATTCCGTCATTATTATGGACACTATTTTTTCTGGATTAGAATTTCAAGCGGATTATAATAAATACAGTATTTCTAAAATTATAAAGCATATAGTGCAAGATTTTGGAATCGATAAATTGTCATTTATTATGTTAGGCGGAGTTTCTAAAGAACTTGCTGCAGGAGGATTGAGAGTTGGCTATGGCTATGGAAATAAGCCATTCTTACAAACAGCCATGAGAAAGGGGATTACAAGCTCTTTGCCAGTGAATATCAAATATGCAATTAAAAGAATATTTAAATCATTAAATTTACAAAGTTCAAATGTAAATAAGCATTTTGCAAAGCAGAGAATATATCTTGAAAAAAGAGCCACTCGCTTGAGCGAAGTTTTACTGCAATCGGGCTGGAAACCTTTGCCATCGAATGGAGGCTTATTTTTAATTGCTAAGCCTGAAAAAATAATTGGCAAAAGTATTTATTTAAAAAAAGAAAATATTCAAATTAAAATTGCTATTAATGGTAAAAATATTCATGAAGTATTATTTAATTCAACAGGTCTTCTTATAAATGGAGCGGATTGGATTGAGGTTCCAGAATATTGTCGTTTTGTTCTTTCTGTGTCTGATTATGAATTCGATAGTGCAATTGAAAAATTAAAATTATTTTGGAGTTTAATTGCCATGGAGGAATAATGTCTAAGTCTGACACGCAAAAACCATCAATTGAGAATTTACTACATGAAAATAGAAAATTTAAGCCTCAGAAGAAATCATTTTCGCATTATTTTTTGCAGGATATGTCTCATTATTTAAAATTATATAAAAATTCAATAAAAAATCCAGAATCCTTTTGGACAAGAATGGCTTCGGAGCATTTGGATTTTTTTAAAAAATGGAAGAAAGTTTTTGCGTGGAAGGACTGTAAGGCACAATGGTTTTTAGGAGCAACCTTAAATGTATCATACAATTGTTTAGATCGGCATGTGCAATCAGATCGAAAAAATAAAGCGGCTCTTATTTGGGAAGGTGAACCAGGAGAAACACGAACTTTGACATATTTGCAGCTTTCTTTAGAGGTTGCGAAATGTGCAAATATGTTAAAGGGAATCGGTCTGCATAAAGGAGATAAAATTGCAATTTATATGCCACTTATTCCTGAAGCTGTGATCGCAATGTTAGCCTGTACAAGAATTGGAGTGGTGCACACCGTAGTATTTGGTGGGTTTAGCAGTTCTTCGCTGCGAGATCGCATACTAGATTCTAATTGCAAGGCTCTTATCACTGCGGACGGTGGATTCAGGAAAGGTTCTGCGGTGAAGATGAAAGAAATGGCCGATGAAGCCCTGAAGGAAACACCTTCTATTAAAAATGTTATTGTTGTAAAAAGAACCCATGAAAAAGTTAAAATGTTTCCTAAACGAGATATTTGGTGGCATGAACTTGCGGAAAACTATTCGGACTCATGTGTAGCAGAACAACTAGCAGCAGAACATCCTTTATTTATTTTATACACCAGTGGAACGACGGGTAAACCAAAAGGACTTATGCACACTACTGCTGGATATTTATTGGGTGTTACGTTAACTACAAAATATTTATTCGATATTAAAGAAACAGATATTTTTTGGTGCACAGCTGATGTCGGTTGGGTCACTGGCCACAGCTATCTTGTATATGGTCCACTAAGTTGTGGCGCTACTGTTTTTATGTATGAAGGCGCTCCAATTTATCCTGAACCAGATCGTTTTTGGAAAATGATTGCGAAACATAAAGTTACAATTCTTTATACAGCACCCACTGCAATTCGCTCTTTTATTCGCTTAGGTAAGGAATTGCCTAAAAAACATGATCTATCAAGTTTAAGGTTGCTGGGGACTGTAGGGGAGCCTATCAATCCAGAAGCATGGATTTGGTATTACGAAGTCATTGGTAATAAAAAATGTCCCATCGTTGATACCTGGTGGCAAACAGAAACGGGTGCAGTCATGATCGCACCTTTTTCTGGGGTGACACCTACTAAACCTGGCAGTGCAACTCTGCCTATGTTTGGCATTGAACCCATAATTCTCAATAAAGATGGAACTCCTGCGAAGAAAAAAGATGGAGGTTTTTTATGTATTAAAAAACCTTGGCCCTATATGGCGCGCACAATTTATGGCGATCATGAGCGTTACAAAAAAACCTATTGGCAAGAAATTGAGGGAGTCTATTTTACAGGTGACGGAGCACGGCAAGATAAAGATGGTTATTTTTGGATTATGGGACGGGTCGATGACGTGATTAACGTCAGTGGGCATAGACTCGGTACGATGGAAATTGAAAGTGCGGCAGTGGAACATCCATTGGTTGCTGAATGTGCTGTCGTTGGCAGACCCGATGCAATTAAGGGACAAGGTATTGTTGCATTTATAACCTTAAAAAAATCAGCAAATATCAACCCTATGCTTAAGGAAGAAATAGCAAAATTCATTATTAAACAAATAGGTGCGCTCGCACGTCCAGATGAAATCCGCTTTAGTGATTCATTACCAAAAACACGGAGCGGTAAAATAATGCGTAGATTGCTTAGAGAACTTGCGACAACGGGTGACATAAAAGGCGATACCACAACTCTGGAAGACTTTTCAGTGCTCGAAAAATTAAGAGAAAAAGATGAAGATTAGGCATATTTTACATATGTGTGTTTTTTAACTTTAAATGCAATAAATTCTTAGATAACAATTCTATAAACCTATTATATTTCCGAAATAATTAATTGCAGTTAATTATTATAATGCCTCCGGAAAACTGTACATGATGACATTTAATCATGACTGCGATAAGAATAAGCGAATTGCTAAATTTGGGGAGTCGGATGCAGCGCAAAAGTTTTTCAGCAGAGTTTAAAAGTAAGGGTGCCTTAGAAGCAATAAAGGAACAAACGACAATTAATGAAATAGCCATAAAATACCAAGTATTTCCTAATCAAGTTTGCACTTGGAAAAAAGAATTACTTGAATGAATTAGGAGCATATTTATAGATAAAAGAAAGGAGGTGGCAAAGCCTGATGAGGTTTTAGTTCCTCAGCTCTATCAGCATATAGGACAACTTAAAGTCGAAGTTGACTGGTTGAAAAAAAAATCTGGTATCAAAAGTTAAGGATAGAAAAATATTGATAGAAGAAGGAAATTCAACAATTTCAATATTAAGACAATGCAAAATTTTGGGCGTACCCCGTTCCTCTTTCTATTATAAGCCCGTTGAAAAAGGCGATAGCGACATTAAAGCCATGAACCTTATTGATGAAATTTTTACTAAATATCCTTTTTACGGAAGAAGGAAAATAAACAAATATCTTTGCAAGATAGAAGACATGCAAATCAGTATTAAAAAAGTTGATCGTTTAATTAGACTTATGGAATTGCAAGCAATCTATCTAAAGAAAAACCTTTCTATTCGAAATTTAGAGCATAAAAAATACCCCTATTTATTATCAGGTATGGATATTAGTGAAGTAAATCAGGTTTGGAATACTGATATCAATTACATTAGACTAGTAAAAAATTTTGTTTATCTTTGTGCCCTCATTGAGTGGCATAGTCGTTATATTTTATCGTGGAAATTATCGAATACCTTAGACACAGCTATTTGTTTAGAAGCCCTTGAAGAAGCTTTAAAGCGCGGTAAGCCTAGGATATTCAATACAGATCGAGGTTCTCAATTCAGCAGAAATGAATTTACAAATCGACTTCTCATAGAGGACGTAGAAATAAGTATGGATGGCAGAGGGCATGCGCTTGATAATATATTTGTCGAGCGATTTTGGCGGAGTTTAAAATACGAAAATATTTACCCTAATTCATACGAAACTTTTTTAGATACCAAAATAGGGATTTCATATTATTTTAGATTTTATAATAACGATAGGCCACATAAAACTTTAGACTACAACACACAAGAGTTAGTTCACTGGAAAAGAAATACAACACCTGGAGGTTTGCATGAAGATTATTTTAGTTTAAATGGGTTAAGAAGTTCTGAGGCATGCAGTCATGTAATGCATTCATGAAATATGATGTCTTTTTGTCTTGACGATGGGGGACACTATATATTAAGGAGGTTTAATGAAGGTAAATACTGAAAAATTAATAAAAAATGCAAGAGAAAAACTTTATTATCCATTTCCCCATTTAATAAATCCATTTATGGAGTCAGCTAAAAATCCCTCAATCGATTGGCTAAAGGAATATAACTTAATTGAAAATAAAGTTGAATATGAAAAAACTGTTGCATTAAGGGCTTGGGTCGTCGTGTCATATGCGTATCCAAATGCTTCATTTGAAATGCTGACGCTTTTTTCTGATTGGATCAATTGGATTTTCTTAGCGGATGATGAATATGATGAGCAACTTTTAGGACAAGATCCAATTAAGATTTCTAAAGTTCTTGAGGCATATTTTAATATCATTTGTTTTAAAGAAGCAGAATATAATAATAAAATAACGATTGCACTCAAAAATTTAATGGCAAGATTAAAAGAAAAATCAAATCCACGCTGGCTTGCTCAATACCAAAAAAGTATGGAACATTATTTTGAAGGATGTTTAAAAGAGTCATTTTATCGAGCAGCAAAAGAAGTTCCAAATTTAAATGATTATTTAAAATTAAGACTTTTGTCTGTCGGTATGTATTCCTTTTTTGATATGATTGAACTTACAATGAGTGAAGAACTTCCTCAATATTTTAAAATTTCTCCAGAATATTTTTTGTTTAGAGATATGGCATCGAATGTTTGTGGTTGGGCAAACGATATTTATTCATTTCCCAAAGAGTTTCGTCATGGCGAGCCTTGCAACTTATTAACGGCTCTTATGTCGCATGAAATGATTCCTTTTGAAAAAGCTTTTGAAAAAACTGTTGACTTACATAATCAAGAAGTCAATCATTTTATAGAACTCGAAAAAAAAGTCATAGCAGAAATTATAGACGAAAAAGAAATACAAATTGTGCAAGAATGGATCGATGGATTAAAAAACTGGATGGTCGGAGCGTGGTGCTGGACACTTGAGTCGGGCCGTTATCAAGTAGATTTAAACGATGCAACAAATCGTGTATTCTTCGAGGACTCATCGAGTGAGAGAGTGCCATCATGAGCTTCAAGAATTTTTTTACTTAGACTCAAGCCTACGCCAGTGCCTTTTCCTCTATCTTTTGTCGTAAAAAAAGGATCCATAATTCGATTTCTCACATTTTCGGGAATGCCAAATCCAGAGTCAGTAAATGCAATTTCAATATTATTATCAATTCTACAAACATCGATATTAATCCACTTATCTCCAGACTCAATTGAGGAAAGAGCGTCGCAGGAATTTTGTAATAGGTTTAAAAAAACTTGCATAATTTGTTCTGGAAAGCATTTAATATATATATCATTATGGCAATTTATAATATATTTAATCATACCTAGTTTAAGATTTTCTTCGAGTAAATCTATTGAGCTTTGAATAATAGACAAGAGACAAACATTTTCTTTTTCGTCCTCTGAATGGTTTTTTCTTGCGAGCATTTTCATGCTTTTAACAATTCGATAGGTCATAAGGGCATGCGCATGTATTTTTTCGGAGATTTGTATCATTTTTGAATATTTATCGTTCTCATCATTTTCTTTTTCTAAGTATTTTTTTAGCACGTAAGAGGAAGTTGTTATGTATGAAATATGATTATTAATATTATGTGAAATTCCAGTTGAAAGCTCTGCAAGTAGGGTTAATTGAGCGTTTTCTGAAGTTTTTATATCATTTATTTTTTTCTGTTCTTCTATTTGGCCATGTTCTTCTTTAATCTTAGAAAATTTTTTAATGCCGCCAAGAATATCTTTCATTTGGAAGGGTTTTTTAAAGAGAGCATCCACGCCAAGATCGTAAGCTGTACCAATAGTTACATCAGAATAAGCAGTCATATAAAAGATAACTGGGTTATAATCCTTGTTTTCTTTAATCAGTTGTATAAACTGAACACCATCACATTTGGGCATTTTTATGTCAGAAATTATAATATTAGGGAAGTGTTCTTGACAGATTTTAATACCCTCTAAACCATTTTGGGCACTAAAAGTAGTATATCCTTCATTGCGAAAATGCATTTCAAGGTAAGTACATATCATCTCTTCATCATCGACTATTAGAATGGATGTCATATAACTTCCTTATTTTAAAAGGAAAAGAGTTGCTATTTCACTCTTTTTTGATTTATCTTTCTTCTTTTCGGAAGATTTTAAGCTTAATAAAGATGATTTTTGTAAAAATATCTTAATTTATTTAATATTATTACGAAAATAAATAAAGCATATATTCTATCAAAGGCTTATGAATGAATGTTGATATAGAATCAATTCTTCAAGTTTTAAGCAATCCATATTTAAATCCAGATATGGAGAAATTTATTTGGATTTTTATCGGTATTACTTTTACAGTAGCTATTTATTCATTTAATCTTTTTGTTGTTATGAAGGATTATAATTACTTAAACTATTTTTTACATATTTTATCTATCAATTATATAAACTTTTCCATAACTGGTTTTGGAGAAAGATATATCTGGTTTAATTACCCAGATTTCACTAAATTAAGTTTGCTTTTATCACATGGATTAAGTGTGATTTCAGTAATAATTTTTACGGATTATTTTCTAAATTTAAAAAAGAATAGTAAATTGATTCATAAATTTTTTAAATATTACCTTATACTTCCTGTGAGTATGATGGTTGTAAGTTTTATTGATTTTAATTTATCTTTAATATTTATTCCATTTATGGGGATATCACTATCTTTGGCTCTCATATATATTCCAATTGTTGCAATAAAATATAAATTACCAGGTTCGGTCTTTTATTTATTATCTATGTTTTCAATCTGCACGGGAGGTGTGTTTTACTCTATGCAACTCTTAGGTGCTTTTGAAGGGAATATTTTAGTCAAGTGTTCTTTGCAAATTGGGGCAATTATAGAGGCCCTTTTTCTTTCATTTGCATTGACAGCAAGGGTAAGATCTTTACAAAAAGAAAAAGAATTAATAGCAAAGCAATCTGCAATACAGTCGAAAAAAATACAGGAGTTGGTTGAAGTGAGCTTTGACTGTTATTGGGAAACAGATAAAAAAGGATATTTTAGATATTTATCAGAAAATATCTATGAACAGCTTGGCTATGGAAAACGAGAAAAAGTCATCAAAAAACCTGAGGATTTATTTGCAGAAGGAGCTCCTTCTGAGCTCAAAGAAGTATTTATAGAATCAATCAATGCTAAAAATCCTTTTCGAGAAATAGAAATTTTAACTCAAACAAAAGACGGTAAGTTTCTTTGGTTAAAGGCAAATGGCACCGTCAAATTAAATGAAAAAAATGAGTTTGATGGATTTATTGGTGCATTTATAAATGCTACGGAATCTAAAAATAAACAATATGAGGAGTATATTTCAACCAATACGAAAAGTCTTGCACGCGTTGCAGGTGCGATTGCACATGAAATAAATAACCCACTTGCATTTTTACAGCTCTGTATCGATTTAATGATGTTTAAAAATCCAGTAAAAAATGAGAATAATGAAAATGAAAAAACATTTATAGATAATTTAAATAAGATGCGAAATAGTACGATCAGAATATCAGAAATAATAAATAAGATTCAGAAAATGGTCGTTGATGAAGCAAGCGTTATGCCCGGAAAGCATTTACTCTCTGAGTCTGTAAATGAAGCGCTCAAATTTTGCGATGGAGAATTAATCGCCAATAAAATAAAATGTGAATTTAAAATACCTAAAATTGAGAAAGAAATTTATACTAAAAAAGAAGATATTACCAATGCAATTATTCATATATTACAAAACTCAATTGAAGCATTAACGGAATCCGTTAATCCGATGATAAGGATTACTTTAGAAGAAAATGAAGATGAGAAAGAAATGGTTTTAACTATATATGACAGTGGCAAGGGTATACCAATCTCATTGCGTTCAAGCATTTTTGAACCTTTTTTTACTACAAAAGAGTTTAAAAATCTTGGCTTAGGTTTGTCTCAAGCTATGAATTATATTGAAAGAAGTGGAGGTACTTTGACTCTTGATTCCCTCTCTAAGGAAACTAAGTTTGTTATCAAATTTAAAATTCCAAACAATTAAGTAATTCTAATATTAAAAAGTTTGACAGGAGTATATTTTTCTTTTATAACGAAAGTGCCTCATTTTTTTCGAGGTAAAACTATGACCTATAAAGGTGATTGCAATGAAACACATTACACTTAAATTAAAACGAGATTATCTAAGTTCTTTAGAATCTTGTTCTTTTTCATTCTCCTTCGCTTCTATTTCTTCATTAAATTGCAATTCTAATAATAATCAAATCAATTCTAATAATAATCAAATCAATTCTAATAATAATCAAATCAATTCTAATAATAATAATTAATCTAAAATTTATTTAAATATATTTATAAAAATTAATTGGATAAAACATATTTATTCATATTAATATCTGTGTAACTTAATTAAATCTCTTTTTATTTGAGGTGTTTCTATGTCTCTTAGTGCTATTTCGTGCTCAATTTCTCCTTTTTCTGCATTTGAACTTAAAAAAACAGAAAAGCAAATTCATTTTCTGAAAACTTTTTTCGCAGAGACTCTGGCAGAAACATTACATTTGTCTAAAGTTTCTTCTCCACTTTTTGTAGAAGCAGGAACAGGAATTAACGATGATTTAAATGGTGTCGAAGCGCCAACCTCTTTTTATATTCCAGAATACAGCCCAACTAAAAGAATTGAAGTAGTTCAGTCACTTGCAAAATGGAAAAGAATGATGCTTAAGCATTATGAATTTTGTATTGGTGAAGGCCTATATACAGATATGCGTGCCATTCGTCCTCATGATGTTATAGATGCAACACACTCTGCCTATGTGGATCAATGGGACTGGGAATTATGTATTGCAAAAGAACAGCGTACTCTTGCGTTTCTTAAAGAAACAGTGAAAAAAATATATACAAGTATTAAACAAACCGAAGCACGTTTCGCAGCAATTTTTCAAGATACAAAACCTATTTTGCCAGAAGAAATTACTTTTATTCATACTGAAGAACTTGAAGAAATGTACCCAACTTTGAGCCCAAAAGAAAGAGAAAATGAAATTTGTAAAAAACACGGTGCGGTGTTCTTAATTGGCATTGGCGGTGCTTTAAAAAGTGGTTTACCCCATGATGGCCGTGCACCTGATTATGATGACTGGACAACGCCTTCGACAGAGAAGTTCAAAGGTCTCAACGGTGATATTTTAGTTTGGCATCCTGTGCTAGAAGCAGCATTTGAGCTTTCTTCCATGGGGGTTCGCGTTGATATTGAAGCTTTACAAAAGCAATTAAAAATATCAGGTCAAGAAGAGCGTTCCAAACTTTTATTTCACTCAATGTTGTTGCAAGGAGAGTTGCCATTTTCATTGGGCGGAGGAATTGGCCAATCTCGTCTTATGATGTTTTTACTAAGAAAAAGTCACATATCTCAAGTTCAAGCAGCCGTATTTTAATCGCTGTTTATTAAGATAACGGGAAAGGGGAGATAAAAAAGTTAATTTTTATCTCCCCTTTATTTTAAATTAGAAATTCAGTGATCATTCTTTTCTAATTCATTCTGTCTTTCGCTCGGTTTTTTAAGAATTTTAAACCGATCTAACATAAGGGAAAGGGTTGGAAGGTTTTGTTGAATATTGTTTGCAAGAGAATCCTTGGCAGCATGCGCAGCGGATTGAACAGCATCCTGAACCAAAGTAACAGCAATTTCAAAGAGACCTGCACGTTTTGGCATTGTTTGTGATTTTCCAGAGAACTTTTCACTGCGCTTATCTGAAGCTGATTTAGCAGCCATTTTAGCTGCATTGATAGCTTCTTTTGCTCGTTCATCGCGACGAATGTATTTGTCATTCGAACGATTTTGGCTGTCAAATGAGCCTTTGCGTTGTTCAAAACCTTTTTGTTGTGGGGCTGTGAATAGAGGTTTCTGTTGACTGGTTTGAGAAAGATTTTCATCTCTCTTATCAGATGCTTTACGCGGTTGTAATTTAAGTCCTTCAGCGCTTTGTCCAGCTTGAGCAACACTTTGTTGAGAATCGGCTGCGGGAACTGTTGTAGGCGCTGCTTGAGCAGAAATCTGAGCAGATTTTTGCGTGAAGCTCACTGTTTCAAAACGTTCAATTGGTTTTGTTACAGCAGGACGAGTTGTGACGTCTCTATTTGTTTGAACAACAGGTGCTTCTTCTTTAGCAGTGCGTTCATTTTCGTACACAACACCAATTCTTTTCACTTTTCCGTCTGCTTCCAGAGGATATTCGGAAGTGTCTTTAATATTAAAGTAATTTTTATCGGGTTGAGCAATATGAATTTTAAAGCCAAGTGCTTCTTCAATTGCTCCCATATTATATCCATAATCTTCGCAGATGAAGGATACAGAAATTGGGTTTTTAGATGCTTCAATCCGACAGAGGCGATCGACAAAAGTTTTAGGAGAGTCGGGAAGATCGAAGTTGTAAATGCAATTGAGCTTTTGAATTCCTAAACTTTTTGAAATACAGTCAGTTGCGACGATAATCTGCACTTCATTTTGTTTTATTGCGTTCAGTAGAACAATCTTTTTTTGCTGACTCAATTGGTTCGTTATGAGTTCAACTTTAATTCCATTCCCATGTAATTTATAGGCAATCCATTCCGCAACAGGCTTCGTATTGGCAAAAACCACAGCGCAATTCGGTTTGTGGTTCTTTAAATGGCCTAAAAGAACTTGAAATTTTTGCGTCGCTGAAAGTGCATGGGCAAACTGTTTGGGGGAACGTTCTTTTATTTGTGAAGGGATCAAAGAAACATATTCTGGATCTTCAAGGAATTTAAAGCCAATTTCTCTAACACTGGGTGTGTTTTCGTTTGCAATAATGATTTTTTGTGTTCTTTCTTGCGGGAGAGAAGACAAAATTTTCTCTAAATCATCTGAAATATTTTCATTGGCAAAACTGTTTGTTGCCATGACAAGACAGAGACCGACGTTTATGATCTTTAATTGATTAAGATCTTTTGCTTTAGTGAATATCTTTGGCGTGGCTATCAGCACATCGAGTTCTTTGTTCAAGATTTCGCTTAGATCTTCATCAGCTTGATTTTCATTGAGCTTAAAAAATGAAATGCCAAGTTGAGCAAAGATCGCTTTGCTTGCAGCAAAAATTTCATCAACCTTCTTTTGGGAAGGGCAAATAAACAATGCGGAAGGTGACTGAGGGGAGCCTTTTGGCAAACTTTCTGCAAGAATTTTGCTCGCAGCAGTGACTACGCCAATGATAAAGCCTTCGCTTTCCTCGGGTTTTGTTAAGAGAAGATCGGAACCGCGCAAAGCAGCAGGGAGAGCATTTTGCATGGTCTCTGAAGGTTCTTTAACCCCGAATTTCTTTATAGCTTCTATGATAGAATCATTGGCTATAAGGCTTTCAAAGCGAACACTCTTTTTTTCTTCAGATAAAGATGAAGGCAATGTGTATTTAGGAGCTTGCACTTTTTCTGGTACGAGTATTTGTATTTTACTCTCTACCTTCTTTTGCACAGGCTCTTTTTTTAAATCTACTTCAATCTTTTTAAGCTCTTTTGGACTCTCTGTCTCAATTTTTTCAATATCAGAAAAAAGAGTTTGGACAGGTAGATCAACTGCTTTTTTAAGCGGAGCTTTTGCCTTTTTGGCTGTTTTGGCCGGAGTTTTTACTTTTACGGCTTTTTCTTTCTTTTCTGAAACAGTTTTTGCTTTTGGAGGAGCCGCTTTTTTAGGAGCCGCTTTTTCCACTTTTGCACGAGAACTTAATGTTTTCTTCTGCTTTTGAAGAGATGACTCTGCCTTTGGAGTTACTTTCTTCGACCTTATTCCAGAGGACTTTGGTTTCACAGTTGCTTCGACTTTAGATTCTGAAACTTCTTTTTTTTTGGTCATGCGCGTCATTTAATAAACCCACTTGGTGAATCGAACTTGAGAATTCTTCATTGCTGTGCAATACATTTCTATCTTGAGCAGGCATGCAGCCTTCTACATTGAGGATACTAAGATGATTTCAACACTTCTGACAACTCTTTTAATCATAGATGCTTTAGTTTTGATAGTTCTTATCATTGTTTTGCAGCAGGGCAACGAAGGTGGCCTTGGTGGAGCCTTCGGTGGTGGGAACTCAGCGGGTTTTTTTGGGGCAACGGGGGGCGTAAAACTCATCGTAAGAGCCACTTGGGTCTGCGGAATTCTATTTTTTATTTTAGCAATGTCATCATCTTGGGTAAGAACGAGTAACAAATACGAACTAAATAATCTCTTAGAAAAGTCTTTGACTGCTCCAAGCGTTCCAACGGCTGTGCCAGCTACAAATACAGAACCCATTTTACCTGCTCAGCAACCGCTTGAAGAAAAATCTCAAAACGTGCCTGCAAATCCTGCAAAATAGAACGAAGACCTCACAATTTTTTTTTAAGAGGTCTTTCTTTCCATCAATTATACTTAGCTTTTAAGATTTCTAGACAATAATTTTTATAGTTTTCAAGCGAAGGCAGTTCTTTTGGTATCAGCCCTTTATCTTCAAGGCCTTTTCTTGCCATGAAACTGATCCAGCAGTGTGCATAGCTGCTTGGATGTGGATTATTCCAAAAAACGGTCGTCGGGCTTATTTTATCGAGTCCATCGTATTCACTTTCATTTTGTTTGTGACAAGAGTTTTTTAAAGCAAAAGCGTTTGCACTGTAGTCACTTTTGTTCAGCGCTTTTGCAGCTCCAATGTAACCACCCGTATAGCATTCTTCTTGGATAAATTTATTTGTTCCAGGGATTGGATATTTTGAATTTAAAAGTTGAACACCGTAGTTAAAATCACTTCCATCAATTATGTTTTTCCCATCAATGAAAGCATTAAAGCCTTTAAAAATATCAATGAACGTAATGTCTATTTCTTTATTGACTGTTTCAATATCTTTTATTTTAGAACTTAAATATTTATTATGACTTTCTATAACTTCTGTAATCTTTTTTGAAAATGAAATTTTATTTGCTTCATCGGTAGGATTTTCAATATCTTTTATTTTATAACGCGTGTCTAACACAACAGGAGTTCTACCAAAATCAGGAAGATTAAAAATTAAGAAATGACGAGCACCTTGATTATAAAGAAGATTTATTTGTTCTGCAATATCTTCAACAGAGTGTTTAAAAACTGTAGCAGAACCGCCAATTTTTTTGGGATTATCAAAAAATTCTTGGGTCAAAATTGGTCTTTCTAGTTTTGCTATATAATCGTTTGCCCCAATCCAAATGACGAAAAGGATATCATTTGTGCTGCTTATTTCGGGAGATTTTGTTTGGTAAGAGTCTTGAGTTAAATATTTATTAAGATAATTGTTTATATAATCTTTTGAACTGCCTGTGACAAAGCTTCTACCAAGTGAAGACATATAATTTTTCAAATTATTAAAATAAAAATCGTTTGTCCCATCTGATTTTGCTCCACCGTAAGCAAAGTTTAAAACAGGATAGCGTGGGCCTTTATTGGGTTGCATATCTGCGAGAAAATCGATCCAATTGTAAAAATCAGTAAAGCGGCCAAAAAAACCGGGATAGCCAGGCATATATTTTGTCCAGCGTTTTAAATTTCCAGTGTCTGATAAACTGTCACCAAATAAAACTATTTGTTTAATGCGTGCATAGTTATTGTTATCTTTTAAAAAACGAATTGGATATTCAAATCCATCAAAATTTGAAGTGGCAGCTTTGTAATCTAAAAGTTTATAAGTGCTTTTACTCGGCCACAAGAAAGTCCCTTTTTTTACTGCATTTTGACAGAATTGAACTGCATCGCTACGTGATAAAGATTCTTCAATAAAAAAACCATCAATCACGGAACCGTTTAGTTTTACATAATGATTTTCATTATTCAAAGCCCAAAAATAGTTAGTATTTGCACCGATATAAAGTTTACCTGGAGCCATAAGAGAAGAGTTTTTATTATATAGTCCCTTGTCAGAGTCGTAATAATAGCATGCAATATAAAATGAACTCGCAAAAGATAGGCAAGAATAATAAGACAATGAAATTACGGCGAGTAATTTCAAAATGCGAAGTATAAATACAAACATAATTTATCTCCAAAACATCTATACTTAAAGTCTTTTTGCGAGACTAAATTGCAAAAATCTAATAATTTTTTGCAATTTGCATGGTGTATGAATGATTCGGATTAAAATAAAAAAAATAAATTTGTTTTTATAAAATATAGATTAAATTATAAAAAAAATCCCCCGATTGGAGGACTTAATCATCGGAAAAAAGCTTTAAACCATTTCTATTAAACCAGCAGCTCCCATGCCTGTGCCTATACACATGGTGACCATGCCATATTTTTTCTTATGTCTTTTCATGCCGTTGACTATGGTTGCTGTGCGAATTGCGCCTGTTGCTCCTAAAGGATGACCAAGGGCTATAGCTCCGCCAAGGGGATTCACTATTTGGGGATCGAGTCCTAAATCATTAATGACGGCAAGGCTTTGGGCAGCAAAAGCTTCATTTAATTCAAACCAATCAATTTGATTTTGTTTTATGCCAGCCTGTTTTAAGACTTTCGGGATAGCTTCTTTGGGTCCAATTCCCATAATTTCGGGAGGGACACCGGCAACTGCAAAACTGACAAAACGTGCAAGAGGAGTGAGGTTGTACTTTTTGATTGCTTTTTCGCTTGCTAAGAGTATTGCGGCGGCTCCATCGCTCATTTGGGAACTATTACCAGCGGTTACGCTACCACGCGCAGCGAATACGGGTTTAAGTTTGGCCAAAGCTTCAAGAGTGGAATCGGGGCGTGGGCCTTCGTCGTTGACGATTAGTTTATTCAAGCGAATAATTTCTCCAACTGATCCTGGTGAATTCTCAGATACTTGGTAGGGTAGGATTTCATCTTTGAACTCTCCATTCTTAATGGCTTCGCTAGCTCTTCTATGACTTTCTAAGGCAAATTGGTCTTGTGCTTCACGCGTGATTTTCCATTTATCAGCGACTTTTTCTGCAGTAATACCCATTCCGTAAGCTATTCCTACATTTCCATCCGTAAAAAAACTTGGATTCATCACAACTTTATGACCCATCATAGGAATAAGGCTCATACTTTCTGTTCCAGAAGCAATCATAAGATCTGCTTCACCCAACTTAATTCTATCTGCAGCCATGGCGACGGCTTGAATTCCCGAGGAACAAAAACGATTTATTGTCATTCCAGGCACAACATTTGGTAGACCAGCTAAAAGTAAAGAAATACGGGCAACATTCATTCCTTGCTCAGCTTCCGGCATTGCGCAGCCTGTGATCACATCGCCAATTTCTGCAAGGTTTAAATTTGGAAATTTCTGAATAATTCCTTTTAGACAATGTGCGAGTAAATCGTCTGGTCTTGTTGTTCTATACACACCACGAGGGGCTTTTCCTACAGGAGTTCTTATTGCAGCACATATATAAGCTTCTTGAATTTGTTTTGACATATTTGACTCCTTTAAAGAGATATTTAATTTCTAAGAGGTTTTCCATTTTCCAGCATATATTTAATACGCTGTTGTGTCTTTTCAGTTCTTAATAATTCCATAAAGAATCTAAATTCTAATTCAAGGAGCCATTCATCTGTTACAATGTTACCTTGATCTATATCGCCGCCACCTAAAATAGTAGCAACATATGAGCCAATTTTATGGTCATGTTCTGAGATAAATCCACCGGCAAGCATATTCACAAGTGCCGCTTTAAATGTTGCTGTTCCGCCTTTACCTGTTACAAGTATGTCTTTTGATTTAAGGGGTGGACGATAGCCAGCTTCATATAAAGATTTAACTTCTTGAGTCGCTACATACAAAAGTTCATTTGGATTAAAAACGATCGTATCGGATGGACGCAGATAACCCAATTCTTTTGCATCTTCAGCACTGCGAGATACTTTTGCCATTGCAATATTTTCAAAGTATTTTTGTAAAAATGGAAAAATATTTCCACCTTTTGCTTCTTTTGCTGCCCGGAGTGTGAATTCTTTACAGCCTCCACCTGCAGGTAAGAGCCCCACGCCCACTTCAACAAGTCCCATATATGTTTCGAGTGCGGCTACAGCCTTACTACAGTGCATGACAAACTCACAGCCGCCACCAAGTGCAAGTCCTTGCACAGCGGCCACAGTGGGAACGAGTGAGTGCTTTAAAGCCATTGAAGCATCTTGAAAGCGTTTCACCATCGTTTCTAATGTCTTAAAGTCATTATCTTTCAGAGCTTGGGTGACCTGCGCCAGATTTGCCCCCGCGCTAAAAGGAGGCTCTGATTGCCAAAGAACAAGACCTTTGAATTTTTCTTCAGCAATTTTTACAGATTTTATCACCCCTTCAAGTACGTCTGAACCTATGGCGTGCATTTTACTTTTGAAAGACAAAATCGAAATTTCATCGTCTTTTGTCCAAAGTCTAACTCCATCATTTTCATAGACAGTTTCGCCATAAATGGCTTTTTCTCCTAAAACTCGCTCTGGATAAAATTGACGGGCATATACAGGAAGTTCTCTTCGTGGTTCTTTTTTTTGCGTGCTAGGTGAGTAACTGCCATTGGAAAAATGCACTTCACTCCGTCCATCTGTTACCCATGCTGGTAAAGGAGTTTTAGCTACAGTTTTTCCAGCAGCTATGTCCTCATTTATGGCATCGGTAATAAACTTCCAACCAGCAGCTTGCCATGTTTCAAATGGTCCCATAGCCCAACCGTAACCCCAGCGTATGGCTAAATCGAGATCGCGCGCATTGTCCGCAATCTCTTCGAGTTGCACGGCGCAATAATGAAAGAGATCACGAAAAATAGCCCATAAAAATTGCGCTTGAGGGTTCTGTGAGTTTTTCAATTGTTTAAATTTTTCACTGGGGTCTTTTAATTTTAAAATCGCCACAACATCGGCATCGGCTTCAGGTTTGCTCAATCTGTATTCTTGTGCTTTGAGATCGAGTACATGTATCTCTTTCCCCACTTTTCTAAAAACTCCTCCGCCGGCTTTTTGTCCGACAGCTCCTTTAGAAATAAGAGCTTGAATCCAAGTTGGGACATTAAAAATAGAATGCCATGGATCGCTTGGCAGAGTATCGGACATGGTTTTTATCACGTGGGCGAGTGTGTCGATCCCAACCACGTCAAGTGTTCTGTAAGTCGCACTTTTTGCTCTACCGATAGAGGTTCCGGTGAGAGCATCGACAACATCAAAACCCAAAGAGAACTTTTCAGTGTGGTGCATTGTAGCCAACATGGAAAATACACCGATTCTATTGGCAATGAAGTTGGGCGTATCTTTTGCCCTTATCACTCCTTTGCCGAGAACAGTGGTCAAAAACTCTTCCAAATTATCCATAGTTTTTAAATTTGTATGTTTTTGTGGAATGATTTCAACAAGTGTCATGTATCTTGGGGGGTTAAAAAAGTGAATGCCACAAAAGTTTTTTCTTAATTCTGCTGGCAGAACCTCTGCAAGCGAATTGATCGACAAACCAGACGTGTTGGTTGCAAAAATAGCATGTGCAGCTATTTTCCCACTGACTTTAGTATAGAGATCTTTTTTCCAATCCATTCTTTCGCTAATAGCTTCGATTATTAAATCACAATCAGTTAATTTATCGAGATCATGCTCATAATTTGCCGGTGTGATATAATTTGCTTTAGATTTAACTGAAAAGGGTGTGGGTTCAAGTTTCTGTAAAAATGCGAGAGATTTTTGTACGATTCCGTTTGGATTTCCGTCTTTAGCTGGTAGGTCGAATAAAACAACATCGACATTAGCATTTGCCATATGTGCAGCTATTTGTGCACCCATGACGCCTGAACCTAAGACAGCAACTTTGCGGACGAGATATCGATTGTGACTTGCCATTTTTCACTCCATATACGAGAACAAATATTTGATAAGAATTCGAGTTAGCGCCTAAGTGTATTTCTTAAACTTAGGTTTGACAACAGGGAGCAATTTAGATGGCAAAGTACTTAGTTTTGAAGCTAAGGGCAATGGGTGACACAATTATTCTATCTTCAGTTATAGAGTGTATTAAAAAAAATGATCACAATGCTATTATTGATGTTTATATTATGTCAGAATGGAAAGCTGTTTTTTTAAATAATCCCAATATCAATCATATTTATTTATATAAAAATTTCAAATCAAGACTAATTAGTTTTTTATATGCAAAAATATTTATTGTATTAAAATTCTTATTTTTTATTAGGCTAAAAAAATATGATTATGCAATTACTTGCTCCGCAAGTAATACGAGTTCACTTTATTCATTATTATCTGGGGCTAAAAATAGAGCGAATCATTTTCATAGTCCTCGTAGGAAAAATAAATATTCCACTGTAGTTATTCCGGATAAAGGGAAACATAAATCATCTATAGAAAGAGACTTAGATAATCTTCGAGGGTTTGGTTTTAAGACTGATAATGCTGCGGAAACAAAAATTTATATTAGTGAAGATGAAAAAAAATGGGCAACAAATTATGTCAATAGTAAATTATCAGCGATTGATAAACCTATTCTCATACTTGGTATAGGTGCTGGACGGAGGACAAAAATATGGCCAGAAAAATACTTTGCAAAAATTGCAGAAGATTGGATAGAAAAAAAGAATGGGATTGTATTAGCTTTATTATCTCGATCTGAAAAAAATCAAGTTGATGAATTATTAAAATATTTACCGAAACAGTGCCACAGTCGTTTTTTGCAAACAAGTGAATGTTCTTTAAGAGAAAACTTTGGTATTTTATCAATTGGAACAATCTTTTTAGGGAATGATTCAGGTTTAAAACATGCTGCTATAGCAATTGGGTTAAAAACGTACACATTATTTGGTCCTGAATCACCAATTGAGTGGCATCCATATAGCAAAGAGCAACACCCTATCTTTTTTATTGAAAATCTTCCTTGCAGGACATCTACAGGACGAAGCTGTTCTATTGAAAAGTGTGAAATTGAAAATAACAAATGCTTAACTCAATTATACCCTGAAGATGTATTTAAAAGTATAACAATCTAATATTCCAGGCAATAACTTTATTTTGGCAGCGAAATTTAAAATAATTCAAGTCATAAAAATCTCATTGAAACAATTTTTTATAAAATTATAATTAAAGATAACAAGGCGAGAGGATTTTATTAAAATATTTTTATAAATTCTGACCAATTATAGTAATTATTTTATAAACTATGTTAATAAGGCGAAAAATTTTACTTTTCAAAAAGGAGTAAAAATGCTTTTAAGAAAATCCATAGAAAATTATGTAAAAAATAATTCTTTGAATTCGTATGTTACTATATCCGTGCTTTTTTTCCTTTTTGCAATTATTTCAACTTCATTTTATTATTTTAACAAGTCATTTAATTCAAGATACTATGCGGACTTGCTAAATGAAAGAAAATCTATTATTTTTTTGAAGGAAATTAAATCGAAAATAGATATTTATAATGCAATTCATTCTAGTTCAGAAGTAAATAATAGTAAAGAAAAAATTCTCATATTAGATAAAAAATCAATAGAATCTTTTTTACAAAACGAGAACTGCTCTTATTTGAATTCAAAAATTTCAAATTCTAATATTGTAATTAGTAAAAATGAAATAGAAAATTATAGTAAAAATGTATCAAAATGTATTAATTATATTAATAAAATTAATGGTGAAAATGAAATTAAATTTAAGGAAAGTTCTCGAAATATATACTACATAGAAATTGTGCTTATTTTTATTTTTTTCTCATTACTTGTATCATTTGTAATGTATGGTTATTTTATAACAAATACTGTTGATAAATTAATAAAAAACAAGCTTTTATTTTCAAAAATTGACCTTACGGTAGCAAACTCTCAAAATATAAGTAATGCTATTGAAAAAATTATGAAGATTATAGCTGTTCGCATGGGTTTTGATATGGGTATATATTGGGAAATATTTGATAATAAGCTTGTTTTTAAAGAAATTTATACAAGGAACGTTGAGTTAAAAGATTTTTTTCAAGAAAAAAAATTGAATTTAACAGAAAGGAAAATAATTGAGAATATATACGATGGGGAAAATAATATCAAAAGCGAAGAAAATAATATTGGAAAAATTCTCTTTAATAAATTCTCTATTAAAAGAAGGGTTTTAATTCCTATTTCTTTTGATGGAATGAATTATGGATTATATGAGTATTTTGGGAAAAAAAACTCAGGACTACTTCAGGACGCTAAGCTGAACTTATACAAGAAAATATCTTATTATTTAGGACGAATATTTTTTAAAAATAGTTCTTCTGTAGAGTTAAGTGAAACAAGAAATTTGTTGGAACAGCTGAGGTTTGCACTAGATGAAGCAGCTATTGTGGCAATAACAGATACAAATGGCACTATAAAATATGTCAACGATAAATTCTGTGAAATATCTGGATATTCACGCGAAGAGCTGATTGGTTTTAATCATAGAAAAATCAACTCAGGTTTTCATTCTAAAGTGTTTTTTAAAGATCTCTGGTCGACTATTTTAACAGGTAAAGTGTGGCACGCAGAAGTAAAAAACAAAAGAAAAAATGGATTATTTTATTGGGTAGATTCGACAATTGTCCCCATTTTTGATGCAGAAAATAGAATTATTCAATTTATTGCAATAAGATTTGATATCACACAAAAAAAGGAAATGGAAGAAGTTCTGTTTAAAGCAAAAGATGATGCTGAAAATACTGCGCGGTCAAAAGGTTGGTTTATATCAACTATGAGTCATGAAATAAGAACACCTTTAAATATAATTCTCGGCATGGTTAATTTATTAGGAGATGAAATAAAGTCGGGAAAATCTAAAGAATATTTTGATATTATCAATCTTACGGGTAAAAATTTAATAACAATTTTAAATGATATTTTAGATTTTTCAAAAATTGATGATCATAAACTAGAACTCGAAAAAATTTCTTTCAATATAATTGATACTATTCAAGAATGCGTGTCGATGTTTGGAATAAAAGCTCAGGAAAAGAATTTAATTTTTAAGACAGATCTTGATGAAAAAGCTCCAAAATGGATTTTAGGAGATCCCGTTAGAGTTAAACAAGTTCTCATAAATTTATTAAGTAATGCGATTAAATTCACAGAAAGAGGTTCAATAATTGTACAATTAAGATATCTTGAAGAGGGCAAAAACTCTTTTGTAATTAAAATTTCTGTGATTGATACCGGAATTGGTCTGAAACCTGATTCGCTCAATAAGATTTTCTTTTCCTTTTCACAAGCTGAAGGTTCGACTAACCGAAAATATGGGGGAACGGGATTGGGGCTCGCTATTTGTAAAGGGATTAGCAAGGCAATGGGAGGAGATATTTTTGTTAAATCTTCCTATGGCAAGGGGTCAACTTTTTCATTTGCTTTTAAAGCAAAGTCTGGAGATCCTAATCAAATAGTACAAAAAGAACAATCGATTGATACTGCGATGGCGATTAAGTTTCCACTAAATATATTAGTTGCAGATGACAGTGTGAATAATCAATTTGTGATGTGCAAATTTTTAGAAAAGTTAGGCTACTCTCCAGACATTGCAAATAATGGGAAAGAAGTTTTAAAAATTGTAGATTCAAAAGAATATGATGTGATTTTTATGGATTGCTATATGCCAGAACTAAATGGTTTTGAAACCACACAAATTCTTTATCAAACGTATCAGAAAAAGAGTTTGCCTTGGATCATTGCCTTAACTGCAAATGTAAGTCTCGAAGATCAGAATAAATGCAAAGAAACTGGAATGCATGATTTTATCGGCAAGCCATTTAATATGGAAAGAATAATTGATTCATTAAATCGTCTAATATCTAATAAGAAATTTAAAGATAAGTTTGAAGAAAATTACTATATTGCTCTAGATAAGGAAAAAATATTGAATCATTTTTCAGGTGATTGGCAGATTTTAGCAAGATATATAGAGTTATTTTTTGTCTATTTTCCAAAAATGCTTAGTTCGATAGAAGAAGCAATTGAAAAAAATGAAGCTAAAAATCTAGAAATTTCAGCTCATAAGTTAAAAGGAAATGTAGGGAGTTTCTTCGTAAATGAGATCACGGCGGAATTAAAAAAGCTTGAGGAAATGGGTAATAAAGGCGACTTAACAGCAGCTCATGAGCTTTTTAATAAAGTTAAGAGTAAATTAAATGCACTCTTGCTTGTGTTAAAAAATTTTTTAGAAACAAAACATTAACTCTAGAAAGATGTTATGCAAAATTCAAATAAATTAAAAAATATTTTGATTATTGATGACAGTGAATTAGATGCTTTTTTTATTGAAGAGGGATTAAAGAATAAAAATTTTAAATGTATAATACTAGACAAAACTGATTTAGCTATGCACACCATTGAAGATAAATTAATTGACATTATTTTATTAGATATACTTATGCCAAATTCTGATGGGAATGTGATTTTAAAGAAAATTAGAGAGAAATATAATAAATTTGAGTTACCAGTTATAATGATTACATCGTTAAATGATCATAAAAATTTGGATAAATCAATAAAACTAGGAGCGAATGATTATATAACAAAGCCTTTTCATATTGATATAGCTGTTGCAAGGATTAATAACCAAATTATTTTGAGTGATTTATATAAAGAAAATCTACAAAAGAAAGAAATTGAAACGATAAACTCAATGATAATAACTTATAATCATGAGATAAACAATTCGCTTACAATTGCATTGCTTGCTTTAAATCGTATAGAAAATAAATTAAATGAAGATGATTTACAGATATTTTCTAAGGCTAAAAATGCTCTTAAAAGAATTGAAGATACTTTGAAAAAAATTAATGAAATTGAAAACAAGGGAATTGCTTGGGAAGTCTATGCGCAGGATATGAGAAATAAAATTTTAAAATAAAACTATTCCGCTATCTGATAGTGATAAACCCGTTCGACTCGTACTAATCCAGGCCAAGCGTTTTCAATATCTAAAATAAAATTATCTGTTGGTGTGACGTAGTGATTTCCCATTTTTGCTTTTAATCTGAGCTTATGATTTGGTATAGAGATATCCATATATAGAGGTGTTTTACCTTTATTTGTTATAAGAATTTGAATAAGCTTTTGTAAGTTTTCCTTGTTCTTAATAAAGTTTTCTTCAGTAGCAAGAATAATTCTTTTTACAAGTTCAATTCGTTTGTTGGAAACGCGATCAATGCTTTGGACAATACCTTTAACTGTACCATCCTCAATACCTTTTTTGATTTTACATTCTACAACGAGTGCATCGCCTATTTTAACCGACTCAGTGAGTGCAGCATATTGTTTGCTGAATAATGTCACTTCAAGTTCACCATAGCCATCTTCTAATTTGAGAACTAAAAAAGCATTGCCGTCTTTATTTTTTTTCTCTAGATTTAAAGTAACAATGCCGGCAACTTTAACTGTTTTTCTTTTATAGTCAGGAACTTCATCTGGATCTAAATAAAGAATGGCTTGATCTAGAGAAATTTCTGAGATCTCTTTTAGATCGGCGCGAATAAGATCTGCTGGATGACCTGACATATAAAACCCAAGGGTGGCAAATTCATGGGCCAATTGCTCATAAAATGTCCATGGGCGCGTTGGTTTTATTTGAATAGGCAAGAGTGTATTCGCTATTTTTGTCGGACAATTTTCCGATCGCACTTTTGTTGGAAGAATATTGGGGAGAAATACAAAGTCGCTTTGGTTTTTCTTATTATTTTCTATTTTAGGATTATTATTTTCTCCTGATACTTTTGCTTTTATCGCTGGCGACTCTTCTGTAAACATAGCAAATATATCAAAACTGGTACTTTCTTCACGCTCAGCTTCTTTTGCAATAGTCTTGAGCCATGTATCTGAGTTGGCCATAAGCTCGGCTCGATTGCTGGCAATTGCGTCAAATGCGCCTGCCTTAATAAGGCTTTCCATTACTTTTTTATTTAATTTTCTTGCATCTAAGCGGGCAATAAATTCTGGGACAGTGGCAAAGATACCATTTTTTTCGCGTTCTTCGACGATCATATTGATTATGCCAGAGCCGAGTCCTTTAACAGCGCCTAAGCCAAATTGAATTATTTTATCACCTGGAATGCTAAATTCGAAACGTGAATAATTGACACAAGGAGGACGAATGGCAATTTTCATTCTCTTACAATCACGAACGTAACCAACAATTTTGTCGGTGTTATCTAAGTCACACGTCATAATTGCGGTCATAAATTCTGTTGGGTAATATGTTTTTAGCCATGCAGTTTGGTATGTTACCCAGCCATAGGCTGCGGTGTGACTTTTATTAAAGCCATATTCAGCAAATTTTGCCATGAGGTCAAAGAGATCGGCGGCTTTTTGTGGATCGTGGCCATTTTCTGTTGCACCTGAGACAAAACGACTCTTTTGTCGCTCCATTTCATTTTTATCTTTTTTACCCATGGCGCGTCTTAATAAGTCAGCTTCACCAAGTGAATAATTAGCCAAAACTGCGGCGATTTTTTGCACCTGTTCTTGATAAACGATGACTCCATAAGTGTCACTTAAAATGGGTTCAAGTTCAGAAAATGGGTACTCAACTTGCGTTTCACCATGTTTGCGTTTGACAAAATCGTCAACCATGCCAGAACCCAAAGGCCCAGGGCGAAAGAGGGCAAGAACCGCAATGATATCTGTGAAACAGGTCGGCTTTAAGTTAGCAATGAGTTTACGCATACCATTGGACTCAAGCTGAAAGATTCCTGTCACATGGGCCGTCGAAATCATTTCGTAAACTTTAGGATCTTCGAGTTCAATACTGTCGATATCAATTTCTATATTATGTCTTTTTTGAGTTAGCTTTACAGCATTATCTATAACTGTAAGAGTTTTTAATCCTAAAAAGTCAAATTTTATGAGACCAATTTTTTCGGCATATTTATTTTCAAATTGAGTCAGAAGTTGTCCATCTGTTTCAAGCAAAGGGCAACGTTCATCGAGAGCGCGATCAGATATAATTACTCCAGCGGCATGTATCCCAAGAGAACTGAGGGTGCCTTCCACTTCAAGAGCGCTTTCCCATAAATTCCTTGCGCGTTCATCGGAATCAAGTCTTTCTTGAATTTTAACTTCTTCTTTAATGGCTTGTTCGAGAGTGATGCCAGGGGACTCAGGAATCAATTTGGCAAATTCGTTGCTCTCATGAAAAAACCAGCCATTGATCCGCGCAAGATTTTTGAGCGCATTTTTAGCCATCATTCGTCCAAATGTAACTATTTGGGAGACGGCTCGATTGCCATATTTTTGATAGACATAATTAAGAACATCTCCACGTCTATCTTGGCAAAAGTCCGTGTCAATATCGGGCATCGAAATACGGTCTGGATTTAAAAAGCGTTCAAATAAGAGATTAAAGCGGATGGGATCGATATTTGTGATGCGCAAAGAATAAGTAACAATACTGCCGGCGGCAGAACCTCGTCCAGGTCCAACAGGTATTTTTTGTTCTTTTGCCCAATTGATAAAGTCTTGCACGATTAAGAAATAGCCCGAAAATTTCATTTTTAAGATCACAGAGAGTTCATATTCGAGGCGTTTTTTATATTCATCCCAAACATCTTCATTAAAAGATTGACCCATCCAATGGGCAACTGCGCTTTTGCGTGCTTCAAGGCCTGAGCGTGAAAGTCGGACAAGGCAGTCATCGGAGGTTTCATTTTCTCTTTGCCGATAATCAGGCATAAATATACTTTTTGTGTCGATTTTAACCTGACATCTATCCGCTATTTTTTTGGTATTTAGAAGAGCATCGGGATAAGCAGAGAATTTTAATTGCATCTCTTCAAATGTTGGCAAATGAAAATCTATAGAACTTGGAATGCCTCTTACATCCGATTTTTGCAATTTATGTTTAATTGCAAGCAAAGACATATGGGTTTCTTTATCTCTTTTATTAATATAATGCACATCTGCAGATGCAACGATATTGATTTCATTATTTTTTGCTAATTGAGCGAGTTTTGGAATCAGTTCTTTTTGTTCTGTGATTCCATTGTCAATTAGTTCTACAAAAAGATTTTCTTTTCCGAATATCTGAATCAATTTATCGAGATAAAATTGCGCACTCTTTTCGTCATTATTTAATATATGCGCAGAAAGTTCACCTTTCATACAGCTTGTTAAACAAATTAATCCCTTTGAGTGGCGTTCTATATCTGCGAAAGTAACAGATGTAGAGTCCGTATATACATTATTTTTTCCTGTTGTATTCGCAATTGTGCATAGCTTGATTAGATTTGCGTAACCTTCATCATTTTCAGCAAGTAAAATTAAATGAGAAACTTGCTTCTTATTTTCAAGATAAATGCACTCAACATTTATTTCATAGCCAATAATGCCATTTATTTTTTCTGCCTGACAAGAGAGATAGAATTCAAGCACACCATGCATAGCATCATGGTCCGTGAGTGCAGCCGCTTTTACCCCTCTTTTAGAAAGCTCTTTTACTAATTTTTTGACTTTTATGGAGCCGTCAAGAAGGGAGTACTCGGAATGGATATGGAGGTGGACAAATTCTTCTGGCTGCACGTTTTATAGTTCTCTTTTGTACTTAGCCGCCCACAGTTGTTGTTTCATCAGATGATTTTTGATTGGCAATACGTTGGCGGACTTCGTTGTAGCATTTATCGAATGCAATACACCAAGCGTGGTTGTATGATTCTTCACCACTCTTCTTATTCACTATTTTTTCGACGGCTTCAATGATGCGGTCGTCTTCTACGCGAAAACGATGGATGGCGCGGGCAATACAGTTTTGCACTTTCATATCTTCACTAAAGAAATCGATACCATCTATTTTCCAAATGGCTTTTAATACTTTTTCAGCGAGGGAGTCAGCGCGTTCTGGTTCATCACCGAGAATAACGCGTTTTGAGCGTGCAAGGCGCACTTTAACTTCTTCAACAAGGCTTTCAAAGCTTTTGCCAGAAGATTTAGCGATTTGGCTTTGGGCGGACACGAGACGCTCTGCTTCTCGAGAGAGGCGATCTTCCGTACGGGAGTCATCTTCGAGAACATTCGAAATTTGTTCGATAACTTTTTCTTCAATCCGTTCTTCGGTATCATAGTCAAGTTCAATATGTCCTGAACTCTTAAGAACTTTAAACACACGTTCTGCGAGTCGTTCGAGTTGTTCTGATGAGAGTTTCATCGTGAGATACCTTTCTTATGGGACGCTTTGTCATTTTACAAATAAACGCTGAGCTTTTTTACGAAGCTCAATTAGATATTATAGTTAACCAATCCAGCCCATGCGTCAATCAGATTTCTTACCTTGGATAAATTTTTTGGATTCAAGCAAGTTTAATGAAGCTTGAGCTTGCTTATTTTCCGCTTCTAGGTTTTTATAATCTGAGCTTATTTCAACAAATCGTTTGTAATAAAAGGCCGCTTTTTTAGGGTCATTATTGGTATAAATTTTTCCTAAGAGATAGAGTGCTTCTGGATAGTTTGGTTCAGAAGCGTGAGCTTTTTCGAGTTTATTTTTAGCAAGAAGTGTATTATTTGCTTTTATATCGCATTTTGCAGAATCTGTTAATGTGGACGCTAAAAATGGTCTATATTTTAAAACAATTTCATATATTTTCTGTGCTTTTTCACAATTATTAACTCCAGCGTATGCATTGCCAAGAACATTTAAGAGCAAGATTTTTTCAGTTTCAGCGGTTGTTTGATCTTTACTTACAATGCGAAAATCAGATTTTTCAAA
Source organism: Fluviispira sanaruensis (assembly GCF_004295685.1). Lineage (NCBI taxonomy): Bacteria > Pseudomonadati > Bdellovibrionota > Oligoflexia > Silvanigrellales > Silvanigrellaceae > Fluviispira > Fluviispira sanaruensis. The sequence goes on from NZ_AP019368.1 coordinate 589,485, forward strand.
TTCTTGCATAGCTTTAATGGCTTTGGTATAACGTTCTTTTTTAATGTCAATGCTCGTTGAAATGAGTAGTAATTGTAAATCAAGTGGGTTCTTTTCAAAATTTCTCTTAATCAATTTTTCAGCTTGATCATATTCACCAAGTTTTAAATACACCCAACTTAGTGATTTTTGTACTCTCAGTTCAGCTGGGGAAATATTTAGTGATTGTTGATAAGATTTTATAGCATCGTTATCATTGCCTATAGCTCTATTAGCTTCTCCTAAAAAATAAAAAAGCTCAGCATCTTTTGTATAAAAGGATGAAACATCTTTTAATAATTCAATGGCTTCTTTGTATTTTCCTATTTTTACAGAAACCAATCCAAGATTTCTTTTTGCGGTTGTTGAGTTAGGTTCCTCTTTTAACGCAAGTCGATATTGATTGGCAGAGCTTTGAAAGTCACCTTTTTCTGCAAATTTATTTCCAGAAATAATATAATTCAAACTTTCCGAAGATATTTTTGTGCTTGAGCAACTAATAATAAAAGTTATAGTAATAAAAGAAAATAATAAATTAACAAATGTTTTTTTTATCATATTTCTTCCCTTTTTCTCCATATTTCAATTTTTGTTTTGCCATAGATGCGTACGTCATCTTTAGACCACCCTTTGATATTCGATTGTATCGAAATTTCGAGATCTTTCGGCATTTCAAAAATGACAGTGCAATTTTTATTACAAACTTTTGCTTTTTCTAAATCTTCAAGGGAATGGGTGTACCAGGGAGATTTATAAGGAGGATCAGCAAAAATGAGATCAAATTTTTCTTGGGAAGAATATGAAGCAAGAAATCTCGTTACATCTGATTTGACAACAGAGTAATCTGATTTGGGAATTTGGAGTGAATCTAAATTCATTTGAATGCAATGGGCGGGTTCATGATTTTTCTCGACAAAAGTGACCTTGCTTGCCCCTCTACTTAATGCCTCTATGCCTAAGGATCCGCTGCCAGAGAAGAGATCGAGCACATTTGATGCGTGTAACTCTTGAGCAAGCATATTAAAAATGCTTTCTTTGACCCGGTCAGATGTTGGACGTGTGATGTCATTTCCTGCGGCTGTTGTTAAATTTCTTCTTTTAAACTTTCCTGCAATAACTCTCATGCAATTAACCTTATTCCATTTGTTCTTCTAGCACTTTATTTAATTTCTCGAAAAGTTTTTTCTGAGAATGGATATCAAAGTGAGTTGTATCTATTTTGTTTACAGGAACTATTCCTCGAATAGATGAAATAATGCCGCAGCCAGTGGCTTCGGCAAGATTCTTCAGATTTAATTCTTTCCAAGTAAAAAGTAAATTTGTTTTTTGCATGCCTTGAATAAGTTTAGATAAAGTGGTTCCTGCGAGGCAACTCCCTTTAAAAGGAGCTGAATTCACATTATTCTTTTCGTCAAACCATATAAAGTTTGCTGTCGTAGATTCTGTAATTAAATTTAAATTATTATAAAAGAGTGCGTCATTATAGCCCTCTTTTTTTGCCATTTCAAGACACATTAAATTATATAAATAAGAACAACTTTTAATGTCGATTAAGCCTTGAGCCCTTAAATCCGGTAGACATTTTAATGAAATACCTTGCATATATTGATCTTGTGAAGGTCCAGCAGTATTTCTGCATATAATTATGACGTTTGGGTTTGGTAAAGTTTCATTCATTCTTTTGATACCAAGATCAAAAGAATTACCACCCGTTACAATAATTCTTAATTGTACTTTATTAGGTTTCGGATCGCTTAAATTATAATTGATTTCTGCGCAATGCTGACACCAATCTTTCAATAAATTTTCATCCGGTATTTTAATAAAGGAACTTTCACAACTGAGCTTCATTCTTTCGAAATGACTTTCCCACGAAATAATTTTATCGCCCTTTACCAGAAGAGTTTCAAAAATGGAATGGCAAAATAAAAAACCACGATCTGAAATAGGAATTTTAGCTTCGTTTATTGGGGTAAATATTCCATTAATACATGAAATTCCATTATGTTGGTTTGACATATTAAATCCTTTTTAGAACATGTAAGACAATTTTTTCTCATATGATTTTAAATAAAATAAAAATTGGAGAGATATTTGGAATGAACACCTTGGGCAGTCGTGAAATAGGAGAAACCCACTCTTTAAAAGTGGATGCTTCTGAAACTCCTTTTAGGCTTCCCTCTATCGTACAAGCCGGAGGGCGTGCTCACCAAGAATTTTTCAGCTTCCTGTTACGTTATTTGTAGGTTCTGCCACATTGTTACAAGAACTGCCCAAGGCTAAAGACATTATGCTTACAAAACAGAAGATCGTCAAGTGGGAAAAAAAAATAGGAACATTCCTACCTGTTTTTGCCTAGAAGTGTCTCATATTTTTACAAAGTGAATAAAGTTTTAACACATAAATACCGACAAAGGGATCATTCCCAATAACTTAAAGCTGAGGAGTTGTTGTGATTGAAGAAAGTGATATTAATTTTGAAGATTTTGAGAAATTAAATATAATTAATAAATTAAGGCAGATAATTGGGAGTTGGTGGAATATTCAATTAAATTTCACAGATGAAAAAGGCGTATTAAAAGGGGTTCCACAAGGAAAATTTTTTAATGCAAAAAATCCAATCTGTAAACTGATTACCGAAAGCGACAAAACATTTCCTGACTGTGTAGATATTGCTTCAAAAACAACAATTGAATCTGAAGAAGCAGAAGCTTATTTATTATCGACTTGTCATGCTGGTTTTAGCACTATGTCATTGCCTTTAAAATTAGGAAAAAAATATTTAGGCTGTATTTTTGCCGATGGTTTTTTAATTGAAGAAACAGTAGACGAACAAAAAGATCGTCTTAGAATGTATTTAAAAAAGCATTTTAATGGAAATACAAAAGAATTGGAAGACTATATTGCCAAACTTCCAGTTTTATCTTTAAAAGAAGTAAGCTATTTAAAAGAACTTCTTGAAGTTGTTCTTGATGAAATATTGAATTTAAGAAAAACAATTTCTGACAACACTGAGAGTTTTCATGCGTTGTCAAATAATTTTAAAACACAGTGGACGTTTGAAAATATAGTTGGAAAAAGTCAAGCTATGCAGAATGTTTTTAAATTATTAGTAAAGATAAAAGAAAGTGAAGCAACAATATTAATAACAGGAGAAAATGGAACAGGGAAAGAAGGTATTGCTAAATCAATTCATGTGAATTCTAAGAGGAAAAATGAAAATTTTATTGTCCAAAATTGTGGGGCAATCAACGATAATCTTCTTGAGACGGAACTTTTTGGTCACGTTAAAGGAGCTTTTACCAATGCAATTAAAGATAAAAAAGGGTTGTTTGAACTTGCCGATAAAGGGACTCTTTTTTTAGATGAAATAGGCGATACATCTCCTTCAATGCAAGTTAAGCTGTTGCGTGTTTTGCAAGAAGGAACATTCTTGCCAGTGGGAGGAAGCGAACAAAAAAAAGTTGATGTAAGAATCCTTGCAGCTACTAATAGAAATTTAGAGCAAATGGTTAAAGAAGGTACTTTTAGAGAAGATTTATATTATAGACTTAATGTTATTAATGTTAAACTTCCTCCTCTTAGAGAAAGAAAAGAAGATATTCCAATTTTAATTTCAAAATTTTTATCAGATTACTCTAAATTAAATAATGTAAATATAAAAAAAATTAACTCTTCTTGTATATATAAAATGGAAAAATATGATTGGCCAGGAAATGTGAGAGAATTGCAAAATGAGGTAGAAAGACTTTGTGTGTTATCGGGAGATGAGAAAGAAATAAAAGATGATCTCCTCTCTGATAGAATATATGGTGTTCACGAAAAAGAAGATATTTTTAAGACCATCAACACAAGTGGGACATTAAAAGACGCTGTAGAAAATCTTGAGAAAACTATGATTTTAACTTTTCTTGAAAATGAAAATTGGAATAAAAGTCGTGCAGCAAAGAAATTGGGTATTAGTAGAGCAAGTTTAATTATGAAATGTGAAAAATATAATTTTGAACGAGTCAGAAAAGAGAGCTAAATATCATTTTCATATAGTTTATTTTCAAGAATATATTGTAGCGATTTTTCATTTTGCGCGTTCAATGAGAATCTATTTTTTGATTTCAACTCATACTTATATGCTTCTTTTTCAGCTTTTATTGTCCCGATTTTTTTATTTTTATATTGAACATCGCTTTTATTAATTAAATGTAATAATAAATTGTATTTAAATTCGTATACATAATGATATAAAAAATTTATAAATTCTATTTCCACAAAAGACTGGTTACCATGTATTTCAACTTCATGGGCTAATGTAGAACCTAATAAGCCCCAATTTTCAAATGCTTCATCACCGATATAAATATTCTTTTTTGGAGAGAAAATCATTCCAGAAGTTAATCCTCTTACGTTCAGGCTCGGATCATAAACAGGCTGCATGGAGTTTTTATTCTTGTCAATCGAGAAAAGTGCCATCGCAAGCAGAATACATTGATTGTTTTTTTCCGGTGCTGTGCTTGGGTATAATACAGGTACTTCTATTAAATTTTCTTGCATAATTTTATATTGATTTTTTTCATTGTAATTCAATATGAGACAATAAAACATAATTGATAAGAATAGTATAAAAGGTACTATTTTAAAAAGAGTATAAAAAATATCGGTTTTATTTGTTTTATTTAATTTCATTTTTTTGTTTAAAATGTCTGCAGAATAGGCAGTCCATATCCTCAAATACATATAAGAAAGATCTATGCCAAAATCTTTATAAATATATCTAAGAAAAATCAAATAATTATAAGATATTAAAAATCTGAGGATCTCATCCTCTGTCTGTTTTATGAACACTTTTATAAGTAAGTGTTTAATTATTAGACACTTAATAATTTCTTTATGGGTAAATATTTTTATGGAAATGAAAAGATTTAATTTAATTTATATCTGTTTTTTTCTCATTATTTTGCAAGAAAATATTTATGCAATGAATAGAGCAGATCTTATAGAGCTTTCTTCGGAAATTGTGCAAATATATGAAAATAAAAAGGAAAAGGTTATTACAGATTTAGATAAAGAGAAAATAGAGCAGAAATTTTATGATATTAAGGAAATAGTTCAAGCGGATTTAAAAAGTGGAAATAAAAATGTCTCTATTGATATTTACTTATTTTTAAAAGGACTTCTCAAAAATGACATCACATCACTGCAATCACTTATCTCAGCGGATAATATCGAAACTTTTGCAAAGGATCTAGCCCAACTGATACATTACTCGGCGGCGCAAAAATTATCATTTGCTCTAAAAGAAAATAGAATTGCTTATAAAACTTCTATCCATATAAAACAAAATACAGACCAAAAAAATTGTCAAGTCTATTGGAATGGAAAACCTTTAGAAAACATTAAACCAATTTTTTTGCCCGTTGGGGTTCCAGTATATATAAGTTTATTTTGTCCCAATAATTTATTTGAAGTTAAATATATTCAATCTTCTGAAACACAAAGAAATTTAACTGTCGTTTTTGATCAATTAAAAAAAATTCAATTTAATAATAAAGATATGATGCCAAATCCTAACAAAAATATTATAAAATTTACATCTTTTAATTTATATAAAAGGAACAATAAAAATCAAATTGATTACTTTAAAGCAAAAGAAAATAATCAAACTGCTCAAACAGAAACAAATGAAAATAACCAATTAGTTCAACAGCTAAATCACACGAAAATAAAAAATATCAATGTGAGTCAAGACAAAAAATCCCGATCTATATTCGCAATTGGCAGCGGTTTTTCTATGATTTATGATTTTGGTTATCTAAGAAAAATAAATGCTTCACAATTTGGCATGTCTAAAGGCCTTATTTTTACATTGGGAATATTTGCCCAGTTTAAAGGCTTTTTATTTTTATTTGATTATGCAAAAATCGATGCTTATAATTCAAAATCACTTGTTTTTATAAATGGGAATTATAATGGAAATAATGCTTATAATTATGAAACTAAAATAAAATATAGCTATTTTAAGCCGTCTTTAGGATATCGCTTTATCCTCAATGATACATTTAAAAATTATAGCATGACTTTAGATGCTTTATTAAATTACTCAAGCTTAATCTCAACGCAAACGGCATCGAGCTCTCAGGGAGTTGGTTTTCAATTTGCTTTTGGCTTATCCAAACAAATTATTGCAAATTTTAATTGGGATTTTAGTCTCGGTAGCGCTTATTCCCTTGGTACGCTAAGAGGATTTCAACTTATTTCTTCCACACGGCTGTCATACTTTTTTTAAAATCTGAATTTTTCTTGACAACTCTATTGCCTACTTCTAATTATTATTCTCATGCGGAGGTGGCGGAATTGGTAGACGCGCTCGTTTCAGGTGCGAGTGATCGCAAGATCTTTGGAGTTCGAGTCTCCTCCTCCGCACCAATTTGCTCCTAAAATTTTCTATCTTCTTTTCTTTCCCTATTTGCATAAATTTTTTAATGTGCCACTTTCTAGGATTGAGACGGCTCATTATCGAAAACGTCTATTTTATTTTTAATTGAGGTAAATTCAATGTCACTTCGTTCACAGGGTCGTAGCGCTTCGCAGCCTCGCCCACTCAAAATTACTCCAAAGTTTTTAAAAAATCCAATGGGTTCCGTACTTGTTGAGTACGGTGAAACACGTGTGTTATGCACTGCAAGCGTTGAAGAATCCGTGCCTAATTGGATGCGTGGCACAAGAGGTCAAGGTTGGGTCACTGCTGAATATTCGTTGCTTCCTGGTTCAACTCACGATCGCACACGGCGTGAGCGTCAACATCTTTCAGGTCGCACACAAGAAATTCAAAGACTTATAGGTCGTTCTCTCCGTTCCGTTGTGGATATGAAGCTATTAGGTGAGCGCACTATCATTCTTGACTGTGATGTGTTGCAAGCAGATGGTGGCACACGCACCGCTGCAATTACGGGTGGATATGTCGCTTTAAAACTTGCAATAGAAGCTCTTATTAAACAGAATAAAATTAAAACGAATCCGTTGCGTGATGCAGTTGCTGCAGTGTCAGTAGGAATTATAGAAGAACAAGTTTACGTCGATCTTGATTATCATGAAGATCAAAAAGCAGATGTCGACTTGAACGTTGTTATGACTGCAAGTGGACAACTTCTCGAAGTTCAGGGGACTGCAGAAAAGCGTCCTTTTAATCGTGATCAATTGAACAAGATGCTTGATCTTGCATCCGATGCTTTGAAAGAAGCTTTTGATGAACAGAATGCAGCATTTGCTTGAGGTCATAGAAAATGGAAACCATAGAAATTAAACCAGAAATCTTCTTAATTGAAAGTCTCACCGAGACTTTTGGTCAAGCGACATTACCTTCCCCGCTTAAAAATTCTTTTCAAACAGGAAACTTTGTTGAGGATGGAAAAGATAGGGTTTTGGTAGATATTTCTTTGGAAGGCCTTCTGAAAGCTTCTCGACCTGATAGCGGAAAAATTGTTTTTCAACCGCCAACATTTGAGTTGGCGGGACCTAGAGAAAAAATATTTTGGAATCCTGAGAATACTAAAGTTGCTATCGTAACATGTGGCGGTCTTGCTCCTGGGTTAAACAATGTTATACAAAATCTAGTTACATTTTTATCTGATCGTTATCGAGTAAAGAATATTTACGGCGTTCCTTATGGATATCAAGGGTTTTCTCATGACCCACAAACCAAACGTTTCGCTTTTGGCTGGCGTCGACTGGATCCTTTCTCTGTTCAAAATATCGATTTTGAGGGAGGAAGTGTGCTTGGTACAGGTAGAGGACATTCAAACCATGTCGCAATTGTTGACGCACTTATGCTCCGTGACATCAATATTTTATTTACGATCGGTGGTGATGGTACATTAGCTGGCGCAAACGCTATTCATGAAGAAATAAAGCGTAGAAAAGTTCCAATTACTTTAATCGGGATACCTAAAACGATCGATAACGATGTTCTTTGGGTCAGTAAAACATTTGGCTTTGAATCTGCTGTTGGTAAGGCTGTGGAAGCACTGCGCTGTGCACAAACGGAAGCACGCTCTGCCTTTCATGGCATAGGTCTCGTCAAAATAATGGGACGAAACTGCGGAGCTCTGACAGCAACAGCTGCTGTGGCTATGAATGATATCGATTTTGTCTTAGTCCCTGAGGTCCCTATTAAATTGGAAGGACCAAATGGATTACTCAATACGATTGTAAAAAAAGTGATTGATAAAGGATATATAACCATTGCGGTTGCTGAAGGTGCCGGACAAGATCTTTTCCCTCCATCCGAAACTGAGAAAGATGCAAGTGGCAATATTAAATTAAAAGATATTGGTAAATTTCTTCAGAAGAAAATTGTTGATGAATTTAAAACAAGAAATATTGAAACCACATTAAAATATATAGACCCAAGCTATATGTTACGTTCTCAAACCACATCTGCGGATGATTCAGTATTTTGTGCAAAATTAGGTCAAAATGCTGTTCATGCTGCCATGGCTGGCAAAACCGGTTGCATGATAGGATATGCACATGAACGTTTTACCCATGTTCCTTTAGCTGCCGTAGCCGTAGGAAAAAAACGATTAGACACAAATGAATCTATTTGGTTATCCGTTCTTGCTTCAACGGGACAGCCTGCGCATTGGGAATAATTTATTTAAAGTTTTTCTGAACGGAGCTAATTTTTTTAATGAGTTCCAAATCAAAGACACTTAAAGTTTATTTTATTCAGGCAATCCTTCTCTCAGCTTTAGTTCCTTTTCTCTTTTCTATTTGGTTATTGTGGACAATATTACAAAGTTCAAATGAAAAAATAAAGTCTGCAAATGATCATCTCGGGCAAAGCTATTTACTTCAGTTGGTAGACACATTTCATAAGATTCAAAGTGCAGCTTATATGGTTGCACTGTCTGAAGGTCTAAATTCTTATTTTCAATCCACTATCGACAATGAATCTTCCCACAAAAAACAACTGGAAAGTGTAATTCAATCGGCAAGAGATGCGCTGTGTTATAAGGAGACTCGTTGGGTTATTTATGGGTCACGTGGAAAAGCATTGATACAAATTCCAACACAAAATTTTTATCCCACGCAAATGCCTAATATTGGCAATGACGCAGAATTTAGTATCAATGTGAAGCGGAATGAGATTGAATTTATTTTACCTCTTTCTTATCAGCTGAATCCTATATCGAAAAGACTAAAAAATAATTTAGGGTTTATATATATAACAGTGCCGATGACTGAAATAAAAAGGCAATTTCCAAACTTAATTCATATTTATAAAGTTTCGAGTAGCCTAGATATCAAAGATTTTAAGGTTTTTTTTAAATTAGAGACACAGAAAGAAAATAATCTTTATTTCCTATATGTTTATATTTTTATTATTCTAGTGCTCTTATCTGTGGCTATTTATTGGGGTGTTAAGTTATTTCAAAAAAGAATCGTTGAAAAACTTTTGTCATTGAGGGCAAGGGTCTTGAATGAAATGAATTACACAGATAAGCGCAAAATAAATAATGAACTCGATTCTTTATCAATTACATTTGAATTTTATCTAAAATACACCATGTTTTTACAATATGAAATTAGAAAAAGTTCTCAACTCGCTGCTGTTGGTAATTTAGCGCATTCAATTGCGCATGATGTGCGGAGACCCTTTTCAAATCTCTATTTTTTCTTGCAAGAATTAAAAAACTGTAACCAAATTAAGCAGGTCGGTTTCCTTATTAAAGAATTTGAACCTGCATTTACGGAATCAAAAAATTATATCGAACATTTATTAAATGAAGTTATGGATGCTGGTATCACTAAACTCAATATATCTGAGAAAGTTAAACTAGAAGATCTACTCTTCAAAACTTTTTTAACAATCGGTAATATTAAAGAGAATAAAAAAATAGAGATTGAATATGAATTTTCACATAGTTTTTATTTAGATATCGATGAAGTAAGAATTATGCGGGTTATTTTAAATATTATTTCGAATGCAGTGGAAGCAATCCTTGAGCAAGGCAAAATTTGGATTCATACAGAAGACATAAAAGTTGAAAATCAGGATTATGTAGAAGTCTCTATTGGGAATTCAAACTCGTTTATTGAAAAAGAATATTTGCATACTATATTTGATCCATTTTATACGATGAATAAAGAAAAAGGTACAGGTTTAGGCCTTTCAATAGCACAAAAAATTATAAAATTGCATGGTGGTGATATTGAATGTTTTTCTGAGTTTGATAAAGGTGTTGAATTTATTTTTTATTTGCCAGCAAACAAGGAAAAATATAATCCTTATTATTCTAAACTACCCAAGAAATTAATAGGCAACAAGTTAAAAGCCATTCAGACAAAAACGAATATGGAAAAATCAACTTTTGTCTTAATAGATGATGATCCACTCGTCGGTAGATCTTGGAAACGATATTTAGGTAATATTGATTTTATAGCTTTTACATCTCCGGAAGAATTTTTTAATCATGTGAATAAAGTAGAAAATTTTGTTAAAAACATTTCAATTCTTGTCACAGACTATTATTTTGGCTCAAAATCTGATTATGATTTCTTTGTCTTTGCAAGGAGTTTGCGAGATATTTATTTCAACAAAATATTTTTATCGAGTGATGTCCAAATAACTGATTATAAAATGTTGGATGAATTAGGGATAATTAAGATCGATAAGAGGCCCCATTCTATAAAAGAACTTTTGTCAATTATATAGTAAAATTTAAGTATAATTAGTGTAATTCATTGATACGATAGTCAATTCTTTTTTCAATTTCTCTTTTAATATATTTATAAATGCATGTTAATTCGTGGTTTTCGCATTTATCATCACATAATTTATAATGAAGTTCAAAAATATATTCAGATTTAAAGTATTTGTAAAAATGCTTTAAATCATCAAGAGCTAAACCACGAATTGTGCAGCAAGGATTTTCGTAGATTTGATTCAATAATGTTTCATAGTGCATTGTCGATCCTTTCAAAAGACGTTGACTAAAATATTGCTTATTAAAATACTCTGATATTAAAATATAATATTAATTTTAAGTAATATATTTTTACTTTACCGTTTTATATTTGGAAAGTCAAAGTTGCAGACAGGTCGTGGTTTTGGAAAAGATTAAAATACTTAATCCATATAATAAATTAAATAAGTTAAAGTTTCTTCATCTGTGGCCCTTCCAAGAATACATAGATATTATCGAGCTAATTTACATATTGAAGATTTAGAATATCTTACCATTTAAAAAATACAATATGCAGTTTGAGCAATCTTAGTTTAAATCAGAAAAAATATAGAAAATTAATAATTCTTATTTTGATTTTTTCTGAGTAAGAGAAAATTCTTTTTAAGAATCAAATAAGTTATTATATAAAGATAATACGATAATTTTTTTCTGAATGTAACTTACGACATGTAAGAAGTGTGGTAACGTTACAGTTTTTTGATATCTGAATGGATGTATCAAGTCAAGATTGAAAGTCTTAAATTTTGGCAATAAATTGTATTTAACTTTATATCTAGCTTTTGACTTTCCGAAGTAAATGAAAGAATATCTCGCCGATTGGTTTTTTAGAATTATTCATTAATTCATAATGTGATTTAAACTTAAAATTTTCTTAATGAGAATCGGTTCATATGAAGCAAATGCAAGAAAAAGATAAAATAATATTAAGAATAAAGCATATTAGAAAAAATATATTAAAAATGCCCGCCCAAAAACTTGCTGAAATTGCTGGCATTAATGTCAGTAGTATTCGAAATTGGGAGAGAGGGAAAATAGATTTTTTAACAAGTATTTCAATGAATAACATCATCAAAGTTTTTGAGTCAGCTGGAATTTTTGTAACTCAAGACTGGCTGCGCTCAGGAGTAGGCGTAAGCCCATGCAGATATTCAGAAATAAAAGATGTTACCATACTAGGCTTTGAAGAAGAAAATCTGTTTCGCAGTATTAAGAAAAAAATGGGGCAGGATGTTATAGTCGTCAGTATCCAAGATGAATCAATGGCGCCAATGGCACACACCGGTGATCGAATAGGTGGCGTTATTATAAAAGATGAAATTGAAAAAAACAATGATAAAAATTGTATTGTAAAATACGATGATGAAAAAATAATAGTGCGCAAATTACAAGTGCAAGCAAATATTTATTCTTTGCACTCATTAACCGAAGATGAAGTTATTTATCCAAAAGAAATAAAATGGATTGCCCCTGTATCGCGCAGATGGATATATTGAATAATTTTTAGATAAAAAATGCATATTTTCAAAATTAAAGAAATTTTTATAAGCTGAAAGAAGTATTAAAAAAATCTCTCTTTTTCATATAAGGAAGATTTTTTAAAAATAAAAAAAATTATTATCGAGTACATTTATCTATTTTATTTTCCCAAGTCATAAAACAAGAATTAGGAATTTTTGCCTTTCTCACATGAAAATACTTGGTATTTAACTCTATATAATTTGCATATCTGTGTGCAGACACAACAATCCATTCATAATCTCGTATTTTGATAGGATGATAAATTCCTGAGTTAACAAAATTTGGATTGACAGGCACAACTTCCGTAAGAAAAGGTTTATTATTGTAACCAATATATGTTAGGCGATAATAAGTTTGATTATCCAAAGCATAGAGTAAAATATGCTTGTTACTTAAATAGGCTTTCTCCTCGATTGTTTTCGAATTTTCAGTATCTAGTTTATTAGTTTTATTTGTTATTTCAGTGGTTTTAGCAATGTCAGTTTTGGCTGGGCCATAGGCTTTTATGAGTCCATCCTTATCTCCATCACTTAATTCGTTCGCTCTTGTTATGATTTCATTGGAATTTACTCTTTCAATAACAGGAAATATAACATAATTTTGACTATCTTTGTCATAATACATTTTCCCAAAAGAATGGGTATTGTAATGCATAATAGATTTTAAATCATATTCGCCAAAGCGAACAGATTCTTCGCCCGCTGTATAAAAATTTTCATTATAAATTTTATCAGATATAACGTTATGGGGATTAATCTTAACATGTTTGTCTCGGTCAAAACGACTTTGCTCATGATGAAAACCAAGAGCATGTAACAATTCATGTTGAATTGTTCCCTTGGAAAAACAGCCTTTTGAATTAAGTGATAATGGTTGTCCTGGGCGGACCATTCCGACAATGCTTGAGCAACCTTTTCCATTTATTATTGTGATATGGTTGCCTGTAAAATGGTAATTTACCGGGGTGAATATTATATTAGCTATACTTTCAAGGTAACGCATTTGTTCTTTAATTTTATTTATTTCTTGTTCAGTGAAATGATAGTCTTCGATACGATAAGGAATTTTTCCATCAGTCCAAAAGTATTTACTAAAAGTTGGAGTGCTTCGTTTATTGCGATTGCCCGCTTCAGCAAGAAGTGGAGAGGCAAAACTTAAAATTAAAATAGGCGAGATTAAATATTTTTTTAAAGAAATCTTCATATTCATTATTCCTATGTGATTCTCTCTATAAGGTTAAATTATTAAAATAATATATATATTATATGAATTGTCTTGATATTAAATCAGGGTAAACTGTGCTCAGCATTTTGATTCATAATAGTCTAAAAATCTATTTGCAATAGAATTTTGATAAATTCATAATTGGAATAAAAAAAAACTGAGCTTAATTTGCTTAAGCTCTTTATATTGTATGCAATTATTTTTATAAGATTTGTGACTGAATTTATTGAGCTATTACTCACTTATTGTTAAAAATTATGCAGGTGAGTTTATTTTGGTTTTTAATGAGAATTCTGGATAAAAACATAGAATTATTAAATTGTTAAAGGAAAAATATAATTGTTCCTTTAACAATTAAGGACGCTTCCGTTTATTTATGGAGATTAAAGACCAGTAATCGATAGGCTTTTTACCCATACTATTGGGGAAATTCCATTTGGAACGGCAAATTCTTCATCACCTATATAATAAATATCTTTTAATAGACTTAAGAAATCTCCTGCAACAGTTGCGGCTTCAATACTTACTTTTTGCTTATCATTTATATAAAATCCATCAAAAGGGAGAGAGAAAGAACCTTGTAATTCATTCACGCCTGCATGCAATGCAGAAACAGACTCGACGTAAATAAGATTATTTTCATTTAGATAATCTTTTTTTTCAATATTCTTGTTACTGCTTTTAATATATAAAAAATGGGGAGAAACTGTTACTTTTGCACCGATATTTGCATGACCAGTAACCGCATAACCCATTTTTTTAGCCGTAAAGCTACTATGGATAAAGTTTTTCAGAACACCATTTTCGATAATCGTCAGTTCCCTTGTTGGTGTGCCTTCTTCATCAAAATAACTTTTACTCATATTTAGTGGATGCAATGGTGAATCCACTAGACAGAAATCATTTGCAGCAAGTGCTTGACCAATACTGTCTTGATGGCACAAACTTTTTTTATCAAGGATATTTTGTGCATTCATGAAATTAGCAAAGGCATTTACTAAATCAAGAAAAGCTTCTGGTGAAAAGACGACAGGATATTTGCCATTTTGTATTGAAGTATAATTTAGATGATCTTTTGTTTTTTTTATAGCTTTTTCAGCGCAAGTCAAAATATCGAGATTTGCAAACGAGCTGGCTAATTCCAAATGACCTGACTGACGTGGTTTTCTATCTTTTTCATGCGCAAGTGGGTAAAAATAGCAGAAAGAAATTTGATTTTCTTCAATTTTAATTGCGCCTTCACTGTTAAAATAAAAGCGTGAAGATTTTGCTTCTGAGACTTTATTATAAGGCACGCTTTTAAAATCAAGCGATGCATTGAGTATTTTTTCCTCTGCTGAAATAGCTCCGTGCATTAATTCCTGAATAGGTGTGAGCTCTTTTAATTCTTTTTTCTCATGATTTATCATTGTCTTAGTATGACATTCAGGGCTAAATTCATAAATATTTTCTCGAGAGCCAAATTCTGCAGAAGATTTGGCTAAATCAAAAGCTTCAGAAAGTCCTTCTGTAGTCAAATTGGAAGTGCGCGTAACACCCATTTGCTGATTTTGGTTCCAAACCCTTAAAATAAGAGAGGAGCGGATGGAAGAAGTTAAGGAAAATGGTTTTTTATCTTTTGCGCTTGCAGAACTTTCTTCTTTTTCTGTGCCAAAAATATCGAATTTTTCAATATTAAGATCACTTGCAATTTTTTTAGTTTCTTTTACGAGTTGTTCAATTTGAAGTGACATTTTATTTCCTTTTTAAAAATTATCGGCCACCGACAGTAATCGAATCGACTTTAATATGTGGTTGTCCAACTGTCACATAAACACTTCCACTAACTGATCCGCAAAATCCAGCAGATATTTCAAGATCATTGCCAGACATTGAAATCCGTTGCATGACTTCTGGGGCTTGGCCAATCAGCGTTGCGCCTTTGACTGGTTTTGTTACCTTACCATTTTCGATCAACCAAGCTTCTTCGACAGCGAAATTGAAATCACCCGTACTGCCCACACTGCCTCCGCCTAATTTCTTGCAATAAATACCCTTGTCTATGCTTGAAAACATATCTTCTTTTGAGTAATTGCCATGAGCAATATAGGTGTTTCGCATGCGACTTGCAGGGGCAAATGTGTAATTTTGTCTGCGCCCACTGCCAGTCCGCGGATGGCCCGTTAAAAGATGACCAGCTCTGTCACAAAGAAAATTTCTTAAAATTCCATTTTCTATGAGCAGAGTTTTTTGTGCGGGCATTCCTTCGTCATCCATATCTATTGAGCCAAAACCATTTTCCCAACTTCCTTCATCCCAAGCTGTGAGATTTTCATGGGCAATTTTCTCACCTTTTTTGTCTAAAAATGGAGTAGAATTTCTTTGTATTGCAGTCGTTTCGAGTAAATGTCCACAAGCTTCATGGAAAATAACCCCACCAAATTGATTGGCTAAGATAACAGGATAATTACCCGAGGATATAAAATCAGCATGCAGCATATGTCCAGAGCTTTCAGCAAGCTTTTCAGAAATTTCTTGTGTGTTTATCTTTCTAAAGAAATTTGGATTTGCTGCATCGCCAGAACGTATATGCGAAGATGTTCTATGAGCACCGTCTTCACAAAATACTTGGGTAGAGAGCGATTGATTGAGGCGAATATCTCTCGCAAATATACCTTCACTCGAGGCTACTAAGACTTCTTGCCAATCTCTGAACCCATTTGTCGTAGCACTCTGTAAGTGCTTTGTTGATTTTTGTTGTGCTAAATTCATTTGCATAAGAGAATCACACAATTCTCTTACTGAGCTGCATTGTGCTAACCAATTTGATTTTTCTTTTATTTCAACATAATCACGTAAAGGCTCTAGGTTTATTTCTGGTATTATTCTATTATGTTCGAGATTGAGAGCGTGGATATTGAGTGCTTTTTCTAAAATAATTTTAAGACCTTTAAAGCTCAGATCATTTGTAGAAACGTAACAATCTTCTTTTCCTTTGAAAACACGAACTCCTGCTCCTAAGCTTAATGCAGGATTTATTGCGGTTACTTGTCCATTTTCAATTAAAGCGCTTAAATAATTTCCTCTTTGTAGAAAAAATTCTATAAAATCAGCGCCAGCAGCGCGGCCTATTCCAAGTAATATAGAAAGTGGCTCTCTCCAAGTGTTGTCAAAAGATGCAGCGTGCATAATGTGATTTTTTTGAGAAATGTTATCCATTGAGAGTGCGTTTCTCATTATTTTCTCCATGAATGAATATTATTTAATTTGGCAAGAAAAGAGCATCACGATATTGTGTAAGAATTGCATCGTATCTACCAGTTTCTTTAATTATTTTATCTGCTTTTTGAAGTTTTTCAATCATATCTTTGGGAGCATTTTTTGTTACAGCTAAGAAAAATGTGACATCAAGAGGACTAAAGCCTTTGTTTAGACTTTTAACATCTAATTTTTTTGCATGTACAGTTTTTACGACTGTGCTTTCGGAGTTAAACCAAGCATCTGCTTTTTTTTTATACAGATTATCTGCGCACTGAGCAACTGTTGGAACAGGAGCTAAATTTTCAAAACCTTGACTGATTAAATATTTATATAAAACGGAATCAAGCCAGACACAAATTTTATTTAACTTCTTGGCACTTTCCAGTGAATTGATATTTAATTTAGCTTCTTTTAATGAGAAAAATGCAGTTTGAATATTGGCGATATGACCCGTATTATAAAATGTATTTAAATTCTTCTCATTTAAAATTGCGACTGTTGAATAAATTTTAGGATTTTCTTGATCAACAGTTTTCATAATGTTGAAAATATCTGGCAATGGATGAATTTCTTGGCGGTATTCTGTGTTCGATATTTTAAAAAGTTCTTTAGCAACATTAACATAAAATTCAGCGGGTGAAGGAGGTGTCATCAAAGTGATTGTCTGATTGGCATAGACTTGTCTTGAGCTAATCATAAGTATGAAAAAACTAAAATATCTTAAAAAGATATTAAATTTATATATTAAAAATATTTTGTAATCGAGCATTTTAAAATGAAAATTCACTTTGTCCTCGATAAAAGCTTTAATTTAATTAAAGCTTTTTAATTTGAATATGAATATCGTTCAGTTGTCGCTCAGATACCGTTCCAGGAGCACCCATCATAAGATCCATGGCTTTTTGATTGAGCGGAAATGTAATCACTTCGCGAATATTTGGTTCATCTAGAAGGAGCATGATCATACGATCAATACCTGGTGCAATCCCTCCGTGCGGAGGTGCACCAAAAGCAAATGCATTCCAAAGTGCTCCAAACTTACTTTCAACCACTTTTTCAGAGTAACCCGCTATTTCAAAAGCCTTTTTCATAATGTCTCTACGATGATTGCGAATTGCACCCGACGAGAGTTCAACACCATTACAAATAAGGTCATACTGGTACGCTAAAATATCAAGGGGGTTCTTTTGTTGTAAAGAATTCATACCACCTTGAGGCATAGAAAATGGATTGTGTGAGAAATCAATTTTTTGTTCATCTTCATTGAATTCGTACATTGGGAAATCAACGATCCAGGCAAATGCCCATATGTCTTTATTTCTTAAATTGAGTTTTTCACCTAAGTGCAGACGAACTTTGCCACCGGCAGTTTGGGTCGCAAGCTTATTGATTCCGACAATAAAAACAACTGCATCATTGTTTTGTAAATTTAGTTGACTGCCGAGACCTTTTTTCTCTGCATCACTGAGCTGTTTGGCAATTGATCCTTTCCATTCACCATCCTTGACTGCAAGCCATGGGAGTCCACCAAGTCCGTTTTCTTTGGCAAAAGTGTCGGCTTCTTCAAAAAATTTACGGCTTTGAGCGGCGGCATTTGGAAGCACGATAGCGCGAATAATACCTTTTTGTGCAAGAGTATTACTAAATACTACAAATTGTGTGTTTGCTAATGTTTCTTCTACATTTTGCATTTCAAGGGCAAAGCGCAAGTCTGGTTTGTCAATGCCGTACTTATCCATTGCATCATGCCAAGGAATACATGGGATTTTGCGATTGTTATGAATATATTTTGCATCATAATTTGATAAAGGCGTTATTTTTCTTTTGGTAAAAGCTTCATTTTCAAAGAGGCCATACATGAGATCTTCAACAATATCAAAAACTTCATCTTGGGTTACAAAGCTCATTTCAATATCGAGTTGATAAAATTCTCCCGGTGATCTGTCTCCCCTAGGGTCTTCGTCTCTAAAACAAGGAGCAATTTGGAAGTATTTATCAAAACCAGAACACATTAAGAGCTGTTTGAATTGTTGTGGTGCTTGAGGAAGTGCGTAAAAATGACCCGGGTGTAGACGACTTGGGACAAGGAAATCCCTTGCTCCTTCAGGCGAACTGCTAGTTAAAATGGGCGTGCTGAATTCATTGAAGCCAAGAGCATGCATTTTTTCACGAATATAACGAATAACATGACAGCGAAATAAAATATTTTTATGCATTTTTTCGGTACGTAAATCGAGATATCTATAGGTGAGCCGAGTGTCATCACTTTCTTGTTTTAGATTGTTTACAACTGGAAAGGGTAAAATCTCTGATGGTGACTCAATAGTGAAATCACTTGCAATAACTTCAATTTCACCAGTGTAAATCTTTTTATTGATAGCGCCTTCTCGTTTTACAACTTTGCCTTTAACTTGAATAACCGACTCTGAGCGCACACTGCTTGCTTCGGAAAAGAAAGGAGTATTTGGTGGGATGACAACTTGAGTGATACCATAGTGATCTCTCATATCAATAAAAATGAGTCCTCCTAAATCGCGTTTGGAATGAACCCATCCCATAAGAGAAACACTCTGATTGATATGCTCAGTATTGATTTCAGAGCATGTATGTGTACGTAAAGTTTGCATTTCCAAATACCTTTCTAGAAAAATACAAGATAACGGTTGGGACATAACATAAATAAAGTTCGTAGCCTAGTGAAGTTAAAAGGTTCAGAATGAATAAAGTTAGCTAAACTTCCAAATTTTTTCGACTAAAACTTTTTCTTGCCTACTCAGAGAGTCCCAGTGTTCAAGAATAAGATCGGGGCGGTTTTGTGCAGTGATTTTGAGCTGCTCTTTTCGAGTGAAATCAGAAATTTTCTTATGATTTCCAGAAAAAAGGATATCAGGAGCTTTCATACCAGAAAAGTTTTCGGGATGTGTGTATTGAGGGGCTTCAAGTAAGCCATTTTCAAAACTATCTAATTCTGCGCTCAGTTGATTGCCCAAGACGCCAGGGACAAAGCGAGCGACTGTGTCGATAAAGCACATTGCAGGTAATTCACCACCTGATAGGACAAAATCTCCGATACTTAAATTTAAATGAGCATGTTTTGCAATCACTCGTGCGTCATAGCCCGCATAACGACCGCAGAGTAATAGAACATGGCTTTTTTTGGCAATATTTTTCGCAATTGAGTTATTAAATACTTTACCTGAAGGTGTTAAATTTATGATAAATGTTGCATCAGTTTTGACTGACAAAATAGCTTTTTCGGTGATATCAGGGCGGAGAACCATGCCATCCCCACCACCAATAGGCTTGTCGTCCACATTTTTTCTTATATTATCGGCAAAATCCCGTAAGTAAACGGTTTCAAGTTGGATAATATTTTTTTTTATAGCTTTTGCGATGACGCCTTCGCTTTTTATTGTTTCGAACATTTCTGGAAAAAGGGTCACGGCAGAAAAACGCAAAAGTTCTTTCACTGCTCATCATCCTCAAAAAATTCAGGTACATACACTATTTCTATAGATCTATTCTCTTCATCTATCTTTTTAATAAAAGAATCGACAAAGGGAAAGAGAGCGGTTTTGTCTGTACCAATGACTTTGATTTCAAGATTATCTTGTGCGCCATAGGAACTGACACCGATTATTTCACCAATTGTTCCTTTGTTTTCTGCAATAACTTGAAAACCTTTTAAGTTGCCAACAATATACTCATCTTTGCCAACAGATATTTCGTTCTTATGCACGTAAATTTTTTTATTATATAAGGACTCAATTTCGTTGCGCGTTTCGAAGCCTTCCAGGATCAATGCCAGGGCATTTCCGCTCAGATAAGCTTTTAGAACCTTTTTTTCATGATATCCTTGCGGGGTTTCTATCAAGAGTTTTTTATAACCGTCCCATTTCGTGCGTCTGTCTTCTGTCTTCAAAAAAAATGCCCCCTTCAAACCATGAGGGCGGCCTACTTGCGCAAACTGAATATACCCTCGCGAAGAGAGTTGGTTTTCATCTAATTGTTCTAATTTAATGGTCATGATTCCGGGTCTTTTAAAAATGCGTTCAGTTCTGATTCCATATCAGACTGAGTGATGTATCCCAGTTCTACAAAGATTTGTCCAATAGGGCGAATGTTTTTTTGCTGAATTTCAAGAAGATGTGTGACATCTTCTTGTGTGAGGAGACTCATTGACACTGCTATTTCACCGAAGGGTTTAGCTGTTTCGGATTGTCTATTTAGTATCATAAAAATTTGCTCAACTGTTAGTTTTCCTTCGTTTAGAGCAATACGACCGATTGGGAGCCAAGTTTGTTTTTGAATATCGAGAGCCATCATAACTTGTCCAGGCGTTATATATCCTTTTTTTACTAGATAGGATCCAAAAAGCAACATAAGAACCTCTCAGGCCCGCAAGGTGAATAATGGTGTCTAAGTTTATGACTCCTATTTGTCGACATATTTATAAAGAATATGAGCTTTTAGAAAGGAAATGTGTCAAATGCTCTCACCGTTTATAAAGCTAAGAGATGATTGTGTTTTATGCCAAAAGCTTATGAATGCTAAAAATGAAAATGATTTTCTTTTTGATGGAGGAAATCATTTTTTAGTTTATAAGAGTCCTTTTGCGCAAAAATGGCCTGGGGCTTTAATGGCTGTTTATAAAAGACATATTTATGAGCATTCTCAAATAAGAGGCAACGAACTGTTAGACACTCTGCAAAGTTTGGTTTGTCTGGAAAAGGCAATCATAAAAGTAACAAAATGTAAAAGAATAAACTTTGTAAAGTTTGCTAACGTTGCGAATCATTTGCATTGGCATATTATTCCTCGTTACTATAAAGAGAATTATTTAGATAAATGCTCTTGGGAATTATTAGATGTTGCTAAAGAAGATCTTTATAAAAATTTTGAACCCCATTTTTTTCAAAAAAACCAAAATTTATACGCAAATTTAAGAAAAGAATACACCTTTGAAATTCATCACCGGGATTCATCTTATTTCGGGTGTGCTTTGTTTTTAAGAGCAAGGGATAAAAATAAGAGAAATAATATTTGGAAATTAAGTTTAGATGAAATTATAAAAAGTGCAAGAGAAAATCCAAGTGAATGGGAATGTCTCTTAATGAAAAGAAATTATTTTGATTTTGCTTGGGATTTTATCGGGGGAAATAGTGATATCAATGAATTTCCTGAATATACAATGATCCGTGAAGTGAAAGAAGAAGTTGGATGGAAAATATTACATTATAGAGAAATATGTCGGCAGTGGAAGCAAGGCACAATAAAGGGTTTTGTTTATTTAGCAATTCCCGAAGAAAAACAGTATATGGATGATGATCCTCCGCGAACTCCATGTGATGAAGTGCAATCTGTTAAATATTTTAATTTATGTGAGATTATTAAGTCGAATCATTTTTCAGACAGTGTCAGAGGTCGTATCAAAGCTTTTATCGATAAACGTTCTGATTTCTTAAGTATTGATCCTTAATAAAGGCAATAAATTTCTCCGCAACTATTTGCTGCATTCCCTTTAATAAATCTTCTTTTATTACATTAATGTGTAGATGAATTTTATATATTAGGAGAATCAGACATGACTGAATTCTTGAGCACTGAAATATTAGCTCGTTTGCAATTTGCGCTTACGATTATGTTTCATTATTTATTTCCCCCTCTTTCCATTGGCCTTGGTTTATTACTTGTTTTTATGGAAGGGATTTATCTTAAAACTAAAAATCCTATTTATGAAAAAATAACAAAATTTTGGGTAAAAATTTATGCAGCTAACTTTGCTATGGGTGTGGCGACGGGTTTGGTGATGGAATTCCAATTTGGTACCAACTGGGCAACATACTCAAGATTTGTTGGAGATATTTTCGGATCTGCTCTGGCATCGGAAGGGATATTTGCCTTTTTTTTAGAGTCAGGTTTTTTAGCAATTTTGGTCTTTGGCTGGGATAGGGTTTCACCCAAGGTGCATTTTTTTTCAACACTCATGGTTGCTCTCGGCTCGGTGGGTTCAGCAGTTTGGATCATCATTGCCAATGCTTGGATGCAGTCCCCTACTGGATTTCATCTTGTAGGTGAAGGAATGCAGCAAAAAGCTGTGATCGATGATTTCTGGGCAATGGTTTTTAATCCTTCGAGTGTGAGAATGATTGTTCATGCCATTATCGGCTGCTGGTTGATGGGTGCATTTTTTGTAATGAGTATTTGTGCTTATTATATCATTCAGAAAAAACATCTTGAGGTTGCCAAGAAATCTTTTGTGATAGCACTGCTGCTTGGTTTTACGGCTTCTCTTTTGGCAGCAAGTTCAGGCCATTTTTTAGCCGATCGCATTGCTATCACCCAACCTGCTAAATTGGCTGCAATGGAAGGTCATTTTAGCACAGGTACAGGCGGTGCACCGTTATATTTATTTGGCATCCCAAATAGTGAAAAAGAAAAAGTTGAATATGGAATAAAAATACCTGGGGGATTGAGTTTTTTAGTGCATTGGAATTTTAGCTCCCCGGTAATTGGTTTAGATCAATTTAAAAAGGAAGATAGGCCACCTGTAGGCATTACATTTTTTTCTTATCATCTCATGATAAGTTTGGGTGTTTATATGTTGTTCATAACAACATTGTCTTTAATTTTATTGAAAAAGAAAAAATTATTTGAAACAAAATGGATAATGAAACTCTATTGTGTTTCTATTCTTGCCCCCATTCTTGCCAATCAAGCAGGTTGGGTTGCTACTGAAGTTGGACGCCAACCTTGGATTGTTTATGGACTTATGCGGACTCCAGATGGTCTTTCTAAAGCAGTTAAAGCAGATCAAATTTTATTTTCTATTATAGTATTTGCTTTTATTTATATTCTTTTATTTATGGCTTATATTTTTGTCATTCATAATAAAATAAAACATGGTCCTGATGAAATAATGCAAAATAAAAAAATTGGAGCTTAAAATGGATATACATATTTTTTGGTTTATTATGTTAGGTATTCTTCTAGCAGGTTATGCAGTTCTAGACGGATTTGACCTTGGTGTTGGTATTTTATATCCATTGGCGAAAACTGAAGAGGAAAAACGATTATTTTTAAATTCAATTGGTCCATTTTGGGATGGAAATGAAGTTTGGCTTGTTACTTTTGGAGGTGCTTTATTTGCAGCTTTTCCCGATGCATATGCAACAGCATTTTCTGGTTTTTACACGCCCTTTATGTTACTACTCTGGGCGCTAATTTTTAGAGCAGTTTCTATTGAGTTTAGAAGTAAATATCATTCAAATATTTGGAAAAATACTTGGGACTGGAGCTTTTGCTTTGCCAGTATTCTTGCGACATTTCTTTTTGGCATTGCAGTTGGCAATTGTTTAAAAGGAATACCCGTTGGAGAAGACAAGGAGTTTTCTGGAGTATTAGCAGACTTATTAAATCCCTATGCGATTACAATTGGTATATTAGCTGTCTCAACATTTGCTATGCATGGTTCTATTTTTCTTTATTTAAAGCTTGAAGGTGAAATAAAAGAAAAAGTATATAAATGGTTATGGCATACTTTTGGTTGTTTTGTTGTGTGCTATATTTTCTGTACGATTTATACATTGGTTTCCATACCGCATGTCATTCATAATTTCGAAGAATATCCGTGGCTGTGGTTCATTGTTGTCTTAAATGTTTTAGCCATTGGCAATATCCCGAGAGCTTTGTTTTTAGGGAAACCTGGTTATGCATTTTTATCTTCTTCAGCTACTCTCATAGCTTTTACTGCGCTGTTCGGTGTTGCACTTTTTCCAAATCTCATAACTTCAAGTTTAAGTCCAGAATATAGTTTAAGTATTTACAACGCATCCTCGTCGGAGAAAACTTTAAATTTGATGAAGATTATAGCATTTTTAGGAATGCCTTTTGTTATTACCTACACACTCATTATCTATTGGGTCTTCAGAGGTAAAGTTAAACTAGGTAAATTCAGTTATTAAAGATTTTACGGAATTTTTTTTATTCTATATTATCCTTTCCTTTCCGATAAAAAATGGTTACTGAATTTGCAAGTCAATTTTGATGTGTTAGTTACATTTTAAGTTTATCCTTTGATAAACTATTTGTTTGTTCATGTAGTGATACCGACTTGGAGTAAATCATGACATTACCAAAAATTCATAGCCAAAAATGGTTAAGTGAAGTTGAATTGCTTGATTCTGATATTGAACCATCAGAATCTCTCATGCCTGCAAATATTGAGAAGTTTTTTGCGGGCATTGCGGATACTAAAGCTTGCTCAAATGCGACTAATGGCATTTTGAGCGATATAGCAAAAGAACTTGAGCACACAGTTCCTTGGTTTCTTTCGCAAATGCCTCCTCTTTATTTGTGGTCTACCTCACAAAAAGCTGTCATGGATGATATTCTTGAAATTGTATCCGGGAAAGTTTTGACCGAAAGGCAAGTGGCTGAAAGAGTTTGTGCCGCATCACAGACTGTCACTTTGATTGCAGCAGGCGAGCACTCAACGGCATCGGTACGGATTGCACCTGAGCTTTCGCGCTTTAAATGCAAGCTCGCACGTTTGTTTAACTCATTAGACAAAAAAATCGGACTTTGTGAAATTTATCATGCTCCATATAATACGGAAACTGCATGGTCGAGCAAAGCAAATCAAGCGAAACAAGAATCACTTAAAAAACTTTTAAGTAACAAGCCAAAAGCAAAAGTCGATGATTTTATCTCATCGCTTGATAAAGATTATGTAGATGTCTCTACAGTTAAGCAAATGTCCTTGGCTTATGATGCAATCGATTACTGTATGGAAAATGAAAACTCCTTTGTTAATTTAACTACGATTGTAGATGAAATGACAAAAGATGCGCGTGTCAGAGTTGATATTTGTTTAAAACATTTTCCTGTGAACGCTGCTATGGAAAATATAATCGGAATTTTTAATCGTTATAATTTTCAAGTACGACGTTTATTAGCGACTGAAATTTGTGCTAAAGAAAATCAGAAATTTACAGTTTTACATCTTATTTCTGGCACTCCAACGGGTGAAGTGATTACAGAAGATATGAAAGCTTGGGGTAAAGTATTAAAAAGCTTAAAAACCCTTTCTTATGTAGATCATGGCGATGAGTTTACGAATTTATTGCAAGGTGAAAATCCATTCAGTCTAAATGAAACAAATCTTGTTCGTGCGTTAGCAAACTGGGTACATATTTTCTTAACGAAACAAAATCCATATTATTATTCTATCGATCGGGTTTCAAAAGTTATTGTTAATAATCCTCACTATATGGATTTGAGTATCAAATATTTTAGAGCACGTTTTGATCCTCGTTTTCAAGGTGAGCGTAAACAATCAATCATTGAATACTACAATCAAATTAAAGCAACATTTGTTGAATTAAATGATGTCGTTGAAAAGAATATTTTAAAAGAAGGCTTAAACTTTTTAAATCATATTTTAAAAACAAATTATTTTTTAATTTCAAAAGGTGGCCTGACCTTTAGAATGGATCCAAGCGCGCTAGATAAGCACTATTATCCAGAAATGCCTTTTGGTATTTTTTATATGATCGGTCGTAACTTTAGAGCTTTCCAAGTGCGTTACCGCGACATTTCTCGCGGAGGGATGAGAGTTGTTATGCCTCGTTCATCCGGAGATTATGAAAATGCTTTGGCAGGTATATTTGACGAAGTCAACGGACTTGCCTCTGCTCAGCAATTAAAGAATAAAGATATTCCTGAAGGTGGAAGTAAATGTGTAATGGTCGTTCGCCAAGGCGGAGATAAAAACGAAGCTGTTAAAGCAGCTATTTCTGGTTTACTCGATTTGATCGTGACCGATCCTGTCACAGGGAGTTTAAAAGAAGGGATCATCGATTATCACGGAAAAGAAGAGATCATTTATTTAGGCCCAGATGAAAATCTCACGGATGATCTTATTGTCTGGATTATTAAACATGCTCTCCATCGCAAATACAAATATGCCTACGCCTTTATGTCTTCCAAACCCGATTTTGGTATAAATCATAAAGTTTATGGTGTGACTTCGGAAGGCGTGAATGTTTATGTTGACAATGTTCTCCGTTACCTTGGTCTGCAAAACTCGACTTTTAGAGTGAAAATGACCGGAGGCCCAGATGGTGACGTGGCTGGCAATGAACTCAACATTCTTTATCGTGAATATGGCGAGCGCTGTCGCGTGGTTTCCATAGGTGACGGATTTGGTGCTGCTTTCGATCCAAAAGGTTTAAATTGGCAAGAGCTCTTACGCTTATACAAAGAATCCCGTTCTATTGTCGAATTCAACCCACAAAAATTGAGTGGAGACAGTAAAGCTTTTGTTATTTCTGCTAATACAAAAGAAAATATGAAAATTCGTGACACCTTATATGCAACGGTTGAAGCAGAAATTTTCATTCCTGCAGGCGGTCGGCCTTATACAGTTAAAGAAAGCAATTGGGATAAGTATTTAATGCCAAATGGTAAGCCAAGTTCTTTAGCAATTGTAGAAGGCGCAAATATTTTCTTCACCAAAGAAGCAAGACAAAAGATTGTGGATTCAGGTGCTGTTGTTATAAAAGATAGCTCTGCAAATAAAGCAGGTGTGAGTTGTTCTTCTTATGAAATCATAGCTTGTTTAACAATTTCACCAGAAGAATTTGCTGCAATAAAAGATATTTATGTTAAACAAGTTTTAACTATTATCCGTTTTAATGCAGATCAAGAAGCTAAACTTTTATTCCGTGAATGGCAAAAAAATAAAGCAGGAACCGATCTCGTTAAATTGAGTTATGAAATATCTACAGAAATCAACTCTGCAAAAGATATTTTACTCGATAAATTAAATTTATTAAGTGATGAAGAACTTTCTGGTAGTAAGTATAATTTTGTTTTATTAAAACATTGTCCTGGAATTCTAGTTGAAAAATATCGCAATCGAATTATCGAGAGATTGCCGCGAGCGCATAAAATTGCGATTTTAAGTGCACATATGGCGAGCCATTTAGTTTATAGAGAAGGCTTGAATTGGCTTGAGTCAATGCATCCTGATCAAATATTTAAAGTAGCGCTTGATTATATGGATGCAGAACGTAACATTGAAAAAATGGTTGCTGAGCTTGAAAATAGCGACATCTCATTCAAAAATGAAATTGCTGAGGTTCTCAAAGCTGCAGGTGCAAAACATCTAGCTTCTCATCGCCTTTAATATCTTTTTAAAAATAGCTGCGGTAACCTCAACCTAGGAGGTTACCGTGCGAACTTTTTTTACTCGTGAACAAAACTTTTTTCTTATAATAGCAATACTTTGTATATATATAATATATCCATTTTTGCTCCCATTTGTATTAGGAATTACTTTAGCCTTTCTATTTGAGCCCGTATTATATAAAATTATATTTTATTTTAAATTGAAAAAAATAATTTGGCATTGGCTTACTGCAATTGTTATTATTATATTAACATTTATTTCAATATTAGGTCCTATTTTTACTTTAATAACGACTGGAATTCAGGAATTGAGTGCCGTCCTCATAATGTTGGAAAGTGAATTAAAAAATCCAACGCATATCGATAGCGTAGCAAAGCATATCAGCCAGTATTTATTAAAGTTTGGGTTTGATTATTCAATTGCAGAACTTATTGACAAAGGTCTCGATTTTCTAAAAAAAGCAGCCTCAACCGTAGCGTCGGGAGCAGGGACGGCTCTCACAGCGACTCCCGCGTTTATTATTAAGGTTTCTGTAATGATTTTAACTTGGTGCTTCTTTTTAATCCATGGGAGAAAATATCGAGAAACTATTTTACCCAAAATTATCCCATGGGAAACAGAGCGACAAATAGTAGCCAAAACAGTTTCATCTGTTTTAAAAGCTCTTATTGTTGCAAACGTTCTTGTCTCTTGTATTCAAGCTATTCTTATTACCACAACTTTGGTCGCTTTTGGTGTACCGCGTTATGCTTTATTAGGAATAATTGCTTTTTTTGTCTCATTTATTCCTGTCATTGGCACTGCACCCGTCATGATTGGCTCTGCTGCTTGGCTTTATATAAGTGAAGATAGAGTGGGGGCAGCAATTGGATTATTAATCTGCGCAGGGATAATCAGTCTCGCAGACAACGTATTAAGACCTTTCTTTATGAAAGGAGGGGCTGAATTGAGTTTCTTTTGGATATTCCTTGCCATAGTGGGTGGAATGTCACAATTTGGGGTGACTGGCGCAGTCTTAGGTCCAGTGTGCTTTGCGCTTTTTGTTGCCGCAAGTAAAACATTAGATGAATTGAGACGAAAGACAGTTTTGGAAGAAGACGTTCCAAATCCTTAAAAATAATAAATTTTAGGATTAAAATAGCAAAAAGGATCATATGCATGATTTTTCGTTCTCTTGGTAAAAATTTACAAGTTTCGGCTCTTGGTTTTGGGGGCGCTGCACTCAGTGGTGAGGAAGGTGGGTATGGATTTGGTTCTATTTCAGAAGAACAAGCCCACGATCTGCTCCAATATGCCTATGAAAAAAAAATCAATTTATTTGACACCGCTCCTATTTATGGTTTCGGCAATTCTGAAAAAAGAATTGGTAGAGCCCTTTCTGGTATGAGTAATATTCGAAAGAATATCGTTTTAGTTTCTAAGCTTGGTGCCACATGGAATACTGATAAAATTAGAATTCTCGACAATTCCCCAGAAACTGTAAAGCGTATGCTTTCAGAATCATTAACAAACTTAAAAACAGATTATCTTGATCTTTATATGATTCATTGGCCAGATGCTAAGAACCCCGTGGAAAAAACGATGGAATCTCTTCTTTATGCAAAAGACGAGGGACTTATTCGCAATATAGGTGTGTGCAATTTTAACCAAGATCAGTTGGAACGAGCTTTAAATGTTGGGCATGTGGATGTCATACAAAATCCATTTTCATTGCTCGATATTGAATCTAAAAATGAATTATTTACATTTATAAAAGAAAGAAATATAGGATTTATGTCCTATGCAACCCTTGCCAAAGGTATGCTTTCTGGATCATTTGGAAAAAATAAAAAGTTTGAGATTTCCGATGTCAGGAGTTTGAAAGAGAAAGTTTTCCAGGAACTCTACTACTCAATCCAGCCATTGCTCAATACATTTTTTAATCTAGCCAAAGAGTGTTCACTTACGCCAGCACAATTAGCGCTTGCTTGGGTGCTTTCCCATGAAGAAGTTGGAGTGGCTTTGTGTGGGGCAAAATCGTTTGAGCAAATTGATGGACTGATTGATAAAGTAAATTATTCTTTGCCATTAGAGATAAAAAATACTTTAGATAAATTGTCACTAGAATTTAAAAGAGTACGAGTATAAAAAAATTATGTTTTTTAAAAATAAAAAAAATAAAATACCATTTTCAGATGCTTCGCATGTTCTGGAAAATAATTATCCATCACAATCATTTGGAGTTGTGATCTTTGATATTGATGGAGATAATGAAAATGAAATATTAATTGCCAATGCATTTGGCGATAACATTATTTATAAATACGATGATAATAAGCAGAAATTTTTTGATATAGCCCCTGAGAATTTTAAAGAACCGAATAAAGCGACTTTAAGCTTATGTGTAGGAGACTTTTTAGGAAATGGCTCGCCCGCTGTTTATATGATGCATGCCGATACCTTAGGTGGAATTAAAACACAATATGACAGTGTTTTTGTAAGAGAATTAAATGAAAAACATGAACTCAGTTTTAAGGATTATCTAGGCACTCATTCAAGTATGAGCAATCCATATTCGGGTAGAAGTATTGCAGCGGTGGACGCGCATGGCAAAGGAAAGCATGATTTCTATGTAGTCAATTACGATGCTCCGAGTTTATTTTATACGTATGATCTACATGATAAATCTATAAAAGAAATATCTAAAGAATTGGGTATAAGACAGTATGCAGGAGGAAGAAGCATATTGGCTCAGTATATTGTCAGTGACAATGCTTTGGATATTTTTATTGGCAACGAAGAAGATCCCAATGCTTTATTTAAAAAAAGTGATACTGGTGTATATGAAGAAGTTGCATTTAATTATAATTTATCGGATATCGAAAATGATGCGCGTGGTATAGCAATAGCAGATTTTGATGGCAATGGTCTTGCTGATATCGTAATCGGCACTTGGGAAGGGTTAAATTCCGTTTTCATGCAGAAAAGTATAGGTATTTTTGAAAATTATTCTCCTGGATTTTTCAGTGAACCAAGACGTATTCGCAGTGTTATTGTCGCTGACTTTGACAATGATGGTCATGAAGAAATTTTTATCAATACCATTGGGCAACGTAATAGAATGTTTCGTTATTTAGGCAATAATGAATGGGAAGAAATTGATATTGGTGCTCTTGCATGTCGAGATCTACAAGGGACAGGCGCGTCTGTTGGAGATTTAACAGGCAATGGCTTTTTAGATATATTTATTTCAGTGGGAGAAAGGAATTCACAAAAGAATAAACTCTTTCTTGGAGTGGCCAATAACAATGCGTGGCTCAGAATTCAGCCACTCACACAAAATGGCTTTCCAGCTTTAGGTGCAAAAGTGAGATTATATTCTAAAGCTCATAGAAACCAAACAAAGTATATTTGCTCTGGCAGTGGATATCTTTGTCAAATGGAACCTGTGGCACATTTTGGCTTTGGTCCAATTGATCCCAAAATTTTATCAGTAGAAATCACATGGCCAGGGAATGGTAAAGATCTTCCTATTACACGAAAATTGCTTGGTAAAGATATAAATTTAAATACGTTTATTCAAGTTCCGCATCCCAATTCCTAAGAAAGTTATTAAATGGATCTCTTAAAGAAAAATGCGCAAATTTCTGCAAATGAAATAGTTTCTCTTAGAACAAATTCTTTAGAATATTGCGAATCAATTATCAATCATGTGTCACGTTCTTTTGCTCTCGGAATCAATTTATTAAATGGAGAGCTCAAAAAAAGTGTTTTGATTGGTTATCTACTATGTCGAATAATTGATACAGTAGAAGATGATTTATCGTTAGAAACTCAGGTTAAAGAAAAATATCTAAAAGATTTTTTAAATTGTTTTGATAATATTGAAAACTCTTACTCATACTCAAGAATTAATAGTTTATTGAAAGGTGATAAATATCATCTTGAACTCGTAAAAAATACCCACCAAGTCTTTCATGTTTATTTTACTTTATCGAAAAATACTCAGAATATTTTAAAAAAATGGGTTTCAGAAATGTGCCACGGAATGATTTATTTTGTGACAAAACAGCCCAAAGGAATTCGCATTCAAAATATTAAGGAGTATAAGAGTTATTGTTATTTTGTCGCAGGAACTGTTGGTTATTTATTAACAGACCTCTGGCGTGAATACGCTTATAAATTGAGTGAGAAAAATTACATTAAGCTGAACAAATATTCTGGAATTTTTGGCGAAGCTTTGCAAACGATAAATATCTTAAAGGATATTGCCTGGGATGCTAAATATGAAAACTCTATTTACATACCCCAAGAGTTTTTACTCAAAAATGGTTCATCGCATGAAAATATTTTAAATGAAAAGTATTACCGGCAAAATGAAAGAGCAGTGAAGGAACTAATAGTTATTGCGCATGAGAACTTAAAAGCATCTTTAATTTATGTAAAAGAAATATCGAAATTTAATTTTAGAATTCGTTTTTTCTGCATTTTCCCATTGCTTATGGCCTTTGCAACCCTAAGAAAAATTGAAAATGCCCCCAATCTTCTGACTCCTGAAAAAACAATTAAAGTTTCACGTCCTGAAGTAAAAAAAATAATTAGAATGTCTTTCTTCAGTGCTCTAAGTAATAAACTCATGCTACGAGCTGTTCAGCAAATTTCAACTAAATAAGTATTTTTTGAAAGCCTAGATCACGGTGACATTTTCAGCTTGTGGGCCTTTTTGTCCTTGGGTCACAGTAAATTGCACTTTTTGTCCTTCAGATAAAGTCCGAAAGCCACTCCCAGAGAGTGCAGAGAAATGGACAAAGACATCAGGTCCACCATTGTCCTGTTTTATAAAACCAAAGCCTTTAGTTTCATTAAAAAATTTTACTGTTCCATTGATTTTTCCGCTATTATCCGAAGCCATAAGTGTTCCCCCAAGAATCTGTCCGTTTTACAAATAAATATAAAATGAGTGTAGCAGAGATTTTAAAAGAACATAAGCCAAATTTTTTAGGAAAAAAATATAAAATTGAAAAATATTGCAGTCCAAGTTTCAAAATGACTGAATCCCATTTTTGGACAGTGTTTTTAAAATTAGTGAATACTGTTAAAAAATTAGCTATAAATCCTATTCAAATAAGAAAATTTATTTATTTTAAAAAGATTAAAAAGGAGTGATCCTAGTCAATATTCAACTTAAATTAAATATATATATATGACAAAAGTAATTTTAATAATTTATTTTTTTGTTTTATTATGATAAGATTTGTTATTATATGTTTTACTTATATATGTAAAAAATTATAATTAATTAGTTTAAATTAAAACTTCGAGGAGCTATTATGCTATTGAATCGAGTTGATAACAATAAAGATCTATTTGATCTTGATCTCTCTATTTAAATTATTGCACTAGAAGAAATGAATTGTAAAAAATATGCTGTTATTTTTACTAAATAAAAAAACTAAGTAATATTTTTTTAAATTATATCCTTTAAAAAAAAGCAGCAATATAATTTAATATAAATAATATATTTTTTCAACTTATAGAGGAAAAATAATTAAGCTGATTGACAGCTTATTTTTATATTTCTAGTATATTAGAGTCTATCTCAACATTCAAATAATTTCATTATATATAATTACTTGAAAATTAGGTTGATCATATAAGCATAAACTTGCTTTACGGCAAAAAAAATTTATTCATTATAACTACCTCACTATAATTCCATATTTCATTCATACAACATTTTTGCATTTACATTCTAATGTATAAATCTCATATTCATAAAAAAATAATCAAAAATATAAAAAGTATATTAACTTTTTTATGCTTAATTTTTCGGAACGAGGAAAAATCTATTATAAATTAAGTAAATAGATTTTATTTAATATATTTTTTTAACAAATCGATTTGACAAATATATTTAAGTCATAGTAATTTATAGTTTGTTATAGAATTATTTATTACGTATACTATTTATAATATATTTTATGTTATTGTTCTATAATAAAAATATTTTTGTTAACATACAATTTTTGTATTTTAGATTTATGGAGGAATCTTATGCAGATTAATGGTGCTGATAGCGATCTTGATCTTTTTGATATCGACTTATCTATTGCAACAGTTCTAGACCTTGAATCAGAATGTTTGATAACTAAAAATTATTGTGTATAATTACATTTTTATTTAAAATGCGACCTTATTTTTTACTTTTCATTGCTTATTAATAACGTATGAATGGGAGATTTTTATGTCAAATATTTTAGAAAATGATAGTGAATATATTTTTGAAATTGATTTTAATGTGTCCACAGTTGAAGTAGAAGAAACTTCAAACTTAAGTAGCTCAATGCATTGTCCTAGGCAGAATATGTGTTTAGAATAAAACTGGGTGCGCAAAATAGATAATTATTTTGCGCATTTTTTTTGATTTTTATAAATAAATATAGTATTAAAATCTTTACATTAAAAATTTGAACTTCCCTCAAAATAAGATTATTTTTTAAATGAATTTTATTTGACATTTAAAAGTTTATTTAGGAAAGCAAAATGATTTCATCTGCTCAATTTTTTATGCTGAGGACTCCTATCTTTCCATTGGATTATTTCATTGATTATTTAAAGAGTGAAGAAGACATACTCGATTTTTTAAGAAATAAAAGTTATTATAATATTTTTAAAGAAGCATTGTTGTTGTCAAGTCAGTCATTATATAAAAGCTTAGTTTTATATGAAAATGCAAAAATTCAAGATAAAAGAAAAGTTGAGCAACTGAGATCCGGTATACTTAAGTATTTTTCTCGTGCAACTTCCCGTGCGACCCCTTTTGGTTACTATGCTGCTGTGCAAATAGGCCACTACTGCGATAAAAACTCAACATCTAATGAACATCAAGGTTCTTTTTTAAAATCAATTCGTCCTGATATGGAATGGCTACAGACTGTCGTGCGGAGAATTGAAGAAAATATAGAACTCCTGCCGAATATACAGCTAAAAATCAATCCAGTTATTTATACACATGGAGATAGGGTTTTACTACCTTATTCTTCGGTCGAAATAAAAGGAAATGAACCAGACTCGAAAGGTTTTTTTAATCAAGATGTTTCCATAAAAAACAATGCTTTGATAGATTATATTAGGAATATATTGAGCGTAGAAATTAAATTGGAAGACTTGCTGATAAAAGTCAGGAATAAATTCCAATTAAAAGATGATTTTAAAACCATAAAATTATTGCAAGATCTCATAAATAAAAATTTCATTATTACTGAATTAAAACCAATTTTAGGAAAAATAGATGTTTTTTCTGATCTTCTTGAGAAATTAAAAGCCTTTCCTTCACAAAGACAGAATGTAGAATATTTAAGAGATTTAAAGCAAAAAATATGTAAATATTCACAAATAAATATTGGCGAAGGTATAGAAGATTTAGAAAATATAATTGAAGATATGCAAAAATTTTGTCGAGTTAAAAACCCCTTGCAAATTGACATTGCTGTAAACAATCTAAATCCTTTTCTCTTAGAAAATGCATATAAAAATAAAATTGAAGATGCAGCAAAACTTATGAGAATGTTATCTCCGCAACAGTTCGGTTTCGAGCATATAAGAGATTACCACGAGGAATTCATTAATAAATATGGTTTTGTCAACGAGGTGCCCATTCAAGAATTACTCGATGAAAATTTAGGATTAGGCGCACCTGCTGATTATAAATTTCCTCAAAGTCAAAGGAAGAAGAATCAAAAAGGCAAAAAGACTAATGAAAAATTAATTCATTTTATTTTAGATTATATCTTGCAAAATAATTGTCAAACAATTGAAAGTATTGCTATAACTGATCAAGATCTCAAAAATATGGAATTCGATCAATTTGACTCTGACTCTCTCCTTGATTCTTTTGAAGTGTATGCGCAAGTATTTAGAAACGATGAAAAATTGAAACAGAAGGTTGCATTATCAGGCTTACAATGGACTCCTGGAGCATGTACATCCTTCGGAAGGTTCTCCCAAATTTTTTCAAACAATGAAAAAAATGAAATTAAAGATTTTATACATAACATAGAACATAAATCTCCTGAGGTCATTTATTGTGAGCTCATATATTCCCCTCAAACAACCAGAGGAGGAAATGTTGCTCTGACTGAAAGCTTCTGGAGTTTTAGAATTTATCTAGATACCTTTGCAGAGCAAAAGAGTTCTTTGTTAAGCTTAGAAGATATATTTGTCTGTGCAAACTTGAAGAGGCTTTATTTTAAATCGAAAAAATATCAAAAAGAAGTCGTTTTTTTATCTACTCATATGCTTAACTTTCAAAATGCACCAAATATAGTGCGATTTATGAGGGAGGTGAGTTCAGAAAAAAATGTCTTATGGAACTTTTTAGCATTAGGAGAGCTTTTAAAAACCTCTTATTTACCACGATTAGAGTACAATGATGTTATTTTTTCTCCAAGGACTTGGAGATTATCTTTAGATTCTCTAAAGGCGCTAAAGGAAAAATTTGATATTAAGAACGAAGTATTAGCTGTATTTAAATTATGGAAAGATAAATGGAAAATACCAAGTCTGGTTTATTTTGTAATTGCGGATAACAGAATATTACTCGACTTAAATAAAGATTACCATATTCAAGAAATTACAAAGAAAATAATAAATGAAGAAAAAATAATTTTGCAAGAAGTTTTTGGTTTAAATAGAGTGGAAAAAGAAAATCAGGTCTTTAGTGAAGAAATCGTGTTTCCTCTTTACTCGACACATAAAAGCAGTATTATTAATGAAATAAATAAAGATTTTCAGGCTAAAAAATATCCCAAAATTTTCTATCCAGGAAGTGAATGGTTTTATGCAAAACTTTATATAACTGGGTTCCGTGAAGAAGAATTTATATCTAACTATATTTTAAATTTTATCGATGAAATAATAACAGAAATATCAATTGAAACATGGTTTTTTATTCGCTATTTAGATCCTAAAAAGCATATCAGGTTTCGCATATTACTGAAAAACAAAAATGATTATGCGCTGTTACTAAAGAAATTCAACTTGTATTTTGAATTGTTAAGCAAAACAGGAATTTTAAACTATGTCTGTATCGATTCATATGAGCCAGAAATTGAAAGATATGGAGGTGCGGACTTACTGCCCTTGGCTGAGAAAATATTTATGCACGACAGTGAAATTGTCTGTACATTATTAAAAAATAAAAAAATATTGGAAGATCGCTTTACTCAACATTTCCTATGTGCCTTTCTCTCATTTGAATTGTTAGATGCATTTTACTTAGATTTTAATGAGAAATTAAAATTTGCAAATAGGATGGCGAATAAAGATAAATATATCGATGATTTTAGAGAGAAAAGAAAAGACTTAATCCAAGTTTATCTTAATAATAATTTCCATTTTTTTGCAGATCCAAATTTTAAAATTTTACAAGACTCTATCAAAAAAAGAAGCTTAGCTATTAATAAATATAATGTTATATTAGAAGAAAAATGTTTGGAATTAAATTTTCTAAATGCAAAATATGAAATTTTGGGCAGTCTAATTCATATGCAGTGTAATCGATTATTTGGGACTAAAAGAGATTGCGAAGAACGGGCAAATGCATATTTATTACATACGATTAACAGCTTAAAATATAGTATAAATAAAAATAAAAGTTAAAATATAGATAGGAATTTTATGCAACATAAAATTATAAATGATCTTATGAATCGATTGGATATTTCAAATCGAAATGACAATGCTTTCATCGAATTTTTAAAAGATAAAGTAAGTATGGAGCAGATGACCCTTGCGAATGGATATCCAGCTTTGGCTTTGTTTTTTTCTCAGTTAGATCGGATCTCACCAGAGCAGAAATTTAAAAAAAATGTGCATTTTTACTTAGAGAAAACAATTGCATGTATACAAAATAATAATCTTGTCACGAATTCATCTAGTTTTAGTGGGATCACAGGCCTTGCATTCGTTGTTTGGGTTTCATCCGAAAATGGAAAAAAATATCAAAAATTAATAGCAAAAATAGATGAGGTTTTATTTCAATTGTTGGATATAAAACTGTCTAGATTAAAAACTCAAAAATTCTTTGGACCTACTGATTTTGATGTGATTCAGGGATTGTCAGGTATTGTTAGATATCTAATCATGCGAAAGGAAGACTATACACACGCAGGCTATTTGAAAATAATAATGGATGTACTTATTCGTTTAAGTTCATATATCAATTATAAAAATAATAAAATTCCAGGGTGGATTTTTATTAAAGAGATGATTGGCGCTTATGAATCAATCTATGAAGATTCTGATGAATGTTTTAACCTTGGTCTTTCCCATGGTATAAGTGGAGTTTTATCTGCATTAAGTCTTGCAAAATTAAATGGAATCAATGCCGAAGGTGTTGAGGAATCCATTCTCAATATTAAAAATTGGCTTGTTAAGGCACAGCAAAGAGATATATATGGAATATATTGGCCAAACAGGTTAAGTTTAGAAGAAGAACTGACAGGAATTCGCAACGAACAATTTGATAAATATCATCGTCAAGCTTGGTGTTATGGTACTCCCGGTGTTTCACGGGCGCTTTACCTTGCAGGACAAGGATTAAAAGATCATAAATTACAAAATTTTGCTTTGAAAAGTTTTTTAGAAATCGAACAAAGACCTGAGGAAACATGGCGCAGCAATTCACCAACGTTTTGTCATGGCTATGCAGGACTTTTACAGATTGCAAAACGCTTTTATTTTGATACAAAAGAGGCAAAGCTGATACCACTTATTTCTCGATTGGAACAAAGAGTTATGAGTTATTATACTCAGGAAGCCCCCTTTCTATTCAAAGAAAATAATGGATTTTTAATAGATATTGGCATTATTGAAGGTACAGTCGGGACCGTTTTAAGTCTTCTCCATACAGATCACTTCGCAGATTGTATTTGGGATTATCCTTTTTTAATTTCTTAGAGAAGAATTTTTTTGCAGGAATAGTTAGATTTTACTTTAGAATAAATAGAATTTATTAAAGTATAAGTTGATTTAAATATAAAATACTTTGTCCTAAAATAATTTAAAGTCGAGGAGTTTGATTTTCCATAAATCAAGTCGAACGCCACTGTACTCAGATTCCAGAAATTCAATTCTATCTTTTCTATAGGCAAATCTTTTCTTTACATTAAAAATAACAACCATATAATTTTTCTTTTTAAAGTATTCACTCAAATTACGCGTGTGTTCAGGGTTTGATAAAAAATTATTCACCGACAGTTCGTATAATTGCAAAAACTCTTTGTCATTTTCAGGATAAATATTGTTAAAGAACGATCCTGCTTTAAAATATGCAAAGTTGGCGTTCGGATCATCTGTTTGGGTATCAAAACCTGTAAACCAAAGCACATTTTCATCGTCTTTTTTAAACTTTGTATAATTGGGATCAGTATTGTGAAATTGTAAATTGATGCCTATTTCAGCAAGTTGGCGTTTAATTTCTTTGATGTAATTTACACTGTTTAAATCTTTTTTAATTGTCCAAAATGAATGTACATTTAACTCTTTTCCTTGCCAAAGCTCTGCAGGCACTTTGTTTAAATATTCTTTGGCTAATTCAAAGTTTCGTGCTGTTAAGTTTTCTCTCGATCTGTATCTTTCTTGCCACGAGTATCTGGCAAGCATTTGGTCTTCAGCCACGAGATCATTGTCAGGGGAGGTATTTACAATTTTTTCTCTATCTAAAGCGAGCGAAATGGCAGCCCGAAAATTTTCGTTGCTCCCAAGTTTTGATTTAAAATTGAAGAGCAGTCCTCCATTCACATAAATATTGGGGAATAAAACTTTGCCATCATATTGTGATTCAGACATATGGGAAAGAAAACGGAGATCTCCTATATCCTTATTCTCAAATATAATTCGGATGTACTTTGGGATATCTTCATTAGATGTTTTTTCTAAGACAAATTGATATTTTTCTAAATCGGATTTTACAATTTTATAGCGGCCAAAACCTATCGGTATCCCTTTCCAGTCGACATAATTCTCTGTGAGTTCTTCGATTGGTACAATTGGCATATATGCACTTGAAAGCTTTTGTAATAGAAAGTTATTATCCCTTTTTAAATGTAAAATGATTTGGTAATCATTTACGACTTCAAATCCGGATAAAACACCCCTTGGGTAATTTAAATTATGAATTGACACATATTTTGCAGGTTTTAGAGAATCTATTCCTATAATGTCATCAAGGTTTGAAAATGCGAAATTCTCCTCAGGATTTTGCATAATAAGCCTTATAAATGAAAACTCTACATCGAAAGCCGTGACAGTTCTGCCATTATGAAACTTCACATTTTCTTTAAGATTGATGATACATTTTTTATTTTTACAAGAATAATTATCTATAAGAATAAAACGATCTGTTTTAGAGCTAATTTCTTCTAAGTCAATTAAATTTCCAAAGACTGCAGAGCCAAAAGTTTCTACTACGTTTGTCGCAGTATCTACATAACTCCATGGGATATAGGGTGTTTCTCCTAAATTTATTGTCAGCGTTTTTTTATTATTGTAAAGATCGGAATCGCTATACATGTATTCTTCCTTCTGAGCTTTTAAAGCTAATAAAAATATTGCTAATAAAACTATTGATGATATTGATAAAATGTATTTTAATTTCATATAATACTTCTTTGTGTAATCCCCGAAAAGTGGACGGCTAAATTTCATAACTTTCTTCATATTCTAAAGGCGCAAAATAATCAAGAGTGGAGAGCGCACGAATTCGATTATAAAACACCTCATTATATTCTATAATCGAAGATTTTGCTTCTTTTCTGGTAATAAAATTGCAGCGATGCACTAATTCTTTTTTCAAATGAGATCTTTTTTTATATGCCATGTTCAATGAATTCAAAACAATTTATTTTTTAAATTATCATGCATACTCCAACCAATTATTGCTCTTGAAAAAGTATCCAATATTATACACAAATAAACCCAGCCATCTTTCGTTGAAATATAAGTTAAATCGCTAGTCCAAAGTTGATTTGGCTTGTAGGAGGTAAAGTCTCCTAAAATTAAATTCGGAAAATGTATTGCTTGTCTATCAACCTTTGTCGTTGTTGTTTTAAATTTGGGTTTGCCTGCACTATTAATATTTAGTTTTTTCATAATTTTAGATACACGCTTTTTGCCAAATTTAATAAATGATTTTTTAACAGTAGATAAAATACGCCGCCTTCCATATGTACACCTAGAAGAAGTATGTATTTTTTATTTCTTATTCTAGGCTATAATCAAAGTGATGATTTTTATCTTAACACTCAAGCCATTTATAAAATCCACTCTTAGAAACACACATTACTTTAAAGAGTAAAAAAAACAGGATAATTTTACTTCTCCAGCAATATAAAATCGAATTTTAAAAGAGTCGCTTTGCGAAGAAGGTTACCTCCTTTTTTAAAAGTTCATTTTCTCACAGTAGTTTTCTCAATTCGTCAGGATTTTTCTTTAAATTTGAGTTATCCTTTTCACTATTAGATCGTTTCCAGATATTCAAAGTGGGGTAGGAACCCCAAAACTCCCTAGCAATCTGAGGCATGCTTTTAGGAATATTTTCTATGACTTCAAGGACTTGATTTTTAAACTTAAGAAAATATTGACTTTTAACAGATTTCTTCTTTACCATTGGACAACCCTTTTACATGAGAACCTAAGTTCATAGCATATTGTCCACTAAAAGGAATCACTTTATCTTTTTTAGAGAAAAATAGTGACTAAAAAATAATTTAATCATAGAAAATTTTAATTGTAAATTAATTTTGATTAAATTAAATTGGTAATCTTATTAAAATTATATTCTTATGAAATAAATCATTATATCTACTTTAGACGCTGTACAGTATGATTAAGCTACCAAGTAATCATTATGAATATTGAATTTTTTAATAAATATTAAGCAATGTGCCATCCATATAAAATTCTCAAATAGTTTAGGGTCTCGCTCATACCGAACATTAACCT
This sequence comes from Fluviispira sanaruensis, assembly GCF_004295685.1. Lineage (NCBI taxonomy): Bacteria > Pseudomonadati > Bdellovibrionota > Oligoflexia > Silvanigrellales > Silvanigrellaceae > Fluviispira > Fluviispira sanaruensis. The sequence goes on from NZ_AP019368.1 coordinate 631,407, forward strand.
TTCGATAATTTTTTAAATGTGCATTTGTTCTTTCAACAGTGTATCTCTTTTTAAGCCTTCGCGCCTCCCGTCCATCTTGGGTATGGTTTTTACGATTTAGTTTATGATATGCAACAAGACTTATTCCTAACTTCTTGCACTCAAGATCCAGTTTGTCAGAATCGTATGCTCTATCTCCAAGTATATATCTAGGTTTGGTTAGCGATATAGAATTTTTTATAGTTTTCATCAGTAGGCGTGACTCATGAGGATTAGCAGAATCAACATGCAGAGAAACTAAGAGCCCCTCCTTATCTACCATTTGCATGACTTTTGTTCCTTTTCCAATCTGAGTTTTTCCGATCATTGCTCCACCCTTAACTGCTTTTACAAAAGTTCCATCTACTGAAACTGTGTTTAAATTTGCTCTAAAATATTTTTTATAGGTTGCAAAAAACTGCGTGTAAGTTTCTTTCCATGCATCCAACTTTGAGAGCTTTTTAAACCAACAGTAGCAAGTGCTTTTCGGCGGATATTCCCTGCTTAAATTCCTCCATTGAATGCCTGTAATTAATACATAAAATATTCCGGAAAAGATTTCTGCTGGATCATGTATCCTTGATCTGATTTCGGGTAAAAATTGAATCATGACTTGCGAAGCGCTTAAAATTTCTTTATATTCTATGACGGTACCTTTTTTTGTTTTTTTAGTCGAAAACTAAGGTAACATCATTTTAAAAATAATCAATCTTCCCTAAAAAATCATGTCGAAAAATTTTTAATTATAATAAAAAATTTTTAGTATAATCGTAATAATTAATTTCTCTTTTTTTAATTAAGAATTATAAAACAAAATATAACTTTATATGCTCAAAAAATACATATCAGTCCCTTATTAAAAATGCTAAAATTTTTTGCTTTAATCTTGTATTTTATTGAAATATTATATTTAATCCTATTTTTAGAATTTACAAATATTAGTTCTGAAAGTATAATATTTTGGGAGGCACACTCATTTATTTAATAAATAAAGGTATTTTCTATGGATAAAAAGAAATTAGAAGATAATATGCGGCACGAATTAAATAAAATTTTATTACTTTGTGAAACCGAATTAAAAAATGAAGACTATATTGTAAAAGAAAGATTTTCGAGAAGTGATAATGAAGTATTGAAATATTATTTTTATTTTTCGTTAATCACAAGAGAGTTGATGGCTAAAAATATTGGAGTCTCTTGTGAGAGGCAATTAAGAAGATATTTTGAGGCACCTTTATCTGTGCTAAACAATTTTGATCTATGTAACAAAATAGCAAGTTATTTGAAAATAAGCTATATTGATTTTATATCGAGGATTGTAGATGATAAGAAATCTGAATTGAATTATCAGTCCTCATTGCTTGAGGCTATTAAGCAATATGATGAGAAGTTTTCAATAGCAGCAAGAAGAAAATTAACTAAACTTATCCTAGTAATTTTAGAGAATAAAATCGATATAGATTGCTTTTATGAAAGCTCGATATTTATGATTTCAAAAAAACAATATAAAATAGAATCAATTAATAGGCTAAAAATGTTCATTGGCAAATATGTCAGCTAATAAGTTTTTATATGTGTTTGGGTGCTTTGGAACAAATGCTTTTACTTTTATTAAGTATTCCTGTGGAATTGTTCTTAGTGCCTCTTTTTCATAGGATGAACAGATGACAATCGTGCCTTTGAAGTTGTCTTCTGTATAAATATCTATATCTTCAAAAAATCCACTTTCTATTAAATTATAATCTCCAAAGTTAAAATCACAGATAATAAGGGATATTTTGCATAAAAATTCTTCATTATTTATTTTTTTACCCATACTATATGAAAAAAATGATTCTGGGTTCTTGAAAAAAATGATTTGAGCATCTGTCATTTTATTTTTCCAATCATCCCAAAAAAGAATTTCATCTTCAATCATAATAACGAGTGGTTTATTATCAAAACTTTGTAAATTTTCGATTTTATTCCTTTTTGATAATCTGCTTTTTTGTGTTTCCATTTGAATTCTGAAATTAGAATATTTTAGACATGGTAATAATATTCTAAATGTTGTAGGGTTATTTGCAATTAATAATATTTCAGCTGAAGATCTGTTCAACATTTTTTTTAGATTTGTAAGACCTTGTCCATGACCATTTTCTTTGGTGGAATAACCTTTAAAAATTTTATCTTTAATATTTAGATCGATAGGGATTCCATCATTAGATACATCAATAATAATCTTTGCATTGTATCTTTTTTGTGAAATAATTATTTTGATTATTTTAGCATCTACGCTTTTATGTATAGCATTATCAATAAGGACAATGATTGCGTGTTCTAAATATTTATTAATATAGTTTATTAGATTATATGTGTTTATACTTATTTTAATGTTGACATCTATATTTGAAAACTTTGAAATACCTTCAATAAACTCTTTTGGATTGATACTTGTAAATCTTGAATCATCTATGAGTTCTGCAACTTGATAGTTGTAATGTATAGCGCGCTTAACTATTTCATCTTTATTACCGCTTGATTTTAAAACATTAATTTGATTATCTAAACTATGTTTTATTAAATTGATTGTATTATGAATGGTGTTTACTCTAATTTTGTCAATTAACTTATCTTGAACTCTATTGTAATAAATATTTAAAGGTAATGCAACAAAAAAAGTCCAAATAATAATACAAAATAAGTTTAAAATAATTAGAGAGAAAACAAAAGGTAAATTAAAAATGTGAATAATTTTTTTATAATATATTATCTTATATTCCTTGTTTTTGGTTTCATAAATATTTGCAAAGTATAAATACTTATTATATAAAATAAAGAAATCATTTCTCTGTAATTTGTTTTTTATAATTTTAACTCTGTCTTCATTTATTTCAACATCAGAAATACTCCAAATTGGACTACTGGATAATTTGCATTTCTTACAATCCCAAATCTCAACAGAAAAATTATTTGAATTTGATTTTTCATAGTTATAAATAGAAAGGGAAAACTCTAAAAGACGTGTTAGGATATCCTCGTTATTATTAAATTTAGATAAATGTTGAATATAGCCACTACCGGAATAAAATAGCTCATCCATATTTCTTTTAAAATAAATAAAATTTTCTAGGAGAATAATTGCAACAATGAGAAGTGAAATAAGTTCAAGTTTTATAAAAGTATAGATTGAAAATTTTTGTAAGTAATTCTTCAAATTGTTGCCTATTTAAAAATATTATCGTCTTTTAAACGAATTTTCCACAGATCCATTCTAATCCCGTTGGGCTGTGGTTCTAAGAACTCTATCCGATCTTTCTTATATGAGAATCTTTTTTTGACATTTAAAAGAACAACCATATAATTTTTATCCTTGAAATAAGCGCTGAGCTTTTGCGTAGCTTCAGGATGTTCCATAAAGTGTTCGTTTGAATTTTTAAGAAGATTTTCGAATTCTTTATTGTCTTGCGGGAAAATATGTTTAAAAAAAGAGCCTTTCGTAAAATATGCAAAATTTCGATTCGGATCGTTAGATAGAGAATCAATACTACTTCGTTAATTAAAAATATGTTATATTTAAGTCCTCGAAATATTTTTTTGAGGTTGAATCATGAAAATAGCAAATATAAAAGATCTTTCATTAAAAGTTTCACAATTTATCGATGGTTTTAGATCGGTTTTTAAAAGAAATGATAGAGTACATTGGTGTAAAACTTACATATATGGATTGATATTAGATGGCGAGAGAAAATCTATAGGAGCAATGGCATCAAGAATTTCAAATGCAAATGAACAGTCTTTACAGCAATTTGTTAATCAAAGTCAATGGTCTTTTCATGAGCTTATTATAAGTTTAAATAAATATATGATTAATAGACTGAAAATGAATGAATTTATTTTTTCTCTCGATGATACAAGTCTTCCAAAAAAGGGGGATGAGAGTGTTGGTGTATCAAGACAATATTGTGGAGTTCAAGGTAAGATTTCTAACTGTCAAGTAATTGTTACCTTACATGCGATTTCTAATAAAATACATTTTCCAGTTACTGCAAGGCTATATTTGCCAGATGGATGGATTAAAAATTCAAAAAAATTAGATAAAGTAAAAGTACCTTTAGAGGAAAGAAACTTCAAAGAAAAGTGGAGAATAGCACTTGATTTGATTGATGAAAGCATCCAGTTATTCAAAATAAAATCATTAGTTTTTGACGCAGCTTATGGGTGTAATAGAAATTTTCTAAATGAACTTGATAAGAGAAAAATAAATTTTGTAGGACATATTAGAAATAACGAGAAATTTTGGTCAAAGAATATTCCAATAAAAAGTGTAGTTCCGAGAAAACGCAATTTACAAACAAAACTTAGAGATTATGACAATCCTGTAGATAATAGATATAAGCCCCGCTCTGCTTTAAGGATAGCAGAAGAGTTATTTTCAAAAGGAAGTAATATCAAAATAATTCAAATCCGACGGAAAAATGAAAATATAAAAGTAGAATATGTTGCTACAAGAGTTATGGAATGTATTTCAAGACCTTGGCAAAAAGTTGGAAAAGAAAGATGGCTTCTAGTTGAAAAAAGAAAAGATGGAGTTTTAAAATATTATATTTCAAATTATTCAAAAACTTATCCAAAAGATGAAATAATAGAACTCATGCATAAAAGATGGAAAATTGAACAGGGATACCAGATTTTAAAAGAAGAATTGGGTCTTGATCATTATGAAGGGCGTTCGTGGTTAGGATTGCATCACCATATAGCTTTATGCTTTTTAGCATATTATTTTATAAATGAATTCGATAAAAAAAAACTTGAGATCTCATTTTCTGCTGTAAGGCGATATATAAATCGTATTTTTCAAACTATTTTTTGTCCATTTTGTGATAATACTTTTCCTTGCTTTCCTAAGCTTATTTTAAATACTTCTTAGATTTAACGAAGTAGTAATCAAAGCCTGTCCACCAAAGCACATTTTCATCCACTTCTTTGAATTTTGTATAATTAAAATCTGTATTATGGAATACTAAATTCAGACCAATTGCCGAGAGCTGCTTTTTTATTTCTTGAATGTATTCTATATCATTTAAATTTTTTTTCAGCATCCAAAAGGAATGCACATGCAAAGTTTTATCTTCCCAAAGTTCTTTTGGAACTTTGTTTAAATATTCTTTTGCCAAGACAATATTTTGCTTAATAAGAGGTATTTGTTCTCTGTATTTTTGTAAAATGGAATGACTTGGTAGTATTTGATCCTCTGCCACAAGGTCATTATCAGGTGAAGTTTGCGCAATTTTTTCACGATCAAGTGCGAAAGAAATAGCATGCCGAAAGTTTTCATTTGCGCCGAGCGGGGTGCTAAAATTAAAGAGAAAACCTGCATTCACATAAACAGTTGGAAGAATGACTTTTCCTTCGAATTTTGAATCGGACATATGCGATAAAAAACGAATGTCTCCTATATCTTGATCGCTAAAAATCATACGAATATATTTGTGATTATTTTCCGATGCTAAATTTTCTAAGATGAATTGAGATTTATCTAAGTCAGATTTTATGAGTTTATATTGGCCAAATCCAATCGGTAAATGTTTCCAATGGATATAATCACTTTGTAGTTCTTCAATGGGAACAATAGGCAGTCTGCCTGTATTTAATTTTTCGATGATATAAGGATTGTTTCTTTTTAAATTAAGAACGACTTTGAAGTTATCTATTACTTCGATCCCCTGAAGAATACCTCTTGGATAAGTGATTCCATTTTTAGTCTCATTTTTGCTCTGTTGAACAGAATCTATTCCTAGAATGTCATTTAGAATAGTAAATGCAAAATTATCTTCTCTTTTTTGCGTAAGAAAGCGAATAAGTGAAAATTCGAAGTCATAGGCTGTGACTGTTCTGCCATTGTGAAACTTTACTTCTTTATTTAAATCTATAATGCATTTACTATCTTTGCAGGAATAATTTTCTATTAAGATATATTTATTTGTGCTACTTTTAATTTCTTGAGTTTCAATTAGATTACCAAAAACAGATGCAGCAAAAGTTTCTATAACATTTGTTGAGGTATCGACTGAATTCCAAGGTATTTGCGCTGTATCGTTTAAGTTCACAGTCAATGTATTTTTCTCATTGAAAAGGTCTGAGTCTGTATACATTTCAGTTTTCCTTTTGTTTATTATAGTCAATACTATAATTATGATTGCTATTGATATTACTAATGTTATGCATGAAATGATTTTAAATCTCATAATTATTTCCTCAATTATTTAAAATTGAAAGAATAATGTATCTGATTGTGACTCTGATATCAAGTTAACATTATTTTTCAGTATAATAGTGGTCAATGGTTTATTTAGTAGATTTAGGTAAAGATTTGGATACTCAAAGATGCGACCAAATAAAGCGAGTCTTCATTTGGTCGCATCTTTTATTTCTTCAAATAATAATTTACCTAAAAATTGAGCTCTTGTTTATTTAAATAAACAAGCCTAATGCTTTTGCAACACCTGCACCATAACTGGGGTCTGCTTTTTTGCAGTTTTCGATATGTCTTAATTTAATTTCATTTGAAGCATTTCCCATAGCGCGAGCTGTATTTTCAAAAAGTACTTGTTGTTGCTCTGCACTCATCAATCGAAATAAGAGGCCTGGTTGGGAATAATAATCTTTATCTTCTCTATGATCCCAATGTCCTGCAGTACCGTCCAAAACTAAATGAGGTTCTGCATGATTGCTTTGTTGCTGCCACTCACCTTTGCTATTTGGCTCATAATTTAAAGTTTTTCCTTTGTTGCCATCAACTCTCATGGCGCCATCACGATGGTAACTGTGATAAGGACAACGAGGAGTGTTTACTGGAATGATTTGATGATTAACACCAAGTCGGTATCGTTGTGCATCACCATATGAAAAAAGCCTTCCTTGCAACATTTTATCTGGAGAAAATCCGATACCAGGAACGATATTTGCAGGATTAAAAGCAGCTTGTTCCACTTCGGCAAAATAATTTTCAGGATTTCGATTGAGTTCTATAATTCCGACTTCGATTAAGGGATAATCTTTATGCAACCAAACTTTTGTAAGATCAAATGGGTTATATTTGCAGTTTGCAACATCTTTTTCGGACATAATTTGAATACACATTTTCCAACGTGGGAAGTCTTTATTTTCAATACTTTCAAAAAGATCTCTTTGATGGCTTTCCCGATCTTTTGCAATAATCGCTTCAGCTTCGGAATCTGAAAGATTCTTTATCCCTTGCTGTGAAATAAAATGAAATTTAACCCAACTTCGATTGTTGTCTTTATCAAACATACTAAATGTATGACTACCAAAGCCATGCATATGTCTGTAAGAAAAAGGAATTCCTCTTTCACTCATTACAATTGTTACTTGATGAAGAGATTCAGGAGATAAAGTCCAAAAATCCCAATTATTTTCTGCGCTGCGCATATTTGTTACAGGATCTCGTTTTACCGCATGAGCTAAATCTGGAAATTTAAGTGGGTCGCGTAAAAAGAAAACGGGCGTATTATTTCCAACAAGATCCCAATTTCCTTCTTCACTATAAAACTTTATGGCAAAACCACGTATATCTCGTTCAGCATCTGCTGCCCCGCGTTCTCCGGCAACAGTTGAAAATCTTATAAATAGATCTGCTTTTTTACCTATTGAAGAAAAAATACGTGCCTTTGTATATTTTGAAATGTCATTTGTTACTGTAAATGTTCCATAGGCTCCAGAACCTTTTGCGTGCATACGACGTTCTGGAATAACTTCACGATCAAAATGAGCTAACTTTTCCAAATACCAAACGTCTTGCATTAGTAGGGGGCCATAGCGACCTGCCGTCATTGTATTTTGATTATCTACAACGGGTACTCCAGCATTATTTGTTAATTTATTAATACTTGTGTTAGGTAGAGACATGACTTTATTTCCCTTCTTATAAAGTAATTATAATGACCTTTAAGTTTTGATTTAATATAGGAATCTACCGATTAATTGAAATTTTACAGGTGTGATTCGCAACCATTCTTTTATCGGAGAAACCTAAAGGAGTGAGTCAATGCATTGTTTGAGTCAATTTGTTTCAACAAATCGATCATTTAAAGGATGAATCTCTCTGGCGTTATTAGGAAAAATTGCTTTAAACTTTTGTATTTGTTCTTCAGACACTTCTACTTCATTTTTTAAAACGAGCCAATTTACTTTTTCATCGCAAGGAAATGTAGTTAAAGAGCCAATATAGCCGTAATAAGATAAATCGCTTGGTAAAATATCATTTAATTTTATTTTTAATTTGGTATTCAAAATCGCATGATCTTCCTTTGGTAAATTTTCAAAGAATTGTTTTAAAGCAAGATTTTCTTTTCCAGAACGCATTAAAATAGCAATTACAGCATATTCACCTGATTCACTTTGATGAACGAGGTGAAGTTCTAAGTCGAATAATTTACCGTCTAATTTGTGTTCACTCGGTGCGTGCAAGTGAAATTGTTTTAATGAATATTTTTCTTTTCCAAGTACAATGCTATTTGCATTGTCAAATTTTGCTTTAATAGTATGCTGATTATTTTTTATAATTAATGGTGAAGTATGATAATTTGTAATAATAATTGGTAACATTGCATTTGTTTTTAACTCACTTGTCAAAATATGAACAGGAGATTGTTTTTTTCCATGTGAACATGAATTAAAATCCACTAAGAGTTTATTTTCATTTATATCTTCTTTTTTTTCATCATAAATTTCTAGATGCTGAGAATTTTTATAATGTTTTGTCTGAACACATCCAGCGAAATACAAACTACAAAATAGTGGTAACAAAATCCGAAAAATCATAAACTTAATCCTTAAAACTGTTAGAATAAATATTTTATAAAATAAAACTTAAGTCATACTTTATAAAAGTGCATCAAGTTACCATTTATAATTTAGTTATACAACAATAAATGTGTACTTAAACTTTAGTATAAATAAAAAATTGCTAATACTGCAAACTTTGTTATGATCGGAAGCAATAGACAAAGTAATATTAATAATTGTTAAATGATAATATTGCTTTGTCTTACAATTAAGTGCTTGATGTTTTTTCTAGAAGGACTATTTTATGAATAAAGAAACGGCAACAAACATTTTAAAAATGATATTAGAACAAAAATTCATAATTTAAGTCAGTCTAATATGAGTCTCGGTCCAAGCGCTGCCTCAATTAGGAATCATAAAATATGAAATTTCATTAGAGCTTTTAAAAATATATCGAAAGAAATTTTGTGAGTTTAAATCAATAAACATTTAGTATCAATGTAATTAGGAATTAATTTTATTATTAAATTAACTAAAGGTAAATTTTATTTAATTTATTTTATGATATTAATGATTTAAGTAATTTATATTCTAGCAAAAGTCTATTGAGAAAAAAAATTAATTTTATTCTTGAAAATACAATGGATGAAGAGATTTTTTATTCTGAGAGATGACGATTTTTTTTACGACAAGAAATTGAAGAGGCACGGGAAAAATTAAAGGAAGAAAAATAAATTCTGATATTTCATCAAATGTCTCATGAAAAATTTATACTAATTAGTTTTGTAACCAGAAAGTTTTGGTCTTATCATTTTAAAAAAAAATTTTGATAAAAGCTGGGAAAAAAATTATTTTTAGTAGGAAAAATTCTTATGCGTGAGCTCTACCAATCCATAGATAGTTTCTTTATTTAAACATTCAGAGTTAATTTCCAATTATACGAGCAATTTTTTAAAATATTAAAATGCTGTTTTCAACGCAAAGAGCAGCTGCTGCTGGCCCAAAAGGGCTATATGTCAAATGAATTAAAATTAAGAATATTGATTATCGATTTGTTCATATTTATATCAAGTATAAAATTAATTGATATTATTTGAATGTGATTTTTAATTGATCATATTGCTTAGTTATTAATTCGGTTTTAAAATAACAACTTTTGCTCTGCGCTTAACGGACCAAGTCGATTTCTCGCGATTGAAAAAAGAAATTGCAGGCAAGGTTTCAGCTATGACAAGTGATTTGATCTTATCGCTTTCTTCAAAAATACCTAATTTCTGTGCTTGTTTGATGATTTGAAAAAATTCATCTTGTGAGCAATTTTCTGTGACTTCTGCAGTTTGAGTTTCAGGCGCATAGGGTTTAAAAATACTATCTTCAATTCTTAAATTATATTTTTCGAGTTTAAAATTTATTTGTCCATTTTGATGATGAACAATCTGTAGATTTTTCTGTAACTTTAAGAGATGAGGTTCTATGTCTTTAGGATTTGCTTTGTCCTCTATGAAAAGTTGCACTGTAAGGCGAATTTGTTTCGCGAGAAGATTCGAAATTAAGAAATTTCTCATAAATTCTGCAATCTCAATTGCTCCAGCGCTTTCGACAAAATCATTTTGTGATGATAACAAAGCAGCTTTGGACTGAACTAAATCTTGGGAGGCGTTTTGAATAAAGAAGGTTGCGCGATCGAATGTGTCCATTATTTTCTGATGGAGTGCATCTTGCTTTTCTGGAAGGGTGTCCACAATTTTGAGACGCTCAGAAACCTGTTTTAATTGATCTTGTTGAAAACTCAGACTGTCTGCCAGTTGGTCGGAAAGAGTTTTGATTGCTTCCATGTTTCTTTGATTCATAAGAATGAGTTCTTGATTTTCAGCTCTTAAATTCGCCACTACTTTTTGACTTTCAAAACCAAACAGGCGGGTCAAAAAAGAAGATTTATGTGGTGCATTGAAATTTGTCGCAGAAGGAATTGGCTTAATCGCTGACTTTTGCATGGTTTTCATGTTCATGGAGACCTCCTTGTCGCATGCTGAGTTATCTTATACTTTTCGTTGGACTCCAGTCAAAAAAAATACAAAAAGAATCAGCTCATATTTAAATAATACAATGTCTTTATATTAATTAAGAAATATTAAAAAATAAAATAAAGGAACGATATAGAAATACAATTTATTTATTTCTATAAGATATTAAAGAGAAGCAATGCACTCTATTTCGACCATTACATCAAGTGGTAATTTAGCAACTTGGACTGTCGAACGGGCAGGGGAATGTCCTTTGAAGAGCCTTTCATACACGCCATTCATTTTCTGAAAATCATTCATGTCTTTTAAGAACACGGTTGTTTTTACTACTTTTTCGATTCCTGATCCACTTGCGTCTAAAATTGCCCGCATATTTTTAAAGACTTGTTCTGTTTGGCCTTCAATATCTGTTGCTTCAACTTTCATAGTTGAAGGATTTAAAGGAATAGATCCAGAACAGTAAACCATATTGCCGAGAACGATCGCTTGGGAGTATGGTCCGATTGCTTTAGGTGCATTGTCTGTTGCGATGATTTTCATTGAATTTTCCTCTTTGAAATTTATAGAATCAAACATACCAAAAGTGTTTTAAATTAAAAATTGCTAACAAACAAGTTTGCTTTGCCTCTGAAGTTTACTCGAGCTGAGCCTTTTGAAGAATTGATGTCGTGCTTCTTCCTGGAACGAGTGCAATGTGTTCGACGCATCCCCCCCAAGAGATCACTTCTTTTGCGCCAACAGTATTTTCAAAATTATAATCAGCACCTTTTACCAGTACATCTGGTTTGATAGCTAAAATGATTTCAAGTGGAGTGTCTTCATCAAATATGACTACATAATCAATGCAGGCCAGCGAAGCTAAAATTTTTGCTCTATCATTTTCACTTTGCACGGGACGACTTGAGCCCTTGAGGCGTTGCACGCTTTTATCGGAATTTAGGCCAACGATGAGTAAATCGCCCAAAGAGCGCGCTTTTTGTAAATACTCGACATGACCAGCATGTAAAATATCGAAACAGCCGTTGGTAAAGACAGAACGTCTTTTTTGAGATTTTAAATCTTTGGCAAGCAGAGTGAGTAAATTGATATCGAGTCGTTTTTCTGGATGTGTAGCCTCGCTCTTGTCTTTGAAAACGCTTAAAAACTCAGACGGCGAGAGGGTCGATGTGCCTAATTTTCCACAGACAATGCCTGCAGCAATATTGCCGAGCTCTGTTGCGCGGATGAGGGGAAATTGCGCTGCTAAACACATGGCGATAAAAGCAATTAGAGTGTCGCCTGCTCCGGAAACATCAGAAACTTGTAAAGCATGCGAAGCAATCCTATAAGTACCTTCGATATCTTGTCCGCGTGTCATAATTCCATGTTCTGAAAGACTCATGACCAAATTTTTACAGCCACTGGCTTTTAAATAGCAGTCTGCAATGGCATCGACTTCTTCTTCAAATGATTTGTTATAAACTCCTGGATTTTGTACTTTATAAACAGATTTTCCTTCGCTTAAATTGGGTTTTATCACCGTCGAATTTTCGTACCTTCCCACATCTTCGCTTTTTGGGTCTGTCACTATCGGGATCTTCTTTGCATTGCTGACTGCAATAAGGCGTGTGATCAAATTTTTAGTCAAAAAACCTTTGCCATAATCTGATAAAATAAGGCAGATATTTTGATTATTTTCGATAAAGTTCTCATATAACTCTAAGACTTTTTCTTCTTCTGCGCATGAAATCATTTCATTGGATTCTTTATCAACGCGCACAATCTGTTGCGCACCCGAGCTTGAGTTTCCTGACATAATTCGCATTTTTGTTGTTGTGGGAATATGCTTTGAGACAATTAAGGCGCTGGTATCAATATTATGTTCTTCAAGTACATTTTTTATAACGATCGCTTCTGCGTCATTTCCGATTCGGCCACAAAGAACGGCTCTTGCTCCCATAGAGGTAATATTGGCTGCGACATTGGCAGCTCCGCCTGGAACAGCTCTCCTTTTGCTTTCAAGTACCACTGGCACTGGAGCCTCAGGCGAAATACGACTCACTCTCCCTTCGATATAAGTATCGAGTATGATATCTCCTACAATGAATATTCTTGTTTCTTTTAAGTTTAGAATATCTTCTGGAGTCGTGTGATGAAAGAGAGATGTCATAAAAAAGTGCTCCAAACAGGGAGGGTTAACAATCACTTACTGAGCTATGAGTTATCAGTTTGGTTCATGGAATTCAAGAACTATGCTGATAGTATCTATTTCTAATTCATTTGCTTGACTTGGTGTATTTTGTGGAAATCCTTGCGTCATTGCGACATTATAAAAGTCATTTTTTTGTTCAGAGTTGAGGATATTTAATTGTGCTGTTAATGCATTTTTGACAACTTGGTCTAAGTAAGGCTTTTCTTCTTGTAAAGGCAATATTTTAGCAATACCGAGATCAAAAGTATTCGTATTTGATTTTGAGTATTTGAATAAAACTTCGTATTTTCTTGGGAATAAATTTTGACCAAGAAGCTGTTTTGGAAGTTTTAAATAGCCAAAAGGATTTTGGTAAACTTGAGTGCTTAATTTTTGATCTTGTATTTTTATTTCCTGATAATTAATATTACTAGGCTTAGAAACTTCATTTTTTTCAGTCATAACATTATTTGCATAATTATTATTTGCATTTTTAATTATTCCTTTTTCAACTTCATTTATTTTTCTAATATTGTTCTTTGGGGGGTTAACTTGATTTATTGTTTGATTTGTTTTGTTACTAATTGGAGTAAATGTATTTAAAGTAATTGTTTGATAGTTTTCTAAAGGTTTTTTTTCAAATATTTTATAATCTCTATGTGCAAAATGTAAAACAAGAAAAAATGCACTATGAATAAGCACTGAGAGAAGTATGGGTAGGGTGAATTTCAAAACTTTGTTAAGTCCATTTTTATTTGAAATATGTTTCATGCTATTCTTTCTTTTAAATCCTATGCACTTTTCAGCATTTGGATAAGTATTCGTTCTTAGCTTATGGAGTTTGATATGTCCAAACAATCAACGATTGTTATTCTTTGCTTATTTGGTCTTGTAGCCATTGGATCATCCATAGGTATCCTTTTCTTAGGGAAAAAAAACTTTCAAATTGAAACAAATTTTTCTCAAGCCAATATTGCGAATGCAGCACAAGATTTAAGGGATTTTCCTCTACCTGAAAATCCTTCTGTATCGTCAAAATATAATGCATGGTACGTTATAAATTTAGGTAACATTCCTATTGGACTTCTAATTGCTGGAACAGAAAATCTAAAAACAGGTATTTCAACTCAATATACTATGCAGTTTGTGAGTCGAATTGGCTCATCACCTTTACTCTCTATTTTAAAAGGAGAGATGGAAATTGAGCAAGAAGAGCAGCTTAAATTTCAGCAAACCCTTTTATCACGGACTGCAAATGGTTCATTTAAAGAAATTCAAAATATTTGGCGACAAGATAAAAACTCTAATCTTGAATTAGACAAAGATATGGGTGCAAACCTTCAAGGAATTATACCTGCAGTATTATCTAAGAATAAAATAAATTCAGCTTTAAATAGTTCCACCCGTCTCTTTTATTTTGAACCAAAAGACTCAAAAAATAAATCAACCAAAACCTTTATTCCATTTTCAGGAAATTTTATAAATAATTCTGACATAGATGTCAAATATGACGATGATGGGTTTTTAAATACGGGGAAGTTGATCCTAGAAGGTGGCAATGAACTCCAATTTATCAGAATTGAACAAGATCGTTTCAGTTCTTTAACAAAATCAATTACGGAAACATTAATTGACTTTGGATGGTTTGCCTCCTTAAATTCTATGAAAAATGAATTTGATTATCTTAGAAAATCTTTGGAATCATGCACGCTTCAGGCAACAAGTTTGAATAATAAAATGATTCGTTATATGCCGCAAAGTTCTTATTTAGCTTATAGAAGAATTGTTAACATGTCGCATTTTTGCGCAAGTTTAAATCGTCATCTATCTGCAAAAGATGCAGATAGCAATACAAGTAAGCTTGTTATTCTTTCAAACAGTGTTAAAAATTTATTAAAAGAAAATCCTCAAGAGTTACCTTATTATTTTGCTTATTCTCCCGATATGACTTTATTTTACAATGACACAATTTCTTTTCTATGGCCGAGAATCACTTCTCTTTTAGTCAAAACAACTATGAGTGAACTCGAAAATAATTTTGAATTAGATAAAAGTCGTAAATCTCTTGTTGGTATTCAATTAAATATTTCTAATATGCAGTCAAGAGCTGTCGTGCGTGCACAGATTAAATTAATTGAATCGCCTCTGAATTTTAATATAGAAACAGCACAGTTTTCTAATATGAGTTCCACGAGTTTAAGTGATGTGCCGATGAATATTGAAAAACCATTGACATCTATTTTTCTTGATGGGCAGTTTTTTGCTAAAAAAATGGATATCAGTTTTGATGAAATATGTAAGGCAAATAATGGTAAAATTGGTCTAGATATCGGAGATGCTCCGCAAGTTGCAATTAATGCAGAATCCATTCGCGGAGTTTGGGATATGCAAACCCGTATCGAGCTTGCCAGACAGTTCGCAATAAAATCAACCATTGCAAAAAATTGTTCTGATATTTCTTTTCGCGTTCCTGTGAGTTTGCAAAAAGCCTTCTCAAAGGAATTAGAACAATTCAAAAGTGAAGTTTTAGGCTCTGAAAATGAGCTTCTTTTATCGAATAATATTCAGAAAAAATTATGGATTGTCCCAGGGAAATATCGTCTTGTTGTGACTTCGCTCGTCACAGGTGCTGTTTTATCTGCTCAGGAATTTTTGGTGGCAAGTGGTGTGAATACGAACGTAACAGCTAAAATTAATTAATTTTATGAATTGATGTTAATATAAAGCTATCTTCATATCCTGCGCGGTATTGCAAACGATGGCATGCAATTGACAAACTTTTTTTGGGACAGATTTCCATTAAAAAACCGTTAAACCAAAGGTCTTTTTCTGCTACTTCATGTGCCATTTTTGTGCCAGGATTTGAAAATCGATTGATAATTCTTTCTTTATTCATTCCTATAACACTGTCATATGGACCAGTCATACCGACATCTGTTAAAAAGGCAGTGCCATTTTCAGTCAGACGTTCATCACTTGTGGGCGTGTGCGTGTGTGTGCCGATCAAACCAGCTAGTATTCCATCATACATCCAAGCAATTGCTTGTTTTTCAGAACTTGCTTCCGCATGAATATCAGCAATGACGATATGTGCACCTGATTTGACTTTATCTTTAAAGTTCTCTTTTTCTTTTAATAAAAATTCAAATGGGCTGCTGTATTCTTCTCGCATGGCAAAATTACCCATGAGATTTATAATATGAACAGATTTATTTCTTTCTTTAATAAAAAAAGAAGGAGCTTTATCGATATGCGATATACCAATTAGATTTTGTGGGAGAACTAAATCTCTATGCTTTTTACGAATATTATGCACATCAGATTTGTCTTTCCAGTGATTTCCCATGGTAACTGCATCAATACCTATACTTTTTATTTCATCAAATATTTTTTCAGTTATACCGAAACCACCAGCTAAGTTCTCTCCATTTATTGTAATAAAATCGAGCTGAATTTCTTGTCTAAGTTGGGGAATTACTTTTTTTAATATTCTTCTTCCGCCACGCCCCAAAACATCACCAATCATAAGAATTTTTATACTCTCATGATTGGGTTTTAGATGCTGTGCAATGGAAGAAAAAGAAGTATCTCCTGAATACGAATGCGCTGTAATTTTATTTTGCAAGATGTGTCGCTCGCTGTTCTCTAACCATAGTTACTTTAATATTGCCTGCTTGATGAAGCTCACTGCGCAAGCGTTTTGCAACGGACTTAGCGAGTAAAGTCACTGCTTCATCATCCATTACGGTGGGTGATACCATAGCTCGAACTTCACGACCAGATTTAATAACATAAGCTTGTTCTACGCCATCAAAACCTTCGACAGTTGATTCCATATCACGCAATCTATCAATTGCTTTTTCAAGGAATTCTTTGCGTGCGCCTGGACGGAAATTGCTTAGAACATTTGCGGTTTGTACGATGACTGTGATGGCGTTTAAACCATGTAAATTATCATTATGATGTTTTGCTGCAGCTTCAACAACTTCTGGTGATTCACCATATTTTTGTAAGAAGAGTGCGCCCACATGCGAATGATTTCCTTCTGATTCTTCATCTAAGCTCTTGCCAATATCATGCAATAGAGCTGCTCTTTTCGTTAAGCGCACATTGAGATCGAGTTCTGCAGCAATGATTCCTGCAATTTGAGCAGTTTCAATGCAGTGTTGCAAAACGGATTGGCCGCCCGTTGTCATGTATTTTAGTTTTCCAAGCGCTTGAATGACTTCAGGATGCAAGCCAGTTATTCCGCAATCAAAGGATGAACGTTCACCAGCTTCACGGATCATTTGTTCAAATTCTGTTCTGGTTTTTTGCACAACTTCTTCAATGCGCGCAGGATGAATACGTCCATCAGCAACTAAACGTTCAATAGCAGTTTTGGCAATTTCTCTGCGAATGGGATTGAAGCAGGAAATAATAACGGCCTCAGGAGTGTCATCGATAATTAGATCGACTCCAGTGGCCTGTTCAATTGTGCGAATGTTACGTCCTTCGCGCCCAATGATACGACCTTTCATATCATCCGTTGGCAAAGTGATGACTGAGACAGTGGCATCTGTCACAAATTCGTTTGCGATCCGTTGAATAGCAGTGGAAATAATTCCGCGTGCTTTTTCATCGGCAATACGTCTCGCTTCTTCTTCTGCAGCGCGAATTTCTGCACTGGCAGACTTTCTTACTTCGACTTCGATCGCTTTTTTAAGTTGTTCTCTTGCCTCTTCCTGTGAGAGTCGGGCAACGGATTCAAGCCGCGATTTGCTTTCTTCAACTGTTTCTTCTGCTTTTCTGAGTGCTTCTAAAACTTTTTTTTCTTCAGATTCGATAGATTCCATTTTTCTCTTCAAATCTTTTTCTTTTTGTTCGAGTTGTTGAGCTTTTTTTTCTATCGTCTCTTCTCTTTTTTGAATTCGAGTTTCTATTTTCTTGATTTCAAGATTTTTTTCTCTTTGCGCCCGTTCAAAATCTCGACCTTCATTTATAGCAAGTTCTTTGGCTTCTCTGAGAGCTTTTTTAACCAGTTCATCTGCTTGTGCTCGGGCTTCCCCAAGTCTTTTCTCAGCCTCTTCATGTTTGATCTTTAAATCCTGCGTTAGGGCGCGCATGTTCATTGTATGAACCCCCAAAAACGCTAGGGCGGCCACAGCTATTCCGATAGCTATGATCAGTACATATTCCCAAACACCCATGTTTTTATGACTCCAAAAATATAATTTCATTAATTTTTATGTCTAAGTAAATCCTTTTAGGGACATACCAACATTTTACAGTTTCCGACCTTAGAACATCGTATAGAATTTTACCAGTAATAGAATAAGTGGAAACAAAAAAGGCTGGCAATAAAAATTGCCAGCCTTTTTCTAAATAATGGTGCGGATGGGCGGACTCGAACCGCCATGCTTGCGCACACGCCCCTCAAACGTGCGTGTCTACCAATTTCACCACATCCGCAGTGAGGGGGTTAGTACCTTAGGAAAAATAAAAGGTCAACTTTTTCCTGAAGGAAATTTTAAAAAAGTGAGGCTTGAAATTAAATACAGTAAATTCAATTGTTTATAAAAAAAAGAGCGTGGGCGAGTTTTGTAAATTACATGCATTTGTCATTCCTTCCTTTCAGGTTTAATCTCTCTATGATTTTGTATTATATCAGGATAAGGAGTTTTTAATGACTGAAATAATTGAACTTAATGATGATAGCGGGACGTTGGAATTAAAGAAAGAGAATTTGGCGCTGATTGATTATTATGCGCCTTGGTGTGGTTCCTGTCGAATGGCTTTTCCAATGTTTAGAAAAATTGCGAGTGAATTGGGCTTGCCTTTGTATAAAATTGATGCGGAAAAAAATGAAAAATTGCGTGGATTAATAGAAATAGAAAATCTTCCAACTGTTGCAATATGGAAAGATGATAAAATGATAGCAAGTATTTGTACAACAAAGGAAGAAGGGCTGCGAGCATTCTTAAAATCACATGGCATAGGTGTGTAAAATGGATATAAAAATTATTAAAGAATTATCGCAAAAATATTCCCAAGACGATCTTATAAGATTTGCAGATGAACTCGAAAATACAGAAAAGACAAGCTGCCCAGAATGTCAAAATAACTCAGATATAAATGAAGTTATGAGTAACTTTTTGCAAGCGTGTGAAATTAAAAAATTGATTGACAATGGTGTTTCTTTAAATGAGGCTATCAGGGAATTTACAAAAAGAGTGAGAACTGTTTTGTCGTAATATGAGAATCACTGATTTGAATAAAAAAAGTGTAGCAAAAATATCATATCCATTGTGTGCATTTATTTTACTAGTTCTTCCGTTATTTAATCAAGCTTTTGCTAGATTAAATGCAGGATTAGCCGTGTTAAGTGGTATTTTACTGTCATTGCTCTTACAAAACCCATATCAAAAGCAAACCAAAGAGATAGCAACAAAATTTTTATCCTGGTCGATCATTGGTTTAGGCTTTGGTATGAATTTGATAAAAGTTGCAGAAGTTGGGCTAAATGGAATTACATATACAATTATTGGTATTTCTTTTACATTGATTTTAGGAATTGTAATAGGAAAAATATTAAATAATAAAAGAGACATGTCCCTCTTAATTTCAGTCGGAACTGCGATTTGTGGAGGGAGTGCTATTGCTGCTCTAGCTCCAGCAATTAAAGCAAATAATAATGATATTTCTGTTTCTTTAGCTATTATCTTTATTTTAAATGCACTTGCTCTTTTTATTTTTCCACCAATTGGAGAGTTTTTTAATTTAACTCAGGAGCAATTTGGTCTGTGGAGCGCATTAGCAATTCATGACACAAGCTCTGTTGTGGGTGCTACTTTAGCTTACGGCGAACAATCTTTAGAAATGGGTACGACTGTTAAACTTGCACGGGCAATTTGGATTGTTCCAGTCGTTTTTTTGATCGGTGTTTTTTATGCAAAATATATTTTTAAAAATAGGGAAATTTCAAAGGAAAAAGTAAAAAAACCATGGTTTATAATTTGGTTTCTCTTAGCTGCTGCCCTAGTAACTTGGGTGCCATTTTTGCAAGCTCCTGGTCAGATTGTACGTGGCATATCAGAACGTATGCTTATTATTATTTTATTTTGTATAGGTTCAAACCTCTCTCGGACTGCTATAAAAAGCGTAGGAATCCAACCTTTTATTCAAGGAATATTACTTTGGATAATTATGGCTTCTCTTACATTTGTAGCAATTTATTTTCATAAGATTGGTTTTTAGTTTTATAATTTATTATTTAATATTTTTTGTTGCATGCTCACCATCAGATTTTTTTAAAGTCAAACTCAAAATTGATACTGGTAAAATACAGAGAGCTAGAATAAAAAATGTAGTCCTAAAAGCCTCTATTGCTTTGGGATTATGAATTGGAAAAGCATAATAATTAAGAAAACTAATAAGTATAAAAGAAGAAAATCCAATGGAAATACTATTTGAAAATTGACGGATTGTGACATCTAGGCTTGTTGCAGTGGCAGAAATATTTTTGGGAACATCGACATAAATCATTGGACCATTGCTTGAAAATGCTAAAATATTAAAAAAACCAAGAATGGCAGTTGAAAATACGATATAAATAAAACTACTATTTTGATTTATAAAGGAAATTAAAATAAGAGCAAAACATATGCCAAATGGAGCAAGTGAAAGTACTCTTTTGAAACCAAATATTTTTAATATTCTAGGAGATATTCCACGCATTATCAAAGCACCAACAGCCATAGGAGCGACTAACAATCCCGATATCATAGGTGTCATACCAAACTGCAATTGAAAGAGTAAAGGAAGGAGAAAAGAAACGCCTCCTGTTGAGATATAAGTTATGCTATTGCCAATTACTCCTGTTCTAAATGTTTTTATTTTAAAAAGGGTTAAATTTAAAATAGATTTTTCTTTCATTTTTATTGCATGATAAATAAATAAAAGAAAAGTAAAGGATCCTATTGTTGCTACAAAGGTATGAAGTTTATTTGAGAGTAAGTTTTCTCCTACAGTTTCTAAAGCAACTGTTAAAGACGCTAAAGAAATTCCAGATAAGAAAAATCCTTTTAAATCTAAGTTCTTCTTATTTTCTGCAACTTCATTAGGTATATATTTCTGCACTAAAAAATAAGTTAAAATACCCATTGGAATATTGATAAAGAAAATAATACGCCATGAGGTGTAGGTAGTAATAACTCCACCTAACAAAGGGCCTGCTATAGGACCTAAAAGTGCAGGAAAAAAGATCAGCATGGTTGCGCGCACAAGTTCTGAGGGAGGAAAGATACGAACCATAATTAAGCGGGCAACAGGTGTCATAAGTGCGCCTCCAAATCCTTGGAGAAAGCGAAAAATAGAAAGTTCTATCAAAGAAGTGGCAAGTCCACAGAGAATAGAGCTTAAGGTAAAAATAACGATTGCAGAAGATAAAACTGGTTTTGTGCCGAAGCGATCAGCAGCCCAGCCACTTATGGGGATAAACATAGCTAAACTCAGTAAATAACTCGTAACTGCAAATTTTAGGCTGACAGGATTGGCATTGAGTGAGCGTGCTATATCTGGAATTGCGGTATTTATTATGGTCGTATCAAGCATTTCAATAAACATAATTCCGGCTAATATCCAAATAATAACCCTTTTATTCATATCTTCTGGATTCATTTTAAAAAATCTTTCTGTCCTTTAGAGCAGGAAGTCTTGTTCTCGATTCATCTATATTTGACCTATGAATGTCGGCGGTCAAAATTCCTGTTTCTTCGTTCATTCGGGCTAAGATTTTTCCCCAAGGGTCTATAATCATGCTATTTCCATAGTTTTTCTTTTGACCATTCGAGAAGGAGCCTGTTTGATTGCAAGCTACAACAAAGCATTGATTTTCGATAGCGCGCGCGCGCAATAAAACTTCCCAATGATCTTTGCCAGTTTGCCAGACAAACGCGGCAGGAACAAAAATAATATCAAAGAAATTATCTTGTTTTAAAGCAGAGCGGACGATTTCAGGAAAACGCAAGTCATAACAAATGATATTGAAAGCATTCCATGAACCTTCTGTTGTTTCTAATTGATAAGATTTTGGATCTTCTCCAATTTCAAATGAATCGCTTTCACAGTAGAGAGGTTTGCCATTTTGATCCCGTAAATTAAACAGGTGTTTTTTTCGGTAAGTAGATATAACATCCCCATTTTTATTAAATGTAATGCAAGTATTAAAAACTTTTTTAGAATTATTAGGGATTTCTTCTGAATGACTGCCAGCAATAATATTAACTTTATATTCTTTAGCAGCGGATTGAATCTGTGTGAATATTCCTTCATTTATTTTTGATCTTGTTTGCACTCTCAGGCTCTCATCACCCATGTATGTAAACATTTCAGGTAAAACAACCGTTTCAGCTCCTTGTTTTGCTGCTTGTGAAATATTATTTAAGGCAATTTTAAGGTTCTCGTTGATGTCGTTTTGCGGATTTAACTGTAGACAGGCTATGCGCATGATAAGAAACTCCTAGTAAAAGGGACAACCTCTTCATTATATTTAGAGTGAAAGAGTTTATATCATAATATTTTTTATTTTTCATTGTTGAGAAATAATAAAATTAGTCACTTTTGCATCGTTTGAAGCCCCTGCTGTAGCATTGATTTGGCTGAATAAATTGGCAAGGAGTGACGAACCAGTCGAAGTTCCTGAAGATATTCCTGCGCTGGCTAAATTGGTTTGTGCATTTTGTAGATTTGTATAGACTTTTGTTGAATCTGCTGAACTCATTGCGTTGGTGAGTGAGGTTGAAATATTCCCCGCGCTATCCAAGCAAACTGCTTTTATAATTAATATTGCAAGTCCTGCTTGGGCGAGTGCCAGTTGATAGTTTTGATTCGCTGTTCGTTGAGAAGAAGAGATTGTGCTTAATATATTAACAGCGTTTGTCAAATATGTGATATTAGTAGAAGATCCGTTTGGCATAGATGATAAAATGGCTTGAAAATTATTTTTTGCGCTACTTGTATTTGTTAATATTGAGACAGTGATATTAAGAAGATTGTAACCGGCGGAAAGCATATAAGCTGTTCCAAGCATACCAATAGCCTGTGTGTCACTCGGGTTGTTATTCAAATATGATACCAAAGTACTTATAGCAGAAGGATAGTCTCCTGAGTAAATACTATTTTGAGCTTTGTCTTTTTGACTTACAGTTGTTAAGGAAGAGAATAAATTACCATTGCCACAGGAAAATAAAACTGGTGTAGTAATAAGAATAAAAATAATTGTTAAGAATTTTATCTGAAATATATTTAATATCATATAAGCCACCCAAGTACTATTCGTGAAAAAAATCTTTCGCTTGGCAAAGAACCAGTTATTTTGCCAATTTCTTCTGTATACATACCACCTTCTATTTTGATAAATTTAAAGTTTAAAAATAAGCCAAATGTTGGGTAACCTTGATTGAGTCCAGTCATTATGCCAAAGAAATTATTTAAAACATACTCAGCTCCTAAATGAATTCTTTTCCCAATATCCGTGTTTTCTGTATTACTTATATCTCTAAAGTCAGCATAAATTCCCACTCGGCTTTTTTTTGTCCCAAAAGTTGTTTTAAATCCTGTATCAAAAACTGTTGGCTCTGAAGTTGGGGCCTTGCTCCCTTCAGGAACTGTCCACCTATATTGCATACCAAGATTTCGCACAGTGATTCCAAGTTGAGTAGAGCTTTCTTTATGTAAAACAAGAAGTAAGCCAATATCTGCCCCAACCCCACTGCCAACATTAAGCGAATTTGTAATCATTGTTTTGAGTGAATTATTGGAAATTTCACTATCGACATCAAGAGCGGATATTGAAAGATTCACTTCTCTTTTTTGAATATATTTTCCATTAATACCTACGAGTAAATGTCCATCAAAAAAATCGTGTGCTAAAGTAAAATAAACACCAGCTCGATTAGCGCCATAAATATTTGCTGTTGGTATTCCTGTAGTTGGATCAATTCCTGCATAAATATTCGAATTTATTCTATCCATCACGCCAAGCGAAACTTTTTTGAAAATGATTCCCGTTAAACTTTGGCCTGCTGCGCTATAAACTTTGTTCTGATTTGCGGCTAAGAGTGATGCTACATTCCCATTTCCTTGTGCTGAGTCATAAAGGCTTATAAAATTGCTTGTTCCTTCGATTTGAGGGCTGATTATGACAATTTCATTTAAAATATTATTTGCATAAGCGATTGCAGCTGGATTGTAAAATATAGAATCCCCTCCATTTGCATCAGCAATTCCAGTATCACCTCGGCCTAAAAAGCGAGAGGAGCGATATTCTCTTTGCAATTCTTGGGAGTAAATAACTTGAGTTTTAAATAAAATAATAACTAGAATAGTGATATTAAATCGACTTTTAATAAATATTATTATTCCATCCATGGATATTTCCTTATCTTTCGAGTCTTTCGAAAGCTAAGGAAAATATCGGAATGAAAAAAGGAAACTTTATTTTAAGTTCTCAAAATTAAAGCAGTATATTGCGTTGTTTTATAGAATTTGATTGTTTTGTTTAAGAGCCTCTATTCTTTGTGCTAGAGGTGGGTGAGTGGAAAATAACTCTATGAAACTTGATCTGTTTGAAATTTGAAAGGCAGCAATAGAAGAAGGAGCCTTCTCTTGTTCCTGTAAAGGAATTTCGTAAGCTCTTTGCAGAGCGCTGAGTGCCGCAATCATATTGCTTTTTCCAGCGAGCTGCGCCCCGCCGCTATCTGCTTTAAACTCTCTTTTCCGAGAGAACCAGCAAATAACAAGACTGCCTAAAATACTGAGAAGTATTTCTAGGACAATGATAACGATAATATTGACGATGGGACGAATGTCCTCTTTCACGAATTGAGTCGTCGCAAAGGCAATAATTCTTGCAAAGAACATGACAAAAGCGTTCACCACACCCTGGACGAGAGTCATGGTCACCATATCACCATTTGCAATATGGGATATTTCATGGGCTAGCACACCATCTACTTCATGCTGATCCATATGCTCCAATAGACCACTTGAGACTGCTACAAGAGATCTTTTTTTAGAGGGGCCCGTTGCAAATGCGTTTAAATCAGAACTTTCGAAAATACCAACTTCAGGAGTGGTGGGAAGGCCAGCTTTTCTGGATAGATTGGCTACGCGATTATAAAGATCCTTTTCACGTGCACTTGCGTTTGTGGGATCAATGACAGTGATATTCATTGAAAATTTTGCGATCCAGCGTGAGATTGCAAGGCTGATAAAAGCGCCACCAAATCCCCAAATAAAACAAAATGCAAGTAAGCTTTTGTAATTAATGCCTCTTTCTGTCATATAATGATTCACACCGAGAACTGATGTCACGATGGTAATGGTAATCATAACTAAAATATTTACAGCCAAAAAAAGTAGAATGCGTTTTGCCATGTCGTTATTTCCTCCCCTATCGAAATCATATTAAATATACTATATAAAAGAAAAAGAATAAAATCTCTTTAGATAAAATTTTATTCTTATAATTCATTTAACAAAGGTTAAAAACTTTATGGTTTATTCAGATCCTAACAGTGCAAAAAATGATCATAAAAAAATAAAAGTACGTGTGCAAAATATTCTTGAAATGAAAAAAAATTCCAAACGAATATCATCAATTACTTGTTATGATGCAACTTTTGCACGCATGATTGAAACAACTGAAATTGATGTGGTTTTGGTTGGTGATAGTTTAGGCAATGTGATTCAAGGTAAAAAAAGCACAATTGATGTATCAATAAATGACATTGCTTATCACATTAGCTGCGTCTCTTCGTCTTTAAAGACCCCTTTATTGGTGGGAGATATGCCTTTTTTGAGTTCGGGAATAAGCAGAGCTGAAACGGCGCACAATGCAGGTATTTTATTACAGGCGGGGGCAGAAGCTGTTAAAATTGAAGGTGCAAGTTCAGAAATTTGTGAGCAGATTCATTTTTTAACCCGACATGGTATTCCAGTGATGGGGCACATAGGACTTATGCCACAAAGTGTGCATGCTCTGAGCGGTTATCGCATACAGGGTAAAAATGAACATGATAAAATGAGGCTTCTGACGGAAGCGCAAAAATTGCAATCAGCGGGTTGTTTTGCCGTTGTGCTCGAGCTTATTATGCCCCAAACAGCAAAAGAAATTTCTGAGTCATTAGAAATCCCTACAATAGGTATTGGCTCTGGTAATTTTTGTGATGGAAATATACTTGTGTTACAGGATATGTTAGGAATGAATAAACAATTTAAACCAAAATTTTTAAAGCATTATCTACAATTAGAAGATTCTATAACCCAAGCTTTACAAGAATACTGTGACGATGTTAGAAATGCAAAAAGTGAATTAATATGATTGAAAAAAAATTAAGTATAGAAGAAATTAAGGCGCGTTTAAAAGTTGTTTGTATTTGCAAGGGAATTAAACAAGCAAGAATTTGTGAAGCAATTGAAAGAGGCGCAGATACTGTTGAAAAAGTAAATAAAGTAACGGGGAGCGGAAGTGGAGGATGCAATGCCACGCGTTGTGGACCCGTGATAAAGAAATTAGTAGAAAACAAAGGTAGGGTTTTGCTAGAGCCTTATAAAACAGAAATTGAAGATGATGATCTTAATTTCTAAAATTATCTTCATTTTCTAATTTTATATAATGATTTAAGCTTTCAATAATTGAATAAGACTGTGGATAATCTTTGCGAATTCCAATGTGAAAATGAGTTGAGCTCTTTTTTATAAATGGAATATCAAATATTTTAGAATCTTTATTATCTTTTTTAAAATCGTGATAAAAACCAAGATTGGCAACTATAAAGTCAATTTTATTTGCATTTATTTTGGGGATACAATCTGTTCTTTTTGTTACTTTAATTAGATTAATTTCATTTAGATTTACCTCGCTCCAAGCGTTGCCTTTATAATCACAAATGCGGTATTTTTTTAGATCTTCAATATTTTTTATTTTTTTTATTTCAGTGTCTAAATTTTTATTTATATATAGTAAGAAGTTTTTAATTATAAATGATGATTTTTGTGTAAAGTAAGCATACTCTTTTCTTTTATCAATTGGAGTAGTTATATAACCATCGGCTTCACCACTTTGCACCATATATTGTGCTTTTTCCCATGAGTACGATTCATTTGTAATTTTAATATTAATTTTAGCAAATAATTCTTTTATATAGTGCGGAAATATTCCATATGCATCATTTTTTTCAGGTGAAGATGAATAACTATAAGGGGAAAAATCATTAAAATAAACAAAAACCATTTCTTCAGTAGCATCTGCAGATTGGCTAAAGGAGAGTGCAAATAGAATTGTTAGGCGCGCAAATAATTTCATCCCAATCCTAACTCAATCATGCAGCGTGTGTGTGAAATATGATTTTAAAATATTATGTAAAAAACATAAAACATGAATTTTGACAGGAAAAAAAATCGATTTTTCTTGTGCGATGTAAGAGATGAGGTAAAGAGAGAAGAGTGGCAGGCCAGGAGGGACTCGAACCCCCAACAAGCTGATTTGGAATCAGCCGCTCTACCATTGGAGCTACTGACCTACACGAACTATTGTCGTTACCAGTTGGCAACGATTTGGTCAAGCATCAAGAACTGTTGGAATCAAAGTTTTTAGAATTGGGTGAATGATATGCTAAAATTAGAACATTTAGGGACAGGCGAAATATTTTATGCAACGAGACAATCAGCAGGTTTTGATATCTGTGCAAATCAAGAATTGATTTTAAAGGCCAAGTCTTGGGCCTTAGTGAAGACTGGATTGAGGATCGTTGAATCCTTTGATTCGCAATTGATTAAATTAAGTGAACAAGAGTGCAATGTTGTAGCAGAGATTCAACTGAGACCTAGAAGTGGCTTGGCTGTTAAATATGGAATCAGTGTCTTGAACTCTCCAAGTACGATAGATGCAGATTATAGAGGTGAAATAATGGTAAGTCTTATAAATCATTCTAATAATGATTTTAAAATTCAACCTGGTGATCGAATAGCTCAAGGTGTTTGTGCGCTTGCTATTCAAATTCCAGGCATTAAAGTGAAAGATGTCGAACGTGGGGAAAAGGGGTTTGGCTCAACAGGTAGGAATTAAAAGGAAAATAATCTATTCGCTTATTTCTTTATCCAGCCTTTTATTTTCTTAACCTTTTCGTTCGCTCAAATTTAAAAAAAAGATATTATAAGGGTTGAGAGAAGTAAGTTTTCATTGACCAGCTGGTCAATCTATGATAATATTATCCAGCTTAAGGGCAATGCTTTTATTAAAATTTATTATAATAATTTTAGGAGTTTATTTCTTATGGACGACCCTTCGGGTAGCGTGACAGATCGAAGTCAGAGTTTTCAATATCCTGTTGATAAAGCAGTGAGCCTGGATAGAACTATTTATTACATCCCAGAATCTGTAACAGCGCAAATTCAATTGTTTTCAGCAATCAAGAATATATGCAGTACTTTTGATGAAATATTAACGTATCTTGAAGATGGAAAGGTGGATAAAATTGTCTTTCACCCAATGACAGCATCTTCAGATAGAAAGTACATTGTTCATTGGGCAAAAGTATTTAACCCCAACATTATTGAGCAGTTAAATAATAATTTCCCAGCTAGATCATTCAATCCAAATCATGTTGCATAAAATAAAAGTCATTTTGCTGTCTCATTATATAAATAATGATTGAAACTGATTGGAGTGACTTGCTCTTTATTTTTGGAAATGTAAAATATCTAAGAAGAATGGATTTCTTTTGTAATGTGAGAGATTCTTTTTATGAAAGAACAAACTTATAATAAGTTAAAAAATTTTCATAGAGTTAAAAATATAAAAGAAATTTCGCAGAAGAATATAAACCCGAGTATCTTTGAAAATAATACAATTATTAAGATTCAAGAGAATATTTATAATTACAAAAAAAAAGAGCTTGAAAGATTGCGAAAATTGGAAATTCTTATGGAAATTCTAAAGAAAATTGAGGAAAGATCTCTACATTACAAGTATACTTTTAAATAAATTGCAGGTTGGTTATGAGAAAAGTTCTTGTTATTAATGGTCCAAATTTAAGTATATTAGGCAATCGACAAACACAAATTTACGGGTTTGAAACTTTGCAAACGATTATCCAAAACTTAAAAATTATTGCTGAAAAAAGTGATCTCATCCTTAAAGATTATCAAAGCAATATTGAAGGAAACATCGTTTCATTTTTAAATGATGAATTTTTGGAACTTTTATCTAAAGAAAATGTCAAAAAATTAACAAATTTAAACTCTATTGAACATAATAATATTGCAGGAATAATTATCAATCCTGCAGCCTATACACATACGAGTGTTGCCATTCATGACGCCTTAGAAGTTTTTTCAAAAGAAAATATTCCGATTTTTGAAGTGCATTTAAGCAATATTTACGCGCGTGAAGAATTTCGGCGTAATTCATTTGTGAGTCCAATTGCAACTGGAGTCATTTCTGGGCTGGGCTCTTTTGGTTATACCGCTGCTCTTCACAGAATCATAGAGTTGGCATGAAATGTTAGAAAAATTACTTAAATTAATATCTTATGAAGATCTTATCTTCTCTTTTAAAGAGAAAGAGCTCTACGAAGAATTTACTGTTCATCATGAAACGTTTGCCCTAAGATCAGCAAAAGTCGTCAAAATATCCGATGCAGATTTACTCCGTAAAATCCTTCCAGAAGAGTTTTCTTCACAAATGTTTGGTTCTGGACACTTAAATTTACTGGCATTTGTCTTTGCTCTTAGACATAAAATCTTAGCTCTCAATTCTATGTTTCATCTCTCAGTACTGAAACAAAATAAAGACCCCTACTTTCATCAGACAAAAACTGAATTCAGAAAAATATTTGGTGGTACTTTTATTGATGAATTTGAAAACATATTTGAAATGTTACTTCCATCTTTTTGGGGGAGTTCAAAAAAATTACCGATTTTAGGTTTTTCAGCTGTTGGTTGTCATTTTGTCCTGAGAGACATCCATGCCTGTCGAGCATTTGATGCTTATAATATTCCATTTTGTAAAAATTATGCAGAAGGCACATTTTGCAGATATCATATGCAAGAAAAGTATTGGATTAAATCTATAACAGAAGAAGCTTCTGTTCAAGCAAAACTCTCTCAATTCTATTTAGATCCAATGAATTTTTCTCAATTTGATGAGGCAACTTTAGAAAAACTCGTTAACGGTTTCTTCTCGCACTTTAAAGCATTTCATGAAAATAAACATATCCCATTTATTTCCCAAGAAAGAGTACAATTTTTATTAAATTTTTATAGCTTTTCTGGACTTGAAGATTTAAAAGAGAAGGGTACTATTGAATTGCGTAAACGCTTTCTTGAAAAGGCAAAACAATATCATCCCGATGTTGGTGGTGCACATGAATCTTTTCGTGAAGCTCGTGAAAATTATGAATTTTTGAGAGAGATCTTAGTTCGATGAGTCAATTATTTTATAAAATAGATGCGTTTAATTTTGTTCCAATTAAACGCACTCCTTGGGGTGGGGCTAAAATTTCAGCTCTTAAAAAAAAATATTTTCCAGAAAATAAAGAAAAAATACCTCAGAATATTGGTGAAAGTTGGGAAGTATCGACAGATGAGCAATTTCCTTCATTTGTTTATTTAAAAAACAATGAAAAAGTAACATTGAAAAGCCTCTTACAAAATAATGCTGAAGCGATATTAGGAAAACATACTTCTTCTAAATATGGGGCGCATTCGCCACTTCTCTTAAAATGGCTAGACGCAAACGATCTCCTCTCTGTCCAACTCCATCCAAATAATGAAAATTCACTTTTAAAAAGTAATGAATGTGGTAAACCAGAAAGTTGGCTCGTCCTTGATACCGATGAAGCGGGTTTTGTTTACTTAGGGTTTCAAGAAAATTTAACAAATGAACAAATTATTCAATTTCTTTTGAATGATGAACCTGAAAAATGCCTCTATCGTTATGAACCAAAGATCCTGGATTATATTTCTATTCCAGCTGGTTGTGTGCATGCTGTTGGTGCGGGTGTATTTGTTGCTGAGCCCCAGTATGTTTTACCAGAAAAATCTGGAAAAACTTGGCGAATTTCTGATTGGCGCAGACTCTACGATGAAAACGGAAAGAAATCGAGCAATGGTTTCCCGAGAGAGTTGCATGTTGAAGAGTCGTTACAAGCAATTGATTGGAATCTTCCGCGCGGAAAAAAATTAGAAGAAAAACTCGTGCGAAATATGCAAAGTAATAATCCCTTTTATGGTGATGATAACAATCCATTTGCTTTGCAAGTTTTTTGTGAAAAGGGTAAATTTCAGTATGACCCGCTCATAAAAGATACATTTTCTGTAGTCACAGTTTGGGCGGGTGAAGTGATTTTAAAATGTGATTCAGATACTCTCATAATGCATGGCGGTGAAAGCGCGCTTGTTTCTTCTGAGGCAAGGCAAGTAACAATACATTTAACTCAAAATAGCAATGATAAGTCTTGTGCTGCTTTTTTTGCTTTCAATGATGAGGTCTTTTGATGGCATTTATTAATGAAGCCACAGGTGATATTCATTTTAAAATTCTTTATATTGGCAGTCAAAGCTCTGGTAAAACAGCAAACATTCAATCACTTTATTGTGAAACTCATGCAGACCTGAGTTTGAAAGATCACTCAACACTGTTAGAAAATATGCCAAGGAATACTTTTTTTGATTTCTTGCCACTTTCATTTGGTGATGTTGCTGGGCGTAACGCAAGAATGCATCTCTATACAATGCCAGCACATTCTTTATGGCCGACTGTTAATATTAATTTAATGCTAGGTGTAGATGGAATTGTGAATGTCATAGACAGTCGCGTTCGCTTTTTAGATAAAAACGAAACACAAATTCAATATGTAAAAAAACTAATTGATTCACTGCAAATCGATTTTAATAGCATTCCATTTGTTTACCAATTTAATCATTCGGATGCCCCCGATGCATTGACTTATACAAATTTGACAAAAAACTTTTTTTTAAAAGAGGAAGATTGTTTTGCAGCTATTGCGCATCAGGGAATTGGTGTAATGCAGTCTTTCCATCGTATTACCAATAAAATCATTCAAAAATTTGTTTAATTTTCGCCTATTTTAAAGGCTGATTTTGTAAAGAAACTTATATCTATGAATTTAGAAACTTTTAACTCAAGGATAAATATCTACTAAAAAAATAGCTAATAGATATTAAGTCTATTTTAAGATGTTTCGCAATAAAATTATCTTGCTTTATCATTGTTATTTTCTTTCATAAATAACTTAATTGTGTATAATGAGAGGAATAAATTAAATATCAAATAAATTGATATTTAATTAAAGCTATTAAAGAATTTTTTTCAATATCACCTTGTTAAAAAATACAATAAATATTATTTTTAATTTGAAAGATTTTATTTAAAAGAATCTTTCTAGGTTACTTTGTTATAACGTAATTTAATAATATTATATAAATTTATTCTTATGTTTTTTGTAATTTTATATATTTTAAATAAAGGAAACAGAAATTGTCATTAGGAATGAGCGGAAAATCTTCTTCGACGGATATTAAATATGATTTTTCTAGAGGATTTGGTGCACAAGATTTTAAAACAATAGATACATCTTTATGGGAATCCTTAATCGATTGGATAAATTCTTTAGCTAAAATAGAGTATAAAGTCATTGCTAAGTATTACAATAAACTTAAAAGATATTGTAAAGAAAATCTTTATTTGGATAAAACTCTCAAGCTTTATTTTTTATTTAGGATAAGATTGGAGTTTGGCATACACCCAGAGAGGAATATTGAAAGCATTTGCTTCAATGTCTATATTATTACGTCTAACTTATCAAAATTAAAATCCATAGATCAAGTTATGACGAATCTTTATAAGTGTTCAAATTGTATCGATCCAATTGATATTCATAAGTTAAACAATTGGGATACAAAATTTTTCACAGATCCAAAAACTTATCTAAGTTTACAGAGTTTAGATAGTTTTATTTTTCTAGTACATCCGATCGATAATGAAAATTTTAATAAAAAAGAATTCATTAAAATTGAGGAAAGTTTTAAAAATAATGATGCTCTATTAACAAGTGTGGTATCTTCAAAACATAGGTTTTTTTATAAAAATGTTTCGCTTATATTAGCGGTCCCGAAACAGAATGTAATTTCTACTTATAATTGTAAAGATAAATCATCAAAACTTATGACTCCTACAGAAGTTATCGATAATACCGTTTTGCAGAATACAGAAGTCATCGTTTGCGGTAGAGTTGGTGTAAGTATTCATCCAAGATTTCCAGTATCGAGTGAAATAAAAGTGATAGGAGTTATAAATGTTATTGATAAAAATTCAGTATTAAGTGAAAATGAATATCAAGCTATTGAAAAATATTCACATAAAATTAAGAGAAAATATAACGTTCCCATTATTAAAATCGATGGATTTTTAGAAAAATCCAAGCAAATTAATTAGAAAAGCCAACCAATTTTTAAAATATTCCAATAGGGTATAGGATATTTATTTAAATTATCTACTAAACTTGATTGAAGTTGATTGCTTAGCGCTATGTACTCTGAGCTAGCTTTAATTGTATCAATGGAACTGGTTACGCCTGGGTCAGTGAATGTAGTTGTTAAAGTAACTGTATTTTTAACTGGAAATTGTAAACCAAACTCGGTACCAACAGCAAACCACCCATATCTTCCCCCCCAAGTTGCAAGCCAACCGATTTGGGGAGTCAAGTAGATTGTAGTGATTTCAATAAGTTCTTTCACTGGAGTCGATGCGCTTAATCCTGAAATGTTTACAATAACGTCGGCATTGGCGTTTAATGAAATGTTGCGTTGTCCATAAGCAACTCCAAGAAAAAATGATGTGCCAAAGGGAAAAATACTCAGTTTTCCTTCTAATTGGTTGTATTTCATCTTTAATGCATTGATAGTAAAACTACTACTTTGATTATTTAAAAGAGATTTTATTTGTGAAATATAAAACAAGTTAATACTGTTAAATCCGCTGTAACTAATCGATAAGCCAATGTATTTAAATATTTTTGATTCAATACTGAAATTCGGACCCATAAATAATCCAAATCCTACCATAGGACCAATGCGAAAAGGTCCAAACAGTCCATTATCAACATCGGGCTTTGATTCTTCTTTTTTCTCCGCAATTTCAGATTTTTTCTCTTCTTTCTTATCGGGCTGTTGCTCGTTTTTTTTGGCCTCTTCAACGGTTTGATTTTTAGTTTCTGTCTCAATTTTTTTCTGTGGATTTAATGTTTCATTCGGTTTTAAATTTTTATTATTTGTCTTTTGCGAACCTTGGGATTGTATAAAAGGATTGTTGCTTGGAATTGGATTTCGAGTTGCATCGTTGATCAATGGATTGTTAAGATATCTTTGCGAAATAGGTACGGTTGGATCTTCCTGAGCAGAAACTTTTGAGAAAAAACATAATAAAAATATGATTATAACTGTTTCCAGTAACTTCCTCATAAGGGCTCAAATCTCCAGGCACTCCCATAAATTTAATTTCTAATAAAGATTATATTTTATTTGTTTATTTTATCAAGCTAATAAATTCACTCACCCATAAATCGCCTCTTATTTTTTCTTCATCAAAGAGAAAAATTGAATCATTTTCTAGGATAATTTTACCCTCTTCTATGCCACGCTTAATTTTAGCATTTGCAAGAATTTCCTGAGAGATTGTTTTATTTTCTGTTACTTTTTCTAACCATGATAAAGAAATTCCATTCGGAGTTCTTAACAAAGTAAAAATCATTTCTTCTAAATATTCTTGTTTAGTGCGCAGTGGTTCAGAGTGAATGGAAAAATTTTTCATCCTATGTTCTTGTTGGGAAAAAATAAGTTCATCGTTTCCAGGAGCATAGCTCTTAATTTTTTCTTCACCTATCCGGTAACGAATGCCAAATGGATGCTCTTCAGAAGGAGGTAACAGTCCATGCGCCCCTGTTCCAATTCCAAGATAAGGCAATCCATACCAATAAATATTATTATGAAATGTTTCCTTTTTGGAAAAATTACTCGTTTCTAATTGCTTAAACCCAAGTGATTTGCACTTATTTAAGATTAATAGATATTCGGATGCAGCATTTTCATCGCAAGCAAAGTCTTTATTAGCAAAAAGAGTTCTTTTTTCTATAGAAAGAGCATAAGCAGAAACCCCTGACGCTCCTGCATCATTTAACTCCTGTATTTCATCAGCAACATTTATTGTGCGAATTTCCTTTTTTAAACCATAAATTAAGTCAACTTGTATATTATCAAATCCAGCTGTTCTTGCCCATTCTATATTGTTGAGAACTGTATCGCGTTTGTGTTTTCGCCCAAGAATTTTTAAAGTTTCTGGGCATAGGGATTGGGCACCAAGAGTTATGCGATCAAAACCTACTGATAAATAATCTGAAAATCTCCGTTTGATATTCGTGAGCGGATTTGTCTCGAGGGTTGTCTCTTCAATAAAGTAACGGTCGCGAATTTTATCTAAGAGTGGTTCATAATAAAAGGCGTCAAATAAACCTGGAGTTCCTCCACCAAAATAAACAGTTGCGTACTCTTTGTTTTGTGAATGAGGTATTTTTTCTAGAAAAAAATCAAGTTGAGCAGATAATTCTGAAAAAAAAGCATTGACATCTTTTTTTGTAAACTTAGATGTTTTAACAAAATCACAATAGGGACAAATATGAGGACAAAATGGAATATGCAGGTAAATACCAATCCTTGATTTTTGCTTGGGAAGAGAAATCATTTTTTTAATAACCACTTTCTTTGTGAAGAATTTTTCCAAATTGTAAATACAGTTGCAAGTGCATTGTAGGTTTCTACTGGTTCTAGAGTTGAAAAATTAATGCGCATTTCATCACTATGAGTTCCATAGGGATAAAAAATATGACCAGGGGCTATGGATATTTGTTTTTCGAGTGATCGCTGATGTACTTTTTGTAAATCTCCACCCTCAGGAAATTTAAACCATAAAAATATTCCTGCTTCTGGATGACTCCATTGAGAGTTTTGCGGAGCAAGTTTCTTTAACATTGCTATAAGTGTATCTCGTTTAGAGCGATATTGATCTCGTGATTTTTGAATATGTTTCTTGAGTACGCCTCTAATAATCATTTCATAAAGGAGTTGTTGATCAAAAATAGATGATGAAATATCTGTTTTTAATTTTGTCAGTATAAATTTTTGAATATTTTCTTCACTGGCTACTATATATCCTAACCGTATACCGGGGGCAAAAGTTTTTGAAAAACTTGAAATGTAAATTGTTTTTTTTAAGCCATCCATAACGGAGAGAAGAGGAGGTAAAAATTCATCGAAATTAAGACCTTTATAAATATCTAATTCGATAATAATAGCATTTATTTCTTGCGCCAGATTTAATAATGAGTGTCTTTCAATTGAACTGAGTATTCCGCCTGTTGGATTGTGGCAATTGGTATAGGTCAAAATTATTTTAGGTTTTTTTCTACGAATTTCATTTTTTTTGTTTTCATCTAAAATAAGTTGCATTTGAGTTCTTTTAATTTCTATTATATCCAAGCTTCGAGCGGATAATACTGGAAAAAGTAAAGCAAAATTAGGTACTTCTATGGCAATGCTGTCACCCGCAGTTAAATATGTGTCTAAGACAATATTTAAAGCATGCAATGCACCATTTGAAATGAGAATTTGTGCAGAATTTAAAACAGGCATACCAATCTGTTCAAGCTCAAATGTCAATGCTTCCCTTAAGTTTGTGAGTCCCTGAATAGATGAATAGGAAAATATTGCAGTGTGTGAACTTGACAGAATAACCCGGGAAATAGCTCTTAAATCTTCCATTACAGTTAGGTTTTTAGGTGGTTCACCATTTCCTAAATACGTTATATTTTCATTCGTTGAGTTGGAAAAGGGCAATATTTTTGGGAGACATTCTTGTATTTGTAATTGAGCCAATGAGATTGTTTGATCTAAAACATTTTCTTTTTCCACAAAAGAAAAGCGCTCATTTGAATTATTTAAATTCTTACTTTCAAAAAAATCATTTAAACTTTTTTGCTCGCTCTTATAGTTTCTTTTCACTTTATAACTGACAAAATAACCGCTTCCACGCTTTGCAGTGATATAGCCTGAATCACATAATTTCTCATAAGCAGAAATCACGCCGATTTTATTTATATTTAATTGAAGTGACAAATCTCTAATACTAGGCAATTTTGTACCAATAAGAAGTGTACCGCTCTTTATTGCTACTTCGTATTGTTCGGCTATTTGGTCAGAAAATGACAGCTTCCTATTGCGATCAATTTGAATTTTTTGAAAACCGACCATCACCTTAAACTCCATATTTTCTAAGGATAATTATAATGAGCGTTCTATTATAACTTGCACCTTGTAGCATTTTTGTAAATATCTGACCAGTACAGTTGCAATAAAGTCATCGGTACAGTTTGAGATTCTTTGATTGAGGTGTATCTAACTCTTTTCTGCAAATAAATTTATTCTATCTTTATGATTAAGTGTCGCCAAAGAATGAAACAAAATTGACTCTTAATTATTGGTATAAAGATATTTTAGGAGGAGAAGAAAATGAAAGAAAGAAATATTTTTGATATACACTCAGTTTACCTAAAATCGCGAGTGAACGATACGTCTCAATGGGAGCGTATTGAAGGGGTGAATGACGGACAGGCTCGTTTGGACAATAAAATGGAGCAAAATATTATTGTCGAAAGTCCAAAACTAAATAAAGCATCCAAAGCTAAATTAAAAAATATAGATTTTAATGGTGCTGTTAGAAGAGTCATTAAATTTTTGAAATAGATTACTATAAAAATTTATTTTCTGATTTAAATTTCTCACTCCGCTCCACTTAGGTCTGTCTAGGTGGTTTTTTTTTGCCTGAGTTTCATTAAGTATAGCATTTGGCTGCATTGCGATAAATTGTGCGATAACCTGTTCTTTTCCATAAATTCTGCATAAGATAAACTAACTTGGGATTGTGCTCTTCACTTTCTTTAAGTGCCCTTGCTATGGTTTCACTCCATTTTGTATTTTCTAAATTTTCCCATGCTGTATCGTATGAATTTTCATAAATTGCATGTAAATCTACTAAATCCTTTCGTTTGGGAAAATCGGCTTTAGAAAATAAAATACAGAGCATTCCTACCCAGTAGTTTTTAATGGCAAAAAATTGATATTCCAGTGTTAGTTCATTAGCAATTTTTTCCATTGCATACAATGAAGTGAGCAGATGGAGAATGACAAAATCACCTGGCTTTGCTAAGTAAACAATTGTCATTGCATAATAAAGCTGCTCCCAAGTTAAAGATATTTCTTGCCGCATAATCCAATCAGGTTCTTGATAGATTAGGGGATGTCCCTCATTTAATATTCTTACAATTCTATATTGCAAAGATTTATCTAGGTCTGGATGAATTTTTTGCGCTGCACGGGAAGATTTATCAGAAATTAAATTTTCTGCCCAATTATGAAGTTCATCATAATTGCTTTCCCATTTTTCTGCTATTCGCAATATGGATTTTATGACGGATTCATCTTTCAGGAGTTGGCTTTGTTTGGCAAAAAGACATTCTGGCCGACATGAGATAAAAGAAAAAGCCATATACGCAAGACCTTCAATCTTCATACAGCGATTGTTTACGCTCAGACCCCACCCCAGGTGAATGGTTGCATGGGCTAAGGAGCCTGCCCAACCTGGCAGTAATTCCGGCAGATATTTTTTTAATAATTGCTCTCTGCCCAATTCTTTTTCTTGTTGGTCAAAAAAGTTAAAATAGGAAGAATAGCTCGTGCGCTGGCCGAAAAAATCTTTCCAATTATTTTCTGAAATAGAATAAAGAGAAGGTTTAGATGTCTCAGAAACGAGATCAGTCTTAGTTATGTACGCTTTAAGGTATGCTTTAATAATTTCTGTATCTGCCCCTAAACCTGAGAGGGCAATGACTGCATGTTTGGCATGATTCGTTGCATATCTGGAATACTCAATATAATATGTCCTGTCATTTAGCAGTTCTTCTATTTCTTTATTTTGTTGCATGTTAGAAACCTTTCTAAAAATTAGAATTGATTATCATAAATATTCAATAGCTATCTAGAACAAAAATTAAAGCTCTTATATTCTTAATTTTTGACTGTGTTTCTTTATAGGCATCATTTTTTGCTAGATACGAAACAAATTAATTTATTGCTACAACTTTTCATAGTTCCAAAATTATATAAAAAAATTTTACTGTCAATTTTTATTATATAATTAATATATTTTCAAAAAATTTACTTTATATTATCTGAATTTTTAGGGTAAGTTTTATGCTAAATTATTATTATAGTCAGCTTTCATCAATAAATATCTCTCACCGCTCCATGTGGTTTTTAACCATGCTGAGTTATTTTTTATATCCCAGACACTCACTAATTTTGCTTGTCTTCTGTCCACATGATCTTGAAAAAAAGCTGCTTTTATATACTCTGGAGTGATTACAATGAGTGGTTCCGTACCTGCTGTTTTGTTTTGTATATTTTGTGTGCTTACGTTTTGAATGTCTAAATTTGGAAATTCAGTATGCGCGGCCATAATTTTTGTTTTTATGCCATTTTCGAAATCACTTTTAACTTCCCAATAAAATATACCTCCATGTTGAGCTTGAAATCTTTTTGATTTTCGCAGCCTCTCGTACAAATTTTTATTTTCTGTGATAAGTGGTTTTTCTCCATTATAATCAGCAAAGCAAAAGAGGTCATGATCTCCGTATATTTTTTTATTTGGAACTATTTTTAAATATAAGAATGGTTCTTTGACGAGAACAATATCTTTATATTTTGTCTTATATTCTCGATCTTCTTCAAAAAACTCATAAGTTCTACTCTCAAAAGTGTTTTTTAATTTCACTGCAAGTTGATTGTCTATAAAATGCTTTTGTTTTATTTTTTTTAAAGTATTATCCCAAATTTCCTCTTTGAGCGGGAGGAATGATTTCTTAAATTCTGCGAGTGATTTAATTTCAAAACCAAACTTAATTCTTTCATCAGCAAAAGGTTTATAGTGCACTACAGCGCCAATATCTAAAGGAAGAATTTTTGGATTGAGAAGAGTATCCTCATATTTGCAGGTTTTATTTTTTATTTCTCTGGGCTTTGTGGGATGACCAACCTCGTTGGCCCAAAAAGCACTGCAAATTGTTGGACGTATGACTATCGATAGTCTAAATTGTCGTGCAATATAATAAGCTTCTAGTAAAGCGCCTTTGACCATATTGTTAATAATATATTCTTGTTCTGCATCTTTTTGTAGTGGGTTCAAAATATTTTTTTTCTTAAGATTATAGAGACGATTTAAAAATAAATCACGGTCATATATTGGTGAAAGATCGGCTTCATTATAAGCAAAAACTTCATCTTTAAAATAATTTTTCCTTAGCAAGAAGTCTTTAAACATTTTTTTTTGTAGGAGGTCAAAATTTTTGAGACGAAGCATAAAAAGATCTCCTTTTTAAGATTTTAATAATAATTATAAATAAAATAAAAATTTATTTTTTTATTGAATCTACATTATACATCATAAAAAACGAATTATGTAGATTCAAAAAAAATATAAGCAAAAAACGTACCATAACTTAACAAATAGAATTTAAGGTTGTTAACTTAGAATAAAATGGGTTTAAAAATTTAAAAAAATGTATTTCACTTTTTAAAAGGCGCCCATAAATATGAATTTTTATGTATTCAATTATGAATACATAAGTTTCTCCTGGGCTTGATTGACAATTGGGGTGAGGCATGACAGTTTTCAACTGTTGATGGTTTTAAGAACTTTAATATTATTTTTGCAAATATTTTAAAGTTACATAAATGAAAAGGGAATTTAGTGCGAATCTAAAACTGTCCCGCAGCGGTATGAAAGAACGAAATCTGCGTTATAGCACTGGATATCTGGGAAGCTGCAGAGATTAGGAATCATATAGAACGTATATGTGTGCTTTTAAGTCCGAAGACCTGCCATCATGCACTCAATGTAGGTGCTTATAGATCAAGATCCGAGGGGATCTTACTGTAAAAAAGAATAAAGTTATGTTCAAAATAATAAGTGTATATTGTTGCACTTTGTCATTTGCTGTTTTGGCGCAAAATTCAATTCCGCATCCTTCTGCTTTTGAAAGTTCACAAAATCCAAAAGCTATCTCTGATACTCTTGAAAATAAGCAAAGCTCAATAGTGATCCCTGTCATTCCTGAAAGTGACAAAACGGAAATATTATCCGAAGCACAGAAAAAAAATCAAATTGCGCAGGAGTCTGTTGAAAATCCTGCGCAATTAAATGTCAATCAAGAAAATGTTTCGTCGCAAATCGTGCCTGGCAGTGCTGCAGTTCCTAAATCTATTTCTGACCTCGTTGATAAAGTAACAACTGCACAGGTGGAACACTTTGGTGGAGAAGCAGGAGCACTCAGGGTTCGCTTACGCGGTGCACGTGCTTTTGAACCGACTTACTATTTCAATGGATTTGTTTTAACAGGGGCTGGCAGTGGGGAACAGAATTTAAATTTATTGCCTGTTACCTTTATTGGTCGATTGAATGTTTATCCCGACTCTCCACCTTTTTGGCTCAGTTCAATGGGCATTGCAGGAGATATCAATGTTCAAGCATGTCGTAGGCTAGATTGTTTTTTTTATGGGAAAAGTAATATTAACAATTTATACAAACTTGAAACACGTATAGGTTCTTTTGGTTATAAAGAAGTATCCACCTCACATTCACTTAAGCTTGGGCAGAAGAGTGAAATATATTCGACGCTCGATTATACAACCAGCCAAGAAAATTACTCAGTATTTAACAATAGAAATTCTAATTTAAATGCAGATGTTGGAACTTATGAAAAACTACAAAATAATGATTTTTCAAAAACAAGCGGTGGTTTAGGCTTTACGAGTTATCATGATTTATTTGGCAAAATAAATTATGATTTTATTTTTGGCTTGCAGAATAAAGGCGTACCCGCTCCTGTTGGCAGTCAAGCGGGTATACAAAGACTTGAGCGCAATATATTTTTAGGTTTGCTCCGCACTGAAAAATTTTTCGCTGAAAATGGTTTGCTGTGGAATAGCCAAATTGGTTTCCTTTACAATACAAGTGAAAATAAAAGTTTTAATTCTACCACAAATTACGTTGCTCAGGCTGAGTCTTCATCTAATACTTCTTTGCAAGCAAAAACTTATTTTATTTTACCCTCAAGTCTTATCAGCCAAGAGCAGACAGGTCTGAGTTTAGATATTATTTATGCGACTCAATCAACAAATACGACCGTGCCGAACTCTGCTTCTTCCATGAATAGTCATGTGCAGGTTGAGCGCGCTGAAATTCGTCCAGGTTTGTTTGAAGCGGTTATTTTTCCAATGCATAGAAATTGGACTCTGTCAGTCAATGCCAATACATGGATCTCAATGGCAAATTCCAATGTGAATATGAATTCAAATTATCCAAGTATAAGTAATATATCATCATATGAAAACACAGAGCGTGAAAAGCCTACTGTGGGGTAT
This sequence comes from Fluviispira sanaruensis, assembly GCF_004295685.1. Classification (NCBI taxonomy): domain Bacteria; kingdom Pseudomonadati; phylum Bdellovibrionota; class Oligoflexia; order Silvanigrellales; family Silvanigrellaceae; genus Fluviispira; species Fluviispira sanaruensis. The sequence continues at coordinate 673,998 of NZ_AP019368.1, forward strand.
ACTTTTTCCTTGCAAAATAAAATTTTTAATACCGTTCAATATATTCGTTATGTTAAGTCACAAAGAAGACCTTATTTATCTGAAATATATGGCTCACCAGAGGGAGTTATACCCAATGTCAATCTCATAGCAGAAAGCAGTCAGAAAATAGAAACGGGATTTAATTTTCCATTGGGCGAGTTTGGTTATTTTTATGCAAAAGATAGCGATCTTATTTTTCTTATTCCTGTTTCCCAAATTTTTTTTCAATACAATAATATTGAAGACAGTTCGCGCAATGGATTCTTTTTAAATCTAGACACGAACTTAACTCGTTACTGGAATATTGGTTTTTCCTATCAATATTTGCTTGCAAAAATGCTTTATAATGGCGAAGAAACCGACGTTCCTCGTTCTGCAATCCATTCTGTAAATACCGCAACTGCAGTTGAAAATATTCCACTTGGGTCGATTTTTAATTATGAAACGCAATTGGGTGTTTATGCAAATGTTAATTGGCAGAGTTCTTTTTATTTGGATTACACCAATGGCAGTCAGATGGATATACCGCCTATTTATAACTCTGGTTTGGCTTTTTCTTTTTATAATTATTTATCTGCGCAAAAATTATCTCTTTCCTTTGATATTTATAATTTAGCCAATGAGTCATTTGCAACCTTAACAAGTTCTTCTGGTTCAGTGCAAAGTGTTCAGTCAAATGGTTATCTTGGTTATCCTCCCCCTGGTCGGCGTATTTATTTAACTCTTTCGGGAGAATTTTAGTATGAAAAGATATTCATTTTTAATGCTCATGTTATCTTTTAATTTAGCTATTGGCTGTGGTACGAAAAAACAAAATGTTGTTCCCACTATAAATTTGACTTCGGATCAAGTTTTTTTTACGAGTTATGATTATACTGCTAAATTTAATGAACTTTACTCAATTGATTTGATGACAAAAAAATTTAAAATATTGCGGCACATAGATGCTTCCTCCGATACAGAAGCTTATCAAATAAACGATGGAGCTGGAAACTTAGAGCATTTTTATCATGTGGAAAAATTTTCTCAGAAGTTTAACACGCGGGTGACAAATTATACAAGCATTTATCGGCAAAATGAAAATGTTAATTTCCCTATGAATAATCGAGATATTATTCTCCATAATGGAAAACTACTAGGGATTGGTTATGATGATCAAAAAATAATTAAAACCGATTTGAAGTTAAATGAAGAAATTCGAGCTACTTTTATCAAAGGACTTGAACGGGGGACTGAAGATGTTGCTTCAACCGATAAAAATATAACTTCAATTTTGATTGCTAGAGAACGTGTGTTTATCGTATCTGGCGGTTCTTATGACGATAATGATATAGGAAAAGAAGATAAAAAACCAAAAATATACTTATTAAACGAAGAGTTAAATGCTGTGGAAAAATCATGGTCCATGCAGCATTGTTTTAATGCATTTTCTATGCAAAGAATCGAAAATAATAGTAAACTATTAGTATCATGCAATCCTGATTATGGAGCTAACAAAAAAATTCCGTCCTTTGTCTTAATTAATGCTAATGAGATTGATTTTAACATTCCAAAACTTTCAGATCAGGCAGAGAAAAAAATTCTTACACAACAGTATAATTCTGCAGAAAGCTATATGATTTCTCTTAATGGTATTTCTGCAGACAAGAAAAGTGTTTTAATTACAGAATATAGCGCTTGGCAAGTTGTTAAAAACTCCTACTGGTATAACATCGAAACAGAAGCAATTTCACCCACTAAAAATGTTGCTGGTCACGTTATTTATAATAAAAAATACAATTCATATTTATATAGCTGTCACCTTAAGGGCAAGGAGTGTGAGAACGGTGTGTGTAAAACTGTTGAATGCGAAAAAGATAAATTTGTCCTCGCAAAAGATATGTATGGAACGGACCCAGAATTAATCGACGTGAAGGTAAAAGGAAGTTTTTCTGGCTTTGCCAAAGTATTGAACTGATCCTTTGTGCAGAGATATTTTAAATCCCTGCGTGCAGCCGATTTTGCTTGCTAAGGGTGCTTAAAAGCAGGTAATCCTGAGCACGGATATCTGCCATCGTGCAGGACGTGGGTTTTATTTAAAATATGAAAGTTTAAACAATGTCTTTATCTCTCCTTTTTTACTGTCGTGCAGGTGTTGAGAATGACTGCGCTGCGGAAATCATGGCCTACACAGCCGCTAAGAATGTACAAGGCTTTGTTAAAGCTAAACAAAATACTGCACACGTGTTATTTCAGGCACACAGTCGAGAGGAGTTGATGGCTCTTTGGAATGACATTCAGATTCGCGATTTTATTTTTGTCAGACAAATCTTATTGGCATCTGAACTTATGAGCAATCTGCCAGATAAAGGCAGAACTGTGCCTATCCTACAGGCTTTTGAAGAAAATTTTTCTTCTGTTTTAGCAGGTAAAAAGTATTTAGATGATCTTTTTGTTGAGGCTCTTGATGTTGAAGTGCATAAAGAAGTTTTAACTTTTTGTAAGAAATTTACGAGTCCCATGCTCTCGGAGTTGCGCAAAAATGGATATGTGATTGGCGACAAAATGCAGAGAGCTCTTCGCTTACATTTGCTTTTTTTAACAGGACAATCATGCTATATTGCACTTTGTGCGCCGAAAAAGGCCTCTCAATGGTTTATGGGTATACCTCGCCTTAAATTTCCAGCCGATGCCCCCAGTCGTTCAACTCTGAAACTGGAGGAGGCCTTCTTTGCTTTTATCAACGAAAATGATCGGGAAGAACGATTGAAAGCAGGAATGACAGCTGTTGACTTAGGAGCTTGCCCAGGTGGCTGGACTTATCAGTTTGTCCGTAGAAATATTTATGTTTTCGCAATCGACAATGGCGAAATGGATTCAAAGCTGATGAGAACAGGGCTAGTAGAACATCTTAAAGAAGATGGCTTTAAATTTAGAACGAAAAAACCTGTTGATTGGCTTGTCTGCGATATGGTCGAGCGACCTTCTAAGGTAACTGACTTGATGATTGAATGGGCTACTTTAAAATTAGCCAATGAATTTATTTTTAATTTAAAATTACCTATGAAAAAGAAGTACCAAGAAGTCACGGCATGCCTTGAAAAAATTCGCTGCGAACTTGATCAAGAGGGTATTGCTTACGAGCTGAAGAGCCGCCAGTTGTATCATGACCGTGACGAAGTCACAGTTTGGTTAAAACTTAAAAGAAAGTAAGAAATTTTATTTGCTAGAAAAAATAAAATATGTCACTTTGCTTTAAATAAAAGAATTTTGCAAAGGGGTTTTTATGTTTTTGCGAGTGAATGAAAGTATATATTTCGATCATTTAAATTTCAATTTAGCGAAAGATCTTGCAGATATTATCGAGAAAAATCGCAGTTATTTAAAACAGTGGCTTCCTTGGCTTAACCATTCAAATTCAACATCTGACAGCGAACAATTTATTAAAAAATGTATGCAGGATTACGGGGACAAGAAATCATTAACTCTCGCTATTTTTTATGAAAATACCTTGGTCGGCCTAATCTCTTTTAATGAGATTCATTTAGAAAAAAATACAACTAAAATAGGTTATTGGCTCGTTGAAAGTCATATGGGACAAGGGATTATGTCAGCCGCTTGTAAAACATTTATCCAATATGGTATGGCGGAATTAAATTTAAAAAAGTTTATCATCTGCTGTGCAAAACAAAACCATAAGAGCAATGCAATTCCTTTGCGCTTAGGATTTACAAAAGTTGAGGAAGTGAAGGATGCTGAATGGCTGTATGATCACTTTGTCGATCACAATGTGTATGAGCTGCAAAGCTATTAATATATTAAATCTCCGAATTAAACCCGTTTAAATAATTTTAACGGGCCGGTAATAATTATTTTAAATAATGAATTTCAGCTTTCTTTAATTCAGAAATAAGTGCTTCAACGTCATCAGAATTGGTATTAAAGGAAGTAACCAAACGAATGAGTGAAGTTTTTTCCATTAAATCTTCAGCAAAGACATAGAAATAATATTTTTTAGCGAATTCATCTTTCATGGATGTTGGTAATTCAATAAATATTTCATTAGCATCGACTGGGTAACAAATTCTTAAGCTTTTTATTTCTTGAATTTCATTAACAATTTTCTTTGCCATGTTATTTGAATTCTTTGCGCATTCCAGCCAGAGATCATTTTTTAAATATGCTAAAAATTGCGCAGGAATAAAGCGCATTTTTGAGAAGAGTTGCATAGATTGCTTATGAATATATTCAAAGTCTTTAATAAGGGATTTATTAAAAATAATAACCGCTTCTGCAAGCAGGGCACCATTTTTTGTCGCACCAAAAGAAAGGATATCGATACCAACATCAGCAGTTAATTCTTTTAGGGATTTATTTAAGGCAGCTGCAGCATTGGCTAAGCGTGCTCCATCCATATGGACAATCATGGATTTAGCATGGGCAAAGTCACAAATTTCTTTTAACTCTTCGGTGGTGTAAACAGTGCCATATTCTGTTACCTGAGTTAAAGAAACAATCTTAGGATAATTGTGGCGGATCGGATGTATGGAATTAAAGTATTTTTTAAGACTGTCTAAACTTATTTTTCCATTATCATTCTGAATAGTAAAGAGTTTTGCACCTGTAAAGTTTTCAAAAGCTCCGCATTCATCTTGGGCAATATGGGCAATATCCGAGCACAAAACGCCATCTATAGACCTGAGTGCAGCCTGTAAAGCAACGACATTTGAGGCGGTTCCAGTGGCAAAGAAATAAACTTCACATTCGGTTTGAAAGATACGTCTAAACTCTTCTTTTGCATGGACTGAGTATGTGTCTTTTCCATATGGAAGCTCAGTCACAAGCATGGATTCATTAATAATTTTAATGATTTCAGGATGAGCTCCAACGTAATTATCACTCGCAAATTGCGTAATTTTGTATTCTTGCATGAAAAAACCCTAATATATAAAGAAGCCGCTTGCCAAAGTGAAGTCAAATTTGCTAGCTTCATTTTTGGTTTGGGCATCTTAAGCACAAATCATATGTAAAGGAAACTCTTTTATAGGAATTCCCTCATGAATTTCACTCTAAATATTAGCATAGTCGAAAAGTTTTCAAGATTAATTGCAAATCGTGCGTTGCCATCCTGCCATCCTTCTTCTGCTCATCATTCTTTCCATCATTAAAATACTTTCTGTTAAAATTTGATTGAATTATAAATAAAGTCTTTTAATATCTGTTTCTTTTTTAAGTCTGAAACTGTATATACAAAAAAGTATTAAATGTTTAAAAAATAAATTGCTAAATATTTTATTTTTTATTTTATAAAAGGATGAAATCTTATGAAATTATGTAAAAAATTAGCTACTGTCCTCATCTCACTTTCTATGTGCGGAGTATCTTTTGCGGATGAAAAAAAAGACAATAGTTTTTTAAATATTCAAAAAAAAGGAGAAATTCGAGTTTGTTCTCAAGCGGGTTTCATTCCATTTGAAATGAAAGATAAATTAGGTGAATGGAAAGGTTTTGATGTAGATATTATGCGGAAATTTGCTGAGTTACATTCAGTAAAGTTAACAATGCTCGATACAACTCTTGATGGTCTTATCCCGGCATTGATGACAAATAAATGTGATCTGATTGCTTCGGGTTTGACTGTTACCGAAAAGAGAGCCAAAGCTGTTCTTTTTTCAAAACCTGTTTTTAAAGTGAAAATCACTGCAGCATTTTTAGACACTGCTGAGAATAGGGTCAAATTTAAAAACTTTTCAGATATTGATAAAAGCGGTATTAAAATCGCCTCACACACCGGTTCAGCAGCAACCTTGTACTTAAGAAAAACAATTAAAAATGCAAATCATTTACAATTTGATAGCGAAAGTGCTGAAGTCGATGCTCTCAAGCAAAAGAGAGCGCATGTCTTTGTCGATGATAATGTTTTTATCGAACAAGCTTCGAAAGAAATGAATATTAAATTTTATACCCTTGACTCGCAGCAGGAAGGAGATCTTGCAATAGCAGCAAGAAAAAATGATGTTGCACTCATTGAGAAGTTTAATAATTTTTTAGAGATGATTGATAAAAATGGACAATATGAGAAAATCAAAAAGGTCTACTTTAACTGATTCTGCTTTTTTGGAGAAATCTATGACTACAACTCATTTTTATGAATATCTTTCTCAACCGCCTCAATCGAATGAGCAAGAATTTGCAATAAAAAATTTGTTTCGCATAGCTCGTACTAAGAACCCCTCCGATGCGGAAGGTATTTTGCAAAGTTTAAAAGCACTTGATTTGAGTTCTTTTCCTGAAACAAAAAAAAATTTAATGGATTCATCTTTTTTTAAATTCATGCCCCATTTGACTTCTTTAAATTTAGATTACCAAAGTATTACAAATGTAAATGATATATTATTTTTAAGCTCTCTCCAAAGAATCTCATTTAAGGGAGTAGGGCTTAATGAATTTTCATTTTTATTTCCCCTTGAAAATATAGAAGAGCTTATTCTCGAAGAAAATAATATAACGAGTTTAATTGGTATTGAAAAATTCACAAACCTTAAACTTCTTTCTTTAAAGAAGAATAAATTGCGGAAGATTGATGAAGTCGCAAAAATAGAAAAATTAGTGAGTTTGAATGTTTCAGAAAATGATATTTCAGATATTTCTTTTATTAAATTAATGTCACATCTGAAGTTTTTCTCTGCGAATAAGAACATGATTGAGGATGTGAGTTCTGTTGAAAAAGTTAAAAATTTAAATACTTTGAGCCTGGCTGAGAACCAAATTAACAACGTCGAACCCTTGCAATATTTAATTAGTCTGACAAAACTTGATTTGCGCAAAAATAAGATTAGAAATATAAAATGTCTCAAAGAACTGAGGAATTTGTTTGAACTGGGTTTATCAGGAAATCCTCTTTATGATGATGACTACGATTTATTTCCGAGATCATTAAGGATTGAATAAATATGCATGGGAACAAAGTCATTAATCATAGGATTATTTTTTTGGTTATTCTCTTTTTAGTTCCCATTTCACAAGTCTCAATAGATATATACTCCCCATCTTTGCCCAAAATCGTTACATCTCTTTCTACAGATTCAAGTGCAGTGCAAAAAACGGTTTCATTATTTTTAATTTCTCTTGGCTTGGGGCAATTTTTTTATGGACCTATTTCAGATAGGTTTGGTCGCAAAAAAGCACTGCTGTATGGTATGATTATATTCACTATCAGTAGTATTATGTGCGTATTTGCAGAAAGTATAGAATTTTTAATACTTGCTCGATTTATTCAAGGCTTTTCCTCTGCCTCTATTGCTGTGCTCTCAAAAGCAGTTTCAGTTGACTTGTATACAGGCGTTGAGCTTATGAAAGCGACAGCATGGGTCGGATTGGTTTGGGGCGTTTCACCCATTATTGCTCCTGTCATTGGTGCTTATCTCGATAAATTTGGCGGATGGCGTTTGCCTTTTATTGCCCTAAGTATTTATGGTTTTATTTCCTGTATCGTTATTCTTTTATTCATGCAAGAGACGAACACATCGCCGCAAAACTTAAATATTAAGAAAATTCTCATTAATTCTCTTAAAGTTGTGAAGAATAAAGATTTTTTATGTTCAACTATAATTGTGGCTGCAACAAATTTAGGGATCTTTTCATTTACCATGATGGGCCCCTTTCTTATTCAAGATATTATGGGTAAAAGTGAGGTTTTTTATGGACAAATGGCTTTATTAGTTGGCCTTGTATATATGTTAGGTGCATTTGCGAGCCGTTTTGTGATAAAGTATTTTGAAGGGCAAAAAATCATTCATTTGATTTCAACCCTTTTGCTCATAATGGGAATATTAATGGTTCTTCTTTCGTTTATTTTTCCACTTTCCATTTTTTTATTTATGCTTTCATCTTGCATGGTCGCATTCGCTTCAGGTATTCTATATCCCTATTTAGTTTCGATTATGTTTGCTCCATTTAAAAATTTAGCTGGGACAGTCAGTTCAAATTATGGAGTTATCTCATATACATTTTCAGGACTTGTCACAATATTTACAGGTTATCTTGTCATCACATCCATTCGTGAAATTGCATATACTTATGCAATGGTTGGAATTATAACTTATATCGCTATGAAAGTTATGTATTATTTACCTTCAAGAATTTAACAGTTTTATAAAAAAATTTATTTTTAATATAGTATATTAATTAACGCTGGGAAAGAAAAAATATATGTGTAATTATATAAATTTTCGCAATCTATCGTAAATAAATTTATAATTTCACAAATTTTTTAATAATTATTACTTTTTGCGCTGAATCTGAATCTAATACAAATAATAGTTTTTCTAAACTTTATTTTTCAGAACAAAATGGATTGCATATTTTGTCAGAAGTGGAACAGCAAAATGGAAATAAATATTTCATTTTGTCTGCCGAAGTGAATCCTTACAAACGCTCCATATCAATCGTTCGTTCTGAGTATGATTTTTCACGTAGCTAAAAAGTTTCTGTTGCGGCAAAAAGTGAAAATGCCATGTTTGCTATTAATGGTGGTTTTATTAAAATATTTAATGAACAGAGTCATTCTCTACTAAATAAGTATTTACAAACGAATAATTTAAATTCAAATAGATTTTCATATTATGCATTGCCCAAAAAAACTTTAAAAATAAACAATACTTGGTATGGTACGAATACATCTTGGCACAGTGCGGTGGGGTGGAATATTATTGAAAAATATTAAGTTCTTTTCCAAATAAATATTTCTTTGTGCAAAAATTTGCACGCAGCGCTATGTGCCAACTTAAAAATTGTAATATTCTATTTGTGACATTGGGTGAAAGAGATGTGACAGAAAAGGAAAACATGGTGCTTCCATTCAGACTTGGGCAGAAATATTACACCAAAAAGGCTGCGAGAATGCAATTAATTTAGATGGAAGCGGCTCTTCCGCGCTTTATTTTTAGATGTTATTGTTGTTAAATTATATATTAAACTTTAATTAAGTTTTTATTTATATTGGATTATGTTCAAAATTATTGAACATATTTATGCTCTTTATCCAGTGCCTTGATATCGGATCATCAAAGGCACATAGATTAGGATGAAAATAATTAAAATTAAATACGCGACCAATCATATTTAACTCTTTACTAAGGGCTATAGATTGAAAACTTTGTTGATTACAAATAATTTGAGTTGGTTTTGGTTCAACCTGGTATTTATTATCAAGTGCACTTAAAAAACCGGGAATATTTGGATTGAAATTTATAGTGCAAAGAGCATTTAAAATTGCGCTTTTAACAAAATATTCCCCTGAAATTTTTTCTTTGGCAGGATCAAAACCAAAGTCATAGGGTTGAGTTGGAACAGTGTTATATATGCTTGCTGGGATAAATAAGAATTTATCATTCCCCATATTTTCTGCTTGAATTATGCTTTTAATTGAATAAACTTTTCTTAGATTTCCTTCGTTTGCAAAATTCTGGTGAGCTATTTTCACTCCTTCAACAAAAGAGAGGCATTTTTCATTAGCATCTCCATTAAAGCAATTACTTAAGCTTTTTGTACTGTAATCCATCAGTTTTTCATATTTTGAAATTAAAGTTTTTATATCTCCTCTGAGCGACATAGGAACAAAAATTTGTAATTGTTTGTCAGAAATTACATTTTCATAAAATTTGGTTAAATAGATTTTATTTTCTAAGTCCTGATGATATTGATTATTAAGATAATCAATGGCGTTTTTTGTTTCAGGAGTTAAAGGTTTTGTCCCATCATTTATCCCGTAGGAAGAATACTTTTCGATAGCTGGGTTAAAATAATATAAACTGTTTTGATTGTTGATATCGATTCCGCTCTGGAAGTCTCCCTGTGCATAAGAAATAATACTATCGATGATTTGATTGCAGGCTTGAATATTGTCTTTGCTGCAATTGTTAATGGGATATCCTGCTTCACTAGGCTTACCAAATATATGTGCAAGCTTTCTTGGGTCGCCGCCATTTTGTATGGCTCTCACAGTTAAGGTTGCGGATATTCCTTTTTGGGAAACGGCACTCTTAAATGCTTGAGTTATGCTTGCAATTCCAGATATACTTGCCTTAAAATTTGTATCAAACTCTGTTTTATCTTGAGCAGAATTGAAATTTAGCGTTACAGTTGTGATTAAACTAGCGCCAGCCTTACTATTTATTATAAATGAATCTCCACATATTTCAATAAATTTTTGTTGCGCAAGCGCTTTTGCAGCAGTCTGATTTAATAGATCGGTACCGTAGTCATCGGGTAGATCATAATTTGCATCTGCGGAGTAAGTTTGAATAAATGTAAAATTGTCTGTGTAACGTGAGTCAGTAACATCTTTTAAATAACTTGCATTTGCAGTTGCTGAAAACGATGCGTAAGAAATCTCAGCTCCAGCAGAAATATTAAGTACGGAAGAGAGATCTTTCAGTGAAACAGATCTTGAGAAATTAATTTGTCCTGATAAATTTCCGAATTTTATATTTTTGGGATCTTTATTGTTTTTAAAGCAATTAAACGACATAGGCATGCCAAAAACTTTTATCATACCGTTTCCAGGGGTCGAGTTATCAGTATTTGATGCTCTTATTTCCCCTATTTTTTTTATTTGTGTTTGCTCTTTTGCTAAAAGGGATAGTGGCAGAAACATGCAAACGGGAATATAAAGCTTTTTAAGCAGCTGCATCGCTATAATTCCTTTCAATATTTAAATTCAAGTTTGACGCTTGCTCTATTTAAAATTATTATTTGCCATGTGTCCAGAATTGTATTAATAATAAACAAAGTTTTATTTTAATATAAATTACTTATATATTGGTCGCTTTATATAAAACATATTTATAAATCAGAATTAAATCTGAAAAATGTTGCTTCTTTTTTATATATAATGTATTTAATTTATCTATTTTTTATTATGAAGGGGATTCTCAGTGAATGTGTCTGCTCAACTTGAAGTTTTAAAAAGACAAAAACAAAACCTTATCCAGAAAATTCCTGTAATAAAACATTTTTTTGTCGATCTTCAGTTTCCGCAGTCTGGTGAAAAAGTTTCTTTTTTGCCTATCCGCTGTTTTAGAGATTTTATCTTACATGAGCAATATTCGCATGAAAATTCAAATAATTTTAAAATATTTAACTCGAGCGGGAGTACAGGCAATAAGCCTTCACAACATATCTTTTCACATAAAGCATTGATTGATTATGAGCAAAATACCTGTGAAGGTTTTTTGTCTTTTTTAGAGCGAAACAATTTAAATAAAAACACGCCGATTGTATCTCTTGTACCATCTGTAAAAGATTGGCCGAATAGTTCTCTTTCTGCAATGATAAGTATGTTTGAAAGGAAAGGGCTCAATATCCTATGGTGTGATCTTGAGGAGTCTTTAGAAAATATTGTAAAATGTTTAAAAGATATTCAAACCCACTCTGCATGCGTTATTTTTGGCACTTCTTTTCATCATTTTATGCTTGCTCACCTGTCAAACTCTGAATTGAAAGAGCGTATGCAAGTTGAATTCTCCCGCCTTAAGCTATCGATCATAGATACAGGTGGAACCAAAGGCAGAACGCAGGCATTTACTCTCGAAGAAGGCTTAGCCATTCTAAAGAGTTTTTATAAAACCGAGACTCTAGACATCTTTTCTGAATATGGCATGTGTGAGCTAGGCTCTCAGGCTTGGTCGAGTCAAAAAATTCATGATGGGTCATTTCAATGCAATGAAACTTTACAACCATTTGCAGTTTCAATTGAGCAGAAATCAATTTTACCATTAAACGAAACTGGATTTTTGGCTTTTATAGATTCTGTTAATTATGAATCTTATGGAGCCATTATAACCGAAGATATTGGTTATTGTTTTGCGCATAATGCATTCAAGCTAATAGGTCGTGGTCCCGACTCCACTCTTAAAGGTTGTAGTTTGAACTTAAGAGCTATTTACAATTTTGAAAAGAAATCTCACAAACTTTTGATAGAAAATAATAACTTTAAAAATAAGCAGTTCGTTCTACATGAAATAATATCCCAATTAACAATGTGTGAATGGAATAGCACTGTCATCAACGATTTAGAACAGACTCTTGCCAGTATCGAAAAAGGTATCCCCACAGACAAGAATTATAAGAATAAAGATATTCTTATTATTTCAGCAGCAAATACTCCAATTGCTTGGGTTTATCCTTATCTTATTGCAGCTGAAAGTGGGGCGAAGTCAATCGTTATTAAGGTACCAAGCTTGCGTTTAGATGATTATTATTCTGGAGTTGTTTTAAAATATACTTACGATCTCATACGATTGATTGCCAATCTTTATGCTCAGGTTTATACTTATATCGATCAAGGTAAATCAATTGCCCATACTTTCAACGAGTATGATTTTGTTTTAACTTTTGGTAGCGAAGAAACCTTAACAACAATTTCAAAGCAAATTGATCCTTATAAAACAAGCTTTATTGGCAAAGGAGATATTAAAAACTCGTTGGTAGTAAATACTGTACTCCACGCTCCTAACTTGATTGCGCAAAACTGCAGCGTTTGGAATGGACGTGGGTGCTTAACTCCTGTTGCTTTGTTTTTAAATAGCGAAACAACTTGCTTTGAAAAGTGGGTAAAACTATTTGCATTTGATTTTGAAAATACTTTTATAGAGCGCGCAAAATTGGGGGAACCAGAATTCATCCGACAATTTTGTCATTCACACAATCTTTTATATGTATCTAGCCAAATACGAAATATTGGGATTGATATTCAAAAAGTTATACATAGAGGAAAAAGAACCTGTGTTATTGATTTATCAAGCTATACAGAAGACGAGTTGAATTCTTTTCATCCGGATTTTAGCTTTGGAGGGTGTGGATTTATATATATTTTTAATGAAAAGCTAAAATCTAGATTTACTGAGCTTAAAAGTTTAAATATTTTTCCTGAAATTCAGAATTTTTCTTTTTAATTTTTATCTTTTATATCTGGATCCTCGATGCCATATTTGGTTAATAGATTTTTATAAATTTCACTCTTCTTAAATTCTATGATATTATCATCAAATATTTTTTTATACTCTCCCGCTTTTTTACTTTTCATTGAAAATCCAACGTAATTTATATCTAAATTTAAAACTCCGGCTTGTTTCAAATTTTTTTGTAATTTTTTGTTCTTGATAAAATGCATTATGACGCCTTCGTTGTCACAAATGAAATCTAATCTATCCGCTAAGATCATCTTAATAATTTTTTCAGTAGCGTCTTCGCCAGAAATAATAGATACTTTACCGCTTTTTTTCTCTGTCTCGTTTTTAATATATTTGTCAAATTCAGGATTTATACTGGAATAGTCAAAGCCATTCTGAACTCCGAGTCGAAGATTCCCTATTGATTTTAGTCCGTTGAAACTCCACGGAGTGTTTTTTCGGGTAAAGCAGCTTATTTTGTACTTTATAAAAACATTATTTGAAAGAGTGATTTTACTATATTGGTTAGCCTCTATGATTGGAGTTAAATCATAACTTCCTCGTTCCAGTTCATTCACTGCTCTTTGCCAGGGCATGTATTCAAATGTCAACTTATGGCCGAATTTTTTATATATTTCAATTAAAACATCATTATTTAGTCCCTTAAGACCTTTGTTTTTTTCTGGAATGCAAATATAAGGGCAATACTCAACTGCAGTGACTTTAATAACGTCCGCAAAAAGATTAAAATGAAAGATTAAAAAGATAGAATAAAATATTATTTTTTTCATTACTCATTTATCCTTTTTTGATTTTAAGGTTTATTTTTTGCATCTTTATTGAACTTATTAAGTAATTGATTAATGATATTGTGTTTTTGTGACTCAGTAATACCAGTGTCTAAGATTTTTTTTATCAAATTTGCATTTCCAGTCTTTTTACTGATCATTACAAAATAATTTTGTTTTGGCATAACTACGTTTGGGATATAAGCAAGGTCATTTAAACTGATTAATCCTTTACTTGCTATGAAATTTACAACTTCAAGTTGCTCAATCGCAAAATCAAATCGGCCTATTTGCAGTTTTTGAAATAATAATTCTCTATTTGTGGAGCCTGAATCCATAATCACTTTATTTTCAAAATATTTGTAATTAAAACCTAAATATCCTCCAACAGTATAATTTTTAAAATCCTCTAATTTATTAATAATAGGTTTTTTCTTGAAACGTTTTTTTACATAAAATAAAACCATATTTGTTGAATAAAGCGGTTCTTCAGTGAAAAAGGCATACGCCTGTCTCTCTGGATTGATTGAAGCATTGGGAACGACATCGATATTCCCATTTTGTATTTCTGCCAGACACCTTTTCCAGGGAAGAAGAACATTTTCGGTTTTTATATTATTTTTCTTAAAAATTTTTTGGATTGTCTCAACTGCTACGCCCGTTATAGAATCTGTCCCTTTAGAATTGCCATTCTTGAGCATTAGATAGGGAGGTTTTAAGCCGTCTTCCCAACAGATAGTTACTTTTTTGAGCTCTGTCGAATAACATATGTTCGTTTGTATTAAAAAATATAGTATTGTGGTAAATTTTAAAATTGAGAAATGAATCATAAAGAAAATCCTACTCAAATTTAATACGAAATTTTCTTTCTATCATGTTTCTTATAAATGATTTTAATTTAATCTTGCACAAATGCGAAGATAAGAAACAAAAAAAGATCATACCTGTGATGATATGATCTTTTTTTGACTCTATTAAAAGTTTTGTAATTATGCCAAGTGCCCTTCAAGTGCGGTGAGATTGGCAGCAGTAATTTTCACGGGTAGAATCAATCCCATAATATTTCTCGGAGAATGTACTTTTACCAAGCGTCCTTCGTTAGAGCGGCCATACCAAGTGTTTTCATCTTTTCGATTTTTATAAAGAATGAGAACATCTCGAACTTTACCAATTTCTCCAAGATTTTGTCTTTCCGTTTCTTTCTTTTGGAGATCAAGTAAGATTTGCAGACGTCTGTCCTTAACATCTTCCGGAACTTGATCTTTAAAGCGTGTGGCAGGAGTCCCTTTACGAATTGAGTATTTAAAAGCATAAATAAAAGCATATTGCATTTCTTTTACGAGACTGAGTGTGTTTGCAAAATCTTCATCTGTTTCACCGGGAAAACCAACAATAATATCTGTGCTAAAAGCAATTTCAGGGCGTACATTGCGGATCCATTGTACGCGTTCAAAATATTCGGCCCGGGTATATTGGCGATTCATCCTGTCAAGAATGCGATCACTGCCTGATTGAACAGCTAGGTGAAAAGAATTTGTTACTTTAGGTAATTTTGCAAAGGCATCGGCAAGCTGCGGAGTAAAGTCGTGTGGGTTTGAAGTTGTAAAACGAATACGCTCTACTTCAGGAATATTGCTGACAGTGTGTAATAAATCCGCAAATGGGAGTTTTCCATTTGATGAATGAACATCTGCAGCACCAATAAGGTCAAGTCCGTAAGAATTTACATTTTGCCCTAGCAAAATAATTTCTTTAACTCCTTTTTTAACAAGGAAATTAATTTCATCTATAATTTCATTTTCAGGACGGCTTTTTTCTCTCCCGCGCGTATATGGTACAACACAGAATGTACAAAAGTTATTACAACCTTTTATAATGTTAACGTAACGAGTGACTTCATTTTTGTTTTCATCATAATAAGGAGGAATTACATCGATTGGAATGGAATAGCCTTGCTCTTTATTATCAAATTTAGTTAACACATAAGGTTTGTGCTTATGTGTTGTATATGTTTCTTCAGTTTTGCATTCAAGATCGTTTTTTTTAATTATTTTTTCAATTAATTGAGGCAATTCTTCAATTTGATCGGGACCAAAGATCATATCAATATAAGGAACTTCTTTGGCAAGGGCTTGTGACTCTGCTTGAGCCACACATCCTGCTACAGCAATAATAATATTAGGATTCGCTTCTTTTAAAGGTTTGATTTCGCCGAGACGACTGACCACTTTATGCCGTGCTTTTTCACGAATATGGCAAGTATTTAAAAGAATAAAATCTGCATCATTTAGGTTTTCAGTTGGCCTATAATTTAACGTACCAAGAAGTCCAAGCATGCGCTCAGAATCGGCAACATTCATTTGGCAACCCCAAGTTTGCATATATACTTTCTTTAAATAGGTCTCATTTTTTTCACCAACATTTGGATAATTGACTTGCGGTTTGTGCATATATTTAGCAAACAATGCTTCAGGTCCGCTAGCTATGGAGGTATCTAATGTAATTTTATTTTTAATTCCAAACATGATTGATCCTATTTAAAGTAACAAAGCAAAATTAACGTTTCTTTTGTTTTTTTAATTTTTCTTCTTTTTTTCTTTTCTTCATCCGGTTGATTTCCGCAAGATCGGCTGAGCTCAGTCCACCGCCCATTCCGCCGGGCATAGAAGGCGAGCCACCGCCACCAAACATATTTGCCAATCCGCCCATGCCTCCACCAGGCATACCGCCGCCACCCATCATCTTTGCCATTTTCGCCATATTTGCCATTTGATTTAGCTGTCCAAGCCCTGGAATTTTAGAGAGTATTCCCCCTCCACCGAGCCCCATACCGCTCATCATCTGCATCATTTGTCGCATTTGCATGAACTGATCGACGAGATCTTTTACTTCTTTTTCACTGTGCGCAGAGCCTTTGGCAATACGGGCAATACGACCGCGTGCTGATTGTGATTTTTGTATAAGGAGAAGATCTGGGGTTTCACGTTCTTGTACAGTCATCGATTGAACAATTGCACCTTTACGAGTCAGATCTTTATCTTTGACTTTGTCCATATCCTTCTCGGAAATTTGTCCAGCAAGAGGGGTTTTGGCAATTATGTCTTTAATAGGACCCATTTTTCCAATTGTCCCTATCATTTCAAGAAAGTCATTGAAGTCGAAATGACCTTCCATCATGCGATTTGCACTTTTTTCGGCTTTTTCAACGTCAATAGCTTTGCCAAAATCGTCCATCAAACCGACGACATCGCCCATGCCTAGGATACGGCCTGCCATACCGTCTGGACGGAACTCTTCGAGTTTTTCGAGGGATTCGCCTGTACCGACAAATAAGATGTTTTTACCGGTGACTTTCTTTACAGAAAGAGCTGCTCCGCCGCGGGTATCACCATCTAATTTAGTTAAAATAACTCCCGATAAATTGAGGCGTTGATCGAACGATGAAGCTGTGCGTACGGCATCTTGTCCAATCATAGAGTCAATCACGAGAAGGATATTTTGCGGATTGACTTTCGCTTTTATGGATTCGAGTTCAGTCATGAGATTGTTATCGATTGCAAGGCGTCCTGCGGTATCGATAATGACAAGATCTAGCCATTCGCTGCGGGCAAATTCAATTCCTTTTTCTGCAATTTCAACCGCATCATTGGTATCTAAGGAAAAGACGGGGACATTGATTTTATCCCCTAATATTTTCAACTGATCGCGGGCTGCTGGGCGGTAGACATCGGCGGCAACAAGCAGCGGTCTCATTTTGTGACGCTCTGCTAATAGCTTAGCTAATTTCGCTGCATGGGTCGTTTTTCCTGCGCCCTGTAGGCCAACGAGCAATATAACTGTTGGCCCTTTGGTGTTTTTAATAATTTCTGTTTGATTACCGCCTAAAAAGTCAACGAGTTCGTCATGACAAGTCTTTATAAAATGATCTCCAGCTGAGACCTTTTGACCTGACTTTGCCTTGAGTTGAACGACTTCATCGAGGGCTTTTCCGCGGACGTTTTCGAGAAATTGTTTAGTTACTTTAAGATCGACATCAGCATCGAGAAGCGATCTTTTAATTGCATCAAGCGCTGGCGATATATTTTCATCAGTCAAGCGGGTTTGCCCCTTAAGCTTGAGAGATGCGTCTTTAAATCCTTGGGTGACTAAGTCAAACATTTTTGTAACCTTTCCACAAAAAATCAACTACAAACGTGATTCTATAACTCTCGCAATAGGCAAAGGTCAATGTAAATTCACGCATACTCTTAGCAGTGGTTTTGCAGCTAGAGCTTTGCTAGGCTGAACAGAAATCGCACTGGAGACATTTAAAAGACTCTGGTATTCAGAGCATGTGCAAAGACAACGCACTTATTAAGGAGAATGAATTATGTCTGATATCGTATTCGTATTTCCAGGGCAAGGAAGCCAAACCGTTGGAATGGGTAAAGAAATCTCAGAGCAATTTCAGGAGTTTAAGGAGACATTGCAAGAAGCTTCCGATTCACTTGGTTTTAACATGGAACGCCTGTGTTTTGAAGATCCTGAAGCGAAATTAAATTTAACTGAATTCACGCAACCCGCTATTTTGGCAATTAGTATAGCTACATTGCGTGTTTTACAAAAAAGGGCAGGAGTCAATCCCACTCTTGTTGCTGGCCATAGTTTAGGTGAATATTCGGCTCTTGTTTCTTTAGGTGCCCTTGATTTTTCCGACGCCTTGCGTGCTGTACACTTTAGAGGTCAAGCGATGCAGCGTGCTGTTCCAGTGGGTGTTGGAGCAATGGCAGCTTATTTGGGCAATTCTGGCGAACTTATTCCTGCAATTTGTAAAGAAGTTTCTACGAATGATTGCAAAGTTGAAGTTGTTAATTTCAATTCCCCTGGGCAGCTCGTTTTAAGTGGACATAAAAATGCAGTGGCAAAAGTATGCGAAGAGGTTTCCGCAAGGAAATTAGGAAGAGCAAAAGAGCTCCCTGTCAGTGCGCCTTTTCATTCCTCTCTTATGCAACCGGCAGCAAATGAAATGGCTGTGTTTCTGTCTAAAATTCCATTGCGCGCTTTTTCTGGAAAAATCGTTGCAAATGTGGATGCAAAATTACATACTGCGCAGTCTTATTCTCATGAAACGCTTGTAAAACAAATAGCAAATGCTGTTTTGTGGACACAATCTTTAGCAATATTACAAGACGCTGCGCCACAATCTATTTGGGTAGAAGTGGGCCCAGGAAAAGTCTTACAAGGACTCACTAAAAAAACTTATGAGACAGTCAATTGCCTAGGAACTCAAGATTTAACTTCTCTTAAGTCTACAATTGAAACTCTCTCAAAATAAACTTGGAGTAATAAACAAAGTGCCTAAATTAAAGTCACAAGAAGATATCTTAAAAATGCGTGAAGCAGGCAGACTTGCTGCCCATACTCTTAAGCATGCTGGTTCAGTTATTAAGCCTGGTGTAAGTACAGAAGAAATAAACACAGCAGTGCATGAGTATATTATTTCTCATGGTGCTTATCCAAGCCCTTTGAACTATAAAGGATATCCTAAATCCGTTTGTACAAGTATTAATGATGTTATTTGTCATGGAATACCAAGTAAAACTGAAGTTTTAAAAGAAGGCGATATTATAAACGTTGATGTCACAGTTACTTTAGATGGATACTTTGGTGATTGTTCAAGAACTTTTTTTGTTGGTGAGCATATTTCGGAAGAGAGTATTAAAGTAACAAATGTTGCCGAAGAGTGCCTGGCTCGCGGCATAGCAGTCGCTAAACATGGGAGTCGATTGGGCGATGTGGGTTGGGCCATTCAAAGCTATGCTGAAAAAGAAGGATGTGGAGTGGTAAGAGATTTTGTTGGGCATGGAATTGGAAAAGTATTTCATGAACCCGATTTGCAGGTTCCACATTATGGTCGCTCAGGAACAGGCCTAAAAATTGTCAGAGGCATGATTTTTACCATTGAACCTATGATCAATGCTGGGGACTGGCGCATGAAAATGATGAAAGATGGCTGGACTTCTAAAACTTTGGACGGTAAACCATCTGCACAATTCGAACATACTATTGCAATTGTTGGAAATGGCATTGAAATTCTAACTGCGCTTGAGGATGACCCTATTGCTATCAGAGCAAAGGCTTTGGGAGCAAATATTCTCTGGCCTGAATTAAAGGTTTAATAAATATTTATGTTCCATACTGAGAATCTAACTATAATAAATATCATGGCTGCTTCTGTAGATGGTAAGATTTCTGCTCATAAATTGGAGTCTACGGAAGATAGAAATCAAAGTGGTTTAGTTTGTAATGAAGATTTTTTGCGTATGAGAAAATTAGTAGCAACTTGTGATGCTGTTTTTTTAGGTGCAAGAACATTATCTACAGAAAAAGGTGCTTTTAGAGTTGCAAATTTAACACCAAAACAAGCAGAACCAGAGTGGATAGTTTTTACACGCAGCGGAGAAATTTCATTTTCTCATGAATTTTGGCAACAAAAAAATATACCTAAAAGTATTTTTTTTGTGTCTTCATTCAATAAAAGCGATGAACCATTTCTTAAAATTGAAGAGAAACAATTTCCTTTTGCAACTATTAATTGCTATTTAGGCAATATTATAGGACTTCTTCAGTATTTAAAAGAAAAAAATTATAAAAAGATTGCTTTATTAGGTGGTGGAGAGTTGAATGCTGCTTTTTGGGAACAAAAACTTGTTGATGAGTTATTTATAACTATAAGCCCAATAATTATTGGAAATAAAAACGCTCCTGCATTGATAAGTTCTGAAACAATTTTAAAAAGCATACTTGAATGTGAAAAAGTTTCTCAATCTGGTGACTTTATTTTTATTGACTATAAAGTTAAGAAATAATATACCGCATTATCTTTTATTTTTTAAACAAAATTATATGGATATTAATTTATGGAACATGATATTTTAGTGCAAAGAGAATGTGAAAGTTGGGGAAAAATAAGGACTATTTTTTTTGTTTCAGCCATAATATTTATATGCGCAATTGGTTTTGTTGCATCTGATATTTATTTACCATCGTTGCCAACGATTGCAGATTACTTTAAAAAAGATGCTGCCTATGTTCAATTAACTATGAGTTTATTTTTATTAACAATGGCTGTTTTTCAAATATTTTCTGGATCACTTTCGGACAAATATGGAAGAAAAAGAGTTTTATTTGTTTTTTCTCTTATTTTTATTTTTGCTTCCTTGGGATGTTTTTATTCTTCAACTATCAATGAACTCATAATATATCGCTGTTTTCAAGCTCTCGGCGCATGTGCTGGCATGTCTATCGGACAGGCGATGGTTGCAGATGCATTTGGCGCAAAAGATACGGGTAGAATTCTTTCTATCACAATACCTCTCGTAGCTTTTTCTCCTGCAATAGCTCCTGTGCTCGGAGGTTATATTGAAATATTATATGATTGGCGGGCAATATTTTTAGTTCTAGGTATATACGGATTCATTATTTTATTCTTACTATGTTCACCTATATTTCCTAAAAGTAGAGCCATGGCAAAAAAACAAAAATCAGCCTTTGAAATCCTTTCATTTTTAGCAATGCTTAAAAATAAAAAATTTGTTGGTTTTGCCTTATTTATGATGACTTCTAATGCAACATATTTTTCCTTTTTAGCGGGTGCTCCTTTTCTATTGAAGAAGTTTGGTTATTCACCTTCAGCCGTAGGTTATGCTTTTTGTATCGCTTCCTTCCCATATATGTTTGCTTCGCTATTAGGACGGCGGCTTTCTTTTAAATTAAGTAATATGCAAATTATATTTTTAGGCTTGATTTTAAATATCATCGGCGGAATTATTTTTCTTTTAATGTATTATTTTTCTTGGCAGCATATGGCCGCACTTATGATTCCTATTTTTGTTATAACCATTGGGAATGGATTTTTAATGCCCTTTTCTTCTGCAAACGCGATCGCTCTGTTCCCTAAGAATTCAGGGTTAGTGACAGGATCTTTGGGTTCTGCCCAACTGACAGCGGCTTCATTAGGAACAGCATTGATGGGTTTTATAGAAAACGGAACATTTCTTCCTTTTGCTGCGATCGTTTTAGGTTTTTCTTTATTAACTATTTTTTATTATTTAGCTGTATTTGGTTCTCCAAAAGCATATTTAAAAAGTCAAATCGATTATTAATCCTGCCATTTTAAAATAAGGTGATTGCCTTCCCGTAGTGAGTAAAATGGGTGTGGGTTCAATTTATCATATTGCTTGCAGTCTTTTAAGTTGCCATTGGTAGGATTTATTTTGCATTCCGTGAGACTTTGATTAAATATATTAGTGACATTTGACGTTCTCCCCTCCTTAAAAATCTTCGAATGGCGATTTTTTGAAGAAGTGGATCCCCTAGATACAAAGAATAACGAGCTAGAATTTTTCTTTCTTGCTTTGCTTTTGGCAATGCATGATACTTTTTAGTTTTGACTATCAGCAATTTATAGAAGACGAGTGTTTAATTTAAGGGGCCATTTAAAGTAATGGTCAATAAAGGGTTTTGTATCCTGGGAAAATTTTTCCATTTTGTGCGGCAAAGACAAACCAATTGTTGAAGATGCCACTAGCTGGTTGTGGATATGGATATGTATTTCCAAATTCTTCCGCACATTTTTCAGCAAGATAAATATAAGCATTTTCTCCACCCGTCAGGATAAAAACTACGAAAGAATTTGCATTATTCATTGGATAAAAGCGCCATTTACCTGGAACAGTTATATTTCTATTATTAAGCCACTCCCAATCGTTATTATCATTGCTGCAGTAAATATAAGCTTCAGCTGCAGTGGAATTATTTTGTGGAAAAAATGCAGCAGTTGCAGTGGAATTATTTTGTGGAACAAATGCAGCAGTTGCCAGGATTGAAATTAGGAAATGACTAAGCTTCATATAAAACCTTCCAATGTTAAATTTTTCAAACAATTTTTATACTATATTTTAATATATAAAATTCAATAAAAAATTATTATTTTTATTTAAAAAATTTAAATATTTATTTCGAAATATGGATATTTAGATTGAAAGAAAACATGAATCACTTCTCTGACAAAAAGAGAAATTTTAGTTACTTGGGGAGTTGCTCATAAAAGTGAAATTTTTTTCTCATCAAAAAATATAGAATAAGGTAATATTTGCTTAATTTGGTCATAAAATAAGTGTTAAAGTGTAAAAAAGCTAATTTTATGACAGGGAATAAAAATGCTAAAAAATGTGTATGCGCCTCTATCAGGTGGAATTCTCCAAGAAAGAGTTATGGAAATTATTTCTAATAACTTAGCAAATACTAATACAACAGCCTTTAAAGAAGATGAAATTTCATTTCAGGAACAAGAGGCAAATCCCTGGCCCAGTTATGCATTCCCACATCCTCCAGCCCCATTCAAAATAAATATGCAAGAATTATGGCCTCTCAAAGGGAATGAGATGAATTATGTTACTTTAAGTGAGATAAAAACTGCACATACACAAGGGCCTGTGAGGAAAACATCGAATTCAACCGATATTGCGATTCAAGGTGATGGTTTTTTTGAAGTGATGACACCTTTTGGTGAAAGATTGACCCGCGATGGCGGTTTTAGTATTAGCAATGATGGAATTTTGATTACAAAAAATGGAGCCGTAGTGCAGGGAGAGAATGGGGCCATCTCTGGACTTGGAGGAAAAGAGTTAAGCATATTGCCCACTGGTGAAATTTATGTGGGAAAAAAATTCATAGATAAATTAAAAATTGTTTCTTTTGAGGATACCAAATTACTTGAGAGGCTTGGCGAAAATCTGTGGATCCACAATGGAGCTCCTGAAAATTTAAAAGCTCCATCAGGTGATATTGCTCAAGGATATTTGGAAGGAAGCAATGTTAATCCAATGCGTAATCTTACAAATTTGATAATTGCTCATAGAAGTTATGAAGCATTGCAAAAAACTGTAAAAGCCCATGATGATACAATGCAAAATGCAAATAAGATTTCTGAAATATAATTATTCTTTTTCTTACAAAATTATAGGTTAAAAAAAGATATTTTTTAAAACTTGAAAGGCCTTCTAATTTGAGTTAATAAGTCTTTACTTATTCAATAGTTTTTGGAAGGTCAAATATGAATCTTATATCATTTCGATCAATTCGTTATTCAATGTATTATACAATTTCAATTGGTATTAGTTTCTCCTCATTTTCAGAAGATTTTCTAACACAAAATCAGAACTTTATTCAATCTAATTCACTTGCCACGACAACTTTATCTCTGGAAAACGCCATGGATATGTCTGAACAATATTCATTTGCGGCTAAAATGGCTGAGCAAGACGAGAACTCCAGTGAAGCACAATATAATGCATCTATAAGAAATATGTTTCCCACTTTAAGTGTGAGTAGTACTTATTTACAAAATAGTAATCAAGTAAATAAGCTTGTTGGGACAACGACGGGTGCACAGTACGGATTTCCGGATACAACATCCATGACTGGGACATTGAATGTTACACAACCGCTTGTAGGTTTGATTCCTCTTTTCCTTGCGGTGCAAGCAAATGCAGCACAAGCAAGAGCTGCTATGCAAAACAAGAATCAAAGTCGAGTGGATGCGCGTTACAACGGTGCGAGCGCTTTTATCAACGCACAAAAAGCCGATCAATTGCTTAAGACTGCGGAATCTTCTTTAAAGTTATCAGAAAAAGAATTGCGTGACTCCGAAGCTCAATATAATGCCGGGAAATTAACCAATGCAGACTTATTAAAGTTTAAATTAAATCTTGAGAATTCGCGATCGACCTTAATTCAAGCACAAACAACATATAAAATAGCTATGTTAACATTGGCAGAAGCGATCGGAGTGAAAGATTTTAGAAACATTTCTTTACAAAGTGGAGACAAATCTGTTTTTGAAAATAAATCGGTAAAAATACCAGATTTAAAAGCAGACTTAACTCCTGCATTTGCTCTTAGGTTCGATTTAAAAGCAGCGCAAGAAAGCGTAGAAGCTAAAAAACTCTCCAAGTATCAAACCATGTCTTCCTATCTTCCGTCACTGAATTTCATAATGAATTATACAAGAAATTTTTTCATAGATGATGTTACAGTCAGTAACACAACATATAAAAAGCAAGATATTCAAGATACATTTTCATATGGTTTGCAATTAAATTGGGTGTTAATGGATTGGGGGGTGAGACAAGCACAAATAAGCAATGTGGCAGCTCAAGAACAAAAAGCTAGGTATAATTTAGAAAATTTGAATTCCCAGGCAAAAATTGATATCACTCGCTCATATTTGCAATTGAAAGATGCTGTACAGGTTTTGGAATCTGCAGTCGTCTCTGTTCAGTATGCTCAAGATGTTTATGATCAAATGAAAGCTCGATTTGACAATGGGCAAGTCACAGCAACAG
Organism: Fluviispira sanaruensis; assembly: GCF_004295685.1. Classification (NCBI taxonomy): domain Bacteria; kingdom Pseudomonadati; phylum Bdellovibrionota; class Oligoflexia; order Silvanigrellales; family Silvanigrellaceae; genus Fluviispira; species Fluviispira sanaruensis. The sequence continues at coordinate 699,126 of NZ_AP019368.1, forward strand.
ATTTAATAAATTCATCCAACGACCAAACGAGTGCAAGAGCAAATTTAGCCAATGCTCGAGGTGGGATTGATTTGGCATGGATTGCATTTCAAAAAAGTACAGGTGCGAAATTAACAACTATAAATTGAATTTATCATTTATTCAAACTCAATTAAATCTTGCAATATGTGAAATTAGTCAATAAGCTTCATGCTAAATTGATAAAAAGTTCTATAACTTATTATCAAATTATACTTGAGGTGTGAATGCTTGAAAAAAAAACTGTGACTCAAGAAGAAATCAATTCTATTTTGTGGCAGGCATGTGATACATTTAGAGGAATATTAAACTCCGCTACATATATGAATTATTTACTTCCAATGCTATTTCTTAAATTTATTTCTGATTCTTGGGAAGTAAAATATGAAAAAATAAAAGGTGAAACATCTCTTCAACGTGATAATAAAAATAATCTCCAGAGTGAAGATAGATTTATTTTACCTAATAAATGTCATTTTATAGATTTATACAAACAGAGAAATTCAAGAGATATTGGTAAAATAATCAATGAATCTTTTCGTAAAATTGAAGAAGAAAATAAAGAAAAACTCAGTGGAGTTTTTCGTAGCATAGATTTTGATTCAGAAGCTTTATTGGGGCAATTGAATGAAAGAAATAATCGTTTAAAAAATTTATTAGAAGACTTTAATAGTCCAAAGTTGAATTTAAGAAATTGTCTTATTGGCAACGATGATATTATCGGGAATGCTTACGAGTATTTGATTCATAAATTTGCAGCAGGTGGCGGGCAAAAAGCGGGTGAATTTTATACTCCCTCAGAGGTTTCAGAACTCATTTCGCAATTGATTGAACTTAAGGCAGGTGAAACAATATGTGATCCAACCTGTGGATCAGGCGCATTGCTTATAAAGTGTGCAAATGGTCTGGTGAAAAAAGGGTTTACTGATTTTAAAATATTTGGGCAAGAAATAAATGGACAAACATATGCATTAGCAAAAATGAATATGTTTTTACATAATATAGATCATGCACGTATTGAGTGGTGCGATAGTATTCGCAATCCTAAATTAATTGAAAAATATAAGGTGATGAAGTTTGATGTTTTAGTTGCAAACCCTCCTTTCTCTCTCGAAAAATGGGGGGAGGAATCTGCGGCAAACGATATATACAATCGCTTTCACAGGGGGATTCCACCGAAATCAAAAGGGGATTATGCCTTTATTTCACATATGATTGAATCTATGAAGGATATCACAGGCCGCATAGCAATGGTTGCTTCGCATGGCGTTCTCTTTAGAGGTTCGAGTGAGAAAAAAATTCGCCAGGCACTTATTGAAGAAAATTTATTGGATGCTGTTATCGGTTTGCCTGCAAATTTATTTTATGGAACTTTAATCCCAGCAGTGATTTTAATTTTTAAGAAAGCAAAAAAAAATAATACAGTCTTTTTTATTGATGCAAATAAAGATTTTTCTGGGGAAAAGTCTCAAAATTTCTTAAGGGTACAGGATATTCAGAATATCGTAACGACATATAAAGCAAGAAAATCAGTTAAAGGTTATGCTTATGCAGCAAATCTGAGCGAAATTATTGATAATGATTTTAATTTAAGCATTTCAAGGTATGTGGAGAAAAATGATATTATTGAGGAATACGATATTTTGACAATACAAGCTGAAATCAATCGTCTTGAAAAAGAAATTTCTGTGTCGCATGCAGGACTAAATAAAAAATTACAAGAATTAGGTTTTAATATATGAATCTTTATAATGACTAACCAGACCTACTCGCTAAAAAGTTTAAGTGATTTAGATATAAAAATTATAGATGGGGATCGGGGAGCTGAATACCCAAAAAGCAATGAAATTCTAAAAAATGGATATTGCGTTTTTTTAAATGCAAAAAATATTTCAAGTGAAGGTTTTGTCTTTAGCGATATAAAATTCATAACTTTCGAAAAGCATACTAAACTTTTAAAAGGGATTGTTAAAAATAATGATATTGTATTAACAACCCGAGGAACTGTAGGTAATTTGGCGTTATTTGTTGATAAACTTTCATATGATGCTGTTCGTATCAATTCTAGTATGGTCATAATTAGAAATGAAAATCCTAATATAATAACTGACTTTTTATACAAAGTTTTAAACTCTGATTTTGTAAAAAATCAAATTAAAAAAATATCTTATGGGAGTGCACAAAATCAAATAACCGTGAAAGATATAAAGAATATCATGCTTCCTATACCCACTCTTGATAAACAAAAAGAGTTTTTAGAATTGATTTATCTATGGGATAATGCTGTTAATCAATATAAAAAATTGATCGAATATTTAAATAAATATAAAAGAATGACTTTGCAGCATCTTACTGAATCTAATGTAGATAATAATAAAATAATATTTAAGCAAAAACTATTGGAAGAAGTTTGTATTGTAAATATTGGAACAAAGTTTGAAGGTAATTTTAAGTACAAAGTTAAGGCGGAAATTCCATTTATTAAAATAAATGACCTTAATATTCCAGGAAATGAAAAGTATATTATTAAGACAAAATTATCACTTAATAGAAAAGATATAAAAAAAATTAATGGGAAATTATTTTATAAAAACTCAATTATTTTGCCTAAAGTCGGCGCGAGCGCCTTGCTGAATAAAAGGGGAATTTTATCCAGAGAGAGTGTGATAGATAATAATTTACTGTGTTTAACAGCTAATGAAAAAGAATGCAATTCTGAGTATTTGTATCAGATATTACTGACTTTGGATTTATCTAAAATTTCCCAAGAGAGTGCGATCCCTTTAATTAATAAGAGAGAATTATCAAACATAAGAATTTTTATTCCAGAATTGGATGTACAAAATAAAATCGCAAATATTCTTAAAAAATATGATGAATTAATTGAAAATAAAATAAAAATTTATAAATTATTAATTAAGCAGAGATTATTAATATCGAATAAATTTTTCTTGTAAAAATAAAAACTTCCGGGATTTTTCTTGCTAACCGCTACCTTAGCTGATAATAAAAATTAAATTAATAGATTCTAAATTTTCGTGCCAAAATTTGTGCATTGTGTGCAAATGAAATATTATGGAGAATTTTATGAAATTTTTACGTAAATTTATTATTGGTGTTTTCGGAATATCCTTTGCTATGAATGCATCTGCTGACCTTCCCCCATATGTGACAATTCCACCGAGTGTAAATGGTCAGGCAAATCCATCATACGGTGGAACAGGTTGTCCAGCAGGAACAGCCCGTGCTGCAGTTTCTCCAGATTTAGGCTCATTTACAATGATTTTCGATGAATATGTTGTTGAAGCTCTAGGATCTAACAGCACTTCACGTAAAAATTGTCAAATATTAGTTAACTTTGATTTCCCTCAAGGCTGGTCATACTCTTTAGTACGTTTGGACTATCGAGGATTTTATTCATTGAGTGCAGGCGCTACTGCTAAGCAACAATCTTTGTATTATTTTCAAGGAAGCTTACAGCAAGGAAGGCTTTTCACAATGTTCACTGGTCCAGCACAAGGGGATTATACCATCAGTGACACTTTAGGAATCAATGATCTTGTATGGTCACCCTGTGGAGAAAAACGTGCATTAAATATTAATAGTTCTTTACTCGCTCAGGTTAGTTCAAATAATCCTAGTGGATTTGCACAGTTAACTACAGATTCTATTGACGGAACAGTAAAAACCACGTATGCATTAAAATGGAAAAAATGTGAACAATAATATTGGAGGACTTATGAAATCAATTTTTTTAATATCAGCTTTAATTTCTTCTTCTGCTTTTGCAATTACAGAAGTACCTTTATTAACAAAAACGTATCACTCAGGTTATGTTGCTCCTGGTTATAGAACGAGTTTAAATTGTGAAATATATAGTAATAAAATAGTATTAAAACAAGAAGCAGAATTTATTGGTGCAGAACAAACTCGGCAATATGTTTTGTCGGGTGATCTTAAAAAAGTAATATACGCAGCGAGTATGGGGCGGATTGAAGAATCGCCTGCTCCTGTGGACGCACCAGTGACAATTTATAAGGCCTATAATGTTTTGACTAATGCATCTGTTGAACTTTCAAGCTCAGTAAATTATAGGGGTAACAAAGCTGTAAATCAATCACAAGAAGCGCGTGGATTAATAAACTTAATGGATATGCTTTGTAAATAATTCTAAGCTTATTCATTTAAATCATGTGGCATAAAGTCACGAACGGCTCTGAAGTTTTTATGTGAGCCATAGTGCCTTAAATTACTTAATTTACTTGTATAAAGACAGGCATAGTTTTCTACTTGGGCGGCAAAGCGTGAATTTTGCCGCCCTGTCTTCATCAATTCTCCCCAAATAGGGTGCAATTTTAAGTGATAATTTCTAATTTCTTTTTTCTCGAGTTCTCTAAGCTTAAGTAAATCATATCCAGCTTTTTTGACATTTCTATCTGCATCTTCAACATTTTTATTTTTCGATTTTTTTTGTGAGTTTTCTAATAATTGCAAACGCTCAAACTCTGCTTCTAAATGAACTTTTTTAGAGTTCAAAATATCACAAAGTTTATATTGATCTTTCAAAGAATGTGAAGCAATGATTTCTTTTTCAAGTTCTTCAATTACAAGCATAGTTCTCCAGCCGATTTCTTTTTTACTTCTCAATATATCTCCATAAATATGATCCCCAACATAAAGAATTTCTGAACCTGTTTTAGTGCCTAATATATCATAAAGCAATTTAAAATGCCCTCCTTGATATACTGTAGGATATTCCTTATTATTTTTTTTAAAATGAATAAGATCCGTATTTATAAGGTGACCCGACTTCAACTCAACTTCATAAAGAGGATTTTTTGCCATGAAAAATGCTGGTTTATGCGCTCCAGTTATGATGACATCAAAATAGTTTGTCCAGCTGTGATTCAATTCTTTTTTATGATTGCCTAATAAATAATTCATGACAATATTTGTATAATCCCAAAGGCTATTAGTGACTATAAAAACTTTTCGTCCTGATTCTCGCAAATCTTTTAAAATTGAAGATAAATATTTATCTAGAATAATATATTTTCCAGGATTTTCTGCGACACGGTGTTTTATACTTCCATCTCGGTGGCATAAATCAATACATTTTCTAACATCATTATAAAAATCAAGAAAACTTTTGCTTTGTAATTTTGTATTTTTATCCTTATAGTCAACGAGTTGGGCAAATAAAAAGGCCTCGGCAAGTGAAAATAACGTGTCGATCAAGGCAAAATTTGGTTCCTCATAAATAATCACGTTTTCGACATCATAGAGTTTGCGCCTTTCATCTCGCGTTAATTCGCGAAAACCATGATAAGCGACTTTAACGTAACGATGTCTATCCATTTTTAAAATATTGCCACGTATTTTATCAATTACAAGACCACGAATCATATATGTATGATCAAATTGCCAGTTTGAAATTTCTTTCGGATAACCCATCTCAACAAGTTTTTTTAAGGTTTCTTCATATGCGAGTTTTTCAAATGTTTCGGGTTTATAAAGCGCAAGGGTATAATCCATGTCAAACCCAACGGCTTTTATTGATTTCATATTTAAAGAGCGATTGCAAAATATCTTTTCATGAACAGGAATATCATCCAAATTTTCGGGAAACATTCTAACTTCTCCTTGTGATATGACAACATCTCAAAGAGAAGTTGTTCATTTAAGAGTAATACTTTCCAAAGCGATTGCCTATACACTTGTTATAAGAAATATCTTCTTGACGGATGAATCCATGCGCGGGAAGTTGGGCTGTCGCATGAATATCGAGGACAGAACAAATGCCTGCCGCAGTCGTTATTTGAATTGCCCCCCAATGTTCCCCACCAATTTCTGCATGATAAATTTTCTTAGCGTAACTTTGTTGTGTGAATCGCCCTTCTTTTTCTCCTGTTACTGTAACAAAAATAATAACTACGTCTTGAGAAGTGTGTGGCAAAGAACGTTCAAAAACTTTTTTTAAACCTTCTCTATCATCAATAAACTTTAAGTCATGAAGGAGAGTGCAAAGGATATCACGATGGCCTGGGTAACGAATAGATTTATAATCCATGTGTGTTACTTTACCCGCTAAACTCTCTGCCAAAGTACCAAGTCCTCCAGATGTATTAAATGCCTCATATTCTTCTCCATCAATACTTAAGTATTCTAATCCTTCAAGAGCTGGAACGTCTTCTAATTTGCTATCTGAAATGATTTCACAAGGATTACAATACTCATTGATAAGACCTTCCGTGCTCCAAGTTAAATTATATTTTAATCTATTGTGCGGATACATTGGTAAAGCTCCCACTCTCATTTTAACTGTGTTTACTTTATCAAATTGATTTGCTAAGTGATTTGTTACAATTGTGATAAACCCAGGAGCCAATCCACATTGTGGAATAAATGCACTCTTGGCTTCTTTTGCGAGTTCTTTTATAGCTGCAGTGGTTTTCACATCTTCGGTGAGATCTAAATAATGAACTTTCAATTTTTTAGCGACTTCTGCGATACCAATATTGCAATAAAAAGGTGCGCAGCTTAAGATATAATCCTTACCAGTTAGGACACGTTCAATGTCTCTTTGTGACATGAAATCTGCTGTGTCATAATCGACATTTCTTAGTATTTTTCCACTTGTAGGAGATGTCGCTGCAATCTGAGCAGCATTTTTATTGGAGTCTATGACTGTGACGTGATAATCGTCGGATTGTGAGAGCATGTGAACTACCAATTTTCCAATTTTGCCTGCTCCAAAAACGGCAACATTTTTTTTCAACGACATTGTCATTCTCCTCTAATATTTAAAATGGCTCTTGATCAGATCTATATGATCCGTGGTAACTGTGAATTGGTATTTTTGTCATTTAGCTTTGCATTGGTCAAGGAGTTTAACAGTGAAAGAGGAGTTAGATTTGAATAAAGGCAGTCATTTTCGCTTTTGGGATTCTTTGTCTGAAGATAAGAAAGCTGAAAATATTAAGAAAATTCAAAGTAAAATTGGTGTGCATTCTGAAATAGGAAAGTTACGCAAAGTATTTTTGCACAGTCCGGGGCAAGAAGTTGAGTCAATGACTCCTAAAAGTGCTTCTGAATTATTATATAATGATATTATTTATTACAAAAATATTGTTGCAGGGCATGCACAATTAAAATCCGTTTTATCTTTAGTGAGCGAAGTTTTTGAAGTTTCAACATGTTTAGAGGAAATTCTAGATTTACAACAAGCTCGCAACGAATTGCTTGACCAAGTTTTATATTATCAAGGTTGTCCTGAATTAAAATTTGAGCTGAGTGAAATGCCTTCCGATGAATTGGCAAAAACTCTTATAACAGGTGTATCTTTAAAAAGAAATTCCCTTGAATCATGGCTTTCATCAAAAACATTTTCTCTTGTTCCCTTACCAAATATGTATTTTATGCGTGATACAAGTATGGTTGTGGGAACTCGAGTGATTTCATCTAGAATGGCAAGTTCTGTCCGCTTTACTGAATCTTTAATTATGCGTGCAATCTACGAATATCATCCTGACTTGACGGGGCATGGTTTATTACTTGATGCTTGCTATAAAAATAATGATCCCAAATTTACTATTGAAGGCGGGGATATAATTGTAATAAATGAAGACTTACTTTTAGTGGGGATAAGTGAAAGAACAACGACCAAAGCAGTTGATGCTTTGGTTGACTCAATTTTAAGTGCTCGCACACAAGAGGGTAAAACTGAGCCATTTAATATTTTATGTGTTATTTTACCGCAGGAAAGAAGCACAATCCATTTAGATATGATCTTTACTGTAGCAAATAAAGAGCAAGCTGTTGTCTATTCCCCTTATGTCTTAGGAAGAGAAAGAGCGCGAGTCGTACGTATACGGGTTAAATCCGATGGAGACAAAAAATTTAAGGATGTGGAAGACCTTATTTTAGGTTTACGCAGTGTTGGCGTGCGCATGGATCCCATCCCTTGCGGTGGCGACAATCCCTTGCATCAGCAGCGGGAACAGTGGAACAGTGGTGCAAATCTCTTTTCTTTTGCTCCTGGAAAAGTCATTAGTTATATGCATGAGCACACTCTTCAGGCTTGTGAATCCGCAGGCTTTAAAATTGTTTCTGCAAAAGATGCTATTAAACATCCCGCACTTTTGAGTAGCGAGTCTCCTTTGGTTGTGACAGTGGAAGGCAGTGAACTATCCCGTGGAGGAGGAGGGCCGCGCTGTATGACTTGTCCTGTACTTAGGGATCCAGTCTAAATATAATTTTATTCATTTTTGCCCTTTGCTTTGTGAATCGTCTCAAGTCATAATAATTATTGACGATATATTATCTTAAAGTGAAGGGGGTTTTTGCGAATGCTCAAATTCTTACGGGAAAAAGTAGAATTTTATTTTAGAGCATTCTGTTTACTTATTCCCTATATTTTCTTATCAAGTTGCTCTAGCAATGAAATATTAACAGAAAATTTAGAGCTCACCTTACCGGATCAAAAACAGATGCAATCAAGGATTGAGCGCAATACGAGTGATATCTATTTATCCAATTTAAATTCTTATGATCCTCCTACAGAAAGTCAACTTATTGAAGAAGCAAACTTTAAAAATTTAAAATTATATAATGAAAATGCACGTATCTTATCTGATTGGGTTCTAAAAATTATATCTCAAAAAGAGAAAACTCAAATATCCAAAAACTGTGAAGCTCTTATTGGAAGTTTTAAAAAAGAATTTCCATTAAATGAACACTCATTAGCATGTGTAGCATGGTGGCTTGAACGAAAAAATAATGAAGAACTTAATTCGCTACAAAGGAATTCATACTCTGCAACTACTATTACAAAAAGATTAACAAGTAAACAAAGACATGAATGGGAAAATTTTAGAGGAATGAGTTTTAGCGATTCATTTTTACAAATTGATCCAGATAATCTAAGACAGGCTGTAACACTCTCAACAAAAGCATTAGAATATTCTTCAGATTGTGATTTTGCAGGTCCAACCTCGGCTGTGATTTTACGCTTAGAGTCATTTTTACCAAATCATTATGCTTATTCAAGTATAGAAAAATTATATTCTAAAGTACAAAAATGTCTTTTACCAAATTTAGAAGGAAGTGAAAAAGTACATTTAAGAGTAGGATTATTCCGCTTAATTTCTGGATTTCCTAACTCTGCATCTCAAGCGCTAGAAAAAGTATTACTTGAAAAAGAACCTCAAGAAAGTTCAAGAAGTCTTTTTTGGCTTGGGGCAATATATCAAAAAAATAATAAAAATTCAGATCCTGCAAAAAACCCTTACTGGCAAAAACTGGTTAAAGATTTTCCAATTTCTTTAGCAGCAATTATATCTTCTCAGCAAATGGGTATTGATCCTATGGAAAATTTAGTGCCGGACGATGAAATTTTACTGCAAAGTAGAGAATCACTTGCATGGAATGATAATAACCTGGAAGCATTTATTTTTGATTTATTTCGTGCTCGCAAGAATATTTCAGCAGCAACTGAGTGGGCTGGGTACGTTGCTAGGACAACCTCCGTGGGCAATTCTAAAATGTTACTTTATTGGGCGATAGCGCAAAATTCAGTTTATAACTATCGCTACTCAATCGCTATGCTTGGACGATATGGCAAAAATGAGAAAACATTTAAAGTGAGTAAAAATCTATTACGTATATTTTTCCCTAAACCATATCTTCACGAAATCTCAGATAAATCAATGGATATAGATCCTATATTTGTATTATCAGTCATTCGCCAAGAGAGTGCATTTGATCCCTATGCGCGATCGAGTGCAAATGCGCGAGGACTCATGCAAATACTTCCATCAACTGCAAAAAGTATTAAACGAAGAGTCAGTGCAACTCAGTTGTATGATCCTTTGACCAATCTTGAAGTCGGTATTTTATACTTAAGTAAACTTTTAAAAAGGTATGATGGGCGGATAGAATATGTTTTGGCCGCTTATAATGCGGGCGCATCGAATTTAGATAAATGGCGTGATCGCGTCTCCAATGACAACATGATGCTTTTTAGTGACTTTATGCCATTTCGTGAAACACGTAGCTATGTTTCTATCATACTTAGAAATTATTATTGGTATGGCAGAATACTATCTGAAAAAGATGATTCATTAGCAAGAAAAATAAAGCAACAAAGCAAACAAGCGAGATGGAAATCAGAAAGCATACTTGCTTTATTAGAAGGGTCTTGGAAAGGAAATTTAGATGCGCAAAAAAGAGCCATTCTAGATAAAATATATATATTTGGAAATAATAATTCACAACTCAGCGCACAATCAAAAGTATGGAAAGATGTTTTATTGCCAAATGATAAAACTTTTGCAGGCCAAGTTAAAGGTGATGAGAATAAAGATAAGGTTTTTTTAGAGCCTGTGGTTGAGCAGGAAAATAAAGATAAAACAGTATTAAGGCCATTTCGCTAGGGTATATCGCATAAATTTTAAGCAAATAAATTATAAAAATTATTTTAAAAGCAAGACAAAAGAAAACCTTTGTGTTATTTCTTCTGAAGATTTTACTACGAATATTTTATTTAAAGATATGTTATATGGGAGTTTAATAATGAAGAAAAAGTTGATTCAATATTTATTTATTTCATTATCACTGTTTTATTTAATTTCCTGCACCTCAAAAAATAAAAATGATAAAGCACAATTGCCTCCTTCCGGGACAATGCCTCAAGTTAATTTAGAACAAAATAGCCTTAAAGTAGAAAGTTCAAACAATGCAAATAATAAAAATGTATATCTAGAAGAAAACAAAGAATTGGTTTTGAATAAAAGCGAAATTATATATGAAAATGACAATAAAAAATTGGATGAATCTATAAAAAATGTTTCTATACGTAAAGAGAATAGCGATCTTGGATTTCGAGTCAATGGAAATGTTTTATCTTTAAAACAAGGAAATTTAAGTTTTCAAACACGTGGATTTATTTCGCAACAATTTGTCAATGTGGGTGATAAAGTTAAAAAGGGACAAATTATTGCAATACTTGACGATCGAAATCCAGTCTTACAAAAAAAGTTGCAACAGCAAAATTTACAATTAGCAAAGGTAAAATTTGAGCAAGCAAAAAGAGATTTAGATAGAACTACAGAGTTAATAAAGAAAAATGCAACAACTCCCTATGCATTGGAACAAGCTCAAGATATTTATTCATCTTCACAAATTCAGCTTGCGCAAGCAGAAACAAATTTAACTATTGCTGAAAAAGCTTATAATGACACTCGTCTCGTTGCACCCTACGATGGGAAAATTTCTGGAAAATTTAAAGACATTGGGGAATTTATCTCGGAAGGTGTTGCTGTTTTTAGTGCATTTGAAGATAAAGATGTTGAAATATCTTTATTAATTAATGAAGCGCAAATTTCGAAAGTTAAAATTGGTATGAATATTGATATCAATGTTCCATCGATAGATGTCAGTTCTAAGTTAAAAATAACAAAAATTGTCGACTTGATTTCGAAAGAAACAAGAATGTTTGAAGTTCGTGGAAAGTTAATGACAAGCGATATTAATCTTGTTCCTGGACAATTTGTAGAGGCGGAATTCTAATGTTTTTATCTAATTTAGCAATAAAAAGACCAGTATTTGCTACGATTTTGAATCTTTTATTTATCGTTTTTGGATTGTTTGCGCTTTTGAAACTGCCAGTGGAAAATAATCCTAATGTCGATTTTCCAATCATCATTGTGAGTTCTGTATGGCCTGGTGCAGATGCGACTTTAGTTGAAGAAAAACTTCTAAAGGTCATGGAACAGAATTTAAATGGAATTGAAGGCCTTGACAGCATAATGGGCACAGCTTCGCCGAATTCTGCGCTTGTTGTTTTGCAATTTAAATTGGGGGTTGAAACTTCAACTGCAATGCAAAATGTGCTCAATCAAGTCGCTATTATTCAAGGGGATCCAATTTATCCTAGCTCATCAGGAGCACGTGCTCCACAGATAAGAAGACTACAAATTGGTGAAATGCCGATTGCAACATTGGTGCTAGAAAGTGATGGTAAATATCCATTTGGAGCTCTGTCGACCTTAGCAAATGAAAAATTGGTTACGAGTTTTCAGCAAATAAATGGCATTGGCCAAGTCAATGTGATTGGGGATCGTGAAAGAGAAATTCAAGTTCTTCTAAATAAATCTAAATTGCAAAGTATAGGTTTAAGTCCAACACTCGTCGCAAATTCTATTCAAAGTCAAATAATTGAAATGCAAGGGGGTTCCCTCGAAAGCAATTCCAATCAAATTCAGATAAAAACCACTGGAGTTCCTTACTCTGTTGAGCAAATAGCCCGAATTGCCATACCTGTTTCAAGTCAAAGTGGAAATATGATTCGAGTCAGCGATGTGGCAGAAGTGACTGATGGTTTAGCATATGAAAGCACTTATGGACAATACAATAATAATTCAACAATAATAATGCTCGTAAATAAACAAGCAGGTGGGAATATTGTTAAAAGTGCTCGTGAAATAAAAGAAAAAATCAATATAATTAATAAAACATTACCTCCTGGTGTTTCTTTAAAAATGATAAAAGATAGTTCTGTTTATATAAAACAATCAATGAATTCCGTTTTTACAGATATGGTAATAGGAGCTTTCCTTGCAATATGTATTATTTATATCTTTTTAAGAGATTGGCGCTCCACAATTATAAGTGCTTTGGCATTGCCAACCGCGATCATTGGAACATTTGCCGCATTTTCAATATTTGATTTTTCTATCAATAGCATGACTCTTTTAGGCCTCACATTATCAATTGGACTTTTAGTCGATGATGCAATTGTGGTTATAGAAAATATAAATCGCCATTTAAATATGGGTAAATCTGCATTACAAGCAGCAAAAGATGGAACCGCGGAAATAGGTCTAGCTGCAATCGCTATTTCTCTGTCCGTTTGTGCAGTGTTTATTCCTGTTGCGTTTATGGACGGAATTGTCGGTAAATTTTTCTTTCCCTTTGGCATTACAGTGTCTATAGCAGTTCTTATTTCCCTTTTTATTGCTTTTACATTAACTCCAATGATGTCAAGTAAAATATTAAATAATTCACATGATTTTGATCCAAAAAAACGACCAATCAGCGCAAAATTCGAAATTTATTTTAAAGCGACTGAAAGTTTTTATAGAAAAGTATTATCCTTTTGTTTATTTAGTTTTAAGCGGAAGCTATTAACAATTTTATCCGGAATTTTCGTTCTGATTTTAAGTTTTATTATGCTTTACTTTGTTCCAAAAGCTTTTCTTCCTGCGGATGATTTAAGTGAATTGAGTGTCGTTTATCAATTTTCACCAAATACTCCTTTAAGTTATACAAAAGAAAAAGCAATAAAAATGAGTGAGCAGATACGTGCTTATGCAGGGGTAAAAGATGTTTTACTCACAATCGGGAGCGAAATGGACAAACCCTCTTATAAAGCAAATTTGACAGTTCTATTGGTGGATAGGGATGAGAGAAATTATGGGGTAGAAGAACTTATAGAAAGATTAAGAGCAGACTTAAATAAAACCTTCTCTGAAATGGGAACTCTTATTCAGGTTGATATGCCAGGTATCGGAGGAAGAGCTCAGCTCATTCAATTAAAATTAATTGGAAATGATCCTGAAAAATTGCAAAAATGGTCGGATCATATGAAAGAATTTATTGAAAAGAAAGTACCAGGTGCAGTTGATACATTTGTTGATCCTCCGCCTTTTTATAAACAAATATCGATAAAACCAGATGCCGTGCGTTCTGCTGATTTAGGCATAAATGCGAATGATATTGGACAGACAATTAATATTTTGTTTAATAAAGAAGGGATGAAGCTTGGTGAAATGCAAGATGAACTTGGCAATCGTAATGATGTCAAAATAAAAATCAATCCAAAAGATTCACAGAAAGTAGAAGATATTTCAGGTCTATACGTGCAAAATAATAAAGGCACACAAATTCCATTGTCTGCTTTGACTGATATTAATTTAAAGGACTCTCCTTCAAAGATAACTCACTCAGGTGGTATTCCCTTTGCCTTTGTTCTTGCCAATTATACAGGAAAAGATTTAAGCAAAGCGCTCGATCTTATTAAAAAAGAAGCTACAACAACTAATCCAGAGGGTTTCATTTATGAATTTGATGGTCAAGGAAAATTTTTGGGAGAAACAATTTCAGCTATGCTTATTGCTGTAGCGCTTTCAATTTTGTTAGTCTTTATGACATTGTGCGCTCAATTTGAAAGCTATGTTTATCCTTTTGTGATTATGACTTGTGTTCCCTTAGCATTTTCTGGTGCATTTGGCTTTTTGCTTATCACTGGCAAGCAATTAAATCTGAATGCGATGATTGGTTTAATCATGTTAATTGGACTTGTAGTGAAAAGTGGAATCTTATTGATAGACTTTACTTTGCAACGCATGCGTCAAGGATACAATGTCAATGATGCCTTGTTAGAAGCGGGTCCTTTGCGCTTACGTCCTATTTTAATGACGACTTTTGCAATGATTTTTGGGATGCTGCCTATTGCATACGGACATGGTGTCGGAGGTGAAGGGCGTTCGCCAATGGCAATTTGTGTTATTGGGGGACTTGTTTCTTCAACCATTCTGACTCTCGTAGTTGTACCGTGTGTACTAAGTGTGATCGATGAATTACAAAGAAAGCTAAAAACTAAATTCAGTCTTTCTAAAATTAAACAGACTTCAGTGATGTCAGATCAATAATTTTATCGGCAAATTTCAGAATACCTGCACGATGGGAGACAATCACTGTCGTGCATTTTGATTTGATTTCAGCCAGAATTTTAGCAATTAGATATTCATTTTCTTCATCCAAATTTGCTGTTGCTTCATCTAGAATAAGTAGGGCTGGTTCGTTTAGCAATGCACGGGCTAAACAGATTCTTTGTTTTTGTCCGGCAGATAATCCAGACTGATCCTCAGCTATTACATAAGACAATCCTTTTTCTTTAATTATGCTGGATAAAGAAACTTTATCTAATATATTTAGAATTTCTAGATCATTTATTTCTTTAGATACACCATAACAAAGATTATCTTTAATTGTTCCCTTTATAAGGTATGGTTCTGCACCAACATACCCGATTCGGATGTTTTTTTGCGATACATATTCCCAAGGCGGCATATTATCAATCGAGGCTTGTCCTGAGTTAGGCTGTAAGAGTCCTGTTAATAAAAATAACAGAGTGGATTTACCAGTTCCACTTGCGCCAATCAGGCCAATTTGACTGCCTTTTTCAAAGGTCATAGTCAAATTTTCAAAAATAGGCAGGGAATTCGGATATGCAAATGTTACATTCGTAAAGGTAATTGTTGGAGAAGGCTGGAACTCAGATTTTTCATTTGCTAAGGAATGATTTGTGATATTTTTTTTAAAACTTTTCCTATATCCATTTAGGCGAATTCTATCAAATGATTCCTTCGTTGCTAGATTAAAATTACTATTAATGGACATGAGTGACAGTTTATATTGAGGAAAAAAAGTATTAGCATTGCCATAGTATCCAGAGAAAATAGATAAACTTTGGACAAAGCGTGACAACAAATAAATAAAAGAGATCAAGGTTGCTCCATTTGTATGAAATAGACCAATACTGATGGATATTATACAAACAAGAAGTAAAATTCCTAAAAAAGGCCCCGTTTGCGTTGCTAAATTACTATAAAAATAAGCGCTGGTTGATTTTGCCGAATACTCTTTTAAAGCTTCAGCTATTTCATTATATTCTTCATCCCTTTTCTTCATTAGTTTAATAAACAGAAAATTTCTGGAAATTTTTTCAATACCTTCGTTTAATTTGATTTGTTGGGTAGGGACTTGTTTGGCATTTTTTGCAACAAGATGATTTATTTTAAAGACAATTAAACCAATAAGGGCCACGCCAATTGTTGCTATAAACGCCTCTTTCCAGGCTACAAGATATAAAATGCAAAGTAAAATAGATGTCTGAACGAGCATACATAGAGCATTTGTAAAAAAAGCGATAAATTCGGATGATTTGCTATATAATTCAGATATTTTAAAATTAATAGCGGATGAATTTTTAACTTCTTCGCTAGATTCATATAATATTCGATAGATAGAAAATCTTCTTAGCTTTAAAAATATATATTCTTTTAAAAATGAAGCGGTCTGAGTTGTCGTGAGTTGCACAATAAAGCGAATTATAGCAATTACAATTAGGATTATAGAAATATTAAGTAATGAAATCTTTGGGGTCGAGAAAGTTAAAAATTTCACTTCTTCACTTAAAAGACCAAATGAAATTAATAAAAGTTGAATAATAATTGACATGCTGAGTTCAATAATAGCAATGACTATTGAAGAAACAACGGCAAATATTAAATACTTTACCCCTCTTGTACCTAAGAGTTTAATTGTTTCTTTTATTAATATCTTTTTTTTCAATGGAGTCTCCAAGATATTTATTATTATGATTTATTTTTTGGATTTTCATAATATTTTAAGTATTTATTTTCTATATAAAATCCAACTTCAGTTAATTTAGATAATTTCCAGGCGGGAGCGACTTCGATTTTAAAATAGCAATAGTTATTAATGGAAATTTTACTTAAACAGGATGCAAATTTTCTATCGTTTGGTATTTTGATATTGACCCATTCTGATTTATTCAAGACAAGATTTAAAAATTCTGTTTGATTTTCTTGATTATAAAATTTTAATGTTAAATACGTTGGTTGATTTTTTAATTCACTGTGTACATATAAACGTAATTGATCTTTTAAGAGAATAATCTCTGTCTTTGCAGCAACCCATATTCCGTCTTCAGATAATTCTGGTTTATAAAGCTTATTTATTCCACTTAATTTATTGCGAATAATTTGAGAAAAATAGACACGCTTAGTATCAGTTATACCTTCTGGATGCGGCAATTCTCCAACAGCTTGAGGAAATTGTGGTTCATTTCTTTCTTTCCAGCGAAAGTTTGGTATGGACGGAGCTGAATATATGAGATACGAACAAGAAATAATAAATAAAAGACTACAAAAATTTAGGATGCTCGATATGAGAAGTTGTGCTTTGCTCTTTTCTTCAATTGTTAGAACAAGACCTGCTGAAATAGCTATTGCCGCGAAAAAAGCTGTTGTGGCATTTGAAAGTAGGTGACTGATTAACGCATATATGAGCAGTGGTGGCAAGATCCATTTTAAATAAATATTTTTAATAAGTAATGATTCATTTGTGAGTATACGAAATATATTTAATTTTCGAATAAAATTTATTAGCATAAAAATAGTTATTAAGAGTAATAAAAGTCCTACCAGACCTAAATCAGAAACGATTGAAAAATAAAAATTTGAAGGCACATCGAGTTGAGTCATTTCATCAGGTTTTTTATATTGAAAAAAGTTAACGGCAAAAGAACCAAGACCAGTCCCAATTGGAAAATGATCTAAGATAGATCGCAACATGATTTTTAAATGCCCAGCTCTCTGTTCATCAAATTGATTGTAAAATGTGAGAAAATCCGTAGAGAAATTATTATGAAGCATTCCATTGATTATTCTATTAAAACCTTGTAACTGAAGTTTTCTTAAAATAAGTAAAATAAATCCAAAAACTAAGATTGCTGAAGTGTTTATAAAAATTAGTAATTTGTATTTTTTATTTATATATAATTTATATGCATTTATTGATAAATAAAATAAAATAGAAATTCCAGAAGATATATAAAATCCCCTTGAGTCATTCATGATACCAGCTAAAAGAGTGACTGCTATAAGAAATGCTAGATAAATTTTGGACTTTAATGAAAATTTATTCTCAAAAAATGCTATAAAAAATAAGATAAAATTCAATGAAAAGTAGAGCCCAGCAATACCGGAATCTTCTAAGAGTCCTGGTGGTCTGTTTGCATCGACAGAAGTTCCACTCCCTTGAGCTAAAAAATGTATATTGGCGAATCCCTGTAAAATAGCGACAAACGAATTTATGATTGCACTTAAAATAATAATAATGAGAAAAGATTTTGCAAATAAATCTCTGATTCTATTGTGTAAAATATCTGAAAAAAAACTAAGCGATGGGAAAATAAACAAGACAAAAAAAAGCATGTAAAGCCGAGTTTGTGTTATAGCAAAATCAGCAGTTATATTATTTTGTAAAATATAGTTTTGAAAAGAAACCCCACTTTTAAAGGATGGTTGATAGAATAGTATGAAAGCGTGCAGAACGACCATTATAATCAGTATAAGTAGACTAAGTGTGAGTGTTTTATATTTTTTATAAGTGGATACTAGGCCAAGGATAAAACCAATTATAAAAATAAAATATAATAAAAATCTTAAAATATTTATCGTCAAAATGTCTGGTAATCTGATGAATAAATTTATTACAGTAAAATTTATTAAAAATAATATATGCGACAAATTTGTTATTTTATGCTCACTTTTTTTTATACTAAGCATCTTTTATCCTATGAGTTAAAATTAAGTCAAATTTATAATCTTGTCTGCATTATGTAAATAACTTTTTTCTATATTTATTAAATCACTTTTTATAAATTTTCTATCAAAATAATTTGGATTATTCCATAAATTCAACATGACTTCAGAATAATTTTCTTCAGTACATAAATACCCACCATATCTTTCAATCAATTCTTCAATAGGTTCACAACCTCTCAATGCAAGGACCAGACATTTGTACTTGATGGCTTCAGCGGTGATGATTGAATAAGCTTCTCGCATAGAGACCATTAGCAGTGCAATCGATTTTTCTAAAAGAAAAAATTTTTCTCTTTCACTGACACGTCCTAGATAAACAAAGCGTTCATCTTTTGGAAATTCAATTTTTAGCTCACCAGCAAAAACAACTAAGCAATTTTTAGGTGTGTTTTCAAAAATAAAATTTACGTTTTTATTTTTATCAATACGCCCTATATATGTGAAAAATTTTTTATCTGAAAGATGCAATATTCTATTGTCAGTGTCACTTTGCACTGGTATTTCATTATTGAATCCAGGAGGTAAAATTATATAAGGTTTTTGTTGCGAAAATGGTTTTAAAGTGTAGCACAGATTTTTTTCTGCAATAGAAACAAAGGCTAGAGTATCCGAATTTTCAATCATTTTATTTACAAAATTTAAATTGAATTCAGGCTCATTGTGGGCTGTGACTATAAAAAGAACTTTTGTTTTTTTATGTGATTTCCGAATAGCATAATAATTGGGAGCATATAAATAAGATTTTACAATAATAAGGGAATACGATTGCGCATTGTTTTCTAAATATTCCCATAACTTTGGGCACCAAGGTCCTTGCGATTTCAAAAAAATATAATCTAGTAATGGTGATAATAATTTGTAAGCAATGGAAATATATTTTTGCGTAAAGAAAATGAATCTTTTGACAACACCAAATACAACTCGTTGTCTATCGTGCTGAACAGGAAAACGTTTTATCTGAAAGTTGTTATTTTCTATTTGGCAATCTTCATACGTTGGAAGCTTATTATTCCAGGATATATAATCATCGCTTTGGCTTGTTAAAATTTCAATATTTTGCTTTTTTAAGGCAAGCCCTTCTGCTAATTTTAATGCGTATACTTCTGCGCCTGCATTAATATTTATTCCACATCTTTGCACAACTATCGCTATTTTATTTTGACTCTTCATTTTTAAAGAAGGAAAGCCTTCCTCCCCTCCACTAAGGGTTTTTTCTGTTTTGCATTCCATATTGTTTATAGACTGCAAGAGGAATTTCTGGAAGATTAATATGCGATACTACTGGAGAAATGACTTGATGTTCTTCAAAAATATCGTGATTGCTTTTTTGTAATATATCTGCTTTAAATTCAAGACAATCTGTATAATAATATCGACAATGAATTCCTTCTTTTCTTTCCTTAAAACTATGTGTAAAGTATGACATTACTTTAAGCAAGAGGGACTGACCTTTATTTAAAGGATAGCAATTAAAAAAATCCATTCTTTTAGAATTTATAAATCCGCTTTTCTTTAAAACTTCAAATATCTTCTCAATATTTTTATTGCCTAAAGAATTGCAATTGACCATCATATAGAAATTAGAATTTTCATATTTTGTTGCTTTTAAAGCGCATTTTAAAAATACATTAAGATCTTCGTAATTTTGTGGAGGATCAAAACAGACGACATCAAATATATGTTGTAAAAATTTAGGTAACCCGTCGTATAAATCCACATGAAAGAAAGTGACTTGATATTTTGCATCCTGAGTAAGCACTTTTAGCTCTTCAAGTAGACGCATATCGCAATCTAAAACAGTCACATATTTGAAATTTCGAGCAGCTAATTCTACTGAAACATGATCATCATCACCCATAAGTAAAATACTTTTATCTCTGAAGCCATTTCTTTCAAAGAGATCAGCTCTTTTTTTTCGAGTTTCTATTGTACAGGGGAGTTGATTATAGCTCTGAACAAGTTTGAACTTTGATTTCGTGTGTTGGAGAAGATTCGTATTTTCATGAAAATTCTGCTTTTTGTTTTCTTCAATGATTTTTCTTAGAAATTCTTTCTTTTCAGTCCTATTTAAACTTAAGACGTGCCGCACAGTGCGACTGGCAAAAAAAATGCTGACAATTTTGCATATTAATTTGTGGATTTTATCAATTATTTTCATGCAAATAGTCCATTATATTAGAATAGAAAAAATTTAATACCAAAAATAAAGGCAAATAAAAGAAAGATATATCCGACCCATTTTTCAATTTGCGCAATACGAACTTGTAAAACCCTTTCTGGGATTTTAAGAAAGAAAAATCTGTAGGTCTTAAAAATGAAGAGATCACCAATGCAAACTCCTATTGCAATAAGAATCACTGCAAGCGAAATGGGATGGTTAAAGGTTAAATTTTGCCCCATCCACCAAAGATACCAAAAAGGCAGCAAACTCGGTATCGTCAATGTTCCAACGACTCCTTCGATAAAATGACGAATTAATTTGCTAGATTTGTTTTTTTCAATTTCGGGATTTTCTATTGGATTGTTTTTTAGCGAAGGCGGATATTTTTTTGTAAATAAGTGTGAGAAGGCAATGTACAAGAGAACGAGCAAAAACAAAATTTGAATTATGTAAAGATTGTTTTTACCAAATGATATTAATGAGGTTATATCATTTGTTTTTTGTGTAATAATAAAAGCAACATTGCAAATTATTATATCTACTAATAAGATTCCAAGTTGAAAATAAAATAAGCTTTTTCTTTCATCTTTAACATAGAAAAGGAAAAGTCTTATATTTAATGGACCTGGTGGTAGAGTGGAAAGAGCTCCTCCAATTATTGCATAAAAAAAATAAATGATAAGCTCTGAAATAATCATGAATTCCTTATAAATATTAAACAATAAAATTAATTCTAACTTAATTGAAAATATTTAAAAAGGAAGTCAAAATTAAGAATAGGTTAATTTTTTCCTATAACATATCGAACGTAACTGGTTTTCCACATATTTGCATGAATATTATCATGTATCTCTTGGTCAGTCATTTTAGGAGCAACACCTGTATCCTGCGCAGTTTTAGCAGTGGCATAAGCAATTTTATATGAAACTTCACGAATATGAGTCAGTGATGGCAAAAGAGAAAGGTTTGGGTCTTTATTTATTTGTGCGCATTCACTGATAACTTTTGCACAAGCTACAAGCATTTCATCATTGACTCGTGTTGCTTTTGAAGCCACCACACCAAGTCCGAGGCCAGGAAACACAAAAGCATTGTTACATTGGCCAATAGGGAAAACTCTTCCATTATAACGGACATCGGCAAAAGGGCTACCTGTTGCCACAAGCACTTTTCCTTGTGTCCATTCAATCAAGTTTGCTGGTAATGCTTCACAGCGGGATGTTGGATTGGATAAAGGAAAAATAATAGGTCTTTCACAATGTGAAGCCATCATTTTTACGATTTCTTCTGTGAAAGCCCCCGTTTGAGTTGATGTGCCAATGAGAATTGTTGGTTTAACATTATTTACTACATCATACAGAAGTATAGGCTTTCCTTTAATCCGTTCCCAATCGTTATAGACATCAACAGGCTGCGCATATTTTCTTTGAAAATATTCAAGATGATCCATGCTCGTATGCAGCATACCGTTCATATCTATTAAAAACATATTGGCAAGAGCTTGTTTTTCCGTAAGTCCATCTGCAATCATTGCTGCCAGAATTTGATCTGCTATACAGCAGCCAGCAGTTCCTGCACCATGAATCACAACTTTTTGTTCACTCATTTTTGTGCCATTTACTTTCAAACCTGCAAGGATTGCGCCAACAGTAACTGCAGCGGTTCCTTGCATATCATCGTTAAATGTACACATTTCATTTTTATAGCGGTCTAAATTTTTACGTGCTGTCTGTCTGCCAAAATCTTCCCAATGTAAGTAAACATTGGGGTATCTTTTCCTAAGCGCGGAAACAAATGCATCGATAAAATCATCGTATTGTTCGCCACGAATGCGTTCATGTCTCCAGCCTAAATAGAGGGGATTTTGTAATAATTCTTTATTATTTGTGCCCACATCCAATACAATAGGCAAGACTTTAGTTGGATGAAAACCAGCACAAAGAGTGTACATGGCAAGTTTAGCAATTGAAATAACAATTCCACCCACTCCCTGATCGCCAATCCCAAGAATAGCTTCGGAGTCCGTGACACAAACTGCGCTTACGTCGTAAGCATTTGGAATATTATTTAAAATATCGTCAATTTGCGACATTTGTGGATAAGAAATAAATAAACCACGTGGTCTTCTAAAGTTTTGATTAAACTGCTGAACAACATCACCAACGGTTGGTGTGTAAAAAACAGGCACCATTTCTATAAGGTGCTCTTGCATAAGTCTGAAGAATAAAGTTTCATTTCGGTCATATAGTTGAGTCAAGAAAATATTTCTCTCTATATCTGACTCTTTTTTTAGATATTGTCCATAAACCCGAACAACTTGTTCATCTAAAGTTTCAATGACATTCGGTATAAGTCCATCGAGTTTAAATTCACTTCTTTCATCATATGTAAATGCTGTATCTTTATTTAGAAATGAATTTAGCAATAATTGTTTCCCTTTTAATGTGACTTCATAATACTTTTGTCCATCAAAAGAATTTCGTTTTTCTTTAAACATTCAGATACTCCACGAAAAATTAAAGGTTCCAATCAATTTCTGAAATATTATGATTCCTTAATATTTCGTTTGCTTTTGAAAAATGTTTACACCCCAAAAATCCGCGGTGGGCAGAAAGTGGCGAGGGGTGCGGTGCTTTTAGAATATTGTGAATAGGATTTGTGATCATGTTGGCTTTAGACTGGGCTGCTGCACCCCAAAGCATGAAAATAATGGGTGTTGTTTTGTGATTGAGTTTTTCAATCACACTGTCAGTAAACTTTTCCCAACCCTTTCCGCGATGAGAAAAAGCTGTGTGTGCACGAACTGTTAAAACAGTATTTAACAACAAGACACCTTGCTTTGCCCAGTTTTCTAAAGTGGTATTGGTGGGTCTTCCCTTACCAATATCCTTTTCAATTTCCTTAAAAATATTTTGCAGAGAGGGGGGAGCAGGAATGCCCTGTTCAACCGCAAAAGCAAGGCCATTGGCTTGGCCTATACCATGATACGGATCCTGTCCAATAATGACGACTCTTACATCGGCAAAGTCGACAAGCTTTAGGGCTCTGAATACTTTTTCTTTTGCAGGGAAAAAAGTGTGACCTTGTTTGAGCTCTTTTTTCAAAAAAGCACGGATGTCTTCAAAGTAAGGTTTTTCAAACTCAGCCGCTAAAAGTGCTCTCCAATTCTCTGATAAAAAACTAAGATCTCTCGCCTTTATTTCTGATTCCACGTGATTTTCCCCAAAGTCTCATATAAGTTTCTTTCGCAAAATTTGTAATTATTGAGAAAGAGTAAAATATCTATAATATGAAAAATTATCATTCTCAAACAAACTCAAGCGGAACATATAGGAGTTCTGCACAAGTATTTTGTTTTTATCGCTTTGATTTTGACCTGTCTAGCTAGTTGCTGGGGAGATGGGTCTGAAAAAGGCTTATGAAAATTTTAATAGAGGCCGAGTTGCTAAAAGCTGTTTTGCAAGGTCATCTTAGGAGTGATGTTTATCTCAAAGTATTATTAAAATAAAACGCATATAAATATGGGAAAAATTTGTATATTACCATTTAAGTTTAAGTATAATTATTATTCTTTAAAAAATTATGTAATATTTAAAATCATGAACAAGTATTTTTAATTTTCGAAGTATTTCTTTGGAAAGTTGTATTTCTTAATATACCAATAATAATATTGACATTTTAAGAAAAAAATACTAATTGTAATCTAGGGTAAAATAATCAAATAAATATTTACAGATTTTTTACTCTAAGATTGCTTATTTAAAAAAATCTGTCCGGACATTTTATTTTTTACAAATTTAATATTAAAGGAGTTTGCAATGAATAAGAGTGTTGTCCTTTCTTTTTTATCAGCAGCCAGGATTTCATTATCTATAAATGCAGAAGCAAATGCAGCAAATTTAAATGAGTCAAAACTGATTCATTACGGCATATGTAGATAAGATAGATTTAGAGTGTAACTATGTGAGAGAAAATGCCTTAATGGAAAGAGTGAAATTTATCGAGTGGAATAATTTATAGAAAGTAAACGGATGAAAAAAATAATTATTGTTATTATAAGTTGTACAATCTTTTTTTCACTGGTTTGTGCTATAACTATATACACATCTATAAGAAACTTAGGTGCAATAAAAATAGAAAACTCGACACAGACGAGTTTAAAAATTGTCGGAAAAGTGGAATTGAAAAAAAGTGCAATCACTGAAAAGGCCGATGTCATCGGGAAAGTGAAAGTTTTTAATTCAACTCTCAATAATATAAAGACAATTGGATTCCTAAATTTGCATGACAATAGCAAAGTAAATGGCGATATAAAAGTAACTGGTAATTTATTTATGTCGCTAAGTCGTATAGAAAAGCAATTGAATATCACTTCAGAAAATATTGAGATCAATGATAATTCTTATGTCAGGAGTATATTTGTGAATAAAGATGAAGACAATAAAGAAGAAGTTATCTCCATTGATAATTCCATAGTCGATGGAAATATAGAATTTGAAAGTCAGCATGGTAAAGTTAAACTAAAAAATGGAGCTAAAGTAACTGGCACTGTGATAGGCGGTACAGTTGATACTATTTAAAAAAAGCACTCAATAGAAACTATTGAGTGCTTTTTTCGAATAAACGGAGAGCTTAAGCGATTGGGAAATTTCTTTTACCGCTGCTGTCAGTTGGCTTTTTAGAAGCTCCGCCTCTTCCACCGAAACCGCCACGTTCAGAGCGATTGCTGGAAGTTGAGTAACCGCCTCTTTTTTCGCCACGGTCTCCACCGCGATCACCGCCACGTCCGCCGCCGAATCCACCGCGATCACCGCCGCGTCCGCCGCCGAATCCACCACGGTCACCACCGCGTCCGCCGCCAAAGCCGCCACGTCCGCCGCCGAATCCACCACGGGAGGAACGACCACCACGGTCAGAGCCAAATTTGGAGGAATCAACGTTTGTGCCAAACTCAGTTTTGAAGGCTGGAGAAATGTCTTCAACGTGTAAGCTCTTGCCAAGTTGGCGAGAAGCTTCAGATTTGAGGACATTTGCAAGAACTTCTTTGAGCTTATCGTTTTCAAGATTAGCCACAAGGTTTTCAACGGAGTGATCAATATATTCTTGAGATTCAATGCTATTTGCATTGATACGGAATAACATATTGTTTAAAAATTGCGATGCAATTTTCTTTGCATTTGGCAATTCAATACGAGTTGGATTGATTTTTACTTTGCTACAAACAAATTGGAATTCACGACGTTCTACATGTGTGATGATTGTCCATGCTTTTCCAGTTGCGCCCGCGCGTCCTGTACGGCCTGCACGGTGAGTGTAAGTTTCAACATTTGTTGGCACAGTAAAGTTAATGACGTGAGAAAGACCGCTGATGTCGATCCCGCGCGCTGCAACGTCTGTTGCGACGAGGATACGAAGTTGACGATTCTTAAAGCGTTCCATGGTTTGGCTGCGATCATTTTGAGTCATTTCGCCATTCAATACGCCTGCTGCAAATCCTCTTTCAAGCAGAGAATTATGAATATTGCGTGTTTCATCGCGTGTTTTACAGAAAATAATAGCATGCTCTGGATCATGATAAAGTAACAATCCTAAGAGGGCGTCTAGGTTACGTCCCATTTTGACTTCAACAAAGCCATGCTCAATGAGGCCTGTGCTTGTATCTGTACTTGCAACTTTAACTTCAAAAGGATTTGCAACCATTTGGCGTGCAATATTAGTAACTTTTGGAGGAAATGTTGCAGAAAATAATAAGGTTTGTGCTTTTTTTCCAATAGCTTCTTTGATTTTAATGATGTCTTCAGCAAAGCCAAAATCGAGCATTTCATCCATTTCGTCGAGGACGAGGATTTCAACGTTGTTTAAGCTAATTGCCCCTTGTTGCAAGAGGTCATTTAAACGACCTGGAGTGGCTACAACAGCATCCACACCGCGTTGGAGGGATGAAGTTTGAAAACGGTAGCTTTTTCCGCCGGTTATCGCTAAGATGCGAAAACCTTGTGGTTTAAAATTTGCTTCAAAAACGTCGGAAACTTGTTGTGCAAGTTCACGAGTCGGAGTTAAGACAAGAAGTCTTGGTTTAGATGCCTGTGGTTTTCCAAGGCGAGCAAAAGCAGGTAAACCAAAGGCAAGAGTTTTGCCTGAGCCTGTGCGGCTTTGTGCAATAACATCTCTACCATCTAATACAGGCTTATAAGTTGCTTGTTGGATAGGGGTTGGTTTTGTAATACCTTGCGAAATAAGGCCTTCGCGAAGTGCTTCTGGCAATAAGTTAAAAATAGAAGACTCTTCTGTTGCAACAATACTGTTATTTGTCATTTGCATCCCAAAAAATAAAGAAATAGAAGGGGTTAGCTACTAATAGCTAAATACACTCAGGCGAGAATTGAGAAAGAATTATAAGAGCTTATTTAAAAGCTAGTCAAATTAATAGGTTGCGACATGCGCAATCCTAAAGTGTGCGCCCGTGCAACAAAAAGAGTTAGGTCTTTCTGAACCCCTGCCAGCTCATCGTTAAACTGTATAATAGGTGGGGTGTCAAGAGGGTTTTTTTTATAATTTAAAAATGCTATGGTAAGTTGGTTTTACAGGATTTGTTTTTGAAAGGAATATAACTATGCAAAATCAAGAAGATATCAGAGCAGAATTGGAAAGATTGCGTGCAGAAAATGCTATCTTAAAAAGTGAGAAAAAAACGAGTCATAATAAAGAAATTTCATTTAAAATAGGGGAAAAAGGAGGATTGTCTGTTTACGGTCTTGGGCGCTTTCCTGTTACCTTATATAAGGAACAATGGATTCGCTTATTAGATAAAGAAAAAGATATTCGAGATTATCTTAAAAACAATGCGGACAAACTAAAATCAAAAGAATAAAAAGAACGGCAATTTATTAATGAAGTTTTTCAAAGAGATAAAAGAAATTTTAATAATTCT
Organism: Fluviispira sanaruensis; assembly: GCF_004295685.1. Classification (NCBI taxonomy): domain Bacteria; kingdom Pseudomonadati; phylum Bdellovibrionota; class Oligoflexia; order Silvanigrellales; family Silvanigrellaceae; genus Fluviispira; species Fluviispira sanaruensis. The sequence goes on from NZ_AP019368.1 coordinate 726,712, forward strand.
TGCCTTAATTGTTTTTTTTCGATCGAGTATTTTAAATTGGTACCTTATTCCATCGAGTTCTATGCTTCCCACTTTAAAAATAGGTGATCACGTAGTAGTTAATAAACTTTCCTATGGTTTCATGTTTCCATTTATGGAGAAAAGATTAATCAATTGGAGTTCTCCCAAGCGTGGAGATTTAGTGGTTTTTCAAGGGCCACTGCGCGAAGGTGGACAAACTATTCTGAAAAGAGTTGTTGGTATTGCTGGAGATACTGTTTCCTTTACCAATGGAATATTGACTGTTAATAATATACCAGCCCAAAATATTCAAGATATGGATAGAAGTATACTGAATGATATTGGAAGTATTGAAGAATCTGTGGATTATAATATTTTTATTGAATCTGGTTTCAGTCTATATCCTCATAAAATTTTAAGAAAAAAAATGGGTGGTCTTTCTCTTGAGGAAAAAAAGTCTTGGGTTGTACCTGAGGGAAAAATCTTTTGCATAGGTGACAATCGTGACAATTCATATGACAGTCGATTTTGGGGGGCTGTGGATGAAAAAAGTGTGTATGGTAGAGCATTATTTATTACTTATTCTACAGGGGATCAGGGAAGTTGGCCAAACTTAAGAAATGATCGTTGGTTTTTGAAATTAACGAATTAGTGATTTTTAGAATCAATGACTTTTGTTGCTTTTTTTACTTATTCTTTCTGCAAGATCCTGCCCAATATTAAAAAGTTTTATTTTTGAATTACGCATAATTTCACTTGTTGTTTGACCACTTTGATGCTCTTCTAATAGAGTTATTATATCTGACAAACCAAGTTTATTTTTAAATTCAGTACGATTTCCTGTTACTTTACCAAACACGCCAATTAATTTTTGTTCACTTTTCATAGCAAGTTGCGAAACTGTACTTACTGCTTTGCCGTATAAAGTTAAATCATCTAAACTGCCTTCTCCGCAAACAATAAGATCAGTACCTGAAAAACTTGGAGCAAGCGCAATAACTTTTGCGATTTTTTTTGAACCCATTTCTATTTTTAAATTAGGAAAAACTGCTGACAATCCTAAACAAATTCCTCCGCCCGCACCCATGAACGCTTCATCAAGTCGAGGGATATATGGAAATGCTTGTTTTAATTTATTCCAAAAGAACTGGATTCTTTTTTCAATAATAGGAATGGATGAGTCTTTTGCGCCCTTTTGTTTTAAAAAAGAAAGGAGTGAGACTCCAGGTCCAGTTGCTGGCGCATTTACGTCACATAATACAATTATTTTACATTTTTTTACATATTCAGGTAGTTCTTCTTTTTCAAAAGTCTCAATTTTTTCCATATTATCTAAACAGGGTTTTAAGCGATTGCCATGCGCATCATAGGCAGATAAACCAAAAGCACTTGCAATACCCCAGCCAGCATCAACAGTTAAAGTTCCTCCAATGCACAGCCATATTTCTTGCGGACGCAAGGGAAAAGCTTTTTGCATAAGCCTTCCAAAGCCCCAAGTATTGGCTTGGAAAAGTCCCTCTTCGGTGGCTAGAGCTCTCGAATTACCTAAGACTTCTGCAGATTCAAGAACAGCAAGTCTTCTTGCATTTTGCCAAAAAACGTTTGCCTCCGCTGGTTTGCCGAGTAAATCACATACTTCCACTCGGAGCGACTCCATTCCTAAACTTGCAGCGAGAAGGACCGCACTCCCTTCCCCTCCATCTGCCATGGGGCGGTGAATAATTTCAATTTTTGGATTGCGGTTGCGTATCCCATCTGCGACGAGCTCACAGACTTGTCGTGCGGTAAATGTTCCTTTGAATTTGTCAAACGCAAGTACAACACGCATGTGTGAATCTCCTACTGACCATTGGAGCTGAAATATGGTATACCAGTGACTCAATGCAGTATATGATGAAAATGCCACATGTTCAAAAGTTACTCTAAATTGTGCATTGCTTTTATCATTCCTCTTTGTTAAAGAAGCCTAAGCAGAGGTATTTGTTAGTAACACTACAAACTGCTTAGTATTTTTCAAGCTATTAATTATTCTTTTGGGGTATCTAAAATGGACAATCAACACGATGCAAAACAACTTGAATCTAAACTTATAAAAATTGTTGCTGAGAAGTTGAGCATAGAGGAAAAAAACGTAACTGCAGCTTCCCGATTTCAAGAAGACCTTGGTGCAGATTCACTTGACATCGTTGAACTCCTCATGGAAATTGAAGAAGAGTTTGGTGTAAATATTTCTGACGACGAATCTGAGCGTCTTAAAACAGTTGGTGATGCAGTTAAATTCATCACTGCAAAGCTCTAAAAGCTAAGCTTCCAATTAGGCACCTTTTCTGGTGCCTTTTTTTTTGATTTTTTTAAGCTTATTTTCCTTAATAAACCTTAGTTTCAATCGAGGACTTTTTATGAAAATCGCTATTGCTGCGGATCATGCTGGCAAAGAACTTAAAAGCTATGTAATCGATTTTTTAACACTCACAAACCACCAAGTGCTTGACTATGGAGTGGCATCCGATTCTTCTGCTTCAGTTGACTATCCTGATTATGCTGACATAGTTGCATCTGAGGTTTCCGCAAGTCGATGTGACAGAGGAATTCTTATCTGTGGCACAGGAATTGGTATGTGTATTACTGCTAATAAATTTCCTTTGGTCAGAGCTGCAGTTGTAAATGATGAGTTTACAGCACGAATGAGTCGAGCGCACAACGATTCAAACATCATGTGTTTAGGATCACGAATCGTGAACTATCAACGAGCAATCGACTTCGTAAAAATTTGGCTTGCAACTGAGTGTGAAGAAGGTCGTCACAGAAGTAGAATTAATAAAGTTACAGCCATTGAAAAGAGGTTAGCACAATGAATAAATTTCTATCTTTTGAGAGAGCAAATATCTCACATTCAGATCCCGAACTTGCCGATTTATTTTCTAAAGAAAGTGCTCGATTGAATGAAGGTTTAGAATTAATTGCTTCAGAAAACGTTGCCAGTCCCGCTGTCTTATCAGCTTTAAGCAGTGTTTTATCTAATAAATATGCTGAAGGATATCCGGGAAGACGTTATTATGGTGGCTGTGAGTTCAATGATAAAGTTGAACAAATAGCAATTGATCGGGTAAAAAAAATATATGGAGCAGAACACGCAAATGTTCAGCCACACAGTGGAGCACAAGCTAATCAAGCTGTGTTTCTAGCATTTTTAAAGCCAGGCGAAACTTTTTTAGGGATGAATTTATCGCATGGTGGACACTTAACTCACGGTTCACCGGTAAATATATCCGGAATGTATTATAAGGCTGAATCTTATGGAGTGAATGCTCAAGGTTTTATTGACTACGAAGAAGTTGCGCAAAAAGCCAGAGAATGTAAACCAAAAATAATAATTGCAGGCGCAAGTGCCTATTCTCGAACAATTGATTTTGCAAAATTCAGAGAAATTGCTGATGAAGTGGGAGCCTATCTTATGGTAGATATGGCTCATATTGCTGGTTTGGTTGCGGGTGGACAGCATTTAAGTCCCGTTCCATTTGCCGATTTTGTCACAACGACGACACACAAAACTTTGCGTGGACCCCGTGGTGGCGTGATTTTGTGTAAAGAAAAATATGCAAAAGCAATCGATAAAGCCGTGTTTCCAGGTCTTCAAGGCGGTCCTCTCATGCATGTTATTGGAGCAAAAGCTGTATCTTTTGGGGAGGCATTGCAACCTTCTTTTAGAAATTATGCGGAGCAAATTGTAATTAATGCGCGCGTTTTGGCAGAGACTCTTTTAGCAAATTCTGTTTCTTTAGTATCGGGTGGGACAGATAACCATCTTATTTTAATTGATTTAAAAGATTCTCCATTAAGTGGTAAAGATGCAGAAGAGAGACTTGCTCAAATTGAATTAACAGTAAATAAAAATAGTGTGCCAAATGATCCGCGTAAACCCATGGTAACAAGTGGAATTCGTATCGGTACACCAGCGGTCACAACCCGCGGACTTGTTGCAGCAGATATGAAAGTACTTGGAGAAGCGATTGCAATGGCTCTTAAAAATGATGATTCTTTATTGCAAAAAGCAAAAGAAAAAGTCGTTTCATTGTGTAAAAAATATCCGTTATACGATGGTGCTCTCCACAATTCAGGATACGTAGCTCCTAATTGAGGATTTTTAATAAAGTATGAAGTGTCGCCAATGCCAAAATCCTGAAAGTAAGGTACTTGAAAGCAGAGAAAGTCGTGATGGACGAACAGTGAGGCGGAGAAGAGAATGTATTAAGTGTGGTTATCGTTTCACCACATTTGAACGTTCAGAAGAGCAGCCATTATACATAATTAAGCGAGATGGTACACGTGAACTTTTTAATCGAGAAAAACTATTAAAAAGTATGAGTATTGCTTGCCAAAAGCGTTCCGTAAGTTCTAAGAGCTTAGATGCGATTTCGGATTGGGTAGAATGCGCATGTCACTCATCGGATGACGAAGTGACATCGCAGAAAATAGGAGAGCTTGTGTTAGAAGCTCTTTTAAAACTCGATCCTGTTGCTTATGTTCGCTTTGCTTCTGTGTATAGAGCATTTTCAAGTCCTGAAGATTTTGTTTTGGAGCTGAAACAGTTAACTGAAAAGGCACAAAATAAAACAGATTTTTCGTTGGATCTTCATAAGGATAGTGAGTCAATACATTCATAGGAGCTCTTTTTAGCATTCAGCTTGAGGTTCTCTTATGTTAGTTGGTAAGCTCCAAGAAATTGGAAACATTTTATCAGTCAATCGTTATGAAAATTTATTAAAAGTACAAAGTTTTTTTTCTGACTCTAATATCGAGATAGGCTCAATTGCGCTTGCAGGAATTAGCTTTACTATTACGCATTTTTCTAAAAATAATCCAAGCGAAACATTAGCTGAAATAATGAATATACCGCATACTTATAAGCATGTGATCCTGAAGTATTATAGTGCAGGAATGTGGATTGAAGTAGAGTTCGATCAATCGATCAAGGCTATTGCTTCTTTGCTTAAATCTATGTTACCTAATTATATTCAGGCTCGTAAATAAACGGCTTTATCAATTCAGGAATAAAATACAAACTATGTCATTTGATCTGCAAAAACAAAATGTTGCGGTTCATGCCTCTCGCCTCAATCCAGAATTCAGAAAAGCAATTCAATCAGAGTCGAGTGTCGCGCAATTGAAACGAACGAAATCTTCTCAAAATATGCGAACGTCTCAATTTGCAGATGAGCAAAATTTGTGCCTAAAGGAAGAAACGAGTCTCATCTCGGACTCACGCATTTATGCTCTTAAAAAGCGCTTACTCGCCCCTATGTGGTGGGTTGAAGGAATATTGTTAAGTTTGGGTTCAAAAGAGGCTTGGTTTGACTCCATGGTTTCAAAAAGAGCTGGAAAAATAATTGCAGCTCCAACAAATGTGAATGCTAAAAACATTATTCAAATGTTTGCTATCTGGCATGAAGCTTTATCCCGTATCTTTACCATGCAAAATGAAGAGAGTAATTTACGTTTCCAGATCAATAAATATCTTGTTGGCACACAAAAAGATGTTTTTGAAGCGTGTAAACAATTGGAAATGATTTGGTCTACACCGTTAAAGTTATTTGAAGTTAAAATCTCAAAAAAATCAAAGTCATTGGCTCTCTCCAAAGCAGGAAGTCTTGGTTTTATCAGGCATGCGCAGATAGAAAATGATGTCGATGGTATTTGGTTGACTTTGAGTTTATCCCAAAATTTTCGTGATTTTTATGCTCCACAAGAAATTTCTGTAGATAATTCCTATTCTCGACCTTCATTTGTCAGTATAAATCCAGTCGTTATTCAATCTATGGGCCGCAAAGCCAGTGTAAAAAAAATATTAAATTATTTATTTCTTGAATACTCAAAACAAAATCAAATTGATCATCAATTAAATTGGAACTCAATACATATTGAAAGTAAAAATATTTCTGCATTCCATAAAGAAATACTATTAAGTGTTCCTGCCCTATACGATCACGGAGTTTTAGGCTGGAGTATTGCAGCCCCCAATATAAAACTTTCTGAACTTAAGCAAAAAATGTCCGAAAATGCTGAGCAGACAAATTGCAATTTAGGGGCTATTGTTTATTGCTGGCAACTTTCAGATCAAGCAAAAGAAGCGCAGGATTTAGAATATGCTTTGGGTGAAAAGTTAATGGCGTTAGCTCCACAAACAATTGCTATAAAATCCAATCATATGATCCCGAAAAAAAGAGTCATTCTTGGGAAAATAAGTGAAAATTCAACTTTATTTCCGGAACCTCCTGCGGATCAATTGAAAAAAGCACGCATTGAGAAAGCTCTTAAAACGGCTAAGGTAGCAAGAGTATTAAAGACAACTAAAATTGAAAAAGAAATACCTGAAAAAGAGAAAATTTTAGTTAAATACCCAGTGAAAAAATTAGCTCCTCAGACTTTATTTGATAATAATTCAGTAAATGTCATCGAAAAAAAAGAGCCGAAAGTGCTCATTAAAAAGAAAGTCACTTTGCCTAAAGTCACTCTTTCGGACAATGATTTTATAATATTGGTTTCAGAATTTTATGAGTCATTAAAACCATTACAGAAAAAAGCTTTTGAGCGAGAAAGAGCGGGAATGACACCGGAGCAATTTAGAGCGTATATGACGCCTATTTTGCAAAGGAAAAAGCCAGCTAAGCTGAAAAAGTAAATTTTATGTTTCACTAAGAAACATAAAATTTAAGTATAAAACTGAATACAGCTCTGAAATATCTCCTTCTCCAATTTAAATTAAAATATTTTTTGAATTTTTTCTAAATAAAATATTTAGATAACTGTATGCAAAAAATGATTCATTTATTATGACTTAAAGGGGCGGGTGTGTGGCCTTCTTATTTAAGAATGATCAGCAGCCTGTCTAAGAATGTGAAGCACAAATTGGACTGTTCAATTGCAAAAAGGGTTCAAATAAGATTATAGTAACTTCCTTGGATCCTCAGAGAAGAGCTTTTTTCATAAGACATTCAGGTCATCTGGCGCTTCTGAGAGAGTAGAACAAGTTCATCGATTTATAAAAGAGAGTGAGGCCTATGATTGGTTTCTACTTATTGAAATCTGCAAGAGCATTTAAAGCTGAGAGAGAGACTCATCACATGCTTTGATTTCTTAGTAACAGAACAGAAAGTTTGGCATTATAATTGCATAATAGTAATGTGTTATTATTAAAAAATATATAAATTATAGATAATAACCCAAGTTTCCAGAAAATAATTTATAAAAACAAAAAAAATTTTTCTCCTCCAACGACTTAACAAGCAATTCGTTCTTCCGCAAAGGAATCCACGGGTTTTTTATTGATTCGGTCTATTCTCATTCTTGCTTTTAGTTTATTGGCGATTAAATAACTTGTATTATGCATAATTATATAAAGACTTTTTTCAAAATTTTCAGCTTTAATTCTTTCAATCTTAGACCCAATCGTTATAGATTGTACATTCTTTTGGTGTAATTCATTCGGTGATAAATGTAAGGAGATAATTAATGCAAATGGCAGACAGATGGAAAGATCTGCTGCTACCTTACCCGTACACGAAAGCTTACCAAAAGATAATTTTTGCTTTAAATTTCTAAATAGCTCTTCGATCAACCAGCGTTTTCTTCCAAGTTCATATAGAAATGCGCCACTCATTTTCAGATCATTAGTTACATAAATTGAAAAATGACAGGAATCAGTTAACTTATTGTAAACTGCAATTGTTTTTAATATTGATTTTCTTCCCTTAATGTATACAAAGCTTTCTTGTATGCACTTTGTTATCCTTGATCTTTTTTGATGCTCTGTTTTTAAAAGTTTGACACTGTATCTCGTTTTATTTTTAAAATGAGATTTCCAAGTTTTCCAAGGCACTTTAGATGATTTGCAATGCCTAACCTTTCGATTATTTTTTGTATGAATGCAAAAAGGAACTTTCATGTCATCTAAATTCTGCATTAAAAATATCGAGTCAAACCAAGAATCTAATGCGACAGGAAGAATTGGATATCCTTCGTCAAAAATATCTTTTAAAAGTTTGATTTTTAACTCATGTCCAGATTGAACAACTCTACCATCAATTTTTTCACAGATAAAATAGTGCAAAGGTAATGCATAATCTTTTCTTTTATTTACAAGTGATAGTACAAATATTTTTTGGTCCGTATATACATTATTATTGCTTTTACCCCAATTACCAATACCAAACACATTTTTCCCTGACTTTATATTTGAAGTATCATCGATTGCATAAAAAAATCTTCATCATTTATTTTATTTTTTAATTTATTCAAAACACCCGAACGCAATCTTCTCATAAATCGATTTGCAGTAAATTCATGTAAATTACTTTGAATGGACGAAACGGATTGACTCCATCCCAATTCTCTTGCGGCAGATGATAAACTCTTCATTCCAAACAAATGCAAGCATAAAAGAGCACAAATGCAATTATAATTGCTTGGAGTTTCAAAAAATACATCCTTATAGCGGTCTGCTACTTTACGAATTTCATTTGGTAGTGTAATACTTATCATAGGTGACTCTTGGTTAGATTTTTTTTGCAACTAAACCTTTATCTTGAGTCACTCAATTTGTCGATGTTTTAAGCCTGCGGAACGCAACTCTCTTTAAATTTCTATACGTATTTATGAATTTTTTTGTATTCTGCTGTTAACTTGTCTGGAAACTTGGGATAATTATATTGTTATTTAATTTTTATAGGAAATATAAAAATGATAAATCAAAATTAGTTACAATTCATATTATCGCATGGTGCTTCTGGAATGTTTATCCAAACAAAAATTCCTAATAATATCTTCTTAATCCTATATACTCAAAAAGGGAGTTTATTAAAAGGTGACGTTATTCCAGATATTTTGCACTATCATCAAGAGCAATCATATAAAACATTAAGTGAAAGAATGAAACATTTTGATTTCATGAAAATAAATAGCAAGACATTTATTCCTGAAGTTTATACACCGGGCATGAAAGTAAATAATATGTACCTAGGTAATTTAAGTAAAGATGAAATAATATTATATAATAAATCATTAACTGAAAAATATGATATTATTCCACCATTGTTAAATTGCGGACAGTGGAATTCACTGAGCTCATTATTAAAAGATGTTCACTCTTCTATACCATTAGATAATCAGAATAATTTAAATATAGAAATTCATTTAATGGCTTGCCGAGGTTATCTTTCCTCTGCAATTAGCAGGAAGTTAGGTTTTAATAAGAAAATTAATTTTCCAAAAGTAAACATTGAATATTCTATTTACAATAATATTATGACAGACAGTTATACTAAATTAATTGAAACTAAAGCGATCGAATTATATAAAATTTCAAATAAATTAAGTAATAAAATATCGGCAAGTAGAAACATCGGAATATTGGTGCAAGGATTTTTATTGAGTTTATCGATTCTACAAAAATTTTTTAAAAGCAAAAGACATTTTTATTTGAACATACCTGAAAATCAAATTGAATTCTTTGGAATAATAATAGATTATGTTAAATACGCGGACTTAATTGAAGACAGTTTCAATGAATTAAATCTAACAAATAATGAAACATTTCTTGAGTTACTTAAATTAGTTGTTCATATTCGTTCAATTTGTTTAGTATATTTGGCTGATTTTGGTTATGATAGAAATAAAGATTTGATGGTTAGATTGTAATTAATATTTATTATTCAGCATTTATAGTGTCTGCTAAGAATTGTGAAAATATTGAGAGGGTTAAAGAAATAGGTTGGCCGCTGTCTATTTTATGATCGATTATCTAGCCAGGGCGTGAGATGCTCCCGCAGTGGCAAATGGCTTTTGAAATAATTTTGATCCAGTGCTATGGAAATTAAGTGCGTTAATATTTTGATCGTATTGAACTTAAGTTGAGGTAAACAGTGAAAATTATAAAAAAAATTATAATATTAGTGAGTTTCTTTGTTCCATTTTCTATCTATGCAATAGAAAATGAGGAAACTTTAAAGATCAAACCAGAATCAGTGAAAATGAATAAAAATATTCTTATTATTGTAGCTATGCAAAGTGAAGCAGATCCGATTATTTCTAAATTAAAATTGAGAGATATGGGTAAAATGAGTCATTTGTTAAGAAGTAATTATTATTTTGGAATGATAAAGAATTATAATATATATTTAGCAGTTAATGGTAAAAAAGAGAACGTCGATTATGTAGGTGCTGAGGCAACTGTTATCAGTTCAGTTCTTGGGATAGAAAAATTCAATCCTGATATTTTAATTAATATTGGTACTTCTGGGGCTCTCTCATCTAAAAAATTAATGATTGGCGATATTTTAAACATTTCAGAGAGCTTCTATCTCGATCGCAATATTCCAATTCCTGAGTATAAAATATATTCTGAAGGTCACTTTAAAGCCAATTTATTCACTAAATCAAAGAGGGAGTATAAAGTGTGCTCTTCGCTCTCTTTTGTTACAAAGAAGAGTATAAATAGCAAAATGAAGAATTTAGGATGTGATTTGTTTGATATGGAAGCGGCTTCATTTTCTTTTGTTGCTACAGAGTCAAATCGTAAATTTTATATTATTAAAGGTGTAACTGATTACGTTGATAAAGAATTTAATTATACTCAATTTAAAACAAATTTTAATATGGTTACACATAAACTTGCGGATTATTTACACGACAAGTTATTGAATACAAATGATTTTTAAATTTATTTTGAAGTAAGTCTCATCATTGCGCCAACATTTTCTTTCTCTTTACGATTATCTGAAAATCTGCAGCTTTAAAATTGTATTAAAATGGGTATCTCTATCAATTCAAGATTTTCTTGTTTAAAAGCTTAAATAAATAACGGCACCGGTAAATGTCTCGATGTATCTAATCATAGTACCGCCGACGGTGCAAATATTCAAATATTGGAATGCACTGGTGCGCTTAACCAGATATGATATTAAATACTTTCATTCCTTGAGTTATTTAATAAAAAAATGAGTTTTATTTAATTTCATTATTTTTTAATGCTTGAAATGGTTTTCTAAACTCAGTATTAATTTTTACTTTTTCTTAGTGAGCTGACGAAGTATATCGACAATTCGGCTTTTTGCCAGAGGAAAACTGTCTTGCTCTAAGGAATTGATTTCTTGTTGAGTGAACTTGCCTAAGACCCAATTTGCGGTGGCGCTTTTGTGTTCTGGCTTGCCAATACCAATTTTAACCCGATAGAATTTGTCTTCGCTAGTTTTGGCAAGTATATCTCGTATTCCATTGTGTCCACCGTGTCCACCGCCTAAGCGGGTTTTGACTGCGCCGTGTGCCTGGTCGAGGTCATCAAAAACAACAATCAGTTCTTGTTCAGATAGCTTAAAAAAACTGAGCACTTGTTGAACGCTGTCGCCGGATAGATTCATATAACTTTGCGGTTTAACTAGAAAAACATCATAACCTTCCCATTTCGCTCGAGCTGTTTGTGCACCAAAACGATTTTGGGATAAAAAAACACCGGCTTCAGAAGCTATCTTATCGATGAGCATGAAGCCGATGTTATGGCGTGTGTTTTCATATTGATTGCCAGGATTACCTAGGCCGACAATAACAAACACAGGCTATTAAATCTTAACAAGAGATGCAAGGGCAACATTTTTGCCTTTACCTGTACGAACGACAACACCTTCAGCGAGCTTAAGGTCATGAAGTTGGACAGACTGATCTGCTTTTAAACCGCTTACATCTACTTCGATTGAACGAGGAAGGTTAGCAAGTTTAGTCTTGATTTCGAGATAACGCGTGCGGATGTTAAATGCGCCTTCTTTTTCTTGCTCGCGAGTTAGGCCAACAAAATTAAGAGGTACATGTGTACGAACAACATCATTTTCTTGAACTTCTTGGAAGTCAAAATGAAGGGGTTTGTCAGTGAGAGGGTGTACTTGAACTTCGCGCATAAGAACAGATTTTTCTTCTCCATTGAGAACAAGTTTCACAACGCTGGAGCGTGTGTGTTCTTTTGGAAGGTTAGAAGAAGAAATAGCAATTTGCACTGCAGTTCCTTTTCTATAAAGAACACCAGGTACAAGCCCACTTTGGCGGTGCTTGCGAACGGCGCTTTTGCTAGCAGATTCACGCACTTGTGCGTGAATTACAATGTTTTCTAAAGTCATAAGGAAAACTCCAATAAATTTCATCACCATAGAGGTATGGTGATGGGTTTGCATATATCAAAAAGGACTTTCAAGCAAGAGAAGCTTTTCAAAAGTGCAAAAAAAGTAGAATTACAGCTTTAACAGTCTTTTGTTGAGAAAACAAGCCTTGATTCAGCTGGTATTGCTTTAATTTTCTGTATAAAGTGATACCAAACAACAAGTCCTTTTTACATTGGGAAGATGGCAATTATTGTTTTGAAAATTTGATTTTTGTGTGGTTATGAGTTTATAACTTCACATCAACCTGTTTTAGGTTAGTAACGTTCACTGTAGGGGTCTTTTATGAATTTCTCTAAGGTAGTTTTAGTTTCTTCTGTCCTCGTGGCTGCGTTTTCTCTTGCAAGTTGCTCAAGTACCAAGAAGTCTGAGAGCCCAAGCAAGCCTTCTGAATCTAACTCGCAAGCGGCGACTCCTGTTGAGACGCACAATCCAGATTCTGCAAATTTAAAAACAATCTATTTTGATTTTAATAAATATGATATTCGTGCAGATCAAAAAGAAACAGCTAATAAAATGGCTGAAACATTAAAGGCGAATTCAAACTTGAGTGTTCGTATTGAAGGCCACACAGATGATCGTGGATCAGCTGAATACAACATGGCATTGGGTCAAAAACGTGCAAAATCGTTAGAAAATTACTTAAAAGCGAATGGTGTTACAAATTCCATCGAAACCATAAGCTATGGTAAAGAGCGTCCTGCAGCTCATGGTGATAATGAAGCCGCTTGGTCTAAAAACCGTCGTGATGAAGTAGTCAATGTAAAGTGATTGCTAAGCACCTTTCAATAAAAAAGCCTTTATGAATTAAAGGCTTTTTTATTTTTAAGGTTAAAAGCGTGGATTATTTTTCACGTTTTCTTCGAGAGATTCTACTATATCCTTTAGATTGAGCTTATTACCAACAAGTAGGGTCTGGATACCAAGGGTGTGAGCGGGGAGATCATAATAAGGATCATTCCCAATCATCACCGTGTTATCTGGTGAGGCTCCAATTTTTTTTAATGTTTCATCAAAAAAGTTGGCATTGGGTTTTGTTGTTTTCATAACATCCCATGAAGTTACAAGATCAAAATCATGTAAAAATAAATCACTTGCTTTTAAGCGCAGTTCTATTTCTTTTCGACCAAAAACAGCATTTGTTGCTAAAGTAATATGTCTATTACTCGCATGGAGTAAGTCAACCAGTCTTCGCGCATAGGGGTCAGAGTGGAGAAAAAGACAAATAAAAGGATAGTCAGAGTCAAAGAATTTTGACATAAATCGTTCAATTTTTTTTCTATTTGTATTTAGTTCTGAAGCCAAAGTTTCAAAAAATGCTTCTTCATTTGTAGAAAAAGAATGTGGTGAGAGGAGAATTTTTTTTGTTTTTTGAGCAGCTTTTATTAACTGTGTAAGAGAACCGAAGCTTCTCATTCTAAATAAAACTCCCATAGCAAATAAATTATGGAAAAGTGCACCTGGTTGGTCAATTAAAGTTCCATCCATATCAAGAAGTACATGGGTTTTTCCTATCCACCAATCACCAGATATGGTTATTTTACTGCGTATTCTTTTTATTTCTGAACTTTTTATTGGTGATTTTGAGTTTCCTTGTTTATTTTTCATTCCTATGGGATTCCTGCAAATAAATACATTCGAGAAAAAAAACTTAATTGAAGCTTCAACAAATAAAATATATTCATTTTAAAATGAATTTGTCAATTTTTTAGCAAGCTAAACCGACAGGACTTGTAGAGTTTTTAGAACCTACAGTGTAAAATATCTCTTCAATCATTTTTTGTTCAAAAGTATTTGTTGGATAAATTTGAAAAAGATGTGAAATTGTTTCTTTTGTGGTGTTATCAAGTTGGCCAGCTCGCTCTAGGCCTTTCACTAAAAAGTATAGACTTTGAACCGAAGCATTTGAGCTGATATTATTTTGCATTTTTTCAATTCCAGCATTGAATTGCCCTTGTGCAACGAGAATATATCCATGTAAGACTTTCGTATCCATAGGGACTTTATGAATATTATCATATGAATCAATTGCTGCTTCTAAAAGACTTTGCGCTCTTTTTAAATCAGAGCCTTTCATCGTAATACTTAATGCTTCAAGTTCAAATAATTTAGGCTTTGTCACTTTATTAAAGAGAGCACGATTATTTTTGGATATATTTAGCCACTCATCAACAAGAGGCCAATCTCCAGAAAAGCTATATATTTGCGCAATACAAGTAGAAAGAGTACCAAAATGGAACTCCTTAGGTCCATTTTTTTGGCGCAATAAGAGTAAAATTTGTTGCACAGCAGTTCTTGCATTGTAGCCCGCACCCGCTTTAGCAAGAAAATATAATAATTGTTCATTTATATTTTCACTCATAAGCATTGCACATTTTCCGAGAACCCAAGCATATTCTGAAAATCCACTGCGCAGGCAATCATTACCATGCGAAATTAACTTTTCAATTATTTCATTTTTATGTAACGATGTCGTTTCAAGATTTAAAAGTGCTTCTTCAAATTCTTTAATTATATTTTCTTTTTCTTTAAGAAACTCGTTTCCATCTATATTCAAGTTTGCTCTTAAATATAGAACTAAATAAGAATGATTCCATGGATCATTTTCCAAAGATTTAAGAATCTCATGATGTGTTTTTTCAAATCCGCCTTCAGAATAAAAAGCAGCCGCAATACTCCAGTGCATTTCGTTGGATTGCTGTTCCGTTATTGTAGCCAAACTCAAAGCTTCTTGAGCAACTTCGCGAGCTGTGTTATAATCATGCGATTTTAATAGAAAGAAAATATATCTTAAAGTGCCATCAGTGTTGAAATAATCTAAAGAAAACATATTCTGAAAATGTTTTTTTGCATTATAATAATTGCCAATCTTTGAGTTTATTTCACCTAAATAGTAATTGACTTCAGGGTCAAAATTATAAAGCGAGTAGAGTTCTTCCAAGGTTGGAAATACGACCGGACTATTTGAGTCAATCGTAATCAACTCTCTAATTTTATTTTTCTTCTGCATATATTCAGAAATATCAACTTTTTCAGTTTTTAAACCACATAAAAGCATACAAAATCTAACTTCAGCGCACCCATGGGTGTTTTTATAAGCGACTTTGAGACATTCAAGCAAACCATCTGATGGATTTGTGCTGACACAATGAGAAGCTGTTTGGATAATAAGATCTTGTGGAGTATCGAGTGAAATTAAAATTGCAAAGTAACAAATGCGTGCAACAGATTTTAAACCATATTCTTCGCAAAGTTGCGCAATAAATGAAATTTGGTTCATATCTCGAGGAGATTTCTTGCAAGCAATAACTAAATTTTCAACTTCACTACGGCATGCTTCTGCGGCAGCTTGATTTTTTGCTAATTTGTATGCTTGCATTGCTCCAAGTAAACAAAGAATTTCCACTTCTATTGGCACTTCACCGTACTGTTTTTGCAACCAATCTGCTAGAGTTTTTAAGGCTCCAATTGCATTTTTATGATCTCCTGAGTTAATAAATTCATTGTATAAAGAAGTGTGTGTTTCGAAATGCCCATGCACTAAATATTTATCAAGTGATTCAAATATTTCAGAATAATCAGGGGAATTTTCTGGGATAACACCAAGTTGCTGGAGCTCAGTTAGTGTTGCTAATATTGATGTGGATTTTGAGTTGAGTTTGAAAGCTTGATCCCACTTTTCAATAGCCTCGCTCAACTTTCCGTTGCATTCAAGTGCACAACCAGCAAGGTACCAAGCGGCATAATTCTCTGGGTATTTTGATTGCAAATTGAGAGTTTTTTCAAGCAAAAATTCTTTGCTTTCAGGGTTGGCTGTCGCAGGTTTTTCTTTTTTAACCTCAGCATCAAGATAAAGAGAGTCAAATTTCGGACTTTCTTCCGCAATATAATCATCTGGAATATCTAGAGTCCGATTGATCCTCAGTTTTTTATTTGACAACATATTCACTAAAGGCATTCTTTGCGGAGAAATGTGCTCAATATTTCGCGTTGCTTCAAATGCATGCTTGATAGGTGTGTGCATTTTGTCTTTTTTACTATCAATTTGATTTAAAAGTCGGATCTTTGCTAAAATATGGGCAAACTCAATTGCTTTAGATAAAGGGAAATCTTTACAGAGTTTTTTAAACTCATGTATAAGTTCTGGAAGAGTGTCTCTTTTAGAAGAAACCTCAACACGTCTGAAAAGAATTTCATAGTCCTCGGGGTATTTACGAGTCAGTTGTTTTAATATGGCTTCGGCTCTTTCAAAATCTTGGACAAAAATATACTTATTAGCGTCGTTCAAAAAGTTTTCAGTCGTTTTTTTGAGTTTATAAGAGCGTGGTTTTAAAGAGAAATTGATACTAAAGACAATGTTTTGTCTCTGTTTTAAACCTTTGATATTTATACTCTTGGTTCTTAACGGCATAATTTCTCCAGCAAGAGTTTGACTCTTTCAGGACAAATCGGAGTTTCTGGGTGCAAGCTGTAGCTTATTTTAATTGTTTGCTGTTTGGCGCAAGAGTTGCAGATCTTATGTTATAAGGCGCTCATAACGCAGCCTTTCTTGGAGTGATCAAAAATGCAGAAGATTCTCGGGCTTGATATTGGATCCTATTCAATTAAGGCAGTTATTATATGGAATGATTATAAAAACTACATTGTCCACCAGTTTTTTGAGCAACTGGTTGAAATAAAAGAAGGATTGGACGAAAGGACAGCTCAGTCACAAGCAATTGCTGAGCTTTTAGCAAAAAATAAACCCGTATACGATGTCATGTATGCGGCATTAGATTCTCGCTTCGCTTCCATCCGCAGAGTCGATTTTGATAATATTAAAAAAAGAGACATCCCTAGTTTTTTAGAAAATGAATTGGAAAGTTCGAGTCCATTTGCCATAGAAGATTCCATATTAGATTATCAACTGATTGATTATACAAAATCTCATTCATCTTTATTAGCCGTTTTGTGTAAAAAGGAGAGTATTCGAGATCTGATTGAGAATTTTGAACGAGAGCATCTACGGACAAAAGTTGTAGATGTTGATAATTTAACTTATCTAAATATGATTTCATTTTTGCAAGTGCAATATGACCCAATTAGTCAAGATAAAAATCAATCTGAGACATATAAAGAGGAAGAGTTTTTAAATTCAAAAAACTCTTGCAGTTTGATTATAAATATCGGACATAGTAAAACAACCTTGACTTATTTGAACAATAAAAAAATTCTATTTACTCGCATAATAAATATGGCTGGATTATATTTTACAGAGGTGATTAAGAAAGAATTCAACTTAAAATATGAAGAAGCTGACGCATTAAAATGCTATGTGAGCAGCATAGATAGTTCTACTATAGAAGAGAATAGTAAATCTAAAATTGTTTCGTTAATATTAGCAAATGCTGTGAGTGAACTTGCTGGTGAAATTTCTCGAACGATACAAACGTTTCAAGAAAAGAATAAAGAAAAAATTCGATGCATATATTTAACAGGTGGTTCCAGTGTTATCAAAGGTATTTCTCATCAATATGAAGAATATCTTAAAATACCTGTGAGAGAAATCATACTAAAGAAAGAGAATTTTAGTTATAATACAGATAGTACCAACTTAGGATCTTTTGTATCTGTAGAGCCAAGTCTCAATAATATTTCTCAATCTTTAGCAATCGCCATGCGTGGCTTGCCAATCAATGGGGCTATATCTAAAATAAATTTGCGCAAAGGTGAGTTTGCGCAAATTAGCAATTATGATAAATTGATAAAGCAAATTGTTTTATATTCATCTGCAGCATTAGTTGTTATATTCTGTTTATTATTGAGCTATTTTATAAGATCAATTACGTATGGAAATCAAATAAGCAATTTAAAAACTCAATTTAGAAAAGACGTCATTTCAATGTTTTCAGGTGAGCCCTACCCTCTCCGTCTCATTTCAAGTAGGAAAGATTGGAATTTTGATAAATATGGCTCAGAGGCTCTTTTATTATTAAATCAAAGTTTAAAAAATAAAAAACGACTTGTGGATACTTTAGCGGAAACTGAGCCTCCATTTGTTTTAAAAATTCTCAATCAAATTTCAGAAGCCGTCCCCAAACCACTTTATTTTGAAGTCACTCAATTTAAAATTAATGATTCTGCTGTTTATATTGAAGCAGAAACGTCAAGCTCAGCAAATGTAAAGAAAATAATTGAATTAGTTTCTGCACTTAAAATTTTTGAACAAGTAACAAAAAACAAAGAAGAAAGTAAAATCGGCAGTGCGAATAAATTAATTCATTTTTCTTTCACAGCAATTTTTAAAAATGATGAGGCGTAAAAATGTCCCAATATTCAGAAGAAATATCAAGAATTTTATCGAATGCAAAAGTTTTTGTTTTTGGGGAAAATAATTCTCGCTTAGAATACGCAATCGAGTATTTTTATAAACTTAATCATGAACGTAGAATTATAATAATAATTTCAGCTATAGTATCAGCTATTCTGTTTCTTTTGTTTATGCTGATTTTCTATTTTTTAGGGATGTATTTTTTGCAAAATAATTTAAATAAAGCATATTCCAATACTTTAGCATTAAATAATTTAAAGCCATCCTATATGGCAGTTCAAGATAAGTTTTTAGTGCTTATCAATAATTTAAAAAATGACAATGCAAATATTTCTTTGGCAAATATCTTAGAAACGACAGCTATTGAAAAAGGAGTTCAAACTTCTGGATTTCCTGATAAACCAATTACTTCACAATTACCAAGCCAAAGTCCTTTCGCAGAACAATTTAAAAAAGTGTCCATCGATTTTAAAATATCAAATGTTAGCTTGAAAAAATTGATGGAATATATAAATGCGATTGAGGATCTGCCAAATAAATTTGTTGTCTCAAAATTAGATGTGCAATCTTTGACAGATGCAAAATTATATTTTGATGTATCAATTACTGTTGATGGTGTGATCCCATCTGTAAAGCAAGAGTTATAAATGAAAAAAAACAAGTTAATTAAAATTATTGCTTTAGGTGTTCTATTCTTTTTGGTTTTGATTTATAAAACCTTTCCCTATGATCTCATCAAAGATAATATAAATAAAGGAATAAATAAAGCTATTCAAAAAGAACACATTCCATTAATAGTTAATATTGGCAGTTTAAAACCTTATTGGATAACCGGGATTGAACTTAACAATATAGAAATTAAAAATGCATTAGACAATGCTTCTCCGCTCCTTTTAGATGAAGTGATTATTAAATTTTCACTATTACCTCTTCTTATTGGGCATGTTTCAACTGACATTATTATCTATCAGGTGGGTGGGACCGCTTATACTAGCGCTAGTGTTTCACTGATTGACGCTTTTTCAGGGATTTTGACCTTAAAAAGTATTGATATTTTTTTAACACGTTTCCCTTTAGGTGAAATTTTTTCTCAGTTTTTAGGGGTCATTCGTTCAAGTAATAAAGCTGAATATGCTGTGCTCACTCCTGTGATATCTAAAACAACTTTAGGTGGGAATTTAAATGGAAAAATAAAATATCGTGAGAAGTATGGGAAAATAAATCTAACTTTGGAAAAAGCATTTTTAAATATAAGCAATGAAACGTTGAATATTCCAAAACAGGATTTTAGCAAAGCTGCGTTTAATTTAAAGTGGGATGGTAAGCGATATGCAATCGATAATAATACTGAATTGCAGGCACAAAATGTATCTATAAAAGCGGGAGGGTTTTGGGAGACATCAAAAAATCCTTCGGATCCTACTCATATTAATTTAGAATTTAAAATCAATATGTCGGGAGTGATTGAAAAAGATTTTGGTTTTTTAATTCCTCAGTTCTTAAATTGCTCACCCACTTCACTGATCAATGGCAAGATGAATATTTCACTTGTAGGCGATGCTCATAACTTCGCATGTCATTAATTAAAATTATTTAGATTATAAAACTTTAAATTCAGTTTTATTTGTAATAATTTCTTTTAATAAAGAATAGTTTTTGTTTTTTTCTTCTATAGTTTTTCTAAATAATTTTAGAATGGAAATATCATTATTATTTGAAAGAGAGGCATTGAGCAGACCTATTTTAGAATCAGAAACTATGACAGAGTTTATGATTCTATTTTTTGGAAATATAAAAATATTTTGAAATGTTAATGCAATATTTTTTGAGAAATTAATAGTATTTCCAGTCTCACAATTACGTATTTTAAAAGGTAATAAACCTGTTATTCTTATAGTATCTTCTTGTATATAATCAAAATGAATTGATAAACAACCGCTATCATCATTGGAGAATGAGTTTTTATAATTTTCTTCAGAAACAGCTTTAATAAAAATAAAAGCCCATCCTGCTACAAGAGCTCCTTGGTGAGCATATGATTCAATAAAATTTATAGCATTTTGATTTGTAATTTTTTCATTTTTTAGATCTAATAAGAATTTTTCATAAATTAAATCGGACTTTTGACGATATCTTTCATAATTAAATTGTTTCTTATTTATAAACACAGACATTCTTGTTAAATCATTTGCCACCTGTTCTTTATCAGCTTTGGAGAGAGTTCTTAATAAAAAACTAATAGAATGAGGAGTTAGTGTAAACATATCATTTTTATGGCTAAATATATAGCCAGAATGAATTTCTAATGGATTTCTTTTGTATTGTATTAAGAATTTATCAAGGTTTTCAAAGTATTGTTTACTAATTGATTTATAGTTTGTGTTAGAACCAAAAATACCAAAATTTTTAGAGGATATAAATTCTTTTAACTTCAACGATTTTTTAAAGTCACTGATATAGTTTGAGATTATAGTTATATTGTTTTGAAAATGAACTTCTTCTTTTATCGATTCAAAATATCTTTTAAACTTCATAAATAAGAAAATGCTTTCGAAATTTATTTTGTCTAAGGAATTCATAGATTCTATGTAATAGATGGTTGAAATAGCATATATAGCGCTTCGGGAAATACCCGTTTTAAAAATGGAGCTCTGCATATCTAAAAGATGATAAACATTCTTATTAAAAATTGTTTCTTTAACAATGGGGCCTTTTTTATCGAAAGTATAACTTGATGGTGATGAGAGACTTGATAATAATTCTACTTTAATATTAGTTTCTTCTGTTTTAATATGCATAAAATTTCTCATTTAATATAGCTGATAAGAAAAAAATAACTATACGACTCGGAGATTAATGCGGATACATATAATAATCAAGTTATATTTTAATCAGGTATTTTTGTGTTTTAAAGTATTATTTTGATGGATTTTTTTAAATAAGTTTTCTTAGTTTTTCAGAAAATCCAAATAAACTGAGACTTCCGCCCGAATGGATTAATAAAATGTTGCCAGATAAATTATTGTTTTTTATTATATTTTTAGAGGTATTAAATAATTTTGCGCTATAAATTGGATCGGTAATGATTCCATCCAATTGTGCAGTCATTTTAATAATATTAAAAATATTGTTATTAATGGAGCCAAAAGATTTAGCTGTGCTTGGATAATAAAAATCATAGGGAATTAAAAATTCAATTTTATTCTTTATTTCTATCTCAAAATTATTCTTAAATAAACTAAGTGACTTATTAAATTCCTTTTCGTTTCCAGCGACAAGTATTATGTGGATTTTTTTATTTACATTTAAAAATGACAAGCAAATAATCAGTGCAATTGCACTCAAACCTGTACCTGCATCGATAAAGATATCATTAAAATCGATCAGATTTTCTTTCTCATTGCGTAAAATATCAAGAGCCAGGGAGCAAGCTCCGGGAAAAGCTTCATACATATTCGCCCCTTCTTCAATATATCCGACGTGTATTCCTTTTTTTAATTGATTTTCCTTATAAGTATTTATAACACAATCTTTATTATTAAGTACTTCCTTATCAAGCCAATGAATAGAATTTTTTTCTAGAAACAACGAGGTTAATAAATAGTTTCCTATCAATTGATTTTTATTTTTTGCATCAAAAAAGAGAATTGGCTTTATCCCGCTTTCAATGAGCAATTGAACTGCAGATAAAACATTATTTGAGAAAGCTCCTCCCCAAACAATAACTTCTTGAAAATTTTGATTCTTTAAGAAGGGAATCAGGCTTAAGTATTTGCGAATTTTAGTCCCACTCACCCCAAAGCCGAGTTCGTCTTCTCGCTTTACAAAAATACCGCTTTCTTTATTTTGAATTGATCTGAGTTTGTGAATTCGCGAGGTTTTAGGGTAATTCATCATAGGGAATGAATTTAAATAATTAACTATTATTTCATAATTTTTCATGATATTTTCTATTAAAAAATGCCTGTTACAAGAAGAGCAAAGCCGGGCCGACTGACGTTGCTAGGTCCAGGAAAAACAATATCATATTCATAGGAGAGACTTAAAGTTCCAATCAGCCAATCGAGGAAAAAATAATTTACGGCTGCAGTGGGAATAAATTTGTAGTAACTTTGCAAAGGATTGAGAAAGACATAAAGAAAGTCAAAGGTATTGCTCAATTTGAGACTTGTTTTTGAATCATATGCATATGTGGCACTAGGAGTGGCTATCGCTTCGATTGTGTGTCCAACAGACGATGTTGTATTAAACATAACTTGTTCTTGCCCCTGTAATGCAAGATCTAGTTTAAATACGCCGTAATTGCCAAAACTCATATTGTAATATTGATTATAAATTAGTCCACTTTTTTGATATAAAGTGCTTCGAGTAGAAATATCTATTTGGATTCCCATATTGAGTTCAAGTTCTTTGTAATTTATACCAAAAAGAAAGTATTGCATATCAAAGCTATTGTCTACAAAAATTGTTCCAGCTGTTTGATAGAGACGATAACTTTCTTTTTCTTTTTTTCCATCTATTTCTAAATAATTCCGACTTGTTTCGTAAACACTTCCTTCAACAATAAGTGTATCTAAATCAGAATAAGTAGACGTTAAATTCTTTACGTAAAATGCTTTTCCTCCGCCACCGAGAAACCAGCCAGCGTCTTCATTGATTTTACTTGTGTCATAGGTATAAATCCCACCCGCTACAGTTCTCCAACTCGATTGAGAAGCGTATTGCGAAGGGAGAGATTGATTCTGCGCAACAGAAAGAACATTGCCATCATATTGAATGCCAATAGGCACAATGAGACTCCAAGGCTTATCAACATTTATTTTTTTTAAGAATTCCGCAGCTGATTGTCTGAGTGCGGGATCTAATTCATTGTCCCAAACAGCATTCTTAAATGCTTGTTTCGCTTCTTGTAACATATTTTTAAAGTAATATGCGACACCAACATAATATTCATATTCATGGTTCAATTTTTCATCTAAATTAAAGTTTTTCTTTGCTATAAGCAATTCATTTAAAGCTTCTGTATATTTTTTTTCATCTAAATATATTAGCCCCATTTGCCAGTGAGCATAAGATAGTTTGGGATCCAATTTTTGTGCCATTAAAAAGTATTTTTTTGCATCATAAGTTTGAAATAATCCTTTTTTTGCATAACCAAAGTAATAGGGTAACAGAGCATTTTGAGAAAAGTCTCCTTGGTATGGCGCAAGTAAATTTAAAAGTTCAAAATACTCTTCGTGTTGGGCTAAGATTACTGCTTTTTCTAAAACTTCATTTAAATTTGAATCATTAACAACGAGCTTTCTTGCTTCGAGTTCATCTGGTGTAGTGGTAAATGCGAGAAAATTATCTATGACTGCAGTTTTTGGAGAACTCACTGGTAAGAGTTTTCCATTGCCATAAATAATTAATTCCATACCAGCACCTAAATAAATATTTTTATACTTATCTTTTACTTGTTCATTTAAATTTTTAACATTAGGAATTATTTTTATGACCCCACCAATACTGATTACTCGAGTATAGTATTCACCTTTTTTATCGGTCTCCCGCGTAATAAGCGCATCTCCACCGCGTGGAATATTGAGTTGAACTTCATTGGTCAAAATAATCATTTTTGTACTAAATTCTTTTGTCTTTTCATCAGTATCATATAGGTTGCCGGAAGCTTTTGTTCTGATATTCCCAAAGTTTAATTCTGCAACTCGAGCATTGTCATCTTCGTTTTCTTCATTGAGAGACAAACGTGTCGATGGGAGTAAAAACCAAACACCTGATTCTGAATCCGTAATGCGCAGAGCATCGACATTGTCTGTTTCAAAATAACCAAGATTCCATGAAAATTTTCTTGGTACTTTACCAATATAAAGCATGTAATCGTTTTGTATGAGTGTGCCTTTGCCAAATAAAGAAACAACACTTTGAGTGGAAAAATTTGGAGGATTTTGTGTGTCTTTTGGAATTGAATTTTGTTTTAGATAAGCGACTTCTTTGTTCCACTTTTCGGAATCAAACCCTTGTTTAGTATGCATTTTGAATTCATAGGAGTAAGTTGTGCCCCCATAGCTATTTGCAGTGATAATAAAAAGAACAGGGGTCAATTCTTTAAATTCTTTTTCCTTTAAAAGAATTTCACAAGAAATACCTGTGCATATTTTTTTGTTATTCAATATCCAACTTATTGATGAATTTTTTGAAGATGCATCGTCAGCTAAAGTTACTTTCAATGGAATGGGTGAATCATACGCAGCATAAATCTTAATCGGTGGCCCCGATTGAAGGCGGGGCAGGAAATTTTCAGTGAGAGAAGATGGAAGTTGGGCATTCGATTTTAAAGTAAAACAAATAAATATAAAATAAATAAGCAGAATATAGTTACGCTTTGAAAAACTAAACCTATGATGACAATCCTTCATATGCTTCTCCAGCAAGGAGACTCAAAATTCTTTTAAGTTCAGATATTGTACCTTGTTTATCCTGAATAAAGTTTTTCTTGCGAATTGCAAAAATAAGTTTCCCATCTGGTGTGATACGCATGCCTTTTGCTTTTCGATTGCACACGTCTAAAATACGTTTCACAAGTTCTTCACTTGCATCATCCGAAGAGTCAGGTTGCAATACACCTTTATCAAGGCGTATTTCTGTAAAATCTTCTCCAACTGTGAGAGAAAGACATCCAATTAGCAGCAACCATCTCCGAATACGTGCAAGTTCAGCCAGATTTTTTACTTCTTCAGGCAGAGGTCCAAATCGATCTTCGCATTCTGTGATTAGGTTTTGCAATGCGTTTTCCAAGCGAGCACCAAAAAAACGACGGTATGTTCTTAAGCGTTCTTTAGAATTAACAATATAATTTTCAGGAATTTGGGCAGTAAGAGGGAGCGATATTTCAACATCCGTTACTTTTGTTACTTTAATTCCGCCTAATGTTTTTATTGCGTCATCTAGCATTTGTAGATATGTTTCGAGGCCGATATCACTGACTTTACCGCTTTGTTCATCTCCTAATATATTTCCAGAGCCACGCATTTCCATATCATGGCTGGCAATTACAAAACCGCTGCCCAGCTCTTGGTGTTCCTTTAAAATATTGAGTCTTTTAACCCCTTCATCATCTTCATGTGCATTTTGTGAAGTTAATAAATAAGCATAGCCCCGAGTGGAACGTCTTCCTACGCGTCCCCGTAATTGATAAAGTTGAGCAAGGCCAAAGTGATCCGCATTTTGCACAATGATGGTATTTACATTGGGCATATCAATACCAGATTCTATTATTGTGGTGCAAAGTAATATATTATATTTTCCGTCTAAAAAGTTGATTATCGTATTTTCCAACTCTTTTTGGCTCATTTTTCCATGCCCAATACATATCTTTGCTTGAGGCATTAATTTTTGTAAATATATTTGCACAGTCTCTAATTCTTCGACTCGATTGTGTACATAAAATATTTGGCCACCACGATTTAATTCAAATAATATGCTGTCAACAATTGTTGACTCTTCAAAAGGACAGACAAATGTTTTTGTTGCAAGTCGTGATTTTGGTGGTGTAGTTAATAAACTTAAATCTCGTAATCCTACCATAGACATTTGCAAAGTTCTTGGAATTGGAGTTGCTGTCATAGTGAGGACATCAATTCCATATGACATGCTTTTAATTTTTTCTTTTTGCAGAACGCCAAAACGTTGCTCTTCATCTACAATAAGTAAACCGAGATCACGGAAATCGATATCTTTTGATAAAATTCGATGTGTCCCAATTAAAATATCGATCTCACCTTTTTTTATTTTTGTAAGTACTTTTTGAGTTGAAGTAATAGATCGATCGAGGACTTCAATATTTACACCAAAATCATGAAAACGTTCCATCAGAGATCGAAAGTGCTGATGCGCTAGAACAGTTGTCGGAACAAGCCATGCCACTTGTTTGCCATCGAGTATGCAGCGAAAAGCCGCGCGCATAGCCACTTCTGTCTTTCCAAAGCCCACATCTCCACATAAAAGGCGATCCATTGCTTTTGCTTTGCCCATGTCGAACATAATTTCTTTTATTGCACGGGTTTGGTCGATCGTTTCATCATAGGGAAAGGCATCTTCAAATGCAATATAATCTTCATCAATCGTTGCAAACGCATGGCCTGGAGTCATACTTCTCCGCGCTTGATGCTCCATGAGTTCTTTTGCAAGTTTTTCAACGTCGACTTTAGCTTTTTGTTTTCTTTTTTCCCAAGAAGTTCCTTTGAGTGTGTCAAGAGAAGTATTATCAGAAGAACCAATATATTTTTGTACTAAATTTAGTTTATGGACAGGTACATAAATTTTATCATTTCCTGCATATTCAAGTGCTAAAAAGTCACCCGTAATATCCAATATTTTAATTGTCATTAATCCACGAAAACGAGCAATACCATGCTGCACATGAACAATTAAATCGCCTTCAATAAAATCTGAAAATTGAGCGGATAAAAAAGCTTCAGAATTTGATTTTTGTTCTGATGCACTTTCTTCTTCATGAAAATTTTCGAATTTTTCTGCTCTAACAACTCCACGTAACCAGTTTTCTGAAAGAGCGAGTGTTTCACTATTCGGTAAATAAAATCCACCTGAAGTATTGAGAATACAACAGTGAATATTTTCTGTGATTTCTTGTGAAATTATTTTTTTGGCATTGATTTCTTTGGTAGAGAATGGTTGTAATGAATTATCAATTGAAATTGCAGAAAAATCTGGAATATATTTCTCAGTAATACCTGCGAACTCAATAAATGTTTCTTTCGAGTTTGCGAGTAACAATATTTTTTTAATTTGATTATTATCATTGATAATTTCTTTTATTTTTTCTATGCGTGCCGAAAATTTTTGTTTTTCCAAGGGTTTTAAAACGTGCGCAATTTCTTCTGGTACTCTAAATGAACTTAGATTTTGTTTTTCTGTTTGAATATTTTTCTTTGCATGCTCTATATTCGGAAAAATAGCTTCAATTTTTCCGACTGGATAGTTTTTTCCAACTGCGGAATTAAATGAATTTTCATAGAGTTTTTCAATTTCTAAAATAGCTTTGCATAAATTTTCTTTTGAATCCATCAGTTCAAGAGAAATTTCTCTGTTATTTTCTTTTGCAAATGAAATAATAGCGTTATGAAATGCAGATAATATATTATTGGGAGTGAACATGTAAAAGACGTCATCAATGCCAGGAAATTGAATATTTGCCCGCAAGTCTTCTAATAAATTGGCTCGTCCCACTCCCATGACTTTTTGCGCTAATATTGCATGATTAAATTTTTCGATAGCATTTTCAAGTTGACTTGGAAAAGGCCAAACAAATTCTCTTGATGGGAGTAAAACAAGTTTTTCTAAAGTTTGGAATGAACGTTGATCAGAGGCTCGGAATGAGCGAATTTTATCAACTGTGTCTCCAAATATTTCAATGCGTGAAGGGGTTTTTTCTCCAGGTGTCCAGAAATCGACAATGGATCCTCGAACACAAAACTCACCCACTTCTTCAACCCTTTGAACTTCCAAATAAGCTAAACGTTCTAGCTGTTCGATCAATAAATCAGGATCAAGATCGTCTCCGATTTTAATTTCAAATTTATTTTCTTGTATCCATTTAAAATTTGGAAAATTTCTAAGGTAACCAGCTATACTACAAATAAGAATTCTTGGAAATTGAATTCCAATTGAAAAAGACGCAGCTATTCTTTTAGCAATAATTTTACGTGAAGATTCAAAACGAAAAACGCCTGCTTGAAAATATCCAGGTATATGTATTATGTCTTTTTCAGTAAAAATATCCGTACTGAATTGGCGAAGTATTTCTTCAATTTTTTGTGCTTCAGATTCAGTATTTACTATAATAATTTTTGATGATTTGGGAGAGATCATAAGTTGGGCTATGATTTCTACTAAAATAGGTTCGAGGGAAAAAAGATTCATAAACTGGGATGTCCTCGTTTTCCAAATTTCTTAATAATAATTACTTCCATTTGAATTCGCTGCCCTGTTCTCTTTCTATAAGTAAGGTAACAGCTTTTTTAATTGGCATGTCTTCATAAATAACTTTATAAGCAGTGCTTAAGATCGATGCTTCAATTCCAAGCTTTTGGCACAGTTCATGTGCGCTTTGAGCTGTTGTGATTCCCTCTATAACTTGTCCCATGGAATTGAAAATACTTTCCTTTGACTCTCCGCGTGCCATCCGAAAGCCAAATTGGCGATTGCGTGAAAGATCGCCTGTGCAGGTTAAAATGAGATCACCGACTCCACTCAAGCCTAAAAACGTCATGGGATCAGCACCCATTTGCACGCCCACTTTGGCAATTTCGGAAAGACCGCGGGTGATTACTGCTGCGCGTGCATTGTAGCCGAGTTCAAGGCCATCGACTGCACCCGCAACCATAGCGATCACATTTTTTAAAGCCCCAGCAATTTCAACGCCAATAATGTCATTTGAATCATAAATTCTAAAATAGGAGCTGTGTAAAATTTGCGCCGCGACATTGAGTAGTTCTTTATTTTTTGAAGAAACAACAACACATGTGGGTAAGCCTAAGAGCATTTCTTTGGCAAAACTTGGGCCACTTAAACTGCCTACATATGCTTTATTTTTCCAAAAATTTTCTAAAATTTGAGAAGGAAGGCGCAGTGTTTTTTGTTCAATCCCTTTTGCGGCAGATATAAGATTGAGTTTGGGAAAGTTTTTAATATCTTTTTTATTGCGAATTTTCAACCATTTCTTCAGCATCCATTCCGAGACGTTTGCTAAACTTTGGCATGGTATTGCTAATATAATAAGATTAAATTCGCTGAAATCTGTCTCAAACTCTTCAAATGATATAAGCTCACAAGAATGTAACGATTCATGATTTTTTAAATTTTCAAAATTTTTGTCAAAGCGAGCGATTACAGTCACCGCATTATTTTCATTTTGCACACACGCTGCTATTGCAGTGCCAAAAGCTCCTGCCCCAACGACGAGTGTTTTAGTTTTTATCTGTGCGCTCATTGAAGGTTGTCTCCTCTATAAGATCCTCGTGTATGAACTACCTTGATTTTTTAAAGATGTGAAGGACAAAAATATCTCTCATAAATCTATAAAATTTTAATATTAAGGGTAACTCAGGCTTTTATAAAAAGTGGTACATTATATGTATAAAATATATGTGCTCTTTCCCTTTTCATTGTAAAGAGATAAACTTTTTATAATGTAAATCCCTCATAGGAAAGGGGCGGAAGATATGTCAAATTTTCATGATATTGCTCAAGCTTCAGCAAAATTATGTGAATTGCTCAACAGCAAAATTTTTGGTCAAAAAGAAATAGTAGAGCAGATCGTATTAACGATTCTTTGCAATGGTCATGCTCTTTTAACAGGGGCTCCTGGTGTTGCAAAAACCACTTTAGTGCGTAACTTGGCGAAAGCATTGGGTTCTGGCTACAAAAGAATTCAATTTACCCCCGATCTGACTCCTTTCGATATCTTAGGCGGTTATACGATACAATTCGATGAAAAGGATCCAAATCTAAAAAAAATAGGTTTTTCACCTGGACCTATATTTGCTCCCTTTATTCTTGCCGACGAAATCAATCGTGCATCGCCAAGAACACAATCTGCCTTATTAGAGGCAATGCAAGAACGTCAGGTCAGTATTGAAGGCATTTCGAGACCACTGCCTAAACCTTTTTTTGTTTTTGCAACGCAAAATCCAATTGAAAATGAAGGGACTTTTCCTCTTCCTGAAGCCCAATTGGATAGATTTCTCTTAAACTTGGAAATACCTTATCCAGACCTAGAGGCTGAAGTAAAAATCGCTACCCTTTCACAGATGGAAAGTGACCTTGAACCTATCTCTTTTGCTTCAATTTTGTTAGAGGCTAGACGTGTTATCGAAAGTGTTCCAATCAAAGAGGATCTTTTACAGGGAATTGTTCGTATTGTGAGAAACACGAGACCACATGAATCAAAACTTTCTGTGGCGCGAGAATATCTTGAATTTGGAGCCAGTCCGCGAGCCACTCAAGCGTTGTTGATAGCCAGCAAAGCTCTTGCGGTTATCCGTGGACAATCTGAAGTTCAGTTTGACAATGTCACTGAGATAGCTCCGGCTGTTTTACGGCATAGATGCATTGTGAATTTTAGATCTTTGGCAGAAAAAAGAAGTGTTTCTAATATCGTAAATCAAATAGTTCAGGAAACAGTCTTGTGATGAATCTAGTAAATAATAAAAATAATATTTCGTACGCAGTTTTTGTCGATGCTTCTGGAACAATATTAGGCGGATCCCAAACGGGTGCTCTGGGTGTAGAACTTTATCCAGACTCCATTAAGCTTTTAAACGCTATGCGTGAACGGAATATTCATGGAATCAATATAAAAACAGGACTTATCACCAATTGGGGTAACAAAATAAATGCAATGCTAAAAGCGTTGAATGTTATGGATTGTTTTGATGTTGTCATCAGTTCAGATTCCGTCCCAAAAGGAAAACCAGACGCAGAAACTTTTCATTATGCGTGTTCACTTGTAGATATAGAACCTAAAAATGCCATTCATATTGGTGATTCTTTGTTTGACGATGCGCTGGGTGCCCAGAATGCGGGTTTGCATGGTATTTGGTTGCGCCGCTCTCCTTATTCTAGCAAAGACTCAAAGACTTTAAAGCATCCTATTTTTAATAATCTAAATGATGTTTTATTATATTTAGAGTCTATTATTAGAAAGTAATTTATTATTTTCAATAATTAAATCACGTTTAGAAGAAACTGTATTATCTATATTAGGTTTTATCTCATTGCCCCAATAAATTTTTATTTTTCCGCTCAAGGCATCTTTTGGCACTGTTACGTTAACTAAGTCGAGAGGATAACCATTTTTGCTTTGCAAAGTTTTTATTGCATACGATGTTTTGACAGGATGCGACGCGCCATTAAAATAAATAAATCTTCGAGATATATTATGTCCAACAAGAGTAATGACTTGCTTATTTTTAGCCTTTTTAGGGATTTTTTCTATCCAAGTATTTAATGCCTTGTGTCTCCAACCGGCAGTAAATTTATTTTTGTTGGAATCGAGTTTATTCCACAAGCCATTTGCACAATCATCTTTATTCATTAATTTATAAACAACAACTCCCGCATTTTTTCCTTCTGTTCCTTTGTGACATTGCCCACGTGGAGTCATTCTTTCGCAAGCCCAAGCAGTAGATTGAATGGCAATGCATTGTTTAGGATCGAGAACCGCAAGGGCATGACCAGGAAATGCAAGTATATCGCCTGTCCTTGGGGCAAAGCCGTTTTTATAACGTTTGAGCGGAACAAAATTTTTAAGTTCAGAATTAATTCTTCTTTTTGCAAAGGTTTGACTTAAAATTGCTGAATTTTTGTATTTTGAATTATAAGGTAAATTCATTTCGCCTGCATATAAATGCCAAAGAAATCTTGTGCAATCCACTCCATTTTTTCGCATATAATTATATTTATTATTTGCCCGCAAATAATTTCGATCCCAATTTGCATTGAGCTTTTGCGCGGGGTAGGGAATTCCTTGGGTGAAGATGTTCTTTTTAATATCTTGCGAATAACTCAGAAATTTTCTAACTTCAGGTGAGGGGTTTTCTGTATAAAGGGAAGACCATGCCACTGAAACATTTTTTGGATCGGCATAATCGCCAAAATATGTTCTTCGCAGAGAAGAGTTTTTCTGTGACATGCATCCTGAAAGTATGAGACTGATTAATCCTAAAGTTATATAGGTGATTTTTGTTTTCATGGCCGCATTCCTTGTTGTCATCCTCAACATAATCAATATATATCTTTCACGGGCAGTTTTGATTTTGCGTGCTGCAAAATCTGCCTGTTAAATTAGAAACACAAACCCTTAAGCTGTGGTTTTTGGAGTGTCTAGCTTATGTCGAAAAACATAGATTCAGATAAATCTGAGAGTTTTGGTCAATATATTGCAATTCATATGAAATCATATCGTCGTGAATATGGCCTGAGCCAAGAACAACTCTCAGAAAGATCAGGAGTTCCTCGTAGCACAATTGCCAGTTTAGAGCGAGGAGAGGGAAATCCAACTTTACAAGTACTCATTGGTATTGCACAAGGACTGGGCGTTGAGATGGCATCTCTCCTGCAAAAACCGGTTCCAACTGCTGTATTGCGCAAGAAAAAAGACTTTACAAAAGTAACAAAAAAATTAATTGAGTCAAACGAAACAGCAGCTAAAACAGTTGATATAATGTTGTTAACTCCAGAAAATTCTCGTTACCTTATATTGCAAGAATATATTTTAAATGAAGGAGAACGATTTCCGGGTTCACCACACACACCTGGCACGGAAGAGTATTTTTATTGTCAGGAGGGTTCTTTTGAAATCATGGTTGAAAGCGAATACTTTATAGTTGAAGAAGGAGATCTTCTTTGCTTTGATGGTCATCAAAAGCATGCCTATGCTTGTTGTCTTGGCTTTAAAAGATCGAAGGGCTTGAGTATTGTTGTGCAAGTTCCTAAGTTTTGATTCATCTGGTTTATATAAATTTATAATATTATCAAAATGGGCTTGAATGGCAGGATTGTGCGAGATATACTTCCGCAGCAGTAGAACTGAGAATTTATTAATATTTTGACAAAAACTTAAAGAAGTCATATAAAGCCCTTCCGCTTCATGGAGGATGTAATGACAATTTCTGTTTACTTTGCTGATGGTGTTATTGATTTACTTAAAAAAGTTCGATTTACAGATTCTAGACCATTTGTTCAGAAGAAAGCAGAAGCGCTCATTTTGCATGCACATAGCATACCAATCAAAGAAATTGCAAAGATATTAGATTCATGTGAAAATACAATTTGTTCTTATTTTCATGAATTTAAAACATCAGGAATTGAAGGATTACTTGAGAAAAAAATTATAGAAAGAAAAAGTGAACTTTATAATTTTCGGAAAATGATTGAGGAAGAGTTTCGCAAAAATCCTCCGCAATCTTCAAAGGAAGCTGGTAAACGCATTGAAGAGCTCACAGGTGTGAAGCGAAGTAACACACAAATTAAAGTATTTATGAAATCACTTGGAATGTCTTATAGAAAGACCGCAGTAATACCAGCAAAAGCAAATATTATTCAACAAGATATTTTTAAAAAAAAATTCTAGAGCCAATAATAGAAGAATCGCGAAGTGGGAAAGTAAAATTATTTTTTATGGATGCTGCTCATTTTATATATGGCGCATTCCAAGGATATTTATGGTCATTTGATCGGATTTTTATCAAGACAGGAAGTGGTCGAGAGCGCTTTAACATCTTAGGGGCTTTCGATCCTATTTCTAATAAATTAATAACAATAGAAAATGAGAGTAAAATTAATGCAGAAGTAGTTTGCAAAATATTGCATAAAATAAGATATCAATGTGGTTCTGAAAAGATAAGTATTGTATTGGATAATGCAAGAAATCAGCATTGTAAGCTTGTTAGAAGTCGTGCATCTCGCCTTGGAATTGAACTCATATTTCTTCCACCGTACTCGCCAAATTTGAATATAATTGAAAGATATTGGAAATATGTGAAAAAAAAATGCTTAAATTCAAAATATCACATGAGTTTTTCTTTATTTAAAGAGGCACTTAAAAATTGTCTGCGTAAAACAAATTTTGACAAGGAAACTAGAGATGAGCTTGTTTCATTAATGCAGCTAAATTTTCAGGAATTCAAAGAATCTCAACTTCTAGTCGCCTGAAGTATATTAGTCATGTGTTAAAAAATATTTCAACAAAAAGCAAGTGATTTTTTTTATTCAAAGAAATGTGTCAATTATTTTTATTCATTGAAGCTTTAATTTGTCTTAATTTCATTTACTATAAATCTATGAGAATAAAAATTATGCTATATTAGAAAGGAAATTATTCATATGAATCAGTCTTATAATGAACTAACAAAAGAAATTTCTTCTTCAATTAATAAAATGAAAGAGAATATACCTGATGTATTAAAAGGATTTTATCAAATGTCTGGAAGCGCCTTAAAGGCAAATACTATTGATGCTAAAACAAAAGAATATTTAGCTCTTGCAATAGGAATTGCAAACAGGTGCTCTGAATGTATTGCATTTCATACAAAAGCTTTAATAAGTTTAGGCATTACTAAACAGGAGTTTGATGAAATTTTAGGGGTTTGTATTTATATGGGTGGGGGGCCATCTCTTATGTATGCAGCAAAAGCACAAAATGCTTATGAAGAGTTCACAAATTTAAAATAGGATAATAATAGCTTACAATAAAGGAGATATTTATGCAAAAAAATATTCACTCAGTAGAGAGAGTAGTAAGAATTATAGTGGGATTATTTCTTGCCTCATTGGCCTTTTGGGGACCAAAAAATTATTGGTTTCTATTGGGTTTAATACCATTTCTGACTGGAATATTAGGTTGGTGCCCACCTTATGCTTTATTAGGTATAAACACTTGTAAATTTGGTAAAAAATAATCATATTTTTATCATAATTATTTAATTTTAAAATAAGACCTATAGCCTTCTTTTGACTTACAAGAAATATAAAATATGTACAACAAAAAATCTAAATATAATGCCAGTTAATAGTTGAGAATGTTAAATTAAAATATAAACATGTACTTAAATAGACATGCAGAAAATCGTCCGAATACATGAACTATTAGCCCCTTACTGGATCGAACTTTTGATGCTATTTGAATACCACTCGTTTCGATTAGCCAGCTGAAGAGGATTTCGATTGACTGTCGAAAAGAACTAACAATTTTTGAATAAACTTTTTCATCATGTGAAAGTTCTTTTTTTGACTTTGACAGTTTAATAGGAGTATGAATTTCTGATCCAATATGGCCTAATTTGCGTTTTGTTTTTTTATCTATATACGCCTTATCTGCAAGGATTTTAGTATCTTTTAAAGTTAGAAGATCCTCTTTAATAGCAGTTAAGTCATGAACACTTGCTTTTGTAACTTTTAAGAATTTTGGTGTAGCTAACTTTTTATTTCTAAATGTTGCAATAAGATGAATCTTCAATCCATAGTAATAAGTTTCTTTGGAGGAACAGTATCCAATGGAAGAGATGTCGTTGGCTGTCTTGCATTTATAAAACCTTGAATTTTTTGTAAGCATAATAGGTAATGAATCAACTAATGTAATGTTTTCCTCAGAGTTAAATGCAATTTTAAATTTGTCGTTCTTAAGTAAAAATTTTACTAGTTCAGGAAATACATTATTTAAGGAGTTTAGTCGAAATAAAAATCCTTCATAGGAAGGCAAATATGGAAACCAATCGAAAAGGAAATTTTTTATATACTTGAAAATAGATTTAACGTTTTTGAGTCCATTCAAAATTCCAAAAATATAAATAGTGATGACTTCTTCATCAGTAAACAAGGGATTTGAATTGGGACTTATTTTTAAAAAAGTGTGAGGAGAAAGTTGAGAAAAGAAATTGCAGATTGTAAGATAGATTTTGATGAGTTGGCTCTGCCAGTCCATTGGTAGCTCCTTTGTTTATTTTTTTATGCAAAAAATTATTTAACAAATCGGAGCTATTTATTCAATTCTCAAAGCTACTTTCTCAACTATTAATTCGCATATATAGTTTCAGAAATTTCTCCAAACATAAGGCTAATATCTAAACCTTAAAATGTAGAATCAAACAGATTATCAGAACTGCCAACTGCAACTGCTGTCGCAGTTAAAAGCATAGTACAAAAAAGTGAAAATCCTGCATGAATTCTTCTTCATTCTTTTATTCTGCAGATCAAAAATTGATATTTAATAAATTTTTTACACAAGATGAAATTTTTTCCTACTTCAAAATTTAAATTTAAGCAATAATTACAATATAATTATAAAAAGAAAGTTTTTCAATTTATGAAATTAACATATGCAAAATACTTATTTTCATTTGTTTCACTTTTATATAGTTTTAATTCTTTTAGTATAGAAGAATTATCGTTTCCAAAAATTTGGGAACAAATTGTAATATATTCTCCTGAAAATAAATATATAAACTATATGAAAATGTCTTCAGACAAAAGCATAGATAGACAAAATTTATATTGGCTTCCAGGTTTATATTTGAATTCACAACTGATTTCAACTAACGATCCTACCTTAACATTTATGAATTATTTAGGAGAAGGACAAGTCAAGCAAGATGATTTTATTCCTTCTCGTTTAAATTCCCCTTCAAATAATGTGTTTACTTCAACACAAGCAGGTTTAGATTATTTAATTTACGATGGGAATACTCGATCTTCATATTTAAATGCACAAAGACATGTATCTAAATCTTTAGAATACGAGAAAAAATCTGAGTTGATGAATCTATATGTAAGAGCACTTAGAGAATATACAAAAATTTTAGTCGCAGATGAATTCTATCGAGAACTTAAAGATATCCAAAATAATATTGACAGCATAATAAATAATTATCGTGTAGGAGAAAAATCGAATCCTGTTGGTTACAGTGGATATCTAAGCCTGAAAAGTGCATTAAATAAAGTCCTTATTTTTAAACAGGATTGTGTATTAAATTTAAAAAATTCAAAAATAGTTTTAAATTTAATGGCGGGTATTGATAAAAAAGATTGGAATAATCCAACTATAACAGCCGATAATTTTACATCAATGTATTTTTTTAATCCTGATAATTCTATAAATTCTTATAAATATTTAGCGGAACTTGAAAATTTATCCGTTATCAGAGAAAAAATCAATGTAGAAGAAGCAAAATATTTACCAAAAATAGGTGTATTTAGTCAAGCAAATATTTATAGCGGCGAACGAGATACAAATACTTCATATACTTTTGGTCTATATATCAAATTTAATTTATCTGCTTCTGATTTTGGATCTGCAGAAGAAATTGAATTACTTGCAAAATCGAAAGAAGAAGCGTCTAAAATTATATATTTATCACAAAAAATAATTAATGATAGTTCAAATGAAAATTCAATTACAATAAAAAACAAAATAGAATTAATACAAAAAAGTGAAGAAATTTTAAATGAACAAATTAAAGTAATTGGAAAATTATTTAAAAATGGAAACGCTTCTGTTGCTCAAATATCTGAACTATATATTAAAAAAATTGATTTATTAGCAAATAAATTCTCTTTAAAAAATTATCTATACGAGTCTGATTTAGCAAAAGTTTCATTATCAAAAAGAAGTTTAGAGCCTAAAGATATTTGGGGTATAAAATGACAGGAAAAGGTTTAGGTCTCGCAGGAATAATTAGTAAAAATTTTATCCACTCAAAATTAACAATTATTATTGTTTTTTTAAGTATATTTATTGGCTTTATTGCTGTTTGGATGACTCCCAAAGAAGAAGAACCACAGATATCAGTTCCTATGATAGATATTCAAACATATTCACCAAATTTTGAGGCTGCTTCTGAAGTGGAAAGAAAGGTAACTGAACCTATAGAGCGCGCTGTCTGGGGGTTAGATGGAGTTGAATACGTATATTCTTCAAGCAGCCCCCATCAAAGCCTTGTTACAGTTCGTTTTAAAGTTGGAGAGTCTATAGAAACAAGTCTTGTTAAAGTACATCATAAATTAATGGAAATAAATGATGAAATTGGTAGTTCAATATTACCTTCTAAAGTGAAGTCATATTCTATTGATGATGTTCCATTTTTAACTATTAGTTTTAGTTCTACTTTAATAGATGATACAAAGTTAAGAAGTTTAATAGCTCCTTTAGCAAGAGAGCTTTCAGCTACACCTGATTTGAATACAGTTGAATTATTAGGCGGAAAGAGAAGAGCAATAAGAGTTATTGTAGATCCTAAACTTTTAGAACAAAAAGGTGTAACTTTAAGGCAAGTTACTCAAGCAATTTATTTAAATGATTCTATAAAATACGCAGGAAAGGACTGGGGTAAAAATCAAGTTTTTGATGTTGAAGTGGGTGGACATTATAAGAATATTGAGGATATACAAAATGTTGCAATTGGGCAACGCGGTGGCATGATTGTAAGAATTAAAAATGTTGCTAAAGTTCTAGATACTGCTGAAGAACGATTTCGCCAATCGGTATTAATTGAACGAGAAAATATCAATTTATTTCAAAATGCTGTTTCATTATCTTTTACTAAAAGAAAAGGAACTAATGTAGTATTGCTTTCTCAACAACTCATTTCAAGAGTGAATGCTTTTACTAAAACTTTACCTGCTGAAATAAAAATGTCGATTGTTCGTGATTATGGCTCGACAGCTGCCGATAAGACTAAAGAATTAATTGAACATTTATTATTAGCGACACTTTCTGTAAGTGTACTTATTGCAATATTTATGGGATTAAGAGCATCTCTTGTAATTGCAGTAGCAATTCCTGTTACACTCGCTTTGACTTTGGCTGTCTACTATTTTTTGGGTTATACGCTTAATCGAGTTACATTATTTGCCCTCATTTTTTCAATTGGAATTTTAGTTGATGATGCTATTGTTGTTTTTGAGAATATAGAGAGACATACAAAAGAGAATAAAGAATCTTTTTTAAAGGCTGTTATAACTGCTGTTTCGGAAGTTGGAAACCCTACAATATTAGCTACTTTTACAGTCATAGCATCTATTTTACCTATGGCATTTGTGCGTGGAATGATGGGGCCATATATGAAGCCCATTCCTGTTGGTGCAAGTTTTGCTATGATTATTTCATTATTAGTTGCATTTATTGTAACTCCTTGGGCAGCTGTAAGACTTTTAAAGTCACAAAAACACATTTCTGAGACAGATGAAAGCAAAAAAAGACAACGAATATTAGATAAATCATATAAAAAAATTATGAATATTTTTCTTTCTAGTCGTGTATTTACTTCCTTGTTTCTGTTATTTAATGGTTTTTTACTTCTAGCTGCAGTTTCATTATTCTATTTTAAAAGTGTAAAAGTTAAAATGCTCCCTTTTGATAATAAAAACGAATTTCAAATATTAGTGGATTATAAAACAACAACTACTTTAAAAAATTCATTAGAATTATCTAAAAAATTAGCAATAAATTTGTTTCAAGAAAAAAATATTGATAAAATTCAAATTTATGCAGGAGAACCAGCTCCTTTTTCATTTTCTGGCATGGTAAAACATACATTTTTGCGGCATATGGATTATCAAAATGATTTGCATATTGTATTAATAGATAAAGAAAAAAGAAAAGAATCTAGTCATTATATCATTGAAAATATAAGAACAATTATTAATAAATTCTCACTAGAAAATAAAGCTACAATAAAAATATTGGAAATACCTCCAGGTCCGCCTGTCCTAGCAACTGTTGTTGCTGAAATTTATGCTCCAAATCCTCAGCTCAGAGAAAAAGCAGCAGCTGATGTTTTAAAAGTATTTAGAAATGAACCTTCTGTTGTTGATTTAGATTACTCTTGGAGGCCTCAACGGCCTAGAAAATTTTATAATTATAATCAATTAAAGGGAGGATTATTAGGAACTAATGCAAATGAAATAACAAATAATGGGATACTTACATTTTCTGAAAATTCGTTACTTACTTTAAATGATATTTCAAGTCCAGAAGATGTGAATATTGACTTATCAATTGATGATTTAATTCGCTCAAGTCAATATC
Source organism: Fluviispira sanaruensis (assembly GCF_004295685.1). NCBI lineage: Bacteria > Pseudomonadati > Bdellovibrionota > Oligoflexia > Silvanigrellales > Silvanigrellaceae > Fluviispira > Fluviispira sanaruensis. The sequence continues at coordinate 766,820 of NZ_AP019368.1, forward strand.
CTTTTCAAAATCAAAATGTATCTTCATTTGACACTGGCTTTTCAGCCTTAGATAAAACTTTAGATCCATTAATAGTTAAAGAAACAATATCATTATTTAGAAAAAATTTAAAGCCAGTAAGTTATATTATGAGTGAACTATCTGGGCAAGAAGAGGCTCCTGTGTATGGAATTCAAAAACTTGCAAAAAATATTCATTATCCGCTTCAAATTGTTGATGTTCCTTGGGATATCAATTCTGCAATCGTAAAATGGGATGGTGAATGGTTTATAACATATGAAGTTTTTCGCGATTTAGGTTTGGCTTTTGCAATTGTTTTAATTTTAATTTACGTCCTTGTTGTTGGCTGGTTTAAAAGTTATTTAGTTCCTATTGCAATAATGGCACCTATCCCAATCAGTTTAATTGGAATTATACCGGGTCATTCAATATTCAATGCATATTTTACAGCTACATCAATGATTGGTTTTATTGCTGGTGCAGGAATTATTGTAAGAAATTCCATTATTTTAATTGACTTTATCGAAAATCAATTAAAAGAAGGTGTTCCTCTAAAAGAGGCTGTGGTTCTTGCAGGTGTTACAAGATTTCGCCCCATGCTTTTGACCGCGGCAGCAGTAATCGTAGGAAGTACTGTCATATTATTTGATCCTATTTTTCAAGGCTTAGCAATAAGCTTAATGTTTGGTGAAGTTGCTGCGACAGTTTTAAGTTTTTTTGCAATTCCCATTTTGTATTATTGGCTCATTGGAAAAAAAAGAGCTTCAGAGCTTTTCATCAATAAGGTAAAAAAATCCTATGAAAACTGAAAATAAAATTCGCGCAGTTGCGGGAAGTTTTGTTCTCTTAAGTTTATGTTTATTTTACTTTCATTCTATTTATTGGTTATTTTTAAATGTTTTTGTTGGATTTAACCTATTGCAATCCAGTTTTACTAATTTTTGTCCCCTAGAAAAAATTTTACAGAAATTTGAAAAAAAAAATTGAGAGTATACTTATTACTTAACACCCATCGCACTTAGGCGATGGGTTACTTAAGCAACTAAAATTGCCAACTCACATTGCTAAAGTAGTTATTCATCTACCTTAAACCGATCTTTATCATGATGATGATTTTGATTTTCTATTTTACTATCATTTTTCTTACAAACGAAGGTTTAAAAGAGAATCTATTTTTCTTTTATTTTCTATATTTTACTAATGTATTTGAAAATAATTTTTTTAGCAAAGTATTTTGTTTTTATTCTGTATTTGATGTAAATGCGTTTTGGAACTCCTATCATCATATCTAAATATACCCATGAAAGAAAAGTTTTGATCAGAAATCAGTCTATCATGCAACGAGCGCACACTGCAGTGCAGCGCATCTGTAGAAATCATTTTTGTGTGGGGGATTCTCATCTGTTTAGCGGCAGCTTGGTAAGAAGTAATTATAAATTGACTACAAAATGAACCCCTTAACCCCCATTCTGGATTATTTGAAAAAGCATCCCTAGAATAAAGATTAGCTCTTAATTTTGCATTTTTTCTGAAAGCCCTCGAGTGGAAAATAGAAAAAACGGCGGCTGGCTTATTATACCTAATATTTCCTTCAAGAGCCCACATCATAGCTATTTGAGCCGCTTAATCTCCCCAATCAGCATTACGAGGGTAATATATGAAATAGAGCCCTGAGCTTAAATTAGTTGTGCGAACTTTACCAGTACCACTTGCTTCTGCAATTTCTGGCTCAGCTAAATTTCCTTTATTCTGACACCAGATAGTTGCATGAACTAATGATGCGCTACCAAGACTGCTTGGTACAATAGATTGCCCAATAGCAATTAATTTATGTTTCCATGTCGTGTTTGTTGGTTCATCCATTAATAAAAGTATGCTCCCAGTTTTTAATTCTGCTTTTGGTAAATTCAATTGTGTTTTAAATGATTTGTTAAAATTTGTATTCATTATTTTAATCCAACTTTTTGTACGATCAACGTTCTCGGGTCGTTTCTACTTTTCTTCTATCTTACTATTAACCGGCTATAACATTGTTGCTTTTTCACCATCAGCTTCTGGGAAAGCCCTGGTATAGGTGGCAACGAATATTTAGTAAAAAACCGTCAAATGAAAAAAAATGATATTTATGAAAAATTTAATAATGAAATCTTAACAGCATTCAAAAATATAAAGACTCAAGAAATTATAGAAGGAGATTTAATAGCTGGCCTTTCGTTTGGTTTTTGGACATCAATTATTGGTAAACCGTTTGTAAATATATTAGAAAATAAAGATTTATATATAAAGGTATTTAAAGAATTAAAACTTGAATATAAAGAAATTGGTACAACTGAATATAATAAAAAGGTTAATAAAATTAGGGGTGATTTAAATAATATTAGATCAAACCGTAATCGTGTTTTTCATCATGAAAAGCTTAAAGATTATGATAAAACTGAAAAATTGATTTGGGAAATAATATCTCAGATGTCCAAAGTCTCTCATGATTATTTTTTGGAAAATTTTAAAAAATCTATCTAAAGGAATTAATCATGAATAATTGTAGCAACCCACTTTTGAATGTTATACGGAGTCCATTAAATTTCTACCACTAGATTTCAGCATAACAATTTGATATTATAAAATATTATCATTTAAACTTAGGAAGAAACTTTTTGGACTGCGTATTAGATTGCTAGCATCCTTAGATTGCAAAATTCTACTCGTGAAAAGCTCCTCTACTCGCAATCTAATAATCCTAAAGAGAAATACGTTTACCCGCAATCTAAGAGCAATTAGCTTGGGAATGAGTGAATTTAGTAAAAAACATTTTGATTTAGCTGGGTTGATTTAATTTAAAAAAATTTGTAATTTTAATTTTAATAAAATATTACCAAACAAAACCATAACCAATTAATATAGAAATTATGTTGACAAAAATCTTTTATAATATTTAAATACATTTGCTTTAAACCAATCAGTTCTTTTATTTATTTATTTATTTATTTATTTATTTATTTATTTATTTATTTATTTATGAAATTTAGGTATAAATTATATGAGTTTATATAGAAAATTATTTGTTTTAGGTAGTTTAATTGTTTCATTTAATGCTTCTCCTTCTTCAAATCAGGAATTATTGGAAATTATTGATCGTACCGGAAATCAAGCACTATTTTGTAGTCCTTATATTATGGTATATGTTAATGATGCCAATGAAAGTATAGGATTTTTAATTCCAAAAAAATCTACTTTCACGAATGATAAGCTGCTTGTAAAAACAGGTTCTGCAGAGGAAGCACAATTCGGTGCTTTTAAATTTGATTCAGGAAATCCAGAAGATTGTGGGAAAGTTGTGAAATTGAATGATTCATTTCGACTTTATTATTATAAAGGTGATGATAGAAATTATATGAAAGCAAATGCTTCTTATGAGTTTCCTCTATTTGAGGATAAAATTGGTTTATATGCAACAGGGAATGGAAAGTATTTATTCTCTTTTTCCAAAAAAAATTCTTATCAATCATATGTTTTAACGAATTGGAATTCATATTTAAAATGTGAAAATAATACTTGGTGCTCATTAACGAGTAACATTAATGAGTCTCTCGATGTTCACATTATTCCATACCAATACAAATCCTATGAAAAAGCTGATTTATACGGAGTCCATTAAATTTCTACCACTAGATTTCAGCATAACAATTTGATATTATAAAATATTATCATTTAAACTTAGGAAGAAACTTTTTGGACTGCGTATTAGATATTTAACTCTACTTTTTGTAATTTTAATTGACATTCGTAAAAGCAGACGAAGTTAAATTATACCAGGATTTAATTGGAGATTTCCCTGTTTTATCATTTGATTATTATTTGTAAGGTGCCGGGATCGCAATCATACGCTTTACCGACTCACATTAAATGCGAATGAAAATGAGTAATAAAATTGATTTCTTGAACAGGGTTTTTCGGACATATAAAATCCAATAAAATTAGTACATTAAAATAGGTACTCTTGATTATACTTGCCAAACTAGTGCCCATCCAGAAATGAAAGTATAGACGAATCAACAAAAAAAACGCACAGAATGATGACGGATCGTTAAATTTAAAGTAAATAAATAATGAAAAAAAACTTGTTTACTTAAAAAGAACGAGGCGAAAAGCAAACTATGCGCAAGAAGATTGAACTATATCCAGACCTATTTTGTCAATACTCAATCCATGAATATTCTGATGAGTTAAAAAAAATAAGTGAAATTTTAGAGCAACATGAAGAAATGCTAGATTGGGTTCACGCGGATCTTCTCCAAGGGAAAATGGTAAGCTATAAAGGGCGACAGGAATGTCATCAGAGATGGTATTTCGTGCAGCAATTTTGAAACAGCAAAGACAGTGGACATATAAAGAGCTTGAATTTCATTTAGCAGATTCACAGTCTGGAAGAGCTTTTGTAAAGTTACCATTTGGTATATATTACTCAGACTCAGCACTACAAGAGAATATTAAAAAAATATCCTTTAATACATGGGAAAAGATAAATATAATATTGGTAAAATACGCAGAAAAAAAAGGATATGAGAAAGGACGAACAGTACGAGTTGATAGCACTGTGGTGGAAACAAATATACATAGACCAACAGATTCTTCTTTAATTTATGCTACATTAGCAGACGAGTATTTGGTTTCGAAGGTGTGACGCTTTTACACTTAGCTTGCCACTACAAATAACAATACAAAGAAGATACCTTACTCCCAATTGAAACTTTTTTTGCAACAGAACCTAAAAAAATAAGTTAACTTAAATTTCATCATCTTTTCTTGTAATATATAAAAACACTATGGCTATAGCTACGAACATTGGTCGTGCAACTCCTACACCATTCCATTGCTGAGACTGCCACATTAAAAACCATTCACCTCCAATGGTATTAAAAGCAAAAAACCACATTACTAAATTAAGCATCAATGATATAATCGCACATCTTTTTGACGTATGAAAATAATTTGAGCATTCTCTATAATTTTTAATCATATAGAATGTTCCGACCCATCCTAAAATTGCCGTTACTATTTCATACGCTATTAAAAATATATATGATATCCTATGTATTTGAGAAAAAGAAATAGATCTCCATAATAATTCATTATTTTTAAATGTTGTATCCATTAACATAACATGTTTAACAAATTCGTAATTTGAATTATAATCTGTAATATTATTCAAAGCTACAATTGAAATATAAAAAGAAAACATAGCAACGAAAATAATTTTACAAATTCTTTCAATTTTTTCAGTAGTGTACATTTATTACTTTCCAATAAAAAGTAGATAATACTATAAATTAAATTAAATTTCAATTGCGGTTCTGTTGCAAAAACAGTTCAACTGAGAGTAAGGTATTTTTCATTGAGTGATATTTAGGGTTCTGTTGCAAAGATATTAAAGTAACAAAGAGTCTAAGGGTGGAATTTCAAAAAGCCTATTTTAGGCGCAATTATCCAGAGAGGGAGCTAAATTGCTCTCAGATAGGCTAGGCAAATGATTTTTAAATTTGTATTTCCCTTTGCGAAGTATATGATGAAAGTCTACTCCACATAAGGTACCTCTCGCCGATTTCAATGAATAGAAACCAAGCATAGGCTTCACAATCTTTTTTATAAATCGATGGTCTTGTTACACAAGGTTATTTAGATATTTATTTTGTCTAATCAGGATCTTATCTTTAGATTTGAAACCTTCATTCATTGCCTTTAAAGCCGCTGTATTGGAACCGCTTTTATCAATATTTACCTTCTCTGGAACCCCAGAGGAACGGAATGCATTTTGGAAAAAGAGTTTAGCAGACGTTGTATCCCTAAGTTTTGAAAGATAAATATTAATTGTTTGTCCAATCCAAGGAAGATGCCCTACTCTCAATTGATCTTTTTTTGCAACAGAACCGATAATTTAGCTTCTAATCCATCAAAGTCAGGCGTTAAAACGGATTGGATGATTTTTTTGTTACTGGTTTAGAGCCTAAAATATAAGCTTTTTGAAAATCCACTCTGAGCTCATTCGCTACTTTAATATCTTTGCAACAGAACATTATTTATTTCCCTACTCTCTTGACAAAGTGCCAATTGACGTCTAATGTTTCTATATGATTTAAAGAAAAGAGAAACAAATAAGCGATAAAAGCAAACTATTTTTATGAAAGAAACACAGAAAAGTCTAATAAGAAGAATTGATCTCTATTAAATAAAACTATTTACTAGGATAAAAATAGATTTTTCCTTAGATATTAACTTATTATTTATTTAATATAAATAGCAAAAAAATAAGGTTAAAAACCATTTTCACCTTATTTTTAAGCAAAATAATTTTACTAACAAGAGAACATTGTCACTGATTTGGAATCCAAATCGGGTAGCAGCCGCTTTGCTCGACACATACCTTGTAGGAATTAAAAATGATCAACACAAAACCAATCTCGTTTTACAATCCTGCCTTCAATCAAAATCCTTATGCCATCTTTCAACGCCTCATGGAGAAGGGCGAAATCCACTACGTCAAGTTCCCCAGCGGAGTATGCGGCTGGCTTGTCACCGGTTACGATGCGGCGATCAAAACGCTCAAGCACCCAAACATTGGTAAAAACCACAAACTGGGTAATGCTCATTGGCACTCTCTCGCGTCAATCATGCCAGAGCCGCAGCACACCACTTTACAGTCGCACCTGTTACATCAGGATTCGCCCAGACACACTTTTATGCGCGCTTTAATAATGAAGGCGTTCTCCGCTTCGCGGATTGATCGATTTCGTGAGCGAGTTACGCTGATAGCACAGCGCTTGCTTGAGCCGCTCCAAAGAGCTGGGGAATGTGACTTGATCGCCGATTTTGCATCGCAACTGCCTTTGCTGGTATTGAGCGAAGTAATCGGACTTACTGACAAGCACCGCACACAATTCAAGCCTGTCTGGTGTAAGGTAGTTCAGCCTGTTGGCCCTAACGACGTCGGACGAGCAGCGTACATTGGATTATTAACTGAGTTGCAATCCTATATTGACACCGTCATTGTTGAGTCACGCGGTGGCGATTCCGATCGACTGATCGTTCAGCTCATCGCAGCCTATGACGGTAAAAAGATAAACCGTGACGAGCTCACTTCGATGCTATTTCAATTACTGGTTGCTGGTCAGGAACCGATGACCAATCAAATCGGTAATGCTATGTTAGCGTTGCTGCAGCATCCCGAGCAACTCAAACAACTACAAGAGGATTCAACACGTATTGACCGAGCAATTACCGAATTGCTTCGGTACGATGGCGCGTTTGCATTAAGCACATGGCGATTTTTTACCGAAACAACTCAATGGTTGGGCGCGAAGGTTCTTGCGGGCGATTCGGTGATCGTCGGACTCAACGCGGCCAATCACGATCCTGCGCAATTCGGTTGTCCTCACCAGCTTGATTTTGCGCGTGAACGAAACAAGCCACTTTCATTTGGCTATGACCATCACTACTGCCCTGCCTCTACATTAGCGCGGTTGGAGCTCGAAGTCAGCATCAATTTGTTCCGGTGTGGCTTCAGTCGAAACGTTTTCACTGTAGGTCCATTTAAACATTTTATCCTCCAGGGTAAAAATTAGTTTCGCTAAAATAAAAAAATACAAAATATTTGTCAAATAAATTTTTTCATTTTACTTTATTTCAAACTCACTTTTTTAAAAGTCATCCCTCTTCGCTCAATAATAATAGAACGAGTTGACTCCACAGTTTCGCATATATTTGGACGACCTGTTCCCCAGAAAATTTTTAACTTCCCAGTTTGTGCATCTTTAGGAACTGTCACATGTACAGTTTGCATTCCTGTTTTTTTATTATTGCTTTGTAAAGTTGTGCGAACAGGAACTGTGCTTCCATTAAAATAGATATATTTACCTGCTAAGTTTTTTCCGTTTAATGTTATTCTTTTTTTTCTATATGCGCTCTGCGGCATTTTTTCTATCCATGTGTTGAAAGCACGATGGCGCCAAGCTACTGTAAACTTATTGCGCTCTGCATCCATCCCTTTCCAAAGTCCATTGGTACAGAACCTTTTCGATGCTAATTTATAAATAGCAACACCAGCATAAAGTCCTTTTTCCGATTCCACGCAGCGGCCATTTTCAATATTTTTACAGACCCAATTGCTTGATTGAATGGAAATGCAATTTTCAGGATCTAAGACAGCAATGGCATGCCCTGGAAAAGCGAGAATATCTCCAGTCTGTGGGCGAAATCCATTTTGAGTTTTTGGAATGCGGACAAAGTTTTTAAGTTGTTTTGCATTGACGGAATTAATATCAGCAAACGTATGACTTATAATAGGCGCTTCGGGGTATAAAGAATTATAAGGAAGTTGCAGCATATTGATAAATATATAGCGGAGCAAACGCGTGCAATCGACACCATTTTTGCGCATAAATTTAAATTTATCAATTGAAGCTAAATAATTTCGTTCCCATTTTTGTGAAATATTTTCATAGGGAATGCCTTTATAAAGGAGGCGATCATGAATTATTTTCGCAGATTCAACAAATTCTTTGCTGACCGTAGAGTTATTTTTCTCTATTAATTTTTCCCACTCGACTTCGGTGCCTAAGGGGAAGGGAGCTTTGGCTGGGGCGGAAACTGCAAAATAAAAAGCGGAAAAACCAATAGCACATACTAAAAATCGCACACAATTCATTTAATTTACTTGAAAGAGCAAGACTCCTGTTTCATGCTTTTCGTACCTTTCAATATAATGGGATTTTATCGCTTCAAAAACTCTTTCCCCCATGGCGTGCCTCGTTTCAACCGTAGCGCTACCCAAGTGAGGAAGAACAAAAAGATTTTTTGCTTTTTGAAGTTCTAATGACATATTAGGTTCGTTACAAAAGACATCGAGTCCTGCCCCAGCAAGGTGATCCGAGCTGAGGGCGTCCGCGAGGGCTTGCTCATCAATAAGCTCACCACGGGCGGTATTTATAACGAATGACCCAGGTTTTATCATTGAAATGCGCTGAGAATTCAACCAATATTTTGAGCTGTCCGTGAGAGGACAGTTTAAGGACAGCACGTCGATGGTGGCAAGAAAGTCTTTTTCGTTTAATCTTTTAATATCATTTGGATTGTTTTTGCTTTCAGCCCAACTTTCGCTTTTTAAAGCCACACATTTCATACCAAGGGCTTGCGCCCGTTTGGCAAAAGCTTGACCAATTTTGCCATAGCCAACGATCCCGAGTGTTTTATTTTGCATGCTTTGACCAAGCATAAAAGTTGGACTCCAGCCAGGATATTTACCTTGATCTTTCATCATGGAATATCCATCCGCTATCCGACGCGTAACGCAAAGTAACAAAGTGAGGGCAATATCTGCAGTGGCTTCTGTTAGCACTCCTGGAGTATTTGTGACACGAATACCCAATTCTTTTGCAAAAGAGATATCGATATTATTAAAACCAACTCCGAAGTTTGCAATGTGATTTAATTCTGGCAGGCATTTTCTTAATTTTAAAATTTCATTCTTATCGATTTTATCAACAATACAGGTAACAAATGTTGAAATTTCTAAGTTTATATTTTGTTTTTCAAGGAATAAATTCAATCGCTCGGAAATGCTTTTACTCTCTGACTTTGGTAAAATATATCCCTTTATCTGATTATTGTAATTTAAAGGAATGCCCGGAAATTCCTGAGTTGCTATATAAAGCAATTTCTTGTTTTTGAGTGAATTCATTTTTTCTTTCTCTGAATATGAGCTCTTCGAGCTGTGCATAACGAATATCTTCTTCTGTCACAGGAGGATTCAATTCAATCTCAAGAAAGTCAATATCTGAGTTTTTAAAATCGGTGTCGCAAATTTGCAATTCAAGTTCTTCTATCATGATCGATTCTCCTGTGCGTAATTGCCCTATTTGAAGTATCGATAGATTTAGCTTGGGGGAGATAGGCAAGAATGTCTTAATAGTAAATTTTGCCTATAAGATAGGCAAAAAAGTTCTATGAAACTATTTTGAGATTTTTATTTGGATTAGGATAAATCAATTTAGATTTTTCAAAATATTTTAGCATCTCATGAGTATAAGTTTTATCTTCATCAACGCACAGTTTACAGCAAACAAAGGTAACATCGTCATCGAATTCTTCATTTTCTGTAAAAATACTCAAATCATTTACAACAGTATCAATCAAATCTGAAGTTTTTTTAAATTCTTGGCTTGCAAGAGTTTTCCTCAATCTTCTATCAGAATACTGTTGCTTATTCTTGTTTTTAGCCTCGACAATCCCATCAGAATAAATAAATAAACTATCACCAGCACTAAATTTATGGCTGCTTATTTCAAAAATATTATCTTTTTGACTATCATTGATATAACCTAAGCGTTTACCATTGATAACTAATGAATTCACTTTAATATTATTGTTTTCAATATCTTTATTAATTAGAAAAGGAAAATTATGTGCAGCATTGGCAAAAATAATAATTTCAGCATGAGGATCTATAATAGCTGCAAACATTGTCATGTAATGATCTTTATCTCCACTAAGTCGCACGACGATATCGAGTTCTTCTAGAATTTTTGCAGGATTTATTTCATTTTTTGCATAGATAGAGTCACAATATCCCTTAACAGCAGCTGTTAGCATTCCACTAGGTGTGCCATGCCCGGTTACGTCGCCAAGCATTATTAAAATCTTATTATGAGCCAAAGGATAAAAATGCCACCAGTCGCCTCCGCACTCAGAAGCAGCTTTAAAAAAACTCGATAATTCGAAATATCCAACGCGCAGATTCATAGCGTTTGGAATAAGAGATTCTTGCACAATTCGAGCCATTTCAAGTTCATTCGTCATTCTCTGTTGTTCTTTTTGTTCATCTATGAATTTTATAATCTGAACGACCATGTGATTAAAGTTATTTATAAGGCTATCAATTTCGTCTTCACCCAAAATACTATTTCTTCTTTTAGTTTGAATAAACTCATTTTTGGCAATTTTTAAACTGGATTTTTCGAGATCAGTTAATGGTAAAATTATAAGTTGTCTGATATAAAGAAAACTTGTAATGAGTATGACTGCACCAAGGATGAAAGAAAGAAAAATTGATTTATTTATTGTTTTATTTATTGCTTCTGAAATATTTTTTGTAGAGTATGTCATAACAAAATAACCAATTTTAAAGACAGATATTTTTCGAATATGGTTTTCTTTTGAATAAAGTGCTGTTGCGATAATTACTTTTTCTTCTTTAATAAGTCTTTTTTCAAATATTTTGTTAGCATTTTTATTATTTAATGCTTGCATTTCTTTTTTGCTAAAATATTTATATAAGGTAGAATTTTTTCCATCGTATTCTCTATCAAAGTAAGAAAAAACATTTTCATTTTCATCTAAAACAACGACCGAGTCAACTATTGGGTTTTTAAGAATTTGTTTTAATGCTGTTTCTACTAAGGTCTTATCAAGTCCCCAAATACCATTTTCTATTATTGGAACAGCAGAAGTGAATGCAGATTGCGTGTTCGTTTTTGCTTCTAATTCCATGGCGAGGCGAATAGATTTGATATCAAAAAAAGTATAAATTCCTATTACAAAATAAATAATAAAGATAAGGCTTGTTGCTATTTTTACTGTCAATGGAATTTTTATTGTTTTGAAATTAGAAACCAAATACTCTACCCCATGTTCTTAAAACTATAGATACAAATTTCAGCCATGAGGTTTTCGGTTTTTAGATATTATTTCTTTAGGTTTTTCGCGAAATGCAGAATTGCTTCGAGGCGCATTTCTGCTTGAGAAATTGAATTGCCAAAACAATAAATTCCATGTCTTTCTAAAACAAAAGCTGTGAGTGGAGAAGGAATTTTGTTTTGAATAAAATTTTCTATAATTACATTTGAAAGCAAAGACATATCCTGATGATTCTCAATTATGGGAAGAAAAAAATCTTCTGTATGAGATTTAAAACCAAGCGCTTTTAATAGTTCATGTCCTTTTATTTTAATAAAACCAAATTTTAAATCATATTGTTTTTGCTTTGTAAATTGTGTAAACTCATTACTTTCTAAATTAAATACATCGAGTTCGGGCGCATGGCAGTGCAAAACTGCATTGGCAGAGATAAAATTCTTATAAATCAATGCATGTAAAAGTGTTTCATCACTTGGTTTAGGGGAAAGCGAGTGTAAAGGGTTGCCGCTTAAATCTGTGCGGATGAAATGAGTTGGGTTGAGGTTCCTTTTGTGCAGTCCTGATTTTGTAATTAGAAATTCGTCGGGCTTTGTCCGCAAACTAAAATTGCTACTTGTTGCAGGGATAGCCTTGCGCGCATCTAAGCGAGTCACAACTTTGCATAAAGAATTTAATTCATAAATTTCCATTAGCGACAAAGGAAAAAAAGATGCATCTTTAATATATTTTTGCAATGTTTTCATAATAATTCCTAGGAAAAAAACTGCGAGAGAGAATTGAGAATTTCTATAATTCTTTAAGAAATTCTTTTATGCTTACATTTATTCCTTTGGGATGAGTAAAAATACCTGTCCCTGCATTTAATATAAAATTATTGCCAAAATCTTTTTTAGCCAAAGGAGCATGTTCTGGTTTTATCCCAGCACTTGGTACGGGAATCGTTTCATTTATGTGCCAATTGTTATTTTTCAAGAGACAATGCTTTGCAATGTCTAAAGCCAAATCTTTATTGAGACCTAGTTTTCCATAAGGACTTGGAAACAGACTCAGATCTGCGCCAGCGGCGCGAATAAACTGAGCTAAAGTGACGCGTGGATGAATCGTTGCTGTTGTTTCTTGAATACCAAATGCGCCTACCAGAGCAGGGTGTGAAACAATTGGTAGATTTGTTACTTTTCTGAGTTCTTGGAGGACATCAATTCCTGTGATCCAAGTGTTGAGAAGAAATGCGCTTGCCCCAGCATTTTCTAACGCTTTTGCATGCTCAAGAAAATGTGTCCCATCAATTTGTAAATGCACGGCATACAGAGTTTTTAAATTTCTTTTCGCAGACTCTTCAGCAATTAGACTGACTCTTTTTAAGCTTTCTAGAGGAGTTGAGTCATGGCGAATTTCGTCATCTTTTAATAAATGCACACCCGCTTCTGCTGCTTCTACGTAGAGTTCTGAGATTTTTTCTGTGCTCATGCCCACATTGGGTTTTAAAATTCCCATTAAGAGTGGTTTATTGAGATCAGCACCAACACTTATTCTTATATTATTAATATTATTTTTAGGGCCGATTAATGCTTTTTCGTTAAAACAATCTTGGGAAAACCAAACGGAATTGAGTTGAACTCCTTCAAAAAAACTCATTTTTCCAAACAGAATGGACATGAGCCAAGAAAGTTTACCCTGCCAAATTTCGAAAGGAAAAGCCACCGTTGCTTCATGATAGAATGTATCCGATTCAATATTCACTATTTTCGCAATTTTTTTTCGCAAAATATTGATAGCAACATTCTTTGTATCCCATGCACCTAAAGACTGACCTAAAGCAATTTCTTCAATTAAATTCACAGAGTGTTTCTGCGCATCAATGCGAAATTTTGCAAATGCATGGGGTTCGTTATTGAGTGGAGTCAAGAGTTCATGGTTTTTAATGTATTTATTCATTGATTATTTCCTATTAAATGAGGAATTAAAACAAAGACGTTGCTTTCTTTTTTTTATTTAAAAAATCAGCAACGTCATATTCGCCAATCTCATTTTTAAAGATCACACCAATCTCTGTCACTATTCCTGAAATAAGAAACGCGGGAGTGACATCGAATGATGGATTCCAAACATCAATACCGTCCGCAGCAATTTGCATATTGTTTATATGAGTTAATTCTTTTTTGGGACGCTCTTCGATCATAATTTCTTTTCCAGATTTTTTCTTACAGTCGATTGACGTTGTAGGGGCTGCCACATAAAAAGGAATATTGTGATAATGTGCTGCTATTGCAAGTTGGTAAGTGCCAATTTTATTTGCAGTATCTCCATTTGCAACAACTCTATCTGCACCAACAATAACTCCATCTATTCCTTTTTCTTTCATAAGGAATGAAGCCATGGAATCAGAAATGAGTGTGGCTGGAATTTTTTCATAGACTAGCTCGAAAGCAGTTAAACGTGCGCCTTGATTATATGGTCTCGTTTCACAAGCAAAAGTACGTTCCAGTTTTTTTTGTGCATGCAAAGTTCTTATAATTCCAAGAGCTGTGCCATAACCTGCTGTTGCTAAACTACCAGTGTTGCAGTGGGTTAATATTTTAACTTTTTCTTTTTTAGAAAAGCACTCTGCGCCAAAATGGCCAATGGCCATATTGTCAGAGATATCATTTTGCAGAAGTTCTTCTGCTTTCTTAATAAATAAATTTTTGAGTATTTCACCACCAGTAATATTATTTTCTAAATGAATCAATTCCTTTTGCATTAAGCTTTTCATATCTTCTGTCATTTTAAATAAATTAACAGCAGTGGGACGACTTTCGCATAAATAATCGAGTTTAGAAAAAATATAATTTTTAGTATCAACGAGATTTAATTTCTTATTTAAGTTTTTAAGTTCACTGGCAAGTGAAAGAGCTGCAGCGATAGCAATTGCAGGAGCTCCACGCACTTTCATGCTTTTAATTGCAGCAAAACCAAGATCGCTCGTTGAACAATCTTCATAGACAAATGTTTGAGGTAATAAAAGTTGGTTGAGTACTTCAAATTTATTATCATAATATCGAATAGATTCTAGTGATTTTGACATTATTTTGGCCCATTATTTGGATTGTAAAAAATTATTTCCAATATTTACCATATAAAATATCGAGTTTTCTTTTTGTTTCTGTGGGAATTAAACTCTTATCGGTCATAATTGCAAATTCAGCGGCATTAAAAATATGATTTTTGCTTTCAAGTGGTAAATGTTTATGTATAGCAAGAGCAATTCTTTTAGATGCTTCCACATTTTTCTTTAAAACGGCAAGGACTGCTTCAACTGTAACAGGTTCTGTTTCTTCTTTCCAGCAGTCATAGTCTGTAACAAATGCTAAAGTTGCATATGCAATTTCAGCCTCTCGTGCGAGTATTGCTTCTGGCATTGCTGTCATACCAATAATCACAGCGCCTTCTTTTCTAAAACTGTGGCTTTCTGCACGGCTGCTAAAGCGAGGGCCTTCAATACAAACTAAAGCGCCACCCATATGGGTTGTTACTTTTTCTTGTTCACATGCTTTTGAAATATATTTTTGCAGATCCGTGCAATATGGATCTGCAAAACTAATGTGACCAACAACTCCACTGCCGAAAAAACTTCTTTCGCGAATATATGTCGTTTTATCAATTATTTGTGTAGGAATAACTGCAGTACCTGGAGCCGTATTTTCTTGCAATCCTCCAACTGCGCTGACACTTACAATATGAGTTACTCCGAGCTTTTTAAGTGCATAGATATTTGCTCTATAATTAACTTCTGAAGGAGTAAATCTATGCCCTTTGCCATGACGAGGGATAAATGCAATAGGTTTTCCATCTATTTCTCCTGTGATAATTTTATCGGATGGAGAGCCAAATGGAGTCGATATATCTTCTTCTTTTAAATTTTGAATTCCAGGAAGATCGTACAATCCACTGCCACCAATAAATGCAAGATATGTTTTTTTAAATTGATTCATGAGAGTATCCTTTAATTGTAAATGCGTGTAGTAAGAACTTCAGCAAAAGCAAAATCCATTGAGGTAACACCCCACTTAGGTTCATGCGTACAAAGTTCTACTTTAAGTTGGTTAAAGTTTTCAAGTATGAAGTTTGTGTGATGATCTGAGCTTTCTTGCAAGTCGCAAATAATTTGGATTGCATTGAATGCTTCTTCATAATTCTTAAATTGAAAAACTGTTTCAATATATGGTCCAGATTTATTCGCATTTTTGTGCCATATTTGAGTTATATTTTTCTGTAATGATATGGAAATTTTTTCATTTAAATTAATGATCTCAGTTGATATATCATCGACCAGAGTGCGCGAAGAATTTTTAATTTTCTGAATGTCAACAGAAGGAGAAAAGAGAGGAGTCACAAATTTTGTAAACTCTTCTAAACTTGGCACAGATTTTCTTACTACAGAATGATGAATAATGTCATTTAAATATTTTGCAGCTCGAGAATTCTGATCTGGCAAAACCCATTTTTTTCGAATATTTTCTACTGAGAAATAATAAAGAAAAAAAGGTATTAAATTGATATCCGCAGCATTGATTTCCTGCCCACCTAGAAATCGAGAGTTATTTAATTCTAATAATTTTTCCAGCTCATAAAATGCTAAAGGAATTTGACCGAGGGCTTTATGCTCTTTTAAGATGCTGCCATTGCAAAAGAGTGTTTGCATGAAAGGTTTTGTTACCTTTTCAGACACCTTTTCCACAGTGAATTTTGTATGCATATTTTCTACAATATTATTGCCAAAAAGCTTATCACCTTTGCCTTGAATGGTATCGAGATATTCAATTATAAGCATACTCTCTGCAAAGCCGATTCCTTTTGAAAGCTCTAAGGCAGGAACGGTTTTATTTGGGCTGATTGCAAGAAAATTTTCCGGTGGATTAATCAAATCAATTTCTAATATTTCTATCTGTGGATCGACAATTTTTCTCATTTTGAGGGCTATTTTTACTCTAAAACAAAACGGGCATTCAGGAATGGTATATAGTTTCATTTTTTCCTCCATTTCAATGTCGAATTAAAAACGCGGAATTAACTTCCCTCCTATTTACTGCGCGCAGGTCGATAACGGAAAGCTCATCTATATAACAAGGACAGGTGATATGCTAATTCAATTTTTAAATTTTATCTTTTCCTATATAGCTATTTTTATTGGTATAATAATTCAGGCAATTTTTCTCATGCTGCCTATCGAATTTAAAAATTGGGATGATGATTTCTTAAATGTCATGACCTATGTTGCTTTACAAGTGTTTGTGGGAGGCATGCTTTTTGTCATTTCGCCTTGGTTTTTTGAATCTACAAAATTGAGTGGATTTACTTTAGTTGGATTTTTTGTAACGATAGGCATTTTGGCTGTTGCAAAAGCCTTAAAAATCATACCCCTCGAATTTACCCATGCAGTTAAAGAACAAATACATATTCCTAAGAGAATTAATTTCTTCGAGTTTTTTTATACGAAAAGGATGCTTGAATTGGGGGAAATTTCCTTTGAGCAACCTGATGCTGAGCTCCGATATAATGCTTTCCGGGAGAGATTGGTACGTACGCGTGCAGATGAGAACGAGACAATCATGGAGGAATTGATAAACATGGAGAATGAATCTCATTAAAATCTCTTAACAATATTAAAAAAAGCCAATCTTTTCCTTTGTGGCTGTATGGGATAAAACAAAGCAACTCTTGAGCTAAAAATTTATAAAGAGCACCTAAAAGATCATTGCATTTTCTATGGAATGTTTGTATCTATGCCCTTCACAGGTGCAGGAAGAGCTTTACAATCGCTCCTGACTGTGCTTATTCTAAGCATGATTTTTTTTCGTGTTGTTTTTATTTTGTGTTGCCTATACTGGAGGATTACACCGTGGCAAAGGAAAAATTTGAGCGTTCCAAGCCTCATATGAATATCGGTACCATTGGTCACGTTGACCACGGTAAGACCACTCTTACAGCTGCTATCTCTGCTGTTCTCGCTACACGTCAAGGTAAAGTTGCTACTAAATTCGACGAAATCGACAAAGCGCCAGAAGAAAAAGCTCGTGGTATTACCATTAACGCGTCTCACATTGAGTACGAAACCCCTAACCGTCACTACGCACACGTTGACTGTCCTGGTCACGCTGACTACGTAAAGAACATGATCACTGGTGCCGCTCAGATGGACGGAGCAATCCTCGTTTGTGCAGCAACTGACGGTCCAATGCCTCAAACTCGCGAGCACATCTTGCTTGCGCGTCAGGTGAACGTTCCTTATATCGTTGTTTTCTTGAACAAGTGCGATATTGCTGACCCTGAATTAACAGATCTCGTTGAAATGGAAATCCGTGAACTTCTTAGCAAGTACGGTTTCCCTGGTGACGACACCCCTGTTATTCGTGGATCCGCTCTTGCTGCTCTTCAAGCTCCTGGCGACGAAAAAGCTGGTAAAGCAATTGTTGAACTTATGGACGCAGTTGACTCTTTCATTAAAGAGCCACCACGCCCAATCGACAAACCTTTCCTTATGCCAATTGAAGATGTCTTCTCAATTTCTGGCCGCGGTACTGTTTGTACTGGTCGTATTGAACAAGGTATGTGTAAAGTTGGTGAAGAGCTTGAAATCGTTGGTATTAAGCCAACTTCCAAGACTATCTGTACTGGTGTTGAAATGTTCCGTAAGGTTCTTGACCAAGGTCAAGCAGGCGACAACGTTGGTGTTCTTCTTCGTGGTACAAAACGTGAAGACGTTGAACGCGGCCAAGTTCTTGCTAAACCAGGATCTATCAAACCATTCAAGAAGTTTACTGCGCAAATCTACGTTCTTAATAAGGACGAAGGTGGACGCCATAAACCTTTCTTCAAAGGTTACCGCCCACAATTTTATTTCCGTACAACTGACGTAACTGGTGTTGTTGATCTTCCAGCTAACGTTGAAATGGTTGTTCCTGGTGATAACGTTGAAATCACTGTTGAACTTATTACTCCAGTAGCTATGGAGCCAGGTCTACGCTTTGCGATTCGCGAAGGCGGCCGTACTGTTGGTTCAGGCGCTGTTGGTAAGTGCATCGAGTAATTCATTTACCTCGGCTCATCGAGCGAAGTTGATGAGAAAAAGCCCTCTAGAGTTTAACTCTTGAGGGCTTTTTCTATTTTGATCATTTTTGTTTTAAAAGCGTATTCTTCTAATTCTATATCAAGACTTTCTCCAATATTACCAATTTTTTTTACTATATCTGCTATTCTCCATAAGGAATCATTTAGTTTCTTTCCGATCTCTGTATCCCTTAACTCAGGGCTTTCTAAACAGTTTATTGCTATTGCTAGAGGGTTATTTATTTCGTGATTATAAGTTGCTACCATAGCATTTAATGCTTCAATTTTTTTTAATTTTGTCATTTCTTTTGAAAGTTCTGCAAGCTTTAAATGAGTTGAGATACGTGTAACAGCAATATCAAAGTGCACGGGTTTTTTAATATAATCATTGGCTCCTTTTTGTAGACAATCAATTATGTCAGATGCATCCCCTTTAGCTGTAACCATAATAATAGGAAGTTCGAGTGAATTATGAGTTTCTCTGATTTTTTCAAGAAGCTCTGAACCTAATTTTCCTGGCATCATAATATCCATCAATATTAAATTGATATTATTTTTTTTTAATATTTTAAAACATTGTTTATCATTATCTGCATGAAAGGTTTTGTAGCCTCCTTTTTGTCTTAACCCATCCACTAAAATATTTCTGTCAAATTCACTGTCATCGACAATTAAAATATTATTATTTTTCATTAAAAATGATCCTTTTTAAATTTTTTTAATTCACGTTTTAATTTTATGAGCTCAGTGTTCAAATTTTTATACATTACCAAAGCATCTATTATCTTTTTTTTTCGTCCCATATCTTCTATTTTTTTACAAAACTCTATAGATTTATCGGCATAAAAATAAGAAAGTGCTCCATTTAAAGTGTGTGCAGATTTTTCTAAATTCTCATAGCTTTTATTATCAATTGCATTTTTAATTTTTGTTAAATATTTTGGAAGAATAGAGAGAAAATTCTCAATGGTTTTTTGTGCTAACTCTTCCATTCCATCAAAATTCAATAAAAAATTATTTTTATTGAATGAAACTATATTTTTTTCAGTTTTCTTTCTATTAATTATTTTTTCATTTTTATTTAAGATGGAATTATTTGTATTTAAATTTTTTCTAAGAGTCTCTAAATTTATTGGCTTGCTTATATAGCCATCCATTCCACTGGAAAAACACCTATCAATATCTGATTGCATAGTGCTTGCGGTTAATGCAAGAATCCGTGGACGACGCTTATTTTTAAATTTCTCGGTAATTTTTTTTGTGGTCTCATAACCATCAAGTTCAGGCATATGGCAGTCCATGAGAATAAGATCATAGTTTTTGTTTTCAAGATATTCTAAAACTTTATTGCCATTTAAAGCCAAGTCCGCTTGATATCCTAATTTATCAAGGTAACCAAGAATAACTTGTTGATTAATTATATTATCTTCAGCAACTAAAATTTTGAGAGTACTTTTTGGACTAAATTCATAATTTACATCTTTAATAAATTTATCAATTATATATTCATCATTATTTAAAGTTAAATCAGCCATAAAATTAAAAATAAAACTAGATCCTTCAGCAATTTTGCTTTCGACTCTTATTGATCCTCCCATGTTTTCACATAAGCCTTTGCAAATCGCTAAACCTAAACCTGATCCGCCAAATTTTCGGGTGGTCGAAGAGTCAGCTTGGGAAAACTCTTTAAATAGTTTATCAAATGCGTCTTTGGGAATACCAATTCCAGAGTCTTTTACAACTATTTCAATTTGAATATTATTATTTCCTAATATTTTCCCTTTGGATTGTATTTTAATGAATCCTTTTGTTGTAAATTTAAGAGCGTTAGATACTAGGTTCATAAGAATTTGTCTAAAACGCGTAGGATCACCTTTAATCCATTCTGGAATTGATTTGTCTCGAGTGTATGTTAATTTAATATTCTTTTTTTGGGCTTGCGCATGAAATAATTCTATAACTTCAAAAATTGTATTTTCCAAATGAAAAGGAATTTTTTCAATATCAATCTTTTTGGCTTCGATTTTTGACAAATCGAGGATATTATTTATTATATCTAAGAGTAGATAACTACAGTTTTGAATTGTTTTTAGTTTCTCAATCTGTTTAGAATTTGTTGCTTCTTCTAACATTAAGTTGCACATACCAATAATTCCATTCATTGGCGTGCGAATTTCATGACTCATATTGGCCAAAAACTCAGATTTCGATTTAGCAGCAATCAATGCAGCTTCTTTTGCTTTATACAGTTCTGTAACATCATCTATAATGGTCAACATAAAACGTGGTTTTTCGGATGGATTTGTTATTAAGGCTATTTTTCTCGTATGTAGGAGTAATTTTCCTTTAATCGGAACAATAGTTTCTGCTGCTTCAATTTCAACAAGCTCTCCTGAATGAAAAGCCTTCAGATCCCATTCTATGATTTTTTTTGCATTTTCTTCAGGATATAGTTCAAATACTGTTCTTCCAACTGTTTCATCTGCTGAGCGCATTAAAATTCTTTCTGCACCCTTATTCCAGACATTTATACGCAGGTCATTTTTCATGTCCTTAACAATGATTCCTGATGGTATATTTTGCAAAATAATATCTAGGAAAATTCTTTGTTCAAGAATTTCTTTTTGAATCATTTTCACTGCGTCAGACATTTCTTTCTGTTCGGTAATATCTGAGAATTCATATATTGTAAATATAGGTTCGTTTTCTTTTGGAGAATAGATAAGAGAAGTATTCATTCTGATCCAACGGGTTTTCTCGGTTTCTTTTTTGAGACCGATAATAATATTTTTTTGATTTTCTCTATATTTAAATGAATAATCAATTGGGTTTTTAGTTGCAAAAAAGGGATTTTCAAATTCGTCGATTAAATTATACTGAGAAAAAAGATCATTACTGTTATGTAATTCTGTCGCAGTTAATGTAAAAAAATCAAGAGCTGCTTTGTTGAGTTCGTGAATATTGCCTCTTATATCTGCTATTATCATCGCATTTATAACATTCTGAAAAATATCATTGAAGTGGTTATTTATTTCATAAAAATTAGTATTTGCGATGCGCAGATCTAAAATATGGATAATATGATTGGCTAGTTTTTCTAGAGATTTTTTTTGTTCATCGTTTAAAATCTTAGGTTTTTTGTCTATGACACACAATGTGCCAATAGCGTGTCCATTGGCAGCGACAAGAGGTGCTCCTGCATAAAAGCGGATATATGGTGCACCGGTCACAAGAGGGTTATCAACAAAGCGAGGGTCTTGTTGTGCATCAGGAATTTCAAAAACTTTCTCTTCGTGTATGGCATGACCACAAAAAGAGATGTCCCGATGTGTTTCTTTGGCGTTGAGTCCGAAACGTGATTTAAACCACTGTCTGTCTTTATCTATGAGACTGACCAGCGCTATGGGGGTTTGGCAAATACTAGAGGCAAGCAGGGTAATATCATCAAACACATTTTCAGATTCAGAATCTAAAATAAAATAATTGTTAAGAGTTTTTTGCCGTTCGTATTCATCTGGGCCTATGACTGCTTTTTTCATTTTTATTCCTTGAGAGTTTAATCTCAAATAATGATAACATTTTTAAAAATTATTTAGGCCATTTTAAAATCTTATTGTCATTTTAATGATTTGGAAAAATAAATATTTTTAATTCTTAAACAATTCTTACTTTCTTGCTTAAATAATATCATAATGTTAGCGTAAAAAATCATTAGAGTAGGTTGCTCAACAAGCATCCCAAATGTTTTCTTGTGTAAAAAAGTGTGTTTTGAATGAAATTAAAAAGCGAAGAGTCTAAGAATCCTGTGAATCTGATTACCCCAGAGGGTTATAAAAAACTGATTGATGAATTTACTGAACTTTCTAAAATTGAGCGCCCAGCTGTTGTGCAAGAGGTCTCTGCGGCAGCAAAACAAGGTGATCGGTCTGAAAATGCAGAATATCAATATGGGAAAAAGAGATTGAGAGAAATTGATAGAAGACTTCGTTTTTTAGATAAAAGAATTTCCTTGGCGAGAATTGTCAATCCGCAAGAGCAAGTAGGAGATAAAATACTATTTGGTGCGACTGTTACTTTAAAGAATATGGATGGTAAAAAAGTCATTTATCAAATTGTAGGGGAAGACGAAGCAAATTTAAGCTTAAAAAAGGTGAGTTGGAAATCGCCTTTAGGCAATGAGTTGTTAAACAAAAAGGTTGGGGAAATTGCTGTGGTGGAAGCACCCGTAGGTCTGCGTGAGTATGAAATTGTAGATTTTATTTTTAAATAAAACAGGAGAAAATTCTTATGAAGGCGTATGATATTGATTACCGAGTGGAAGATACTATTTGCCGTGGATATTGCATTGAACCACAAGCGGAAGGTAGGAAACTTCCTGGTATCTTAATGTTCACCGATTTTTGGGGGCTCAACAGTCGACAAAAAAAGGTTGCTGAAAAATGGGCAAATCTTGGTGCCGTCGTGCTCGTTGCTGATCTTTATGGAGAACAAAAAACAGGAACTTCTTTCGAAGATTCTGGTAAACTTATGCATGCTGCAATTGAAAATGAAGAAGCCTTTAATAAAAGAGTTTTTGCAGCTTACGAACTTCTGAAGAAAAATGCCATGGTAAATAATGATCATTTATATTCAATTGGATATTGTTTCGGTGGAGCTGTTTCTTTAAAACTTGCGCGTATAAGTGAAGGGTTAAGAGGTGTTATCAGTGTTCATGGTTTATTAACGAGTCAAATAAGAGTGCCTGCAAATAAAAAAATGCCAAAAATGCTTATATTGAATGGAGCGCGCGATGGGATGGTGCCTGACTCCGATATTAAATGTTTTCATGAAGAAATGATTGCTTGTAATGCTGATTTTACTTTCGTTTCTTTTGGGCAAAGTACACATGCTTTTACCAATCTCGATGCTGCTGGTAATACTGTGACTGCATATAATTATTCAGCAGATAAAAGAACGGATATCTATGTGAGAGAGTTTTTACGAGAAAACTTTTAAAAAGATTCTAAGATCTCTTTATAGTCATTGGTTTGCATAAATTTTTTAGCTTCTTCATCGAATTGATTTATAAACTTATTATCCATTTCCTTTTTAAAAATAACATATAGTTTTAATTGGTTAATTCTTTCTCCAATGGGCACGACTTTATTCATGGAGTTTATTTTTTTAACCGAAACCGAGTTCATATAAGCATCATTTGTGGTCATAAAATCTGCTTCATTTTTGATAATTGCTAAAAGACATGATTTTGCATCAAATTTTGAAATTTCAGTTATTTCTTTTTTTTCAATTAACTTTATTAAAGCATCTTCTTTATAATAGCCAATTGGATTGCATAAAGTCGTATTTTTAAAATCTGCAAAATTCTTTTTGTTTTTATGCTTAACATTTGCATATATAAAAATATTGCCATTTACTAGGCTGACGTTTGAATATTTAACTTCTTTTTTTCGCTCTTCTGTCTTAGCATATGGGAATGTTACATCGGCTTTATTCCTTTTTACCATGTCATAACCACGCGCCCATGGTAGAAATTCAATTTTGTAATTTACTTTAAGGCGCTTAAAAATTTCTTTGACAAAAGAGGTATACATTCCACCACTTTTTAGTTTTTCATCTGTATATGGCGCGAAATCGTTGCCTGTAATTAAAGTTAGTTTTTCAGAACTATATGAAAAGCAGTTTAAACTTATCAAAAATAAAACTAATAAAAATTGTAGAAATATTTTTTTCATAGTTCTCTCAATCAAGTTTTTTCTAAATTAATACATTTAAGCGAAGGTTTGAAGTAATCAGGTGTCAAGTATATTATCAATAGTTTATAATTGGAAGTTTGGCTTGAATGAGATTCATGAAGATAAAATTTGGAGGTGCCGATCGGATTTGAACCGATGTGAAAACGATTTGCAATCGTTTGCGTAGCCGCTCCGCCACAGCACCATCTAAAGAGTGGATGAAGCTATAACGTCTTTATTTGAACTTTGCAAGTCCTTCTCTTAAATTTTACACTTATTTGGTTATATTGCTGTAATTAAAGCCTTTTGTGTATTCTAGATAACGGAAAGTGGTGTCGAGGACACGCTTGAGCTCATCGTCTTTAACCTGGCGTACGACTTTTGCAGGTGAGCCGATGACAAGACTCCTTGGGGGAATTATTGTCCCTTGGGTAATGAGACTTCCTGCTCCTACTATACTTTCTCTGCCAACAACAACTCCATCCATAATTGTGGCGCCCATGCCAATAAGGCATCCTTCTTCAATCGTACAGCCATGGACAATTGCGAGATGGCCTATACTGACATTTTTAGCGATATGAGTCGGGTTTTTTTGGAAAGTACAGTGTATGACTGCTCCGTCTTGAATATTTGTATTTTCACCAACTTTTATAAAATGGACATCACCGCGGACAACTGCATTAAACCATATGCTGCAATTTTCCCCAAGCTCAACATCACCAATGATACGTGCTCCATCTGCCAAAAAAACGGAATTTGGGATTTTAGGCATGATTTCTTTATAAGCTGTGATTGTTGCAAAAGGACTTTTATTTTTTAAATTCATAGATTCCTGTTCCATAAATGACTCTTCTCCATCTCAGTTCAATTTGAAAATATCCGATGAGTACGAAGGTTACAATAACTAAAATTTATATTAGGAAATTTATTTTTTGAAAATGAATATCAGAAAAATTTTTTTTAATTTATTTTGTAAACTCTCTTTTTTACTTATTTATAATCATTGTGTGAATGCTCAAGATATTTCAAGCCTGAAAAAAGCAGCTTCCATTTATCAAAATCCATTCGACCTCGCAAGTGGTGGTGCAAGCATGACTCGTGCAACGCAGGAAGGGGTTTTATTTGCAAATCCAAGTTTACCCGCTTTTGGCGAAGGGATTATTCGTTCGATTTTTTTTAAAAATACAGTCAGTGTTGGCGCACAGAGCATTGGCTTTTTAAATGATGCAGCAGCTGCATTTGGAAGTTTTAATACGACTCAATTGCAAAATTTATTGGGGGATATAGTAAAAAAACCTGTTTACTTTGGGTTAGATTCTGCGGCCGGTATTGTCACTTCAAGTTTTAGTATAGCAGGCTTTTCTTCTGCTAAAATCGATCTCAATGGACGCCAGTTTGGAATTTTAGGATTGCCAAATATTCAAATTAAAAGCAATGGTTTTCTTGGGGTCGCTTCTGCTATTAGCACACAATTCGCTAATACTTTAGCAATTGGCATAGGACCAAAATATATTTACAATGCAGAAATAAACGCAGACTTAGGCGTAAATGATATTTTGAATGCAAGCCAAGCACAAAGTATAATTACAAACGCATTGAAAAAAGGCACAGCGATTTCCACTGATATTGGAGTTACTTTACAAAAAAGAACAAAACACTTTGATGTGCGTCTTGCAGGAGTTGTTGCCGATGTAGGTAACACACAGTTTACGGGCGGAGTTCCTCCCTGGCTACAAACCTACAATGCTGGAGTAGGATTGACTTTACATGATGAGACAAACGCATTGCACTGTGCTTTGGATTTCCGTGATATTTCCGATGTATATAAAGAAGATTTGCCAAAAAAAGTTTATATGGGCTGCAAACTTTTAATTACACGCATTTTTGGTTTAGGCTTTGGCTATTTACAAGGTTGGCCATCATATGGTTTTGTATTGAATTTATTTTTAATGCGAATTGAAGCTGGTACATATACTAAAGATGCTGGTAATTATCAGGCAGGTCTCTTAGGGCGACAAGTGTATTTTGCTTCTTTAGGATTTGAATTATGAGTAAATTAATTATTGGAATAATATTTTTGTCAATTTTAATAAGTATAAGTTCATGTAGTGGTAATATTTTATCATCTTTTGCAGATCAAAATTATCAAGAACAAGCAGAGATCGATATGCAAAATGGAAATTATAGCTCAGCACAGACAAAATTAATAAATATTTTAACAACAGATCCAAATAATTATACTGTAAGATCACTACTTGCTGCCTGTTATGCAGCGCAAGGTGGAGTTATTATTTATCAAGTGCTATCAAATGCAATCACAAGTTCAAGTTCATATGATATTAACGCCAATCCATTTGGTTTTACATCTGCAATTTTACCAGCTCCCACTGCATACATTTTAGGACAAATGCAATTGGCTATCGATTCAATGGCTCTTATTCCAGCGGCAAGTATGTCGAGTGATATGCAATTTGTTGAATCTATGTTTATTAATCTTTATTTATTGCTTCAATTAGAAGAATTATTAACTTTATTACGAGCTGGAACGCCATGGACAGCGGCACAAACAACTTTAGTCGTTAATACATATAACACTGCGCTTTCATCGAATCTTTCAAGTACGAATCCCATTACACAACTTTTTTCTGCGATTACAACTGGAATTTCAGACACTCCAGGTGCAACTCAAGCACAGCAAATTCAAAACTTTTTAACGTTTTTTGTGTAAAATTAAAAATAACTTTTTTTAATAAAATTAAAAATTAATTATTAAAAATTATTAATTTAATTTTTTTAATATTAGCAAACTCATGTGTCAAAATTCTAACTGGCCACTTTTTTGAATGTATTGGTATATTGATACTCCATTACACTTTTTAAAAACGTTTTCCGTAGGAGAGATTTAAATGATTAAAATGTCTTTGGCATTGATAAGTTCTTCTATCTTTACTTTAGTTACTTTATCTGCAGAAGCAGGAAGTACTGCAAAATCGAATGACTTGATCAACTCCCTTACTGTTGGAGTAACTCCCTTACCAGAGCTGATTGAGAGTGGAAATGGTCTGTATCGTGCAGATGGAGTAGCAGAAATTGTTTCTGAAGATAATTTTAGGACTGCAGATTCAAATTTGGCTAAGAATCTCAAAAATTCTGAAAGTAAAAAAGATACATCAATTGTAATTGCTCGTGAGTATCTAAAATTAAATGCGAGCAAATATGGTTTAAATACTGATGATATTGACGAACTTAAGGTAACGGATACGAGATTGAATGAAACGTTTTCAGTTGTAAGATTTGAGCAACGGATAAATGATGTTCCTGTGTATGGAAGTGAAATTGCTGTAACGGTAACGTATGATGGTAAAGTTACATTTGTAGCAAGTAATACAGTAACTGGTCTTGCTAAAATTAAATTTTCAACAGGTAAATTTATTGAGAAAGAAAAAGCTATTGAAGTTGCTAAAAAGCATCTTGGTGTTGCACGCTTGAGTTCTAAAAAAGCAGAACTTGTAATATTTAAAGCAGAAGATCTGCGTCAATATGACGCTTGGCAAGTTAAATTAATTCCTAAAGATGGTCCAAAAGGTGATTGGGAAATTATTATCGATGCTGTTTCAGGAAAAATTCTTCGCTCTGAAAATAGAGTGATGCATGCAAAAGGAACAGCAAAAGTTTATAAAACTGATCCTTTGGCTTTCTTAGGTAAAAAATATGGAATCCCAGGTTTAGTTGATAATACGACCAATCCAACTTCAGCAAATACTGCGCAAAGTCCTACAGATTCTCCAGAACTCACATCAGCACGTGTTGCTGTTACTTTAGAAGATATCACTCTTAAGGATGGAAATTATTCTCTTGCAGGTCTATATGCAGTGTGCTCTGATTTTGAACCACCAACAGACAGCGCTTGTCCTGTGCAAAATAAACAGGATTTTGATTTTACTCGTACGCATGTGAGCTTTGATGGAGTCAATGCCTATTATGCTATTGATTCCTATATGCGGTATGTCAACGAAGCTTTGAACGTAAAAGTCATGCCCTATCAGTATAAAGGTGGAGTTCAATTTGACCCACATGGTTTGAATGGAGATGACAATTCTCATTTCATTCCAAGCACAGGTAGAGTCGCTTTTGGCCAAGGTGGAGTTGATGATGCAGAAGATGTTGCTGTTGTTATTCATGAATTGGGGCATGGAATTCATGATTGGTTAACTCGTGGCAATGCAGGTAACGATGGACAAAATGGTATAGGTGAAGGCACTGGGGATTATTTAGCTGCAGGTTATTTACGTGATAAGCAAGAAAGCAAATGGAAGCCAACGGATACAGAGTATCAATGGGTTATGCGTTGGGATGGACACAATCCTTTTTGGGGTGGGCGCGTGACAAACTGGAATGTCGGCCGCACTTATCCTAAAGATGTTGTAAATACAGGCTCGCCACACACCGCGGGTCAATATTGGTCATCTTGCAATATGGCAGCACGTGATAGAATTGGGGCAAAGGAAATGGATAAAGTTTTCTTAAATGGCCTCTCAAAAACAGTGCGCACAACCAATCAAAAAGGTGCGGCACAAGCTATTATAGATGCAGCTAAAGATATGAAATACACTCAAGATCAAATTAATAAAATTGCTGAAGCATATAATACAGCTTGTACATATGGTGTCACTGTGCCAAAAGCGCTTGATCCAATAGAAGGTGAATAATAAGTATTTTTTCTCAGCTTTATTTATTCTGAAGATCTGCAACGGAATTCATACTTATAAAGAATGATTTCCGTTGCAAAATATTTATTAAAAAATTTTAATCCTGGTTCAATGATTTAATATCAATCACAAATCGATAACGAACATCGCCTTTAATTATCCTTTCATATGCTTCATTAATTTTATTCATCTCTATGATTTCTATTTCAGGTGTTACATTGTGTTTCGAACAGAAATCGAGCATTTCTTGAGTTTCTGCTATGCCGCCGATTAATGAACCTGCAAGTTGGCGGCGGCGGAATATGAGCGGGAAAACATTAATTGCGCTTGGTTTTTCCGGAGCTCCCACTTGCACCATGGTTGAATCTAATTTTAGCAGGGCAACATATTGGCCTAAATCCGTATGCATAGAAACAGTATTTAAAATAAAATCAAATTTATTTAAATGCTCATTCAATGCGTTTTGCTCTGAGGAATTGATATATTCTTTTGCTCCAAATTTAAAGGCATCTTCTTTCTTTTTATTCGAGCTGCTCACCACAGAAACTTCTGCTCCCATTGCGACAGCTATTTTCACTGCCATATGCCCTAAACCACCTAAACCGATTACTGCAACTTTTGAACCTTTTGTTACTTTCCAGTGATTTAAAGGTGAGAAAGTTGTTATCCCAGCGCATAAAAGTGGAGCTGCTTTGTCGAGGGGTATATTATCTGGAATTTTTAAAACAAACTTTTCATCGACAACTATTTTGGAAGAATAACCTCCATAGGTGTAACCTTGTCTGCCTTTTTCAACTCCATTGTATGTCCCGACAAAACCTACATCACAATATTGCTCAAGACCTTCACGACATGATGGACAGTTTTGGCAAGAGCCAACCATACAGCCAACTCCGACACTGTCACCCACTTTAAATTTTGTTACTTTATTTCCTACTTGCGCTATTTTACCTGCGATTTCATGTCCAGGAACGACGGGATATTGGGTCTGACCCCATTCATTTCGAGCTGTGTGAATATCGCTATGGCAGACACCACAGTATTCAATGTCAATAAGAATATCGTTTGCGCCCACTTCCCGACGCTCAATGTGGAATGGTTTTAGTTTTGCTTTTGCATCGAGTGCAGCATAGGCATTTATGAGACTCATTTTTGGCTCCTTCAGTTTAAAGAATGCAGTGAGCTTAAGTTAAATTAAAAAGAAAAGCCATAATTAAATATTGTAAAAAATGGAAATAGATTTTCAATATATAACTCACTTTATATATTGAAACTATTTACAACAGACAAAAATCAGTTTAAATAAGACAAATGTAATTCTTACGTTAATAGATAAATAAGGAAAGGACTTTTAGGTGAATTTAAATTTTAGAAATATAATGTTTTGTTTATCAATCGTACCAAGTTTTGTTTGTGCCAATATTACGAAAAACTATTAAAAGATATCAAAGCTGCGATCGACAATAAGCAGGATTATTATCTTTAAAGATTCAATCAAGAAGTTGAAAAAAAAGTAAAGAAAGTAAAAATTCCAAATAAAGTTAAGGCAAATATTGTTCTTTTGACCGATGCCCGTTGTGCTAGTGCTTGTCTAGATTTTGCCGATAAAGTTTTCTTGCTACCAAATGTTAAGCATGTTGGACAGATGACCTCTTCTGACACTCAATATATGGATTTAAGCATGATTAATTTAAAAAGTGGGTTAGCTGAATTAATGTACCTTATGAAAGTTTATCGCAATAGAAAGCTTAAGGCAGATGAAAGTTATCTGCCCCAATATGTTTATGATGGTGATATTTGGGAAACGGAAAAGTTAAAAAAATGGATTCTAACTCTGCAAGAAAAAAATAGATCGTAAGATATCTCAGTTATTTTAAAATAAAGATTTAAAATTCTTACTTTTATTTCTTATAAAATATTTCATAGACCATACAAGTAGTATAATACCAATAAAAAACAACGAGTCCCCAATAGCACGAAGCCATTTAAAAAAGTTTACCAAATCTGTTTGCATAACTTCAACAGAACGAGCATACCAAAAACCTGTATTTATACTATGAAATAATTGAATAAGTCCTACAGGCAATAAACTGATTAACACCATTGCTGCGAGTCCAATATTTAAACTCCAAAAAATATAACTCATTAGTTTTTCGTTAACGATTTTATTTGGAAATAATATTTTCAAGCAAAAGAACATCAGACCTAGTCCTAAGAAACCATAAACTCCGAAAAGAGCTGAATGGCCATGAACTGGTGTTGTGTTTAATCCTTGCATGTAATAAAGAGCAATTGGTGGATTGATAAAGAATCCAAAAACACCTGCTCCAACTAAATTCCAAAATGCAACGGCAATAAAAAAGTATATTGGCCATTTAAAGGGTTTAATCCAATCTTTATCTTTGACACTTTTATAATTTGAATAAGCTTCAAAGCCAACAACTGATAAAGGAACAACTTCAAGTGCAGAAAAGCTTGAACCTAACGCCAGAATAACTGTGGGAGTTCCAGTAAAGTACAAATGGTGAAATGTTCCTAAAATACCCCCAATTAAAAATATAAAAGTGGAAAATAAAATAGATTTTGTTGCGAAATGCGGAGTTATTAAATTCAATTTTACACTTAAAAAAGATATCACTGTTGTGGCAAAAATTTCAAAAAATCCCTCGACCCAAAGATGAACAACCCACCAACGCCAATATTCAACACGCGCATAATGAGTTGTTTGCCCCCACATAAATCCAGCACCATAAAATAGAGCAATCGCAACACATGAAATTAAAAATAAAAAGATAATACCTTTTGTTTCTTCCACTTTTTTAAATATAGGTATAATTGCTCGTATCATAAGTATTAGCCAAAGTATGAGTCCAATAAATAAAAATATTTGCCAAAAACGTCCTAAATCAACGTATTGATAGCCTTGATGTCCAAACCAAAAATTTGCTGAAAATCCTAATTTTTGTTGAATAGTAAACCATTGACCTATGAATGATCCCAAAACAATTACAATTAAGCAATAAAATAAAAAATCAACCCCCAATTTTTGGTATTTGGGTTCAAATCCTGATATGAGTGGGGCAATAAATAAACCAGTTGCGAGCCATGCTGTAGCGATCCAAAATATTCCTAATTGATTATGCCAAGTTCTCGTTAAGGAGTAAGGTAAGTACTCTGCTAATGGGAAACCATAAAACGCTTGGCCTTCAACACCATAGTGAGCTGTAATAATACCAAAAACTGCTTGCAATAAAAATAGGAGCACTACTATGTAAAAGTACTTTAATGTTGATTTCATTGAAGGAGTAATGGTTATGCTATTTAAAAAATTAATTTTTGGTGGTTCTATGTTTTCTTGTTGCTCATGCGAAGCATAGTACCAAACAAGAGCTCCAATGCCACCTATTAAAAATAAAATACTCACAAACGACCATATAAATGCGCTTGTTGTCGGGGTATTTCCAACTAAAGGATCGTGTGGCCAGTTGTTAGTATAGGATATTTTTTCTCCAG
Source organism: Fluviispira sanaruensis (assembly GCF_004295685.1). Taxonomy (NCBI): domain Bacteria; kingdom Pseudomonadati; phylum Bdellovibrionota; class Oligoflexia; order Silvanigrellales; family Silvanigrellaceae; genus Fluviispira; species Fluviispira sanaruensis. Next base: position 799,545 of record NZ_AP019368.1, read on the forward strand.
GTCTCTCTGTTACGCAAGACCATGCGCTCCAAAAAAAGAAAGATAATAGTTGTTCTCTTCTTAAATCACTTGGAAGAATATTTTCCTGAATCGCATATTTTTCCCGCAAATTTTGATAAGATATATCAGAAGAGAATAGTTTATAATAGTCATTGTAAACTATTTTTATAGCATCTGATCGTTCTTTTGAGAGAGTAAACAAACCTGTTTCTTTATCATAAGTATTTTTCCTAAGTTCTAACTTTACTTTTGTATTAATTATTTCTTTCTTTTCATCATCAAGTTGGTTAAAACTTTTCTTAAAATTTTTCTGTGAATATATTTCTTGCAGTGCAACAGCCTCTTTATGTAGCCAATCTGCTGACCAATCTGGAGCGACATAAGAACCATGTCCCCACACTGAACCAAGCTCTTGTCCACCAATTGACTGCCAAGCTTTTTGCCCATTTTTTATTTGATCTTCTGTAAATATAATTTGATTATCTTTTGTAACATAGGCTTTAGGAATTGGAGGTTCTTTTAAATATATTTCCCTCCCACCATACAAAAGAGTTATAAATGATGCGCTTACCATTATGATTAAAGCTATAATCAATCGTTTGTGAGACATAAAAATTCCTTTTTTAATATTCTTTAATTCTTTGTCATCCCACAAATGTGTCCTGCTTCAATACTAACTTTGTGACTAATATTTATATGGTGAACTATAAGTTCTAATGATTCGAAGGCTTGAATAGAGTGTTTTTCATCTGGATTCATAAAAATAAAGCTACCCTGGCATATTTTATTCTCTATACCGCCGACATTAAATATTCCTAGACCAGATGTGACTGTAGCGGTTACAATTGCTGAAGAACTATGCTCTGCTATAAAATCATTCGCATCTAAATTTAACTTCACTATGAAAATTGATTTGTCATTTTTTAATATTGTTCTCTTGATTGGCATAAATTTCTCCTATTATTTTAATTAAAATTTTGTTCTCAATTAAAAGGATATTTCTTTACAGAGAGACTCCCTTTTAAAAGATGTATTTTAAATACATCTTTTAAGGAGTTAAATCAATAAGGAAAAAAAATTTGATATTTATATATCTATATATTGAATAATTAAATCTTAATATTAATTAAATTTATATAATATAGATAAATATTATATAAAGCGCATTCATTCTATTAAAGTTAGCTAGATGTTGGCTTTTAGAATTTATTAGATAGGAATGATGGGTGATCTTTACTATGTATCGCAAGAGCTAAATACTTTAATAAAACTCTTGCTTAACTCTTTAAAATATATTATATAAATCAAATTATTTTAGTCAATTTAGAAATTTTTCTAGGAGTAAAAATGAGATCTTCTATATTAACACTCAGCCTCTTTCTTTCATCAAGTGCATTTGCCTGTCTGAGTGGAACAGGGCCGAGCAAAATGCAGGATGAAAAAATTGATTGTGTTATGCATACAGGGTCAATTGCTTTTAAAAATGTCACTGTCGGCAAAAATTTTGAGAATGCAGGTTCTGTAGATCTGATTGACAGTCAAATCCAAGGAGCATTTATAAACACAGGGCATGTGAGTTTAGACAAAGTTTCAATTGTCGGATCTTTTGTAAACACAGGCTCAGTAGAACTGAAAGACAGTAAAATACAAGCTGATTTTGATAATACGGGCATAGTTTATATTGAAAATGGGTTTGTAGCAGGGGATTTTAAAAATACAGGAAAAGTTAAACTTCAGAATGTTGAAAATCTAGGTGATATAGATATCACGGGCAAATTTAATGCCTGGAAAATAAAATCGAAGAATATCAGTATCATTGGTCAAACGGAATTTTCAGGGCAAAGTATTGTCAGTGGGAATGCTTTTGTCAACGGTGATTTAACGGCTAAAGAAACTATCTTTAAAGACAAAATAGAAGTTACGGCAGAAATTGTTAAATTATATGATAGTGTTTTAGCAAAAGATATTTACTTTAGAAAAAATAAAAATGATAAATATGAACAAGAGTATTTATATATAAATAATTCTACAGTGCATGGAAATATTGAATTTGAAAGTGGCAAAGGAAATGTCATTATTTCCAATGGCGGGAAAGTGAAAGGTAAAATAATAGGAGCATCGGTGAAAAATAATTCTTAAGTTGCATTCCCAGGAATTAGAATCTGAGATTTACTCACCCCCTAAAGGAGCAAGAATGCGGCCTTGATTTGTTCAACTGAACTCAGCCTTAGACTTTATAATTATTCTAGACGGAAAACAGCCGCTCGACATGGAGCTTAAAAAATAGATGCACTTCATAATATCTGAGTGGAGTATGAGATCCTGACCCAGTGAACCAAGCACGATATGACAAAACTTTATGCCTAAAGCTAAGAAACTATCCTGAAAAATATCGAAGCATTGCATAAATGAATTTTTTGCAAGAATAGAGGCTGGGTTAAAATGGTCTACTTTTTTTAATGCAGCCGTAGAACCTATACTGACAACTAAACAATGTGCAATTAATTTTTTATCTTCAATAAAATATGTGATTAAATTCCAAAATGCGAGAACATTTACGCGATAAAAATCATCCATCTCTTTTGTATTTGGCACTTCACTTTCGCCGTAGGGGCTTGCACAATGAATGATGAGATCGAAGTGACGGACATTTTTATAAGCTATTTTAATTTTTTCTAGAAAATCTTCACTAGCAATATCTTGGGATAAAAAATATTCTTTTTTGAAAATGTTATCATTATTTCTGCCGATAATAAACATTTCGTATTCATTGTCTAAGCTTAATTCATTGCATATAAAAAGTCTAGGTGCACAAAATCAAGCGCATATTTTAGACGTAGCAAAAATAGAGTTAAACGAGCAAACGAATAATTAAAAAATATATTCAGAATAAGTTAATTAAATTTATGGGGAAATTTTTCTTTTATTTCTGAGTATGAAATAGGAATTTTATCTAAGACGCCATCAAATATCGCGACTTCGTTCTCCACAAACATATTGAGGCTGCTGCAGAGAATAATGGATTTATGAAAGCCAATATCTCTACAGGCTTCAACGAACTTATGTTCAACAATATTTTTCTTATCACCGCAAAAAAAGTAATCAGCTATTATCAGTTCAACTTTTTCCAAATTGTTTATTAAAAATTCAAAGGCTGTTCCTGGGTCAATAAAAGTATAGCACTCAGAATCATGCAATGCATATTTCCAGCAATCTAAATAAAATTCATCGTCATCTATGACTATAACAATCGGTTTTGCTTTATTCGCTAAAATCGATTTTTCATTTCTTTCCAAATGATTTAAAACAATTTTTAAAATATGAATCGACTCCATCGGTTTTGCTAAATAAGAATCAGCTCCGCTTTCAAAGGATTGCTTAAGAATGTCATCTCCTATGCGATTAGAATGTAAATATATTTTAACCACTGCATTTGTTTTTCTAATTTTCTTAGCGATATCATAACCGTCTATTTTTGAGTGATTGAGATCGATATCGCAGAGAACTAAATGAACCGTATGCAAATAAAAATATTTTAAACCTTCAAAAGGATCCTGTTTGCTGATAACTGTGATTTTTATATTATTGAGAAGTTCTTGACAGAGTATTTCGATATAGTTTAAATAGGATTTGTCGTCATCAATATGCAAAATAATAAATTCATTTACTGTATCATTTTTATGAACTAAAATATTATTTATTCTTTGATATATACAAATTTCATCTGATTGAAACAGTTCTTCATGAGATTGGATTTTTTTATACAAAGATGAGTGATTATATAAAACTACATTTTTTATCGCCCTGTCAGCTTGCAGGCAGCTTGGTATTGTAAAACTGAGTTCAACTTCATTTTGCAAAGCGTTAGCAATGAAATTCACTTTGCCGTTGTGATTCTCTACAATTTGCTTGACAATAGCTAAGCCTAGGCCCGTTCCAGAATTCTTTCCTTTCGAATAGAATTTATCAAAGACTTTATCTGAATCATCATGAACACTGGATGTATTGCTATTGATTATGCTAAATTCTATAAATCTTTTATTATCGATAATGAATTCTTCAGTGGATATTTTTAAAGAACCCGTTTTATTCATTGCTTTGATTGCATTGTCAAATATATTGTTCAATACTCGGAGTATTTTGAAATCGTCAGCTTTAATAGAAAATTTGTGTTTTAAATCCCAGCTAATAGAAATTGATGTGTTATTAATACGCGAGAAGATTTGTGCTAGAGATTTGTCAAGAAGAAGTACGGGAGAATGTGAATTGATTTCACATTTTATATCTTCACCAAAATACATGATATCTTTAAAAATATTTTGAATGTATTCGAGTGAAGAGTGTATTTCTTGTTTACCTATTTTGATTAATTTATTTTGCTCATCTTTATTTTTAATTTTATCTATAGAAGTTAAGAGTGATAGTATAAGTGTATAAGGTTTATTCACATCATGGATAATCATTTTGATGGTATCGACCATGGATTTAAAATGGGACATTTTTTCAATTTCATTTTCCCGTTCCTTTATTGTATTTAAAGCTGTTAAAATATTTTCATTATATTGGCATAGACAGCTGTATAAATTATTGATCTCAATAAATTCAGAGATTTTTGTGTCATATAAATCCCCATTTTTAATGTTATCTTCTATATTAAAAATGGGATCTGTGATTTTTTTATAGGTCTGTATATTTCTTTTTTTCTTGTAAAAATAAATAATAAATGATAGAACTGTGCATAAAAAATATGATGAAAAAATAAGAAATATGTCAAGCTTTTTCCCTAAAATTAACTCGCCAATTTCTCTTTTATTTGAGTGAAGTTGGAAATGATATAAAAAGATAAAATTGGTACTTATGCTATACTCGTCGGATATTTTGACTAAAGTATTATCCCTAGAGTGATTTGGCTCTAGCGAAAAAACTTCATGTTTTTCTTTGCTCAGGTCATTTTGTGATATTATTTTAATATAGTCAAAATTATTGCCCATTTTAAGAGAGTTGAGTGTATTATCTATATAAAAAGTATTGCCTATCACAAGCGAGTTTGTCAGTCCAAAGGAAAGTGAATTGGCGATATCTTGTGATTTTACAATATATGCACTCCAAAAAAATACTGCCCATAATGATGTAATGAAAAGCAATATGGCAGCAAAAGCACGCTTGGCCTCTGCTTTGCTTTTTTTCAGAATATAATTTTTAAGCTTTTTTTCTTGCATAAAAAATCTAAGTCTTCATCACAATATTTGAAAAATGAAGAATATATTGTTCCATTTGCTCTGGAGATATTTCTTGAATTTTTTGCGAGTTATAAGTGATATTCTCTTTAAAGCAGAAAATTGGAATAGCAACAGTACTGTCTGAAATATTTTCAGAAATTTCCTTCAATCTTTGACTTAACTCTTCAGTGTTCTTTGAACGTTGGGTTTTACAGTATAATTTGTCAAAATGAAAATCACTTGGATATTGATAAGTTTGAGCACTTTGATTACAAAAGTAACTAAAACTCATAATTGGATTGTCGTTATCCGCAACCTGAGAACACAAACGAAATGGAGAATCTGTGAAATCATCATAGAAAACATGCCAAAGTTTATCAGACTCAACAAACTCTACTTTAAGTCCTATTTCTTGCAATTGTCTTTGTATAGTTAGCTTGTAATTATTACCCAAATAGGAATCTGCTGATATCGGAATTTTATAGGTTTTATTTCTCTCAGTTGTATCCAAACACATAGCTAAGAGTTTTTTTCCTTTTGCAATATTTTGGCTCACTTTGTTTTCGCTTCTACCAATGCTATTTGGGAGAAGAATCTCATGTAATTCTTCACTTTTCCTTTTTGTTTCTTTAGCTATTTCTTCTTTATTCAGTGCCAATTCAATTGCTCTTCTAAAGTTATACTGTTTAGAGAGCTCATGATTGAAGTTAAATAAAATAAGTCTTTTGCCTGTATAGCAACTCAACTCTTCAGTTTTATAATAAGGGTCGTTGGCAAAATTTAACTCTGCATTGCTGAGGTCTGGATTTTGATTTAATTTTGTAAAAAAATAGACAATTTCTGGTTGATTATTTATATTTTCTTTTGCAAGTTTAAGCGTGAACATTTTCTGTTCAGGGTCACTTTCTATAACTTTATAATCTCCTACTCCAATAGGCCATTTTTTCCATTCAATCAGATCTTCACACAACTCTTCTTGTGGAACCAATGAATAATTGGTTTGACAAAGTGAGTTTAAAAAGAAAATATTTTTTTCATTTAGCTGAACAGATAGGCTTAAATCATCAAGTACTTTAATCCCTTCAACTTTTGCAGAGACATAGGGTGTTCCATGGTTTATTTTATCAAGACCCAGAATATCAAAGTTTTCCATCGAACCTTCATTGGGTTTAGAGGCAAAAAAGCTACGGACTAAGCTGAATTCGAGATCTTTTGCATGCACTGAGCGGCCGTTGTGAAAATAGAGATTGGGTTTTAGAGTAAAAATATAAGTATTACTTTCTTCATTATGTTTATAACTTGCTAAGAAATCCGAGCGGAGCTTACCATTTTTAAATGTGAATAATTGGCCAAGTACATTGACTTCGAAATGGTGCCGCGCTTTTGCACTTGCGGATTGTTCCCAAGGGACTTTTGAGAGATTTTCAATATAAAAAGTGATACTCCTATTATTCATAGCAAAAAACTCCTTAAAATTATATTATTAATTTATATAGTTATTATTTAATTTTATATTTGATAAATTTATAAAAACTCCTCCAAACTGAGAACCTAAATCACTTATTTTCGAACTATTATAAGTGATATTTCCTGGCTGTAAAAAAAGAGGAAGAAATATTTTTTCATTATGCATAAATAGGGATAATTTCTTTAATTTTTCATTTAAAATATCACTACTAGGTGATTCTTGTGCTTCATTGTATAAAGTATCAAAGCTTGAATTTTCAGGAAAGTGTCCTTTCAGAGGACTTCCAGTTTTAAAGAAAGAAAATGATAAAAGAGGCTCATAAAAATCTTCAACTAATGATGCTAATCGAAAAGGAGAATTTGTAAATTCATCACTAAACACATCCCAGTATTTTTCAGATTTAATAAATTCAACATTGAAACCTGCTTCGGCAAGTTGTTTTTTCATTACAGATTTGTAATTATCACCAAAATAAGGATCTGAGGTAAATGGTATTTTAATTACGTCATTTTTTGGTATCAACTTTTTAAATATATTTTTTGCTAAACTTATATCTTGTTCAGGTAAAATATTTATCCTTCCAAAATTACTTGGACTTATTGTTTCATACATAGGTTCAGTAGGAGTCGTTGTTTCATTTGAAATGTCTTTTCTATTAAGTGCAGCATCTACGGCTTTTCTAAATTCTAAATTCGAACCTAATTTAGAATTATAATTAAACATTATAACGCGTTTTCCAATGTAACCTGCTATTCTACTCGTTTTATATGATTTATTATTATCGATTCTGAGTTTATCAAATGTAATATCCGGAGTTAAATTTTTCTTTGTTGAAATTATAACATTTTTTGGTGATTTCTCCTCAGAATTTACTAATTCTAACTCAAATAATCCTTCGGATAAATTTATTTCCTTTATTTTATAGCTTCCAGCTCCTATTGGCCATTTTTTCCAAGTCGTTAAGTCTTCATTAAATTCCTCAATTGGGACAAGTGAATAGTTTGACCTAGAAATAGTATATAAAAAAGTTGGATTTGGTGTGTTAGGTTTTACGGTTATTGTCAAATTATTTATAATTTTTATTCCATGTACTTTTCCACTTTTATAGACTTCACCATGTTTAATATTTTCAAGACCCTTAATATTTCTAAAATACATAGATCCTTCATTTGATTTTTTGGCAAAAAAAGTTCGCAAAAGACTAAACTCTAAATCCTTTGATGTGATTTCTCTATTATTTTGAAAGCGTAATCCCTTTTTAAGTCTTAGAATATATTCTTTTGTATTATAATCCCAATCAAATTTATCCAAATATTTTGAAGTAATATTAAAATTTTTATCTATTTCTAAAAGTTGTCCTAAAACATTTGTCGTGATAGCATACCTGGCTGTGGCAGTAGCATTTTCATTCCACGGTTTATCAGTTGGATTATATACATCATAAATTATCTTATTTTCAATTGTCATAGCATATCCTGGGTTGTTATTTAATAAAATTACAAAGCTAGTAGTACTAGCAATAAAAAAACTTCTCATGCTTCGTAGACTCCGTGAGTGGGAGATTGTTTTGTTTCATAAATTCTTTCTAAGTCGCAATGTTTTAAGTCTTTATCTGTGCAGAGTCTTTGTGGAAGTGTGGAATTTATTTTTTTGTAATAATTATTATAAATATTTTCTTTAAGGCTCAATGTATATGAATTATTTTGGTAGCACAAACTACTTGCGATAACTCCGAAAACAGAAATAAATAAATTTTTATTTTTCATATTATATCCTTTTCTATGTTAAGACTATAAAAATATTTATTAGCTTTTGTCCAAGATCTGTAAGTTGGCATTTATTTGAAAAATCATGTAGGCTTAATTTTAAATTTTTTTGTAATGTACTTTTTTTATCTTCAGCATAATCTTTAATTTTTTTATTAAAGATTGACTTTTCTAAAATTAAGTTAAGGGAATGGATCATAAAATAACTGGCAATACGGGCATGAAAAGCTAGTAAAGGAGGTCTTTCTGTTTTTCTGACTGATGAGTAGATCAAGGATGTGCACTTGCTTGCAATAATATTATCAAAAGATTGATAAAGATATAGCAATTGATGTCCAGCTTCGTGAGCAAGCATGAGAATAGTATCAATTTCAATTGATGGGCTCTTTTTATATAAAGGATAGACAAATATATTACCTATGGTCTTATTTGAACTGGAAGAGAAATATGTAAATTTATTATTAATAACTAAAGGTGTGATATTAATAATTAGAGTATTTAAAAACTTGTGGAATAGAGGGGAAATGTTTTCAATTATAAAAAAAGAATTTTTAATAATATTTTCAAACTCTATTATGGAATAAAATGGATAATTTATAGTCTCTTTTGCTTCTATATTTTCTTGTATAAGTTTTGCAAAGCTCCCTTGCTCAGAGCTAGACAGAAGTTGGTCTAACTTTTTTAAAATACTTAAGTCTGTAATTATTTTCTGTTTTTGAAGAATAATTTCATTGTTTACATCTATAAATAATTCTTTACTTTCAAAGCTTTCATCAATACATCCTAGATAAGGTGAATAATCTAGAAATTGATAATTATATTTGATACTCGCTTTTTTAATGATTTGATTTTTTACTTTCGCAAGAATGCAGCATGCATCTTTAATATTTTCAATTGTAAAAAGCATTATAAATTCCTTGATCTAATATAGAAAAAAATTAATAGCATAGAAATGGCTGGTTGGCAAGAATTTATTTGGTTTTAAGATTTTTTAATATTATATTTTATTTGTAAAGTTTAAATGGGAATCAATTTGAAATTAAAATTTCAATTTCACTCACCATCTGTAATACAGCCAAGGCTTGCGGAAGAAACATTTTTTATATATTTAAACAAAGTGCCTTTTGTTACCTTATAAGGTGGCATGACCCATTTTTCTTTTCTACTATTTAATTCTTTGTCAGATATTTCTAAATGGATTGAATTATTTTCAATATTTATGGAAATCATATCATCATTTTCGACTAAAGCAATGGGCCCACCCACTTGTGCTTCTGGGGAGATATGGCCAATGATGAATCCATGGGAACCACCTGAAAAACGACCATCGGTGATAAGTGCAACGTCATTGCCTAGGCCAGCGCCCATAATTGCAGAAGTGGGGCTGAGCATTTCAGGCATACCGGGTCCACCTTTTGGCCCTTCATAACGAATGACAACAACATCCCCTTTTTTAATTTGATTATCTTCAAGTGCTGCAAGCATTTTTTCTTCAGAGTTAAATACTCTTGCTTTGCCGCGGAAAAACAAACCTTCTTTCCCTGTTACCTTAGCAACCGAGCCTTCGGGCGCTAAGTTGCCTTTTAATATTTGCAAATGCCCTGTCTTTTTAATCGGGTCACTTAGGGGGTGAATGATTTTCTGCTCAGGCTGCAGGCCTGGAACTTGTGCTAAATTTTCTGCGAGAGTTTGTCCTGTGGCTGTAAGGCAATCCCCATGTAATAAATTATTCTCAAGCAGCATTTTCATCACGGCAGGCGTTCCTCCCTGCTTTTGCAGATCGGCCATGGTGTATTTGCCGCTGGGTTTGAAATCAGCAAGCAAGGGAATTCTGTTACTTACATTTTGGAAGTCATCCAGTGTTAACTTAATTCCTACGGAATCGGCGACGGCGATCAAATGCAAAACAGCATTGGTCGAGCCCCCTAAAACTGTAATGAGCACCATGGCATTTTCAAAAGCTTTACGCGTCATAATATCGGACGGCTTAATATCTTTCTCTAAAAGTTTGCGCATGGCCGCGCCACTTTGAAAACACTCTTGTACTTTTAAGTTATCGATTGCAGGCGTTGAAGAACTATAGGGTAAACTCATCCCTAATGCTTCGATTGCACTTGCCATCGTGTTTGCTGTGTACATGCCTCCGCAAGCGCCTGCGCCAGGACAAGCTTTTTTTAAGACCTTTTTACGCTCGTCATCATTTATTTTTCCTGCTAAAAATTCGCCGTAGCATTGGAATGCTGACACGATATCAATATCTTTACCATTCAGTTTACCTGGTTGAATCGTACCACCATAAACAATAAAGCCAGGACGGTTTAAACGACCTAAAGCAATCAAGCAACCGGGCATGTTTTTGTCACAGCCTGGAATGGCAATGCAGCCATCATACCACTGGGCCGAGACGATTGTTTCTATGGAATCGGCGATGAGATCTCGAGATTGGAGAGAAAAACTCATCCCATCTGTGCCCATAGAAATGCCATCACTCACACCGATTGTGTTGAAACGCATACCCACGAGCCCAGCATCCTCAACACCTTTTTTTACATGTTCCGATAAATCGAGCAGGTGCATGTTGCATGTGTTTCCTTCGTACCACATGCTAACTATTCCCACTTGTGCTTTCTTAAAATCTTCATCGCTTAAACCTGTGCCATATAGCATAGCTTGTGCAGCACCATGTGCTGCGGGTTCTGTAATACGTGCACTGAATTTATTTAATTTCATAGTTTCTGTTCTGCTCGTTCAATAAAAAATTATATATTAATATTTATATTTGCTAAATAAGACGTTATTTATCATTAATTAAATGTAAAAACATGACTTCTTATTTGAAATTAAGTTCATTTTACGGAAAAAATTTTGTTACTTTGGTCGAATTAATATTTCAAACCAACCTATGTTTTGTTACTTTGGACGAAGCTTTCTCACAGTTTGACCCACTTGCCAGATTTCTTCATTGTGGAGTTTTTCAAGTTCTTTATCTAAAGACGCCTTGTAGTCGGTTTTGCTATTTGCCGAGATAACAATGCGTGCTTCTTCACCTGTGGCAACGCTTTTATAGAGAGCTTTGAATACTGGAAGAGTGGCCTTTTTAAAGCGAGGCATCCAATCAAGCGCTCCTCTTTGTGCTGTAGTGGAACAATTTTTAAACATCCAATCCATGCCATTTTCTGATATCAATGGAACTAGGCTTTGAGTTAATTCTTCAACTGTTTCGTTAAAGGCTTCACTGGGTGAATGTCCATTTTCGCGCAGAACTTCGTATTGTGCTGCGATAATACCTGCAAGAGCTCCCATCAACACACCACGTTCTCCGCAGAGGTCACTGTACACTTCGTGTTTAAAATTCGTTTGAAATAAATAGCCTGAGCCGACGCCAATCCCATAAGCCAAAGCTTTTTCTTCGGCTCTTTGTGAAGAATCTTGGTGCACGGCATAGCTGGAATTGATACCTTTTCCTTCTTTAAAAAGTGTTCTTACGCTGCGTCCCGATCCTTTTGGCGCAACGAGGATAACATCAATACCTGCGGGTGGAATAACTCCTGTTTTGTCTGAATAAGTCACTGAAAAGCCATGAGAAAAACAAAGTGTTTTCCCAGGTGAAAGATATTCGCGCACTGTGTTCCACAACTGCATTTGTGCTGCATCGGATAAGAGGTAACTGATAAAGGATGCTTTTTGGCATGCTTCTTCTATGGAAAATAAATCTTTTTGCGGTACCCAGCCATCCGCAACTGCTTTGTCCCAAGAGGAAGAGTTTTTTCTTTGCCCAATGATCACATTAAATCCATTGTCTTTTAAATTCAGTGCTTGCGCAGGCCCTTGCACACCGTATCCAATAACAGCGATGACTTCATTTTTTAATGCATTTTTTGATTTTTCAAGAGTAAATTCTTCACGTGTAACGACTGTTTCTTCGGTAAATGCAAATTTTAATTTTGACATACGTAAACTTCCTTATTTATGGATTTCACATGATTTTTAAGTTTAGCTTTTACTGTTGTGAGCTCAATAATTTTACTGAGTTGTTTTACTATTTTTTCAACTTTAATTTCATCAATTTCTAATTCAATATAGAAATTTGTATTAAAATTTTGTTTTGATCTTTCAAATTTAAATTGATCAATAAGTAAACGGTTTCTTAAAAAAACATTGGATAATCTTTGAAAGACATCGAGAGAATTTTCTGCAATGATCGAAATAACATATGTTGATTTCACAAATCCTCCTTAAGAAAAACGAACCTCGCTGACACCAGCACCCGATGGAATCATAGGAAAAACATTTTCACTTTTTAAAACTTTTACCTCTAAAAAATAAGATTCTTTTGCAGAAACAAGCTCATCTAAATAATCATTTAACTCAGTATGATTTTCAGCTTTATTTGCACGAATGCCATATCCTTCCATGATTTTTATAAAATTTGGGTTGTGCATTTCAGTGCTTGAGATCCGATTCTCAAAAAAAAGTTCTTGCCATTGCCTTACCATTCCTAGAAAACTATTATTTAACACAATTATTTTCAATGGAATTTTCTCTTGCATAATCACACCCAATTCTTGAATGTTCATTTGAAAACCCCCATCACCAATAATTGCAATGACCTCCCTCTCTCCTGCTCCAAGTTTTGCGCCAATTGCTGCAGGCAAAGCAAATCCCATTGTTCCCAGACCACCCGAAGAAATATGTGAATTATTGCATTTAAAATTATAATAACGTGCAGCTACCATCTGATGTTGACCAACATCTGTTACAATAACTGCATTGCCATTTGTTTTTTGCGATAAAAGATGAACAACTTCTGCCATCTTAATTTCTTTTTCATTTTTATGATTTAATTCTTTGTGTATTACTTCATTATATTCTCTTTCATAATATTTTTTAAATTTATCGATCCAGTTATCATGATTGTTTTCATGAACACCTTCTTGAAGTATTTCAACAATTTCTTTTGCATCACCTATAAGCGCAACGGTGCATTTTACATTTTTATTTATCTCAGAAGGATCGATATCTATGTGAATTATTTTTGCCTGTTTTGCGAAGCTATTAAGATTTCCAGTAACCCGATCATCAAAACGCATACCAATGGCAATAATCACATCTGCATCATTTGTTAAAAAATTAGCAGCATAATTACCATGCATACCAAGCATTCCTACATATAATGGATGATCACAAGGAAATGCAGATAAACCTAAAAGAGTACAGGCAACAGGAATTTTTACTTTATTTGCAAAAGCTAAAAGTTCATTCTCCGCCTTTGCTAACGTAACACCATGACCAGCCAATATATAAGGTTTTTTGGCATTATTGATCAATGTGATAGCGAGCGAAATATTATCAATAAAATGACTTTCAAATTTTTTATTTAATGCAGTGAAATTAAATGACTCATCTTTGTATTCAAACATTTCAATTTGAGCATCTTTTGTAATGTCAATTAATACGGGACCAGGCCTGCCCAATTGAGCGATGTAAAATGCTTTTGCAATGACATATGGAATTTCTTTTGCGCTTGTTATTTGATAATTCCATTTTGTAATTGAAGTTGTCATTGATATAATATTTGCTTCTTGAAAAGCATCTGTCCCTAATAAAGAACTTGGAACTTGTCCCGTAATACAAACAACGGGAGTCGAATCGAGCATAGCATCACAAATTCCAGTTAATAAATTCGTTGCACCTGGACCCGAAGTTGCAAAACAAACTCCTGTTTTTCCAGAAATTCGTGAATAACCTTGAGCTGCATGTATTGCGCCTTGTTCATGTCGCGTAAGAACATGTCGAAGTTTTTTATCGAAATCATATAGAGCATCGTAAATTGGCATGATTGCTCCACCAGGATAACCAAAAATCAATTCCGTTTTTTGACAAAGTAACGACTTGAGCAGCATGGCTGCACCAGTGATTTTTTCCATTTTATTTTCTCTTTTATTTGGAACTGAAAAACCCCCGGGCTCTGAGAGCGGCGGGGGTTTATAGTTTGTTATTTTGTCGTAATAACTCTATACAAAGCCCTCGCGTAGGGGATTTAGGATGAGCACAATAATGACGACTAGAACGATTACAGAAATATTTATTTTATTTTTATTATTGAGTCTATTAATTGTTGTGTTAGTCATAAATCCCTCGTCGGCTTCATATTCATAACGAACACTAAAGATTTATTGTAATACTGTCAAGTAAGCTGTTCTTAAAAATCCCAATATGCTGCAGGCTCAAAACGCTTTCCATGTTTTAGTGCTAATTCATTTAATTTTTCTTTTACATTTTTCTTGCCAAGGACTTTTGCATAGTGAAATGGTCCCCCTAAAAAGGGAGGAAAACCAAGGCCAAATATTGCACCTAAATCGCCTTCATCTTCAGACTTAATTATTTTTTCATCTAAGCATCGAGCAGCTTCATTTAAAAATACATAGACGCATCGGTCAGCAATTTCTTTGTGATCAAAATTACTTCTATCTATATTGAAATGTTTATAGATTGTAGAGTCGGGTTTGTCTTTTTTATTGTCTACGTAACAATAAAATCCTTTATTGTTTTTTCGCCCCTTTCTATCTTCCTTAGCGATATTTTCAATTTCATTTGGTACTTTAAGTCTTTCGGAAAAGGCATCGAATAATACTTGAATAATATGTTCTCCAACATCTATTCCCACTTCATCAAGTAAAGTAATTGGACCGACTGGCATACCAAATTTTTCCATGGCATTATCTATATCTTCGATTTTTCCACCTTCAGCTAAAATATTGAGAGCCTCTGCAATTTGAAAAGCTAAAATGCGTGTAGTGTAAAATCCCGGTCCATCATTAACTACAATAATTTGTTTTCCCATTTTCGATGCAAGATCAAATATAGCTGAAGCAGCTTCTTGTGATGTTTTATCTGTGGTAATTATTTCGACCAAAGGCATTTTTGGTACAGGAGAAAAGAAATGCATACCAACAACATTTTGCGGTTTTTTAGCGGCTGCTGCAATTTGGTGAATGGGGAGACTACTTGTATTGGTTGCGAATATAAAATTCTCATTTTGGATTGCATTTTCACATTTTTTTAAAACATCATGCTTAATTTTTACATCTTCAAAGACCGCTTCAATCACAATGGGCGATGTTTTTAAGGTTGAAAAACTCATGGAGGGGCTCACACGATAAATTTGTGAATCTCTTTCAAACCATTTTATTCTTCTTCTTTTAAAGCGCTCTTCAAAATAGCTGCTGACAGATTTTAAACCCCTCTGCAGCCCGTTGGCATCTTTGTCGATCATAGCTGTGCGGATATTTTTCTCAGCTAAGACCGTTGAAATTCCACTCCCCATCAAACCTGCACCCAAAACACCAACTGTGGCATCACCTTGATTGAGAGGATCCATGTAAAGATTTTTTGCTTTTTCTTGGACTGCTTTTGGGTAAGGATTTTTCTTTGCGGCTGTCATAATATTAAAAATATGAACAAGGGAGCGACTTTCTTCACTGATCACGAGTTCACTGAAGAGTTTTGCTTCTACATCAAGACCTTTTTCAAGCGGTAATTCAACTCCCCGCATAACAGCTTCAAGCGCTTTAAGAGGTGCTGGATAACGACCTTTTGTGCTTTTCATGACCATTGCTCGACTTTGTTTAGAAATAACAGCTCTGCCAAAGGGATTGCCTTCCAGCGCAATTTTTTGCATATCAAAACTGCCTTGCATAGAAGAAACGATGCCTAAAGAAGAGGGAAGTCTTCTAATAGATCCTTTTTTCTTTTTGCAAAGTGCGAGTGCTTTTTCAAAGAGTTGATTTTCGGGTACGAGTTCATCGATAAGACCCATTTTAAGTGCTTTTTTCCCATCCACTTTTTTTCCAGTAAGAATAAGGTCAAGTGCTTGAGCAATGCCAACAAGGCGAGGAAGTCTTTGTGTCCCGCCACCCCCCGGCAAAATACCAAGTTGCACTTCAGGTAAGCCCAATTGAGTAGAAGCATGTGCAGTGCAAATGCGATAATGACATGCGAGTGCAAGCTCGAGTCCACCGCCAAGACAAGTGCCATGAATTGCGGCGACAGTTGGCACTTTAGCGTTGGCAAAATAGTTTGTAATGCGATGGAGTTCTTTGCTCCCTCTTTCGCCCGCCGCTTTGTCTGTAAATGTTTTAAAAATGGAAATATCAGCACCAGCAGCAAAGCAATTGTGTTTAGAAGATTTTATTATAATACCTTCAAGTTTATCATTTGCTAATATTTTTGGCATGTTTTCGTCAATATCTGCAAGCATTTCGAGGGTGAAGCTATTCACACCTTTGCTTTCATCATTCATATCAATTATGCAGATATTATTTTCATATTTAAATTGAAATACCTTAGATTTGGAAACGAGATTAGCAGACATAAATTAATAACTCCTATATTGTTACTTTGTTTCAAGTAACACAGACATTCCTATTCCACCTGCAGCGCAAACTGAGACCAACGCATATTTTCCATTTTTTCTTTTAGCAATTCTTAGAGCATTGCCAATCAAGCGTGCACCCGTGGCTCCAAATGGATGACCAATAGCAATAGCGCCACCTTGAATATTTAATTTGTCTACAGGAATATCTCCAAAAACAGGCATATCTAATTTTTCGCGGCAGAATTTTTCATTTTTCATGGCATCGAGGCAGCTCAGAACTTGTCCCGCAAATGCTTCATGAATCTCGTAAACGTCAATATCTTCTTTGCGTAGGTTATTATTTTTAAGAATTTTAGGAATGGTGTAGGCAGGACCAATCAATAATTGGTCATTTGGATCAACGCCTACAGTGATAAAATCAACAATATAACCAAGCACTGGAAGGTTTTTTTCTTTTACGTAATTCTCACTGGCGAGGAGAAGTCCAGCTGCTCCATCCGTCAGAGGACTTGCATTTCCTGCAGTAATCGTACCCGTTTTACGATCAAAAACAGGTTTGAGTTTACTCATGGCTTCAATTGTGGTTTCAGGGCGGATCATATTGTCTTTATCGACAAAAATTGTTTTATCTTTTCCGCACCAGATCGGAATGATTTCGTCTTTAAGATAACCAGCTTCAGTTGCTTTTGCGGCATTTATGTGACTTTTATAAGCAAGTTCATCTTGACGCTCACGGGAAACGTTATTTTTAACACACATTATTTCTGCATGTTCGCCCATAGTGAGTCCTGTAAACGGTTCGGCTAGGGCTGGTGGTTTAGGCAAAAACCATTTAGGGTTTACGCTGCCAATCAAGGAAAGTCGTTCCTTAAAAGATCTAGCCCTCGACATTTTGGTTAAAAAACGACGGGCTTCATCGGAAAAAGGAATGGGTACATCGGAAAGAACTTCAACACCACCAGCAAGAACCAGTTGATTTTTGCCAAGGCGAATTCTATCCGCAGCTATTTCTGCGGTCTGTAAGGAAGAATCACAGGCTTTATTCAAGGTAAATCCAGCAATTGAAGTTGGCAGTCCTGAAAATAAAACGATTTCGCGTGCAAGGTTGGCATTTTTTGTCTGCGGAATAACCACTCCCCATATACATTCATCTACATCCGAAGCCTGAACTCCAGTCCTTGCTATCAGTTCTGTCGCAACCCTTAAGCTGAGTGATAAAGCGGTTTCATTTTCAAATACGCCAAAAGATTTCACAAAAGGAGAGCGGACGGCGCCAACGACTGCTACGCGCTCACTTTTAGCATTGGAATTCCTTTTACTATCACCATATCTATCTTGGCTTTCGTTGTTATCCATTTTATCCTCACTGAGTTGTTAAAAGTATAAATCCACTCTTTTTATGGGTGTACAGTATCAGAAAACTTTCAGAGCCCCAAATTTTTAAGAATTTGCGTAGGAAAAATTTTATTTTGCATATGCAAAAGTGAAAGCTATTGATATCTAGAAGTTATTAGATATAAAAAAGTAATTATATTTTAAAAAAAAATTTTGTTTTATTAAAGAGAAGAATAATAAAAAAGGCTTAAGTACCTAAAGAATAAAAGCTCAATTATGAGTTGGGCATATGGAATTAAGTTGATACAAACTTTTAATTAAATAAAAAAATTTAAATATTTTTGAATTTTCAAAACAAATTTCATAAATTTTTTATAATATAAAAAATTAAACAATATAGCCTAATATTTTAAATTGCAATAAACCTTCATTTTTAATTAAGAGGAGTTCAACAATGGTTCTATGATCAAGACGTACAAAGAAAGTAATTAGAAGAAACTTAGTTCAGTTCACTATTTCTGGTCTTACAAAATCTCAATTTTGTAAGAAACATAATTTATCAATGTCTTAAAAATAAAGATGGTGTTCAGACGCATTCGAAATTCATTATTTTAATGATGAAAAAGTTTATGTTGCCTATTCTTAAGACTGTAAGGACTGAGAAGTTATTAGTTACGTTGCGTCTAAGGAGCCGTTATTAGGAAAATCTATTGACGAATCAATGACTCGCTCCGTGGAAAAAGTTTTAAAAGTTACAAAGCTAAGCGATAAATAGAGTGACTCAGAGATTGATGATCGATTTATAGAGATAAATCAGTTCAAAATATAGCAAGAACTCTTGGACTAAAGATTTGCTATACTTCTCCATATTAATATGTGAATGCATATATTTTATAGCTAATAAAGAGCGAATAGCATTAGGATTTGATAAGAGTTATAAAGATTGAATTTTAAGAATAAATATATTTGACAATTATCTTCTCTTTGGTATGTATACTGATTTCTCTATAAATAGTTAAGAAAATATTTTAATAATACATCAAACAAGTAGATATTTAAGTCTATACGACTATGATGAAATAGTATTTTGTGAAATGCTGATATAATGCCAACGGTTCTGACACAGGGCTGAGAATATATATATAACAACTTCTTGCATTAGTAACCCGCTTGATACATTATTTATGTTTAATGTGTGGTTTGGTTTCTTTTTAAGGAGATTTTCATGTCTATATTTAAGTATTCTCTTGTTTTTGGAGCATTTTTCATAACTTTAGGAGCTCAGGCAGAGTTTGTCAGTTCAAAAAAGTCTGATAGTGAAATGACAATTAAAGCAGCACTTGAATTAAAAGATAAAGAACCTGTTGTGGTTGTTGGCAAGATTACCAAAGAAATTAGAAGTGAAAAATTTTTAGTTGTCGATTCAACCGGTGAAATTTGTGTTGATATCGATAAAAAAATAATGCCAACTGAAAAGTTTGATGAAACAATCAATATTAAAATTTCAGGAGAAATTGATAAAGATTTTAAATTAAATGGGGATCAGTGTGATAAATTTAAAATCGATGCAAAATCGGTAGAAATTGTAAAAAGTAAATAATTAATTTTTATGTAAAGCGTATTTTACTAACTTATCTTTGCATTCCGTTAGCAAAATGGTAGTCCGATGAAAGGTGCATTTTCTTACGGAATTTTTGCATTTATATTTAATTGAATCTTCTAACTATTTTAAAGGAATTTGTATGGGTCGTCATAATACAATTGCAGGTCGAATGGCATCGAGTGCTGCTGCGAAAGGGCGTCTTTTTACGAAGCTGGCACGTGAAATAATGGTCAGTGCACGTGGAGGGAGTGATATAAATAGCAACTCAGCATTGAGAGCTGCAGTGAATAAAGCTCGTGATAACAGCATGCCAAAAGATAATATTGAAAGAGCCATAAAAAAAGGCGCTGGTGAAATGAAAGGAATGTCTTTCGAAGAGATTACTTACGAAGGATATGGCCCAAACGGCTCAGCAATTATGGTGGAAGTTTTGACCGACAATCGCAATCGTACACATCCTGAGTTGCGTCGTATTTTTCAAAAGAATGCTGGGAACATGGGCGAAATGGGTGTTGTTGCTTGGATTTTCAAGAAACGTGGAGTTTTTGTCATTGATTTGGAAAAAGTGAATGAAGAAAAAATAATGGAAATAGCTCTTGATGCAGGCGCTGAAGATATTATAACAGAAGATAACTACACAACTGTCTATACAGAGGTTGTAGATTTTGCTGCTGTGCGAGAAGCTTTGATTGCTGCGGAAATTCCGTTCGAAAAAGCCGGATTAGAATTAATTCCCGAAAATCATGTTACTTTAACTGGTGATAATGCGAAAGCAGCACTTGAGCTCGTTGAAAAATTAGAAGAACACGATGATGTTCAAAATGTTTACCATAACTTTGCGATTGAGGATTAACATATATTAAAGGAGATTATTATGTCGCAGTATCTTTTTCCTGATAAATATTTAAACTATAAGGATATGATGAGTGACATAAATCTCCTCTGCAATCACTTCCCCAAAAAATGTGAAGTAGAGAAAATAGAAATAGCAAAAACAATTGAAGGTCGAGCAATAATTGCTATTCGTGTATTTCCAAAAGGTAAGCAGGTTGATCAACCCACATTGTGGATGGATGCCAATATGCATTCTATAGAATTAATAGGGACAAATACTGTTCTTGCCCATATAGAATTTTTAAAAACAAAATTAGTTGGAAATGAAAAAAAATATTTTGATATAAATTATGTTTTTGTTCCTCGTATTTGTCCTGATGGAGCAGAAGTTTATTTTATCGATAGTAAAGTTAATCGAAGCAATGCACGAGACTCTCGTTCGCAAAAAGAATTGGGCTCTGTGTGGCAAAGAGAATGCTTGTTAGAAAAAGATGAAAGAAAAATAGAGATAGAATTATTTAAAAATAAAAAGCGCATAGGTTTTATGCGGAAAAAAAGTGAAGCTGGTATTTGGACTTGCGATGAAATGTATCCGGAATTAATGCGGCGAAGAGAATTAGGAGATGAAGGACCTTTCTTTGATATATATCCAGAAGGTAATATTTTAAATTTCGATGGAATAAATATTCCCTCGAGTTTTTCTGTTTCAGAGAATGAAATAGATCTCAATCGTAATTTTCCTACAGATTGGGCAGCACATATTATAGAAAATAAAAGCGGTAAAATGCCTCTATCAGAAATAGAAAGTCGCGCAATTGCCGACTTTGCAACGAAAATTCCTAATATATATTTTTGGTTGAATTATCATACATTTGGAGGGGTCTTTATCAGACCGCCCGGGCGTTTTTCTGACGAAGAAATGAATATTTTTGATCGGAGTATTTATCACTCTATTGATACAAAACTCGAAGAAATAACAAAATATCCTGCTGTCTCTGGATTTCAAGAATTTACTTATATTCCAGGCAAGCCTTTACGAGGAGCATTGACGGAATATGCCTATAATGCTTTAGGTGCTTTCAGTTATGTCTGTGAGCTTTGGGATCTCCCTGTTCGTTTAGGCAGACAGGAAAGACCCTTTATCAAGCGCTACGAAAATTGGTCAAAGAAAGAGTGGCGTCAGTTTTATGAATTTGACCGTAGTGAAAACAATTCATTGATTTTTGGTCATCCTTGGAAAGCATATCAACATCCACAATTAGGTGAAATGGAAATATCAGAATTCCCGGTGCAAATTGGGATTCATAATCCACCGCAAAAATTAATTTCTGAAGTTATTCAAAATCAAGTAAAGTTGTTACCTTTGCTTGTTGATTTAGCACCCAAACTAAAAATAGAAGTTAAAATCGAAAATACCGAAGATAAAAATTTAAAATATGCTTTATTAACTATTCAAAACAATGGTTTTTTACCGACTTTTATATCTGAAGAAAGAAACAAAGCTCAAGGTAGTAAAAAAATATTAGTAGAAGTTATTGAAGTAAAAAATGGAAAACTCATTGGTGAAAGTGTTTATCACTTAAATGAATTATATGGTTATGCACGAATTAATAATGGCTGGCTTGACAGCGCCGATTCTGGAACAAGCAAACAAACTTTGCAAATATTAAGAATTCCATTTATTGCTGATAAACATAATTTGGGTGTTGTGTTTAAAGTGAGTTTTGCTTGTATCGGAGAGTATTTTATCACTTTGGGAGAGGTTTAGAATCTTGTTCTTTGTCTTCATCTTCAAGCCATTCATGTAAACCATGTTTGCGTAAGGCATCTATAATAGCTGAGCGTTCGGTTACTATCATCTCTCTTTCGCAGAATTTATTGTCTAAATATCCTCTGTGATCGTCGTATGGATTACAAATAGCCAAGCGGTATTCTGATAAAGGTGCCGCACCGACACTCATTAAATCATCAAAATTTTCTAAGCTCACTTCAGAAAAATCATATTTAAGTTGATGGCTTGGTATATAAGGGAGATTGTGTGAGCGAGCTAAGCAGCGTGCAAGAGACGATTCGTCAACATAATTCAAATCTAGCAGGGCATCCGCAACTGAAAGTTTCCAAGATTCAGCATACTTTGTTACGATTATCCAATCAACGCGATCAATTCTAATTTCATTGGAAAGAGCTTCGAATAAATGCGGTAAAATAAAAGATGTCGTTGTCATGAAAATTCCGTTCAATCATTTTCTGGGTCAATATCAATGGCTTTTTTAGCTTCCAGTATCTTGCTACCGATACTTTGCTGAATACGGGAAAGCTCAGGATCGGACTCAAGTTGATAAGGAAGCATATCTTCTAAAATTTTGCTAGTACTTTCGAAGGTTCTAAGTGAGTCTTCAAAATATTTTAATTTTAATTGTGCTGAAGCTAAATGATACAAAATTACGGGTTCATCTGGTTCTATCTTAATTGCTTCTGTTATGTATTTAAAGGCATTCTTATAATCATTTTTTTGATAATAGAGCCATCCCAGTGAATCCAAATAAAAACCATTTTTTGGATTCAATGCCACTGCTTTTAATAAAACTTTTTTGGCGAGTTCAAGTTTTTTATTATTTTCTACCAAAGAATATCCGAGAAAATTGAGTCCATCTGCATATTTTGGCCAACGAGAAACAATTTGTTCAGCAAATTTAATAGAAGAATCATCGGATTTTAAATATTTTAGATACTCAGCTTTTTTCAAATAAAGTTCCTTTGCATCAGAATGAGTTGCAATGGATTTATTAAGTATTTCAATAGCATCGTTATATTTATTAAAATAGGCTAGTATTGAAGATTTAAAAAGAGTGTCCTCAACTATATTCTTTTCTGAAAGAGTAAATTTATAAATTTGTTGTTCAGCAAGTACTTTTTGATTCGTATTGATATAAATAATAATTTTTTCTTTTTGTGCATCAGTATAATATTCGTTGTCTTCTTTTATTTCATTTAAATACATGAGAGCTACATCAAATTTTCGAACTTTTTCATTACAAATTGCAAGATAATATTTAATTGATGAGTTTTCAAAATTTATTTTAAGCAGTTCATATAACCTTCTCTCAGACTCCTCATAATCTCTATTTATAAGCATGATCTTCGCTATTTGAAATGTGAACTCAGGTGGAAAAGGTATTTGATCATCTGAACTAGATTCAAGCTTAAGAAGTATAGATAGTGCTTCTTGCGTTTTATTCTGAAAAAGTAAAATATTAATGTAGTTCTGTGCATTCAGGTTATTATCTATTTCTTTATCGAAAGCGAGTTTAAAATATTTTTCTGCTTCACGATAGTTCTTTAAACTTTGATTAATTTTTCCTAAGAATATAAATGTTTCAATAACATCTTGATCTACAGAATAAGCTTTTTTAGCATAATAAAGTGCTTTTTGGTAATTTTTTTCTTGATAATAGTTCTTAGCTAAAGTTAATAATACATTACTTGATCGCGGGTTCTTAGTTAAATATGATTCTAAAACTTTTTTTGCATTTGTTTTAGAGTATGAGGAATAAAAAATAACGATAGCTTCGTCTTTAGGAAATTTTTTAAATGCTTTTTCTAAAGTTTTAACGAGAGATCCATTGTTATTTTGCATTTGATAAACGCTGGCAAGAGCTAACATTGGTTCTGAATATTTCGGATATAGAATTGTCAAGCGGTTTGCTATTTCTTGTGCATCATTGAGTTTTTTGAGTTGAGCTTTTACATTTATTAAATTTAAGCCAGCAGCTAAGCTTTGTGAATATTGAAAGCAGACTTCAAAAAGTTTTTCTGCACTTTCAAATTGACCTTTCTCTTCTAAGTTTTTTGAGAGAAGAAATGCTTCATTTGCTTGAGATTCAGATAAATGTCCTGTTGCGGCATCATGTAATATTTTATCTAAACGAATTTGTGCATATTGTGGTACATTTGCACGAAGAGAGGTAATATTTGTTTCATCATTATTTAATTTTGTTTCACGTGAATTTTTTAATGATTGACATGCAGATATAAAAATTAATATTGTAACAGCGGAAACATATTTAAACTTCAAACTTGAATTCCTTATCAAGCAATACATTTTGTTCCCATTGGTTAAAACTCTTTTGCAAAGCGATATGGTATCCCATCGAAGGATCCGCTCGACATGAATACTATGGTATCACCTGGTCTCACTTCTTGTTTTAGAGTGGCGAGCAATTTTTCATTGTCGTCAAAATACCGAGCTTTTTCTCCGCAAGCTTTCGCAACGGAATTTCCATCTAAAACTTCATCCTTTAACATTCTCATATCTTGGGGAACCTTACCAAGAAAGACTTCGTCTGCATGAAAAAAACTTTGACTCAATTGATCTTGTAAAACTCTTCGCCGCATCGTTGCGTTGCGTGGATCAAAACAGGCAATAAGTTTCCCTTTTTTTCCAACGCTTTTCATATAACTGCGAAAAGCTTCAAGGGTTGTTACAATAGCTGTTGGATGATGGGCAAAATCATCAAAGACAGAAATATTGTTGCGTTCCTTTAAAAGTTCGAATCTTCTCTTTACCCCTTTAAATTTGTTCATAGCAATACGAACTTTGGTCAGAAATTTTAAATTTGACTTATAATTCTTTATGTTTTCAAAAGATTTTTCTTCATTTAAAATATTGTTTGCGTGTAATACTGCCAGAGACCCTATTGCATTTAAGGCATTGTGCAGGCCAAAAATTCCTGATTTAAATTTAAACTCTTTTCCGTTAGGCTGAATACAGGTAATTTCAATACCTCCTGAAAAAGTTTTGTATTCCTTTAAGATCCATACAGGAATTCGGGTCTTAATTTTTTTATTCCTACTGAATCCTATGACATAAGCTTTAGAATCCTTAGCGCAACGCAATGATCTTGGGTCGTCCAAATTTGCTATGACTATTCCATTTCTCTCTTTCGTTAATTTTGCAAGGCGGAGAAATTCCATTTCAATAGCTTCGACATTCTCATAAATATCTGCATGATCAAATTCAATATTATTTATTAACGTGATTTTAGGTTCGTAGTGTAAAAACTTTGGACCCTTATCAAAAAAGGCTGAGTCGTACTCATCTCCTTCTAATACAAATAATTCTTTTGATCTTAAAGCAAACCCTGCATCAAAATTTGCTGGTCGCCCACCTATTAAAAAAGAAGGATTTTCATTTAATTCAGTTAAAAGATGTGTAATTAAACTGCTTGTTGTTGTTTTTCCATGCGTTCCACTCACAATGATATTGCGACTGTCAGATAAAAAATATTTGCGCAGAGCAGAGGGAAAGCTCAAAACAGGAATATTTTTTGTTAGGATGTCTTCGAGTTCATCATTTTTCTTAAGGCTTGCACTGATGCGACTAACAACATTTGCAAGTATAATGGCATCCGGGTGGTGTTTATCAATCGTGCCATTTAAAAAACCAACATCGGGTATAATTCCAAGGTCGGCTATTATTTTGTCCATAGGTGGATAAATAGGATTATCGCTGCCAGAGATTGAATACCCAGCTGATTTGAGTAGACCTGCAACCTGTGCCATACCCGTACCACCCACACCTGTCATATGAATTTTTATTGATTTATGCGAATGATCTAATTTGTTGCAATAAAGAGCGGGTGAAAAAGTTGTAGCAATATGCTCATCTTTTTCAATTTTATGAGTGAAAGTGATGAAAGATGAATTTTTATTTAAATTTAAAATCACTTTAGCTTTAGTAACTAAAGGAAATCGGAATTCATTATGGCCAAAAATAGGCAAATCAAAAATAGGTAAATTTAATTTGCTACTGAATACTTTAATTAATAAATTGCGATCAACTTCTTTTTCAAACGCATCTAGGCAGCCAGAAAAATTTCCAAGGACAATAGCTTTGGTGTTTTTTAAAAAATTTGAGTTTATTAATGTGTCAATTTTTCTAATTATTCTATAAAGAAATTCATTGCAGTCTTCTAGAAATAAAATGTTATTTTTTGGTAAATCTATGTGGCGTATACTCGCTAGACTCTCTGCGAGGCTTAAATTGAGTGGAATACACACGCCTTCAATATTCTGCGAAATATTTTTTTTCTCATAAAAAACAGGAGAGTTGAAGGTATTTTCACTTTCTTCATCTTTGAGCAAAGAAAATAAAACTTTTTGATCTAGTATCGGTCCTGTGAATAAGTTTTGCGAAAAAATATTTTGTCCATGGATATAACGGAAATTAGGATATTTTAAGGATAAATAGTTGCCCAGAAATGAAATATCAGAAAACCCAACTAAAGTTTTTGTGGGCAGCACAGGTGGGAGTAGATTTTCTAAATATGGAATGAGTTCTGTGCATCCAACTCCCCCGCGAGCAGCAAATATAATATCGTATTTACGCATTGTAAGAGCATGGCTAAGTTGTGTGACTCTTTCTAATATGGGAGAACTTGTGCAATTGTGAAAGGAATCAAGTTGGGGCTTAATTTCTGTGACCTTATAGCCTATTTCTTCAAGCTTCTGAATGTTTTTTAATTTATCATTTTCGCTTATCTCTAATTTTCCAGCGGGATGAACAATTGCAATCTGCTTATTTACAGTCATAAAATTATCCTTTTCAATCCCTATGAGTTACTTCATAAGAAAAACTAAATTTATTCTTTTGAGATTCGCTCCATATTAACATATGGATTAAAGAAATAAAATCCGTGTTTTGAAATTGTTGACTTATCGTTTTAAAAGCAGCAGCTTTAAGATTATTTATAGCAGAGAATGGTGAAGTGATAATTGGACATTGAAATAAGACAATCGAATTATTTTTATCGAGTGCATAGCATAATGATAACGTTTTTGTCTTATCACTTATATTCAACGAGGAAGCTGCAATTTTATTATTTACCTGAATGAGGCATGTGATAGTGTCCGTATCCTTGTAGTTGCTTATTTCAAAATCAAAATAAGGTTGTGTCGATTTTTTTTGTAAGTGAATATTTCCATTAAATAAAATTGAATATTTGTAAATAATTTTGTTATCATATAAATTATTTAAATCTGTTTTACAAGTAAAATTATGCTCATTATTAGAATTATAGTTAATATGCGCAGACATAAAAAAGCCAGGAATAAAACTTTCATTGGCTTCGCTATTTGAAACTACTTTATTAACATCGATATTATTTGTTGAATTATTTTGATTTTCGCTTACAATATTTTCATTTATTTTTTCCTTATTATAATATATTGTCAATTCTCTTTTTTTCTTAGCAATTGAAAAAGAAACACTTAAAGGGTATTTTTGTTGTTCAATATTTTTTTGTATAAAATTTAATTCTAAATTATTTGAAGTTAAATCAGATTTTTTTAAATATTTAAATGGAGAATAATTTTGTTTAGCTTTTCTTTGTTCAATTTTCTTCTTTTGCTGGGTAAGAATTTTATTGAGTCCAGCGAAGCTCAGATTTTTTAATGTTTTTGTCTGAGAAACCGTTGTTCCATTGCTTACAGTAATTAGACATGATTCTTCTGGTTTTGTTTCTTTAAAACGGTATAGATATAAAAAAATATTGCTCTTTTCAAGCGAATTTATTAAATTTTTATCTAACATATTAAAATCATACATGTTGTAGTTATTTAACGAACTGAGGTTTATGGATTTTTTATTATTTTCTAAATAGAATTGAGTTGAAAGATATAATTTTTGTGGGTCATGAACAAATATATAGCATTCTTGAGTTCCGTTCTTTAAAGACTTTACTCCGCTTGCTAATATAACAGGCTTTAAGTTTTCATTTATAAATTTAACTTTAGAATAGTACTTTCTATAGATATTGTTCTCTAAAAAACTCACTTTAAATTTTAAATTAGGTAAATTAAAAATATCAATTGGAGGATAAGAGTCAAAGTAATTTTTTAATTCATTTAATTTATTTTGTGAAATATTTAGATAATAAATGCTATTTTTTTCTTTTATGCATATATTATTAGATATAATGTTATTATTTTGATCTTGAATTTCGCAATTAATATCACTTATATTTGTATCTAAATTTTCAGTAAACAATAAAAATTTATTAGGAATATTTATATTTATGAGATAACTTTCTTTTAACCATGAAGGGTTTTTCTTGCTTGGATTTTCAACAAAATAAGTTTTTGCACCTAATATGCTCCGATTAAGTATTTTACCTGCTACAATGCAAGTTAAATTATTTTCGCTTAAGAATATATTTATTGAGTCTGAATTTCTAAATTCTATAAGTTCTCGATTGTCTTTAAACCAATAAATGTTAAATAAAGCGGATTTGTCAAAGGAATCTTGAATCTTGCAAAGGTATTGATTCTCTTTATTTGTTTTATTTAAATTTATACTATTTGATATATCTAAAGTTTTTTCGTTATCTTTTATTGAATTGAATATAACAATTTCTTTTTCAATTTTATCATTATCTATATTTAATATAAGTTTAATTTTTTCAGGAAATACGGAGTTTTTAAATTGTAATGAGGGAGTGATTTTTAAATCAATTGTCTGGTCAATATTATTTGCTATAATCTCGCACTTTACATTTAGACTGTTGATACAACTCCAGTCATAGTCATTCCGTGGTAAGATGAGATTGGCTCTGTATTTTACAGATTTAACTGTGTCATTGTTAAATATTTCAATCTGTTTGAGGC
Source organism: Fluviispira sanaruensis (assembly GCF_004295685.1). Lineage (NCBI taxonomy): Bacteria > Pseudomonadati > Bdellovibrionota > Oligoflexia > Silvanigrellales > Silvanigrellaceae > Fluviispira > Fluviispira sanaruensis. The sequence goes on from NZ_AP019368.1 coordinate 828,811, forward strand.
CATTGATTGTCAAGTATTTTTTAGATATTTCAAGATTCTGGGATTCACCATTATTATTTATACATTTATATACATCATTGTAGCTTAAAAATTGTTCAGGTAAAATGCTATTATTGAAATTCGATATTTCTTTATTATTTTTTGACCATAGAACTTTTTTCTCATTTGGTTTGTAAAGAAATTTTAGTGAATTACAAAATAAACTTTTAAAGTAATTTGTGTCATTAAATTGAATTGTAGGGGGAAGATTTATATTATTAATATCATCTTTCTGAATAATAAACTGAACACCTGTTGCGTGAATAATTTTATTTTTTTGTTTAATTCCAATATTTAGGTTTAATATCCTATAATTTTCGTCTCCAATTATATTAAGAAATTTGTTAGTGTCATTATTTTTTCTTTCAATACTGCCAGTATCTTTGTCAAGAAGAGAGCAGAAGAATTTTTCAGATATTTGATTTGCTCCACTTTCACAAAAGTAATATTGGGAATCTTCTTTTGTTTTAAAATAATTGGAGATAGAAAAGTTTGAAAGGTTTGATAAAGAAAACTTATATATACCTGGCGATAAATTTGGCCAATTTTGAAAATTGGAAAATGTAGACGACGCATTCACTTTTTTAAAGATGAGACCGTCAAATAATATAGATTCACAATTTATATTAGGAAATTTCTGTGCAATTGAAAAATCTATGAAAGGAGAATCCGATTCAATAGTTTTTCCTGAATCATAATTATGTAAATACCATTTATTTTGAAAAATTTTTACGTTAGAATTTAAATCATTTAATTCACAAGCAATTTTTTGCTTAGAATAATCAACTGTTACTTTGGTATACGAAGTTTTTTGTATTTCTTGATTGTCAAAGTGATAAACAGTTGGAAATATTATTGGCATTCTTAAGTTCTTCCACGAAAAAAAAACTGTTAAGTTTTAGCCTATCTTATTTTTTAATATCTTGGAATAGATGGGTCTATTTTTGAACTGTAGAGATCGATACCTCCTTGCAAACTTCTTGCATTTGTAACCCCATTTTCACGTAGATACAATGTCGCATTCATAGAGCGCAATCCATGATGGCAAACAACAATAACGCACTCAACTTTTTTTGCGGACTCAACAGTTTCTTCGAAGTTTGTTTCTGTCAATAAATAGGAATTTGGGATATTTGCGAGTTCGTATTCCCAGTCTTCTCTTACATCAATAATGAGCATTTTTGCTTTGCGCATTTTCATTTCAGCAAATTGATCCACCGTGATTTCAGCTTTTTGCATGTCGAGCCATCCTTGATTTAAAGCCTCGAGCATAGCAGATCCATCTTTTTTATGTTTTTGCGAAACCTGCTCAATAGTTTCATTTGCTTCATATCCACAACTTGCACAGCCACCGACATGAAATTTGCTATGTAAAAGTGAGCGGGCGAAAGGATAATGAGTTTCGACTTCTTGCATAGTTGTTTGCTGAGTGAATTGATTTTCCATAAAAAAATTTCCTTCTTCTGTTTTAAAGTTAAGAAACATGGCGCTGGGCTTTGTTTCATTTTATCTCAAGGCTATAATCTAATTCATGTTAAGTGAACACTGTTTTTTGAGGTTAAAATAACATGTATCCAATTGAAGCTTGGGTTTCTGAACGTCTTAATAAGATTAACTATAATCGATTTTGTGGCAGCGAGCGCAGGCATTTTTCTTTGAACAAACTTCATGAAGTTTCTGTAACATATTATGAAGTTCCTCTTTCTACTGGGGGAGGGAATGCCTTTTTATCAGTGCCAAAATATTTCGAAAGTGCTCAGAAATCACTTATTATACTTATGCATGGTTTAGGTGATGATTGCTCTTATCCTCTTTTGCATTGGATCAGATTATTAAATGCAAGTGGAATGTCTGTTTTATCTTTTGATTGGGATGGGCATGGTGTAGGTGGAGCATCTATTCTTGATTTTCAACAAGCAACACGCAGTCTTCCATTATTGCTCTTTCGTTTATTTGGCGAAGAATCACGCGGAGGGTTGAGTGCTAAAAGAGATGGTCCATCCTGCTATCTTATGGGGCACTCCATGGGAGCGTCCTTGGCGCTTATCGCTGCAACTCGCCAAGATGTTGCACGCAATATCAGTGGAGTGATCGCCGTTTCTCCTGCTTTGAGTATAAATTCTTACGCAAAAGCAGCTGGGGAGGTTTGGAATTATCTCTACCCAAGCGCATGGTTGAAAGACTTTTTAAATAAATTTTCCTATTATGGATTAGATGGATTGTTTCCAGCGACCGGGTCTTTTAAAAGGAAATCGTTTCCACTGCGTATGCGAACTGCGATTGGTTATGTTGATCAGGCTAAAAATTTTGTAAATGAGACTTTTGAAAAAAGAAGAATTTTGCGAGAAGTAAGTGTTCCAGTTTTATGGATGCATGGTATGAAGGATCGCATCGCTCCCTATTCGCAAGTGGCGGCCTTAATGATGGAAATTCCATCTGCTTTCTTTGCCCATAACGATGAAAAGAGAGGCCATTTGCGCATGGCTTTTTCGGATCAGATCCCAAAGTATTGTTCAACATTTATAAAACAATGCTACGAATTAAAAACAATAAATGATTAAGGTGGACGATTTGTGAGTACACAAAGAAAATGGTTGATAGGTTTTGCAAGTTTCTTTTTATTGATTTTCTTAATACTAATAGCACTCCCATTTATGATAGATTTTAATAAATTCAGACCACAAATCCAAAATGCTGTTGAGCAAAAATTAAATGCAAAAATTAATTTTTCTTCGGCTCGGTTGACCATTTTTTCAGGGTTAGGTGTTAATTTACAAAATGTTACGTTAGATAATACAGATGAACTTTTTTTTAATACTCAGCTACTTAAAGTGAAAGATGTTAAAGTTAAATTGGATTTTTTTCCTTTATTGCAAGGGAAAGTCATTGGTCAAATAATTGTAAAAAATCCAGAAATCAATATTATTAAAAATGGAAATAAAACGAATATTTCTAATCTAATAAAAAGGTCATCGAGCAATTCGAGCGCTGACATGTCCGCTTATGCTCTTGAAAATGAGACTGCAAAGTCGAGTTCAAATTTAGGCTCCCTTTCAAAACGGCTAGTTATAAATTCAATCTCAATTTATGATGCTTCATTTAATTTGCAAAGCTCTTCCGGTGCATATGACAGAGAAATTGCAAAAGTTAAGAACATAAATGCAATTATTTCAAATATTGGTTTAGATCGAGATACTAAAATTGAAGTTTACTCCGATATTGATATCAATGATCAAGGATTACAGGTAAGAGGGCCAATTAAATTACAAGTTATAGCAAACACAGAAATGAATTCCAATGAGTGGAAGAATACAATGTTTAAAGGGCTTTTAAGCCTAGATAAATTAGATATAAATTTCAGAGATGCGTTTGTTAAAGGAGCTCAAATTCCATTGAATATGAGCTTTTCAGGTATGGCAAAGCCACAAAACCTAATGATAGATGATTTTAAATTTGTAATACATACATTGAATGGACGAGCGACAGTTGCACTCGATAATTTTCAAAAAATGAATTCAGATATAAAAATATTTTTAAATTCTTCAGATCTTTCTGACCTAGCAACTGTTTTTCCTCAACATAAAAAAATCTTATTAAATGCATCAGTGGATATGATTACAAAAGTATTCGGATCCCTTTCGCAACCGAATCTTTTAAATGTGAATGTAGATCTTACGGCAAAATTAGCAGAATCTGATCTCATATTAGCTTTAGCGACCGAGTCAATAAAACCGTTTAATGGACTTCTGCGTGTGCAAAGTAAAACTTTAAAATTGGACGATATCATAAAGCCTTTTTTAGAAAAATCAGCGACTTCACTTCCCAAAAAGGTTGTAAATGAAAAAGAAAATATGCCCAAAACACAATCTATTGGTAATCTTGATAGTAAAGAATTTTCTTTGTCAGAAAATATGAAACGTCTACTTTCTGATTCTGATTTCAGCACTGAAATAAATATTGGTAATTTAACTTATAATAATAATTTGTTTAATAATTTTTCTTTTATGGCAAGAACTAAAAACTATTTACTCTCTATAAGTAAGTTTAATATGAGCGCATTTTCTGGGAATTTTTCTTCAATATTAAAGACTGATTTAGGTTCAAATCCTATAAATTTCTCTGGTAATATTGCTTTTAATAAAGTAAGAATTGAAGAATTAGCTCAATTCATAAAATCTGATTTAGAAAAAAGCCCATTAGATGGAATTACAGATATTAATATGGTGTTTAATGGGGCTGGAACCACAAAAGAAAATCTCTCTAAATCTTTGAATGCAAAAGGTTCATTCTTTTTTTATAATGGGTATTTAAATACAAAAAGTCTTGTTGCATTAGCGGGAGAGCAATTTAATAATTTTATATCGAGTTCAAGCTTCGGAACATTAAAAATTGATCCTTCAACTTTAAAGAAATTGAGTTTGAGCGACAGTGATAAAACAAAAAAGAATTTAAATAATGTTAAGGGGGATTTTGAAGTAAAAGATGGAAAGCTTTTGATTCGTAACAATATTGATGGTGAAGACGGTCTGTTAGCTCTGGAAGCAGATGTCGGAATTGATGAGACTTTAAGAGGAATGGCGGTTTTTACTGCAAGTAAAAAATTGAAAGAGAAATTGTTTGAGCAAAGTAAATATGCTAAATATTTTTTAGATGAGAGAGGTAATTTTGTTTTAAATATGACTTTAGGCGGAACTGTTCTTAATCCAGATGTTTTCTTAGATACTGCAGTTCTTCAGGCTCGTTTTACAAAAAATGGTGCAAAGGAAATCTCGGCTAAAGTTAAAGATGAATTAAAAAATAATCCTCATATTCAAAAAATTCAAGAAGACGCAAAAAAGTTTCTTGAAATGAATGGTATTAATTTAAATAAATTAGGTTTTTAAAATGTTTGAGCAATTTGAAAATTGTATATTAAATGGACATCTTGTCACGTTACGACCGCTTGTGTTAAAAGATGAGGAAGCATTGATCGGGTGCTTTAGTATAGATTATTTTAAGTATTTTCCAATACATTATGTTTCAAGTAAAGAAGTCGTCTCAAATGCTATTGAACGTAAACTTAAAAATATTTCGATGCCATTTTTAATTATAGAAAATAAGAGTTCTAAGGCAATTGGTATGACCTCATTTGCAAACGTTCGCTTGCACGATAAAAGTCTAGAGATAGGATCAACCTTTATTGAGAATCATTATCAAAAATTGGGTTATAATGTTGAGTGTAAATTACTTTTATTACAATATCTTTTTGAAAACTTATCTATGAATAGGATAGAATTTAAAGCTGATAAATTAAATACTAAGTCAAACTTAGCAATGGAAAAACTTGGATTCGTTAAAGAAGGAGTTTTTAGAAATCATATGATTATGCCAGATGGGCGCTTGAGAGACTCAGTCTATTATAGTGTCATTAAAGAAGAATGGCCACAAACTAAAAGAATAATTATTGATAGATTTAATAAAAAATTATCTCAATATCATAATTAAATAAAAAAATAAAAAAATAAAATATTTTAATCCGACATAATTTGTTACCTTGACAGAAAATGTTTTTTCATGTATTTTTAAAGACCAAATTGTTTAGTATCATAAAAATATAGGAGGCTCTTATGTCATCAAACAATGATGAGTATCAATGTGGGATCGTAAGATGGTTTTTAGAATCCAAAGGAATAGGATTTATTCAAAAAAGTAATGTAGGAAGTGATATTTTTATTGATCATACTACGATAGAAAAGTCAGGTTATAAAGTCTTAGTCGAAGGTCAGAAAGTAGAGTTTATAGAAAAAAATGGGTCGCGCGGGCCTGAAGCTGAAAGAATTCGAATTGTTTCTTAACAATTAAGTTAATGCCTATCGAGAATATTATCTTTTGTTTCTTTAAGAAAGAGTGTGCCAACGACAAAGCTCATCAGAGCAACAGCAATTGGATAATAGAGTCCAGCGTAAATATTTCCCGTTTGGACAACGACACTCGCAGCAATTAAAGGTAGAAATCCACCAAACCAACCATTGCCAATATGGTAGGGTAAAGACATTGATGTGTAGCGAATTTGGGTTGGAAATAATTCCACCAAGAAAGCTGCTATTGGTCCATAAATCATAGCTACGAATAAAACTAATATCGTAAGCAATAAAATTATCATTGGATAATTTATATCTGCCGGATTTGCTTTCTCTGGATAACCAGCTTGTTTAAGTGCATTGTCAAACGTTTGTGGCGCAAAATTTCTGATTTCTGTCATACCAATCTTTGTTTTTAACACGTCATCACTTATTGTTTGTGTATCGTAATTATATCCTTTTTTTGCAAGATACTCTTTCAGATCTTTGCATTCTTTTTGGCAATTTTTTGTTTGGATAACAATGGGTGCATTTTGAATTGCTAAATCTAATGCAGGGTTACCAAACATTGTGATACCTTTGAAAATTGGAATATAAGTGAGAGCAGCAATTATGCAGGCACTCAACATGACTTTTTTTCTTCCAATTCTATCGGATAATCTTCCGAAGAAAATAAAAAAAGGAGTTGCTATGATGAGTGAAATTCCAATTATGATATATGCATATTGGAAATCAATCTTTAAGGTATTTTGTAAGAAGAAGAGAGCATAAAATTGTCCTGTATACCAAATGACTCCTTGACCTGCGGTCGCTCCAAATAAGGCCAATAAAACTAATTTTAAATTTGGAATTTTAGTAAAACTGTCTCTTAGAGGTGATTTTGAAAGTTTGCCAATGCTTTTCATTTTTAAAAATAAGGGTGATTCATTTAATTTTAATCTGATATAAACAGAAATAATGAGAAGAATTACTGAGATTAAAAATGGAATTCTCCAACCCCAACTTTTAAACTCGGACTCTCCTAATGACAGACGACAGGTTAAAATAACACTTAAGGATAATAAAAATCCTAAAGTCGCCGTCGTTTGAATCCAGCTGGTATAATAACCTCTGTTGTTTTTTTCAGAATGTTCGGCAACATAGGTGGCGGCTCCGCCATATTCCCCTCCAAGGGCAAGGCCTTGAGCAAGGCGCAATGTTGTTAACAAAATGGGAGCTAAAATACCGATGTCTTCGTAAGTGGGTAATAAGCCGACGAATGCAGTTGAAAGCCCCATAACAATAATGGTGATTAAAAATGTATATTTTCTACCGACAAGATCACCGACTCTGCCAAAGAAAAGAGCTCCAAAGGGTCTCACGGCAAAGCCTGCACCGAAAGTCGCAAGGCTTGCAAGAAATGCGGCTGTGTCATTACCTTTGGGAAAGAATAATCCACTAAAAAAAACGGCAAGACTTCCATATAAATAAAAATCATACCATTCAAAGACTGTTCCGAGTGAAGATGCTGTAATAACCATTCGGTCTGATTTTTTCATTTTTCTCCCCCAACGAAAGTTCTTTAATGATTATATACTATTCGACAAAAGTTCTTATACAGACAAGAAATGGTCAAAATTTAGGCAATTAAATATATTAAGAAAGTTAAATAGGCAAAAATTTTAAAAAGTAGATCATATGATCATTCCAAGCATTCATCTTCGAAGGCATTCAAAACCAGTTGAAGCAAGTACTATTCGAATTGACAAATAGATACCCAAAATGTAGATTCTGCTTGAAATGGTTTTTCATTTGAATTATTTTTTATATTAAATCTTATATATAGGTTGATTAAAAGTGAAAATTAAAAAGAAATTAGTTACAGTCAGTTTTATTTTATTTTTGCAGTCGTGTACTACATCTCGCCCTGAAATTAATAAAGCACAAATATTTCCTTTAAATAACTATAGCCAAAATATACAACGTTTTATTAACCCAAATTCTCCAGATTATAATATTCCACTTATTTCAAATAACGTAATTTTAGAAAAAGAAAACGCATATAAGGAACATTTTTTTGGGGAGCAATCCCCTTGGTCTGATTCCTTTGTCAGCGGTATACTAAATAAACAGAATACTGATAGTATTTATAGTGTTGAAAAATTTTTATTTCAAAAATATAGAGAAAACTGTGATACTGATAATCCAAAAAGTTTTGCAACTAATTTAAAACCATACACCTGCGATTGGTTTGATAATCAAATTCTAAGAAATATGGATCTAAATCAATTTGAGCAAAAATTGTTTTTTTACAAAAATAACAGAGCTATAGCAACAAACAATATCAGCGCAAGAACTTTTCCAACCAATTCACCTCTTTTTTATGATTATAGACTAGCAGGTGAGGGTTATCCTTTTGATATGTTGCAAGTTAGTTCTATTTGGGTAGGAACGCCTTTGTATATTGTTGGAAAATCGAAGGATAAAGAATGGTCACTTGTCCTCACAAATTCTGGTTTTGTTACTTGGGTGCCTAGTAATAAAATAGCTTTAGCTTCAGAAAAATTTATTTTTGAGTATCAAGAGAATGTAAAGAAACACGGTTTGCGCGTTGTAACTCAACCTCATAGTCCTATAATTAATAATTCTGGAAAAATTGAGCTGCGTGCTTATACGGGTAGCCTATTTCCTGGACAACAGCAAGAAGAAACAAACAAAGTATTTTTTCCAATTTCACTTGAAAATGGATATGCAAAATTTATTACTGCTAAAATTAATGAGGATAAAGTTTCAATCTTTCCTCTATCATCATCACCTAAAAACTTTGTAAATGTAATTCAGCCTCTGCTTGGGAGGCCTTATGGCTGGGGAGGATTATATTATTATAATGATTGCTCGCAGGAGTTAAGAAATATTTTTTCTGTTTTTGGTATATGGCTACCACGTAATTCAGCCTATCAGTATCAAGAAGGTAAAATGATTGATTTAAGTAATTATAGCACTCAAGAACGACTGGAAGCTCTCTCAAAATTAGGGCGAAAATTCGTTACTTTAGTTTATATCAAAGGTCACATAATGCTGTACATTGGAAATTTTAATAATGCTCCTTTGGTACATAATAATATTTGGGGACTTAAACCGGCAGACAATTCATACCGATCTATTATTGGACAATCTTCTTTAATCCCTTTATTGAGTTCTTATCCTGAAAATCCAGAATTAATATCAATTGCAGACGATAAATACCGTCCTAAGTTTATTATTACATATTTAGACGAACTCCCTAATAATGGCGATTCTGTTGCAAAGGTATTAAAGTAGTAAAATTGTCTCTGTTGCAAATTTTTCTTGGATTATTATTGGGGGTTCTACTTAATGATTTCAGCAACAGTTACTATATCTGGGATAGAGCTTCATCACATGTGTAAAAATGGCAATTTAAATTTAAAAGCCATTTGCCTATTTGGAAGCAATTTTGCTCCCTTGCAGGTTAATTGCGTCTGAAATATACTTTTTGAAATTCCATTCTAAGCTCCTTTGTTACTTTGATTTTTTTGCAACAGAACCTTCAAAATTAATCCTAAATAAAAAAAATTCTGTTTATATCAATTGCAAAATGTCTTATTTGGAAAGACGCTTTCAATTATTTTTAAAACATCAAGGAAAAAATAAATTAAGTTATTTAAAAATGTAAAGCATATGTTTTATCGTACTCACCTTCTTTTTTCCACTGAGCTAAAAATTTATTAAAATTTTCTATAAGAGTTGTTGCGTCTTGACGAGCTGCAACACCAAAATATTCGTCTTGCACATCGGTTTTTTTCGACTCCATCAATTTAGGAAATTTCTTTACAAGTATAATTGAGTGATTTGAATCTGTGACAATGATATCGATTTTTTTGTTTCTAAGTGCATTTATTATATCTGAAGTTTCATTGTATTTAAAAATGGTTGCATTTTTTAGATTTTTGGCAACATAGAAATCACTTGTATAACCAACTTTAACCCCTATTTTATATTTCTTATCGTTGAAATCTAGAATATTTTTAATATTTTTTAAAGCGGAATTTCCTTTTAAATACATATAACTTAAACCATCTTTAAAATATGGGTCGCTGAATAAGACAGATTTTTTTCTATCTTCAGTGATTGTCATTCCAGAAAAAATGAGGTCACATTTTTTTGTTATTAAAGCTGGAATTATTCCATCGAAACTATAATTGATAACCTCAAGTTTTGACTTCATAAATTTTGCAAAGTTTTTTGCTAAATCAATATCGAACCCTTCCCATCCATCTTTTGTATATACAGAGAAAGGAATAAATCCTCCTGAAGTACAAACCTTTAGAATTTTATCTTCATTGTTAGCAGCTTCATTTGCATTGCATGAAAATGAAAATAATAGACTTATAAGCGAAACAAAAGAAGCAATTTTAGCACATTTCAAATATGACATTTTTTATCCTTTTTTGTTAATAATTTGTAATGATGTGTAAATATGTGGAGAAATTTTTTCACATTCTTCCTTATTTAATTGGTGTAAATATTTATTATTTTCATAGCTATAAATAACAAGCTTTCCTATTATTTCGTGTGCCTGGCGAAATGCAATGCCCTTGTTTACGAGTTGCTCTAAGAGGTGGGTTGACCAGACATAACTGTTTTCGGTAGATTTCAACATAGCATCTTTTTGAAAATGCACTGTATTTAAAAAGTCGTTAAAAATATCTAAACAGTTTTTGATAGTTTCTACGGTGTCAAATAATCCTTCTTTGTCTTCTTGGAGATCTTTATTATAGCCAAGTGGAAGCGCTTTCATAACTGTTAAAATGCCCATAAGATTGCCATAGATTCTTCCAGTTTTACCTCTAATTAGTTCAGGTATATCCGGATTTTTTTTGTTTGGCATAAGCGAAGAACCTGTTGCATACGCGTCATCTAATTTTATGAAATTAAATTCTTCCGTTGCCCAAATTATCATATCTTCAGAAAATCTGGATAAATGAGTTATAATAATACTTGCAGAGCTCATAAATTCGATAATAAAATCTCTATCGCTTACAGCATCTATTGTATTTTCGATGATACCTGTAAAACCAAGTTTTTTGGCTGTGTACTCCCTGTCTATTGGCAAAGTAGTGCCTGCAAGTGCTCCTGCTCCTAAAGGTGAAAAATTCATTCTTTCATAGCAATCCGAAAGGCGAGAAGCATCTCTCAGGAACATACTTTGATATGCTTTAAAATAACTGCTTAAAGTGATCGGTTGGGCTTTTTGTAGATGAGTGTAGCCTGGAAGAATTGTGTCTTTATGAATGATAGAAAGATCTTCTAGTGAGTTTATCAAAGAATTTAATGTGATTTTTATTTTTTCAATCTCGTGTTTTAAATAGAGTCTTAGATCCAAGGCAACCTGATCATTTCTGCTTCTTCCAGTATGCAGTTTCTTTGCAATTTCGCCAATTTCTTTAAGTAAGCAGAGTTCAATATTCATATGAATGTCTTCTGCTTCTGGGCTAAATTCAATTTCATTTTTAAGTATTTTTGCGCTTATCTTCTTTAAACCATTAATAATAGAATGAGACTCAAATTCGGAAATTATACCTTGTTTTGCAAGCATTTCTGCATGAACTTGGCTGCCTAAAATGTCGAACTGAGCAAGTTTTTTATCAAATGAAATGGACTCATTAAAGTAAACTGCTTTTTGTGCAAGAGGTTTTTTAAATCTTCCTCCCCAGACGGGGGATGCATTTGTATTCATAGTTCAATCCTTTTTTTATTTTGAGGAGATTGAGTCAATTTTTTTAAAGCAAAACAGATTCTAAGAAACGTTGACGGTAAAAATGAATAAAAATCCATTTTTATGGATTTTTATGTAGTAACGAAAATTTTAGATAAGTGCAAGTTTTTATGCAAAAATTAATAAATTCAATTTTCTTAGTGCAATGAAATAAAAAAAGTATATAGATTCTAGTATATTGTATAGGTGGGAGAAAATGCTCTCGAGTGGCAGTCATTTCTCTTTTCTTTTAATTTGAGAAATGTTTTACTTAATGAGAATAGGTGAAACTGATGGGTTAGAAAGACTAAGTTATGAAAAATACAGGAAAAAAAGATGATGAGGTGATTTTGGATTTAATTCGTTCGGAAAAAATTGCCCATCAACAGGAACTCGTGGCAAAGCTTAAAAAATTGGGTTTATCCATTCCCCAATCCACATTATCCAGAAAGCTTAAAAAGCTAGGAGTTGTAAAGGTTCAAAATTGTTATAAAATATTGAATTCTAGCACAAAAACTCTTGTTCCTATTTTTGAAATAAAGGTGTCTCCACCCAATATTTTAATCCTCCACACATTGCCAGGACATGCGAATTCATTGGCTTTTCAACTGGATCAAAAAATTATGCACGGAACAAATAATATAGTGAAAAGCCGCTATGATTCACTCATGGGAACGATTGCAGGGGATGACACAGTCCTGGTTATTTCTGACGGGACAAAGAAAGGACTCGAAAAACTTCTCGAGGAAATTGAAATGGATTTCGAGGTAGAGCGCTTTCATGGAGAGACAAATTAACTTATTCTCTTCTTTTTCTTTTCATTAGGTATTCTGGTGGTTCGGCAGTTTTGGGATTGTCTGGCCATGCGTGCCTGGGATATCTACGCGATAATTCTTTTTTTACTTCAACATACCCTCGCTCCCAAAATCCTGCTAAATCCGTTGTTACTTGGACAGCCTGCATATTAGGGGCAAGTAAATGAACGACAAGTGGAACAGTTCCATTGCAGATTCTAGGTGTTTGTAAAGTACCAAAAAAATCCTGCAAGCGAGAAGCAACCCAAGGTGGTTTGTCTTCTTCATAATTAATTTTTACTTTGCGGCCTTTACCAATTATAATATGATTAGGAAATAAATCGTTTAGTAATCTTTTCGTTTCATGTGGTAAAAGATCATCTAAATACTCATCAAGATCTTTTTCTAGTATTTCATTATAACTTCTTTTATTTTCACAAATATGACATAATAAAAGCTCAAAATCTTCTTCTAAAAAATGGGCTGCATCGAGAGAATATCCAGCAGTTTTTGCAAGTGCTATACGCTTTGCTAAATAACGTAAATCTTTATCATCTTCAAAAGGCTTGGGCCAACTCAATGACAACTCTTTTAAAAGGATTTCTTCATACTTAGCTGTATGTTGTCTAATGGGACGCTCTTCTAAAATGAGTTTGCCATAATAAGTTTTTTTAGCAGCTCTCACTCTTTGCGCATTATCATCCCAAGTATATTCTTCATTCTCTTTGATAAAATATTCAGGTGCAGCAATAAGTATATCAGGATCAATCCCATGGCAAATTCTAACTTGGGTTGATTGTGCTTGTGACAAAGCTTGGGCAGATTCCTCTGCTTCAATTGCAATTAAAAATTCTGAATCTTGCACGATGCTTGAAGGTGATAAAATAGCTCCACCGCCTAGACATAAATTTAACTCTTTTTTTCCAGAATGATTTAAATTATTCCTGACCTGGCATACTCTATCTGGATATCCTGCCAATAAAATCAAACTTAAATCATTGTTACTTATATCTTTAAAACAATCTGTAAATTTAACTTTTGCAATTTGACAGATATGTCTAATAGACACCTCTATTTTTTTAATCCTAGCAATATCAAAATGACTGTTTGGAGATAATTTTTTAACTTTTTTTAAAAAATAATTTATTAAGATATTAAATTGAAATTCAAGGTCAGATACTCCAATATCAGTAGAGGAAATACCATTTTTTATGATAGAACCTTCATTGATAATTGAAACTATCACAATTGCTTGAGGTAGAATATTTTTACTTGCAGCTTCATATAATATTCTACCAAGCCTTGGGTGCAATGGGTATTTAGCGATTTCAGAACCTATTTCTGTTAAGTTATTGGAAGCATCAAAAGCAGAGAGAAAATTTAACAGTTGACTGCATGATTGCATGATATTTTGTGGAGGTGGATCGAACCACGGAAAAGAAAATGGTTCATTTAATTTATGCAAACTGAGTTTTTTTTCTAATATTTTAATTTCAAGGAGCGACTGGGTCAGATCCACTCTTTGAATTTCTGCCTTTTGAAAAGCGGGACGCATTTGAAAATCAAGCAAAGTAAAAAGTCTTTTTACACATCCGCTTTGCGTACGCCCTGCTCGACCGGCACGCTGAATACACGACGATTGACTGATGGGGAGAGTGTCCAGAGTTGGTAGGCCACTCCAACTTGCATGGCCCGCAATTTTAGCGAAACCAGTATCGACAACCCCAGTGACTCCATCTAGAGTAATAGAAGTTTCAGCGACGTTTGTAGATAAAATTATTTTTCGTCTCTCTGTTAGCTGAAAAACCTTTTGTTGATCATGCGGAGCGAGATCTGCTTTAAGTTGCAAAATAATTGCGTTGTATTTATGCGCAAGTTCTTCAATATTTTCTTGAGTTTTTTGTATCTCATAAGATCCTGTTAAAAAGACTAAAATATCGCCCGGACATTTTGGATCAATTAATAAACTTTCCACAGCATTAAAGATTAAAATAGGCAATTTTTTGTGCGCTGAATTTGGATCTAAATGTTGAATTTCGAGTGGATGGGTTCTGCCAATTGAAGTATGTGTCTTTGCATTCGGTAAATAATTTTGCAGGCCATAAGTATCAAGCGTTGCAGACATCACAATGAGTTTGAGATCGGGGCGAAGACTTTGCTGCAATAATTTAACGAGCATAAGTGCAAGATCTGTATGAGTATGTCTCTCATGAAATTCATCAATAATCACACAAGAGATATTTTTCAATTCAGGATCTTCTAAAATTAGACGAGAGAATATTCCACCTGTTATATATTTTACTTTGGTTGCTTGAGATTCTCGTTTGTCATAGCGTACTTGGTAGCCAATTGTCTCACCACATTCTTCTCCCAGCTCTTGCGCTACTCTTTCAGCGGAAAGGCGTGCAGCAAGTCTGCGTGGCTCAAGCACTAAAATAGTTTTATTTGTACGATTTAACAGGGCAGCGGGAATACGTGTGGTTTTTCCTGCTCCTGGGGTTGCCTGAATGATCAAAGTGTTTTCATTTTGAAAATCGGACACGATTGCAGGCAATATTTCATCGATAGGTAGAGATAATTTTTTTACAGACATAATTAATAACCCTAAACTGGAGAACGCAATCTATAAAATAAATCTTCAGAATTTTTTGCGGTTATCTCTGCCAGTTCTTCAGGTTTTAAATTTCGTAGTTTTGCTATGAATTCACAAGTATGAAGAATATGGGCCGGTTCATTGGTTTTTCCGCGCAACGGGACGGGGGATAAGTAAGGACTATCCGTTTCAATTAATATTTTGTCATGTGGAACATATTTTGCAACTTCATGAAGTTCAGAGGCATTTTTAAAAGTAACAATACCAGAAAATGACAAATAAAAATTTTCAGAAAGATAATCTTTTGCTTGCTCTAAAGTCCCAGTGAAACAATGAATAACGCCTTTTAATCCTTTTTGAGAATATTTTTTAATTCTTGAATAGACTTCATTGTGCGTTTCTCGCATGTGAACAACTATAGGTAAATTAGTATCAAGAGCAATTTGTAAAAAGTACTCAAAACACTCAATCTGTTTGTCTATCGGCGAAAGAGTGTAATGGCTATCTAGTCCAATTTCGCCAATGCCGACTATTTTTTTATTTGTTAATGCGACAGGACGTACTTTTTCAGCTTCTTCAATTGAAAATTCTTTTGCATCATGTGGCTGAATGCCAAGAGTAGCATATAATATATCAGATGTTTTAACTTGTTCTTGCGCTAAAATTATAGTTTGTGGATTGTAAGCAATATTTATTATTTTTTTCACTCCACAAGCTTTTGCACGCTCAATAATTTCTGGTAAATTATTTTTTAGTTTATCTGATACCAAGTGACAATGTGTGTCAATTAAATGCATGAATAATAAATCCTTTACTCAAAGGCAGCAATACCTGTGAGATGTTGTCCTACGATCAAGAGATGAATATCATTTGTGCCTTCATATGTATAAACTGACTCTAAATTACACATATGACGCATGCAATGGTATTCACCGCTGATACCATTTGCTCCTAAAATGTCCCGAGTGGTTCTAGCACAGTCTAGGGCAATTTGTACGTTATTTTGTTTACCCATGCTAATTTGAGCAGGTTTTACTTTTTTATTTTGCTTAAGTTTTGCAAGCTGCAGAGCAACTAAATTGCCTTTGGCAATTTCTGTCGACATAAGAGCTAATTTTCTTTGAATCAGTTGGAAAGATGCTAAAGGTTTTTTAAACATAATCCGTTCTTTGGTATAATGAATGGCTTCATTTAAGCAGTCTTCCGCTGCGCCAAGAACACCAAAGACAATGCCAAAACGTGCTTGGTTTAAGCACATCAATGCATTTTTTAATCCTTCCGTTTTTTCTAATAGATTCTCATTGGGTATTTGACAGTTATCAAAAAAGAGTGAGCCTGTTTTTGAAGCTCGTAGACTTAATTTATTTTTGATTTCAGGCGCTGAAAAACCTTTCGTGCCCTTTTCAACTAAAAAACCTCTTATTCCTTCATCCGTTTGTGCCCATACAATAGCAATATCTGCTATCGGTGCATTGGTGATCCAGGTTTTTGAACCATTGAGCACCCATGAGTCGCCAGATTTTTTTGCAAAAGTTTTCATACCTGCAGGATCAGAGCCAAAATCGGGTTCAGTTAAACCAAAGCAGCCGATAGTATCTCCAGTTGCCATTTTGGGAAGGAAATACTTTTTTTGTTCTTCAGATCCGAATGCGTAAATGGCATACATAGCAAGACTACTTTGTACACTTGCAAAACTTCTAAGCCCACTGTCTCCTCGTTCAAGTTCTTTCATTATGAGACCATATGAAATTTCATCAAGCCCTGCACAGCCATAGCCATGTAAGTTTGAACCGAGTAATCCGAGTTTGCCCATTTCTTTGATTATTTCTTTTGGAAAGTGCGCGTTTTCAAAATTTTCAGTGATATTTGGCATAAAAACATTTTGAACAAATTTATGGACTGTTTCTTTAATTAATAATTGTGATTCATCTAAATCTTGGAATGTATTTAAAAAATCTGTTGCAAGTGTATCCATGAAATCATCCTTTAAAATTTATTTTCTTAAACTTTCATACGCAAATATGACTTCTTCTTCATTAAATAATTTTACAGAAGTCTTTCCTAGATTTTTTGCTAATGAAAGAATATATGCGACTCCGGAATCTACATCTGAAGGAAAAATAGCATCTTGTTCAATACAATAAGATAAAATTCCCCACAACTGATTCACTTCATTTTTGGGATAATGCTTTTTATCTTTAATTTCTTCTCTTAAGCGAAAGCCATTTTGTTTTAAAAATGCATCAAGTAATTTTGAAGTTTTAACCATAACAGAACGTGAGATTCGGACAATGCGATGAACAAGTGAGGAAAATAAAAGTTGTAGACATTCAGAAAGATCTGATTCATTTAAATTCGAATTGTCTATGTCGAAACGATGGGTGGAGCAGACTTCTATTAAGTCGAAAATTTGACCTAAAACACGCACCCAATTGAGCATGAGAGCTTGAGCAACAAATTTCGAGCCAACGGATTTGACATGGGGTTTTCCAACAACGGTTTTGACATAAGTTGACGAGCAGTGGAGCAATCTTGGGGGACACATTATTGCCCAAGTTTGAATTTTAGGATTGATGGCTTGGTTAGAAAAGTACAAGTTAAATTCGGCTTCGAAATCTGAAGTTGAGCGCAGACCACGGATAAGATGTTCTATAGCATTTTCTTTGGCATAATCGGCAACCAGACCTTCTTGCGATGTGACAATAACCCTATCGCCTATATGGAAAGGAGGATCGAGTGCCCACCAATCTGAAAATGGATCGATGGAATGGGCTATCACACGTGCTCTGACTTCGGGTTTTAAGAGACTTTGTTTTGCTGGGTTGATTGCTGAAACAACATGTACGCAGTCAAAAACTTCAAGGGCAGAATCGAGTACAAATTGATGTCCATACGTCCAGGGGTCAAAGGATCCAGCATATACAGAAGATTTCATAATATTCTCTTCATTTTTAAATTCACGTTCAAAACAAGACAAAAATAAAGATTTGTCTTGATATGCCAAAGATGTGGCATGAGAAACCGCCGTAGGAATTAAACCCCGTCTTGCATAATTGAGCAAGGATTCAAAATAAAATATCATGGGTCAGAAAGCAAATTTAATTGAGACAAGATAAAGGTGATATATGAAAAAAATTCTTTTTTTTGAAAATAGCTCTTCATTGCAGAAAGCATTGAAAATTTTATTTTCAAATTCAGATGTATATCTGTTACATTTTGCTGAAAATAGAGAAAAATTCGAAACATGTTTAAAAGAGTCAATTTATGATTTAATAGTTTCACATATAGATCAAATATTTACGGATGGAAAAATAAATATAAAAAAGAAGAATTGGACGCATGAGAATATATTATTGATGTATGAAAACGGTGATGATATCTCTCAATTACAAAAAGATGGTTACGTTAATTTTATTGAGAAACCATTTAGTGGCGTTGATTTTAAGAATAAAGTAAATTTTTTACTTGCTATAGATGATATTATATCAACAAAAGAGTTTACAGCTTCGTCAAAAGATGTTGAAGGTTATATCAAAGAAAAAGTAGATAAATGGCTAATAGAAGTGGCTCCACAGTATGCAAAAGAAGTTATAAGAGAAGAAATATTAAAATTGATAAATTAACATGAGGTTAAAAAATATTTTTAACTCGATCTTTTATTTTTTAACTGCTATTTGAAATCTTATTGCATAATTATTTATTTGCGGATATTTTTAACAGTCCTGTTATTTATTTAAAACAAGTATAATTGCCAATCCTAAGGAAGAGCTTTAAGTTTTGTGAATTTAAAAAAAAGACATCAATTCGAGTATCTCTTTCTCCAGTATTTTCTTAAAGCGGAAATATTCATCTCGATGACTCTTATACGCAAAAATATTTTACAAGATATTCAGGAACTTTTATGGTTAGAAAATAAAGGAATTAAAGTTTACCCAAATTACAACAGATAAAAGTGAATTTATAGAATTGTTATATAATTTATTGAATGAAAAATACCAAGAAGAAGGCAGGAAGGAAATTTAATCTTTAAAATTATTCGGAGAGTATTCAACTGCATTGATACTATTTGATATTGAGAGGGTTAAAAATTTAAATTCATCTGTAAAAGATAATTCATTTTGTTTTTGGGGACATAAAAATTGTAAACAATTATTCTAGAGAAATTTCTCGCGTAAAAAGAAATCACTATATCTCTTCTTTATATTTAAGCATTCAGGGTAATGAGATTTTGCTCTTTGTTAATAATAATTAATCTTCTAAGCATTTTCTTAGATTCCCTTCATATTCCTTAAGAAGTTTTTCTGCTTGTTTTAGATCTTTTTTCTTAATATAAACGCAAGCTAGTTTTGCGTTTCCTTTGCATTTTAAAAGGGCTGTATGCGCTGTTTCATAGTCAACTTTACAAATATCTGAAACAATGTGAATGCTTCGATTGGTCAGTTTTTCATTTGTCGTCACAAGATCGACCATATAAGAATCGTAGACTCGATTTAAATGAATCATAAGGGTTGATGTAAACATATTGAGGAGAATTTTCTGAGCTGTACCTGCTTTCATGCGAGTTGATCCTGCAATAATTTCAGGTCCTGTATCAACGAAAAGTTTAATTTGTGCTTCCTTAAGCAGTGGAGAATGAGCTGTCGAAGCAATACCAATTGTAAATGAGCCGGCCAAATTTGCTTGCCGTAAAACACCTAATGTGTAAGGTGTCCTTCCACTCGCAGATAAGCAGATGACGATATCTTTACGATTTAATTTTAATTTTTTTGTTTCTTTTTCTCCATTGTCAATATCATCTTCTGCATCTTCAAGAGCTTCTGTGAGTGCTTTATGGCCACCGGCTATTAAGAATATTGTTTTTTCTTTCGGCCACGAAAAGGTTGGAAAAAGCTCTGAACACTCTTGTGCGGCTATTCGTCCAGAAGATCCTGCTCCAGCAAAAATAATTCGACCACCACCTTTGATGAGAGGCAGCGCTTTTGTAATTGCAACTTCCAAATCGCTCAATACATTTTCAATAATTGAAACTGCATTGAGTTGTGATTCTAAAATACATTGAAGGATATCTTTTGTTTCCCATAAGTCTATTTTATTATATCGATCTGATTTCTTTTCCGTATTCATATTTGTTACTTTACTATTTTAAATGTTTTTTTATTTTTCCGTTTTGCTGTATTCTCTCCATCAAGTTCAAGAATATACCTTCTCATTTGGATAGACAATTCATCCATAAAGTTTTGCGTAGCCAAAATACTTTTTTGAACTTTTTCATTGCCAAAAAGTTCAACCATTTGTCGAATAAACTCATCTGCAAAAGCGGTTTGTAGAAGTAAAAGACCTGAAATTTCTGTTATGAAAAGATCTTCGTGTACTTTAAAAGCTTTCAACACAGATTGTAGGTGATTTACTGAAATTGTTTGCCTCGAAGCTTCTTCATTAACTGAAAACCAAATAGACCAATTCCTTTGATCGGTCTGTTTGTGATAGGAAAGACACACCTGCATGTTCTCTTCATTTGAAAAAGTGAGGTAGGCCTTGTCATCGAGCGACATTCGTTCAAACACTTCAAGAATGTTGTGAATTTCTGGAGCCATGAAGTGCCTTCTTTTCTGCTGAATTTAAACTGCTTATCAGCGCTTCACGAATGGTTTGGCGTAAAAACTCTTTTGTAATCTCAATGGCGTCTTGAATAATTGATAAGTCTTCTTTTGTATAGGTATCTGTAGTGATATCAGAGTTTATGCAGCGGAAACATTGTTCTTGAATATTATATAAATAAGTCAATTTACTTGTATAAAGTTCATAACGTAAATCATAGGTTAAGTCGCTGTCATCGATGGGAGCGCAAATTTCCCCAGCAAGCTCTCTATAGAGCTCATAGGAAACATCCACTTTGATTGACGTTGTGCTGTTCTTCACCTCTAAAAACTCCTTGAATATCTAATACTTGTCCTCGCGATCCTTTTTGTGTTGAGGATATGTTTTAACTTCTTTTTAGATATCGGATTTTGCAGGGGCAGCTTTAGAAGAGAGTTTGCGGAATATAGTTTTTCAGAAAGCTTGTGCGGTGGATGGGACTGATACCACACTCTTGAATAATGGCTAGGTGCTTAGGAGTGCCGTAGCCTTTGTGGTTAGCAAAACCATAAATTGGATAAAAAGTATCTTGAGTTTCCATGCAGCTATCGCGATAAACTTTTGCTAATATACTTGAAAAGCCAACGCTGACAAACAGATCATCTGCTTTGATCACAGTAATTTGCATATTGTGAATATAACGTGAAGGAACTTTAATAGAATGGTTACCGTCCATTAATAAAATTGCTTGGCTAAAAATATTATTTTTATCTTTTATATTTAATTTCGTTACATGAAATAAAAGCTCAAGAGCACGTGAAGCAGCCAATTGGACTGAGTTCCAAATATTAAACTCATCCACTTCCTGCGAATTTACTTCTCCCAAAGCAAATGAAATACATTCAAAATCTGTTGAATTTTGCGAATTAAAGAGTTTTAATTCATTTTGAGTGCAATTTATATCTATCTTTTTATTTATAGTAGACTTATATATATTAAAAGGAGATGTAGGAGAATTATTATCTATTGGTAACGTAATTAAGGAATAATTATATTCTTTAATTATTTTTTCAAAACAGATTTTTCGTTTTTTTTCAGAGAGTTTTTTGCTATCTCGAATTTGTGCAAGCC
Organism: Fluviispira sanaruensis; assembly: GCF_004295685.1. Lineage (NCBI taxonomy): Bacteria > Pseudomonadati > Bdellovibrionota > Oligoflexia > Silvanigrellales > Silvanigrellaceae > Fluviispira > Fluviispira sanaruensis. Next base: position 850,540 of record NZ_AP019368.1, read on the forward strand.
ATTCCTGTTCTTTAAAATGAATATTTTTATAAACATTTTTGCGCACCCACAGGCTTGCACAACTTACGACCGAACCTGCAACACAGCCGCGTCCAACTTCATCGATGGCTATTATTGCTGAAAATTCTTCCTTTGGCTCGAACTCACTGGAAAGAATTTTCAACAAAATATTTTCGTTTTTAAAACGTGTCGGAGTGAAAGTCATCGTGATTTTCAATTTGCTTCACTGTCATGCAATGCTTCGATTTGATTTAAAATCACTTTTTTAGGTTGGTTGCCAACGAGTTCTGCAACTTTTTGACCATCTTTAACAAATGCTAAAAAAGGGATGTTTCGGATGTTAAACTTTGCTGCAAGTTGTGGATTTTCTTCAACATTTACCTTGCAAACTTTAATTTTTTCAGGGTGTTCTTTTGCGATTTGCTCTAAAACGGGAGCAAGCGCAAGGCAAGGACCACACCAGTCAGCCCAAAAGTCGACGAGTACAGGAATTTTGCTTTCAAGGACTTCTGTTTGGAAGTTTTTATCGGTGATTTTTGATACTAAGTCGGACATGAATTACCCTTTCAGAAATTGGTTCAAAACATTTGAGAACCATACCCATAAGTTGTATCGGTTGGCGTAATTGGTCAAGAGGGAAAATTCCTCTATTCTAAATCGGCATGCCGATGTTCAACATTTACAAAAGGGAGCCGTTCCCGAAAAATACGTGCGAGCTCCTCGGAAATAGCGACACTCCGATGTTTTCCTCCTGTGCAGCCGATTCCGATTGAAAAATAATGTTTCCCTTCTTCCAAATAATTAGGATACATAAATTGAATTAATTCAACAACTTTATCGACAAAAAGAGGAACCCGTTCGTCTGAAAAAACATAATTTTTTACTGCAGGCTCAAGTCCTGTGAGTTCACGTAAATGAATTTCATAGTGCGGATTTTTAAAACAGCGAACGTCAAAAATTGTATCGAGATCTGTTGGTGTTCCATATTTAAAGCCAAAGGAGACTATATTTAGCAATAGATGTTTTTTATAATCAGAAATTGCAAAATGATTGTGAAGAAATTTTTTGAGATTTTGCGATGACATATTAGAGGTGTCTAGCATCTGATTGGCAAGATTTTTTATTGGTTCTAACGTAACTGCATCCAGTTTAATAGCCTCTAATAAGCTTAAATTTGGAGCATTTGCGTTTAAAGGATGCTGTCTGCGCGTTTCACGAAAACGTTTGATAACAATTTCATCAGATGCTTTTAAATAAAGTATTTGTAAATCACAAATAGTTGATAAAATTTCATAAATTTCTTGAAATGTATTTGGGATATCCGTGTCGCGGGAGTCAAGTGCGAGGGCTATGTATGGATTTTTAATCTTGTCTGATTTGATTGAATCTGTAAACGCTTTTAACAAGACGGAAGGTAAATTATCGATACAATAATATCCCATATCCTCGAGAGCATGGATTGCAATTGTTTTCCCCGAACCCGCAAGCCCAGAAATAATAACTAAACTTTTTTTATTTTGAGATTCAGTTAAATGAATTTCATTCATTTACCCCTCCAAGATTTGTAACACTTCAGCTAAACTCTTCGCCGATTTGAGCTTAAATCTTACCCGATCAATGCGCATAGTTCTGCATATATCAGCCATGATTTTTAAGGAAGAAATATATGGTTTTTTGGGGTTTTTAGGTGAAAGAATAACGAAAAATAGATAAGAAGGTTCGGAGTCGAGTGAGCTAAACTCTATGCCATGCGGGGCTAGAAAAAAATAAAGTTCAGTGTCAACTATTTTATTTAAAGAAGTATGCGGTATTGCAACTCCGAGATCCACACCTGTGCTTGCTTTCGCCTCTCTTTCTGAAAGACCTATAAATATTTCTTCTTCTTTAAGATTTTTTTTTACTTGAGAAATTTTAAAGGAAATTTCCTTTATCACGTCTTCTTTGTTGCGAGCTTCTAGGTAGAGCGGAGTTGATTGCTCTTTAATTAAATTGCGAAGTAATTCACTTGCCATGTTAAATTCACCTGCTTAACGAAGAAGTGCTTAAGAAAGGTGACCTCAAAGAAGTCGTACTGTTGATAGGTAAAAAATTCAATTCTGTCAATCCGAAGACGTGTGCTTAAAACATATTATATGATTTTTGATATTAAAAAAGAGGGTCAGTAAAACTGAACCCTCAATTTTAGATTTTGCTGAAAAGTTACTTTAACTGACTTTACGCACATGATCCTCAAAGTCAGAGACAAAATGAGTTTCAAATTTATCAAAAATATTTTCTGATTTTTGACTTCTAATTTTGCGTAATCTTAAATTTGTTGCACTGTAGTCTGACATTTCGCTCACTGAAGAAAATTCAGCACGTTTGTGTCGTGCTTTTTTAGTAACCTTTCTAAGAGAAGATTCTAACTTAGTGAGAACTTTATCAATACAATAACCGATATCGTTAGAATTTGCATTCACACATGTACTGAGTTTACCGGCAATAACAGATATTTTAACATGATGCTCAATTCCGTCTACACTAAAAAATGCTCGAACAGATGTTGTATTTGCTGAAAACTTTTCTATGCAATCTAGAATTTTTTCTTCAACATAGGATTGGATTAATTTTGATTTTGGGAAATTGACAAACTGCACGTCGACTCTCATGTAACCTCCTCTTTGGGATTTGGTAGGACATTTAAAATTTATCGGAAATTACCCGTCAAAAGTTAAGGACTACAGCAAGATATTGAACAATAAATGGTTTCAATATCTTGCTGAAAGCTAGCATGTAATGGATCGGAAGTCAAGTCTTTTTGGCTAAACGGTCAAAACCTTTGGATTCTTTTGGCTGAGGAAAGAATTCCTAAAGATTCTCTGTATTTAGAGATAGTGCGGCGAGCGATTTTAATGTTTTTTTCCATGAACATCTTTTCAACAATTTCTTGATCTGAAAGAGGTTTTGATTTGTCTTCATTTCTAATAAAATCAGCCACATGCTGTTTAATCGATTCATTTGCCAACTCTTTACCCGCATTGTTCTCGACTGAGGCGTTAAAAAAATACTTCAATTCAAAAATTCCTCGGGGTGAATAAAGATATTTACCTGATGTTGCTCGTGAAATTGTGCTTTCATGTAAAGTCAATTCTTGTGCCACTGTTTTTAGAGTCATTGGGGTGAGGAAATCAACTCCATATTCAAAAAAACTTTTCTGATATTTAAGAATTGTGTCAACAACTTTTAAAATAGTTTTATCTCTTTCTTCAAGAGATCTTACGAGCCATTTAGCTGATTTAATATTTTCAGAAATATATTTATACGTTTCCTTATTATTTTTTCTATCCATGCTTTCTTTAATTTCTTTGATCAGTTTTGTATATTTTTTTGAAAGTTTGAGTCTAGGTAAATCGTTTTCATTTAAACTACAAATCCACTCATTATCTCTTTTATAGACAAAAACATCCGGGATTATAATCTGATTTGTTTGAGTACCAAATTGCCTCGCAGGTCTTGGATCTAAATTTGCTTTTATAAAACGAAATGATTCTTTAACTTCTTCTAAAGTCAATTTTTCATTTTTGGCAATTTTTTGAAAATTCTGTTTTTGAAACTCTTCCCAGTATTCTGTAAGTATTTTTTCGACAATTTTTGATTTTTTCTCGAGTTTATTATACTGAAGCAATAGGCATTCTTGTAGATCTCGTGCGCCCACACCAGCGGGTTCGCATTTTTGTATAATTTCAAGAGCAAAAATAAGATCATCTTCATGGATAGAATGGTTTTCTGCTATAACGTTTAATTTTGTATTGAAAAATCCATTGTCATCAATATATTGAAGTACTATATGAATACATTCCTTTTCATAGGGGCTGAGACGTTGAGTGGATATTTGATTTTCAATAAAATCATGGATGGAGTTGACAGAGGAATTGTCCGGAAACTCTTTTCTTTGATTCGCTGAAGAAATTTCTTCAGATCTATTTATATCATTAAATTTTTCGAGAAAATCACTTTGATTAAATGATTTTTGCAAGGCATATTTCAATTCTTCATAATGATTTTTTTGTTCTCTTTTACTGGAATTTGAAATATCAACAAGACAAGGATTCTTTTCTAATTCTTCATTGACAAACTTTTCAAGCTCAATTCTTCCTAAAGTTAAAATTGTTATCGAATTTTTTAACTCAGCTGAAAGTGAAATTCTTTGTGATGTTTTAAGTCCTTGTTTGATTTCAAGCGCCATTCAATTACTCCGCTACCCAATTAGGTGCAATATATGTTCTGGAAGCCGATTTGCTTGTGCAAGTACAGCAGTTCCTGCAGCAACAAGAATTTTATTTTGGGTAAAACGCGCACTTTCGGAGCCATAATCAACATCCCGAATACGTGACTGTGCTGCGCTCAAATTTTCACTCCCTACATCGATTGATGCGATTGTTGAGTTCAATCGGCTTTGCAAAGCGCCAAACGTTGCACGTGCCTTAGTAATCTTTAGCATAGAGTCATCTAAATTTGAAAATATTTTTTCTGTGTCACTTCCGCCTAATTCATCTCCGCTTTCTCCTTCGATATTTAGTTCCTTTAAATTTGAAAGCGATTCATTTAATTCACTTAGATCTTCAAATTTTAACTTTATGGTTTCATTTTCATTATTTGTCGAACCATCAGCTTTTCTAAAATTAACTCCAACTTGTATAGCTATATCTTTTTGTCCCTCTTCTGAAAAAAGACTTTTGCCATTAAATTCAGTTTGATCTTTTATACGATTAATTTCCGAACCAAGTTCTTGAAATTCTTTATTAAGGTAACTTCTTTCTGTAGAACTGACAGTATCGCTCGCTGCTTGTGTGGTTAATTCACGCATGCGTATAATTAAATTATTGAGCTCACTTAATCCACCTTCACCTGTTTGAAGAAAAGAAATCCCATCCGAAGCATTTCTCTTAGCTTGAGCAAAGCCTCTTATTTTTGCCCGCATTGTTTCTGATATTGCAAGTCCTGCAGCATCATCCGATGATTTATTAATTCTTAACCCAGAAGCTAACTTTTCTATGCTATCGCTTAATTGTTCTTCATTTTCATTTAAGCGTCTTTGTGCAATCAAGCTTTCAATATTTGATTTAATTCTTAATCCCATGGCTTTAATTCCTTATAATTCATTTTTTTAATTAACGAAGGAGTGATAAAGCCATTTCTGGGCGCTGATTTGCTTGAGATAAAACAGCAAGTCCTGCTTGACTCAGAATGCGGCTTTGCGTCATTTTTGCTGTTTCTTCAGCAAAATCTGCGTCACGAATGCGGCTATTTGCTGCCATCATATTTTCAGTTGAAACAGAAATATTGCTTATAGCGCTGTTTAAACGTGATTGTGTTGCACCAAGAGTTGCGCGGGTATTTGCAACCATATAAAGACCAGCATCAATTATGCTTAAGTTTTCTGCGATTTTTTCTCTATCATCACCTGCTAAAGATGATTCTTTAATTCCTAATGTTTCACTGGTAATTCCCTCTGGAGCATCACCGAGTTGTAACTTTAAAATATCATTAGCTGTTCCGTTATATCCGACTTGTAAAATAACTCCATTTTCAGAAGTTTGAGGCCCTAACAATTTTCGTCCATTAAATTCTGTAGTGTCTGAAATACGATCAATTTCTTCCATTAAATTTTGATATTCTTTATCAAGAAAACCTCTTTCTTGCATACCAACAGTGTCCGAAGCGGACTGCACAGTGAGTTCTCTCATTCTTATTAAGATATTGCTAGTTTCATTAAGACCACCTTCAGCAACTTGGACAAGAGATACTCCATCATTAGCGTTGCGTTTTGCTTGCATTAAGCCTCTTGTTTTTGCTCTTAATCCTTCAGATATTGCAAGTCCAGCAGCATCATCAGATGATTTATTTATTCTTAAACCAGATGATAATTTTTCCATGCTTGAATTCATATCTGCATTATTATTGGAAAGAAATCTTTGTGCGGAAAGTGATTCTACGTTGGTGCGAATGCGAAGTCCCATGACTTTTCCTCCTTGATGGTCCAAGATTTGTGTGTTTGAGACACAAACGACCGTTCGCAATACCAACCTTGGTACTTTGCGAACTTATAGGTCATTCCTCTGTAATCCGTGAGGTTTCCGTGACCTATGAGGGAAATATCGAGGGTATTTACAGGAACTTAATAGGTATTTTTATATAAATTAAAAAATATATATTAATTATAGTAATAACAATGATTTATATTTTTGTAGTCTTAAGGAGTTCATTTATAATTTGTTTGCTTGAGATAAGGAAGGGAATGAAATAACTAAGCGTTTTTACTTGAACTTACAAACTTCTTGTAAAATTCTTGACTTTATATCAATGATCTGGTTCTCTTTGCCATGTTCTAGTGTGTTTTTTACGTGAAATTCAGGGGTATTATAATGAACCGTCTTGACTCGATTAGTTTTGGTAAAATTGTGCAAATACGTGAACACCTTCTCAAACTTCAAGCGGGCGGAAAAAAAGTATACCGTCTTGAATCTGGTGATCCAAGTTTTTCAATAGCTCCACATATCACAGATGCAATTAATAAAGCTCTTAAAGATGGTAAAACTCATTATATTCCGAATGATGGTATTCCAGATTTGCGTAAAGCTCTTGCGCAAAAATTACATTTTCAAAATAATATTAAAGTAACAGAAAATGATATTTACGTTACAAATGGTGCAATGCATGCATTATTTGTTGTCTTTCAGTGTATGCTAGCGCAAGGCGATGAAGTTATTGTTCCTGAACCTCTATGGACAGAAATTGGTGACAATATACGTCTTGCTGGCGGTGTTACAGTATCTGTTCCTCTCACTAGAGAGAAAAATTATCAATATTCATATGAAGATATTTTAAATAAAATTACACCTAAAACAAAAGCAATATTTGTAAACTCTCCACAAAATCCATCGGGAGCGATTGTTCCAAAAGAAGAACTGAGAAAAATTGCCAATCTAGCTGCTGAACGTGGACTTTGGTTAGTTGCAGATGAAGCATATGAAGATCTTGTCTATGAAGGAGAACACTATTCTCCAGCAAGTGGACTTCATGGTTATGATAAAGCTGTTTCTCTCTATTCCTTTTCAAAAACTCATGCGATGAGCGGATTAAGAGTTGGTTATATCGTAACTACCAATCCTATTTTAAAAGAGCGCATTCCAAAGTTGTTACGTTGTACAGTCAACGGGATTAATAGCATTTCTCAATGGGGAGCATTGGCAGCTGTGACAGGTCCACGTGACCATTTAAATTATATGCTATCCGAATACAAAATCCGTCGTGAAATTATGTACAATGCTGCTGCAGCTATTCCAGGTTTAATTCCATTTAAACCACAAGGAGCATTTTATTTATGGTGCGACGTTGAACCTGTATTATTAGAAAAATTAAAAATCAAATCGGTTTCTCAGCTTTCAGACTTTTTAGCTGAATGTGGCATAGGCAGTGCTCCTGGCGATTGCTTTGGAGAAAGCTGTGCCAATGGTATTCGCTTTGCATTCAGTTGCAGCACTGAAATGGTCACAGAAGGTTCAGCAGCGCTTAAAGAATTTCTCACTCGCAGATAATTCCGCATAAAAAGCTTTATCGTTCGATAAAGCTTTTTTTCTATGTAAGTTAAATATTTTAAATTAAAATCAATTGATTTTTTCTATAGATATTATATCCTCAAGTTCAGTTGAATTTTTACCTTTAGGGTGTCATGAATAACTAATCTTTCCTTATAAATTTAATTACTTGCAAAATAAAAATAAATAATACAAAATGGAGAATATATGTCTTCACTTATTTGTGTACATGACCTAGCAAAAAGTTTCCCTGACGGAACTCTGCTTTTTCGCAATTTTAATTTTAATCTTGGTAAAGAAAAAGTGGGAATTATTGGGAAAAACGGCATTGGTAAAAGCACATTATTGAGAATTCTTGCTGGAGAAATGGAATACTCAGCAGGTTCTATTGTCATTGAAGGAAAATTATCCTATTTACCACAAAAAATACAAGATTTTTCAAAATTTTCAATTGCTCAAATACTGAACGTAGAAAAAAAATTAAACGCGCTGCAAAAAGCAGATATTGGAAAAGCTACAATAGATGATTTAAATGAAATTGATGATGATTGGGATTTTATGACTCATCTTCAAGCTATTTTAAAATCTCTTGAGCTTGAGGATATCGATCTACAACGGTTAGGTGAAAGCATAAGTGGAGGAGAGCTTATGCGTTTTTTATATGCTCGACTTCTCTTAGAAAATCCTGATATTATTCTTTTCGATGAACCGACAAATAATTTAGACAGTGCAGGGAAAAATCATTTCTATAAAGCATTGAGCTCTTCACGACTTGGGTACTTAATCGTAAGTCATGATCGTGAATTGTTAAATAAGATGGATCGCATTTTTGAAATTTCAAATCTTGGTCTAAGAACATATCAAGGCAATTATGATTTTTACTTAGAAGAGCGGAATAAAGAAAATGAAGCAGCTTTACATAAAGTTACATTTGCCGAGGAGAGATTTAAAAAACAAATTATAATGGAACATATTTTATCGGAGAAACAAGAAAAGAGAAATGCCCAAGGGAAAAAAAATATACCTAATTTGGGCTTGCCCAAAATTGTCTTGGGAAGAATGAAAGAGAATGCGCAAAATACCACATCGCGTTTAAAAGATATCCATGCAGATAAGACAAAGGAATACTCAGAAGCTGTTCAGAGGGAAAAGGCAGAGTTAAGGGATGAATTTAAAATAAAAATTGACATCAAAAAATCAAATATTCCAAGCACAAAAGAAATGATTATGTGCCAGAATTTGAATTATAGATTTTCAAATGCGAATCATTCGTTGTGGAAAGAAAATATCAACTTTGCAGTTATAGGCAATAAACGAGTCCATTTAACTGGCCGTAATGGATCTGGAAAATCAACTTTATTAAAATTAATCACTCAACAAATTTTCCCAAAAGTAGGTGATATTAAAATTGGTTCTTTAAAATTTGCCTTGCTGGATCAGGGGACTTCTTTTCTGCACGATGAACTGAGTATCTTGGAAAATTTACAAAAATTTGCCATGGAGCACTTTGTAGAGCATGAATTGCGAGTGAAAGCGGGACGATTTTTATTCTATGGCGATTCTGTTTTTAAAAAAGTAAAATATTTAAGCGGTGGTGAAAGAGTGAGGCTTGCTCTAGCTTGTTTATTGGCTATGAATAACGCTCCTGATATTTTTATTCTAGATGAACCGACCAATAATTTGGACATTGAATCGATAGAAATATTAACAGAATGTTTGAATAAATTTAGCGGAGTCTTATTCGTAGTCTCACATGATAAAAACTTTATATCTGACATAAAGATTAACATGGCTATCTCTTTGTGAATTCAAGGATTGAAATTTTATTTGTAGAATAATTTATTTATGAAGGAGGAAAGGTGTGGTCTAGGCATTTATATAAATAATTAATATTTTACTATCCTAAAATTCAATCTTTATCTTTTTTTAACTTCTTATAATATACTTATATCCTATATCTTGTAAAAATTTAATTTTATCGTTACTTACTTTGCCAACATATGCAATAGGCTCAGCTGTCTTTGGAATTAAATTTATTAAATTAACTAATAGACTGAAGTCTAGAGAAAAACTATGAGGATTAAAACCAAAAATAGGGAAGTATGGAGCATCTGTTTCAAGTACAGTTAAAAGTTCTTGTTTAGATAGAATAAGAAAAAAAATCGAGAAGTGGAAGTCACGGCCAATCTCGGTGAAATATTGAATTTTAAATTTATCAAAGCCTTTACAATATAATATAATACCATTAAATCCTAATAAAATTGACTCATAAATATCGTATTCGCTTGAATAAAAACCACTGCGTACGACAAAATTTTCATCGCTTTTGCAGATCATAAGATCTTTCCAGTCAGACGATAATTCTGATGTAAAAAGTGTAAAAATCTTTTCATCGATTGAGCTTTGAAAGCTTAAATTATTTATAGAAAAAAGTGGACGAAATTCAGAGTCAGGAATAATCTTTGGAATTATTTTACAATTTTGATTATTTAAAGAATCTTCTTCTAACATAATTTGGGCAAATGAATTTAAATTTTTTTTATTCATTGAATATATTTCGCATTGCTCTTTTAATTCAGTCAATGGTATATAATTTTCTTTTATTTTTGTTATGTTTTTTTGCTGTAAAATAAAAAAATCGAGCATTTATATCCTACTTTTGATTTTTCCATTTCTCTAACGTAGCTAAAGCATTTGCAGATGTTATGGAGTTTTTTGCAATTTCTATTCCCTCAAATATAGTATTGCATTTTTCAGCACACCAGAGAATAGCAGCTGTATTGATAATGACTGCATCCATAATGGCTGGATGCGCATCATTTTTGAGGACATCTAATAATATCTTTGTATTATATTCAATATCTTTACCAATGAGATCTTTTATTTTATGCGTTTTTATTCCAAACTCTGCCGGCTTTAAAACTTCATGAGTTATTTTTCCATTTTCAAGCTTGGCAATATAAGTAGCGCTACAAACGGAAATTTCATCTAAACCATCTTCTCCATGTGCAACTAATGCTCGTTTTCTCCCTAAGTTTTTTAAACAATTTATGATAAGTGGAAGAGAGTCTTTACTATAAACTCCAACAAGTTGTCCTGTTAATTTCATTGGATTTGCAAGGGGATAAACAAGATCTATGATGGTTTTAAAACCAAGCGTTTTTCGAATATGCGCAAGGTGTTTAAGATTTGGATAATATATATTTGAAGGTAAAAATGCGATATTAAATTTTTTAATATTTTCATAAGCTACTTTTAAAGTAGTTGCAGGAGTCAGATCTAGCGTTTTTAAGACATCACTACTTCCTGATTTACTTGAGATACTTTTCCCAGCAAATTTTGCTATATTTGCGCCTGCTCCAGCAGCAACAATAGCAGCAGTTGTAGAAATATTTACAGTGGAAGTGTGATCGCCTCCTGTACCACCACAATCGACAACACTTTCCAGTTCATGCGAATCTAAAATTGGATTTTTATCACGAATTGCACTGAGTATTGCAATAATAATTTCTTCGGTTAATGTTATAAAACGAAAACCTGTTAGCACTGCAGCCACACGCATATCAGATAAAGTTCCATCTATCATGCTATGAACCAGAGCCGATGTTTCATCTTTAGAAAATCCGCGACCAGCAAAGACCTGTTCCATAATAGGAGAAAAATTTTTATCAATAATCATTATTCATCTCTTTTATATCTATGGGGTTCGTAGGATAGGGTTTCGAAACAGAGAGTAAAGTTTTTGCAAATTTATTATCTTTAATTCCTGATAAATTCAAAAATTGATTTATTTCTAAGTAACAATTAACAGGCGCTTCTAATGAAAGAACATGCGCACATTTTTCTACCCAAACTGACCGGATATTGAAAATACATTTAGTAAGAACAATTGGTATTTGATTAGATAAAAGCTGATCCTCACGCCCCCATAATAATAAAACTGGGCATTTAATTTTTCCCAAAAAGCTATCCATAAAATGTTCAGGTTTTGATAGCTTAAGCAGATCTTTTACATGGTCACTTTTTAAATTGCGAAAGAGTGCTCTTTTTGCAGTTTCACTTAGAAAAAGAGCTCCAGTATATGGAAAAGCTTTCATAATACCAGGATAAAGGGTTTGAAATTTTTTCCAACTTAAATAAGTTAATGTATCTCTTAAAGCAAATAAATTAATTTTTAGTCCTGCAGGATTCATGAGGATCACTTTATTTATCAGTTTACATTCAGTTGCAGCAATATGGAGTGAAATCCATCCACCTAAACTTAAACCACATATATCTACTTTTTCATTCGTTATGCTTTTAATGAGTTCAACAACGGATTGAGAATGCTGTAAAAAATCCATGACTGGATTATTGGCTTTACTAAAACCTGACATATGAAAAAGATCAGGCATAATAATTCTTCGCTTATTATCTAGCATCTGTGCTAATATCCACCAACTTTGAGCGCTGCTACCAAGTCCATGAATAAATATTAAAGGATCGAGATCAGATTTAGGATTGCTGTCGTAATAATGCATTTCACCAAATTGTGTGGGTATAACATACGATCGAAAACCAATTGCATTTAAATATTTTTTGAATGCAGCTGAAACGCTTTTATCTAACTGTAACTCTGTTGATTTTATAACATCAAAATCTTCAACTTTTCTCGCTGGTCTAACAACATATTTGAGTAAATTGAGCCTTAAAAAGCGATTCAGTTTTGTATTCTTAGAAAGAGTATTCAAACTTAATCCTAGGGGACTCATTAGTTTATTTATCCTATTTCTTTGAGGAGCTCTTGCTCTAGTTCCAAAGCAATTGTTTGGAGACGGGAAAGCTCCGGACCTTCCAGAGTGATGCGAGCAAGAGGCTCTGTTCCACTATATCTTAATAGAATTCTTCCTGAATCACCCAATTCTTTTTCAAATTCTCTTAATAATGAAGTTGTTGCCTTGAGTGTACGAATTGGAGGTTTTGCTGTTACTTTAACATTTCGTGTGATTTGTGGTAGTTTTTGCATGACAGAGGTTAACTCTGAAATGCTTTTTCCAGATCGACACATCATTTCCAAAACCTTTAAACATCCTACAATCGCGTCACCAGTTGTACTTGAATCGAGAAAAAGCAAATGACCAGACTGTTCTCCACCTAGTACAAGTTTACGATTAAGCATTTCTTCAACGACATTTCTATCTCCTACATTTGTTCTGTAGACTTGAATTCCTGCATTTTGCATAGCAATATCGAAACCTTTGTTACTCATTATAGTAACACAGACACCATTATTTAGTAGTTGATTTTGTGCTTTCATTTCGAGTGCACACATTGCGAGAATATTATCACCGTCTAAGATGTTACCTTTTTCATCTACGACAATGAGTCTATCGGCATCGCCATCAAGGGCAAAACCAATATCAGCGCGTAAATTTAAAACTTCGAGTCGTAATTTTTCAGGATGAAGTGCACCACTTTCAAAATTAATATTAAAGCCATTTGGATCGTTATTAATACAAATCACTTCTGCTCCAAGTTCACTAAAAACTTTTGGAGCCACTTTATAACCAGCTCCATGTGCACAATCCAATACTATTCTTTTTCCATCAAGTTTTAAATTTTTTGGAAATCTTTCTTTTAAAAAAACTGCGTATTGTCCGATTGCATCGTCAATTCGTTTTGCCCTGCCCATAAGATCGGAAGTTACAAGATGATTTTCAAGATTAGGATCGTCAATGAGCATTTCGATGAATTCTTCATCTGCATCAGGGAGTTTAAATCCATTGTGATCAAAAAGTTTAATACCATTGTCATGATAAGGATTGTGGCTGGCAGAGATCATCACTCCTGCATCAGCTCTCATCCCTCTTGTCAAATATGCAATACCAGGAGTTGGTAATGGGCCTACGAAAAGAACATCAACTCCTACGCTGCAAAGTCCAGATGAAAAGAGACCTTCTATCATATATCCGCTCACACGCGTGTCTTTACCAATAATCACTTTTGGGCGTTTTGCTCTTTTTTTGAGAGCTATGCCGAAAGATTGAGCGATTTTTAAAATATTCATTGGAGTCATCGACCCAAAATTTGCTTCGCCTCTTATACCATCTGTTCCAAAATATTTAGCCATAGAAAAAAAACCTTTAAGGATTGAGATGTACTGATATTGTATCTGGATTCATTTTAACGAGTGTTACATTATCTGGTATTTTTAATATCACACGTTTGTCTTGCCAGCCTGTTTCAAGATCCGCAGTGTCTAAAATGACTCGGACATCGGAAGGATCTAAATTTTTTAAAATATCTTTTTCGCCAGAAACTTCAATATCAACGACTCTTGGACGTATTTGCAATTTTGAAATTATATTTTTTGAAGCACCGGTGAATTCGATTGGTACAGCCCTAAATATGCGATTGTATTTCCGTGGAGATAATGTAACAGTGACTTTAACATTTTTTTCGAGTGCATTGAGTGAAGAATTATCTTCTAGTTCAACATTTGCTTCTGTAGAAAGTGTGCTTTTTATGCCTTCAATAATTATTGGGATTGTGAACAAACTTTGTGTTCTAGCAAGCTCTTGGCGAGCTCCAGTAACTTTTATCTGTGAAGGCAGCACTGTGACTTTTTCTATAGTCAATCCTGGTTGTGGCTCACCTTTTAATACTGCTTGAACTGGAATTACTTTTTCTTGCAATTTATCAATATCTACGTCTATAAAAGGACGATCAATAAATATCGCATAATGTTTAGGAAGATTTGGAAAACTTTCTTTTGTGACTTTTACTCGCACTCTTCCAGGAGTTTCGCTTAATATATCAATTTCTCCGGTCAATTCTGTATCGGTCGGTGAAACTGAAAAAAGTGAATTTTGTTGTTTGATAGTAACATCTAGGGTACGTTCAGAAGAACCTAATATAATCATGCTAGGTGCTGTTATGAGTTTTATTTTAGCAACTTTTTCAAAACTCATATCTTTATCTGTTCTTACAATAGAAAATAAAACAATAGCAAAAACGACGGAAATTACTTTTAACCAAAAATTATTTATAACCATTTTAAATATTAATTTAAATATTGAGCTTTGTTCTTGATTTCCACTTGGCATTATTTCTTCTCATCCTTATCTTTTTCACTTACAATAGACTTTTCTTTGTTATTATTTTGTTCTAATGGAGGATTGAGTGGAATACCACCAATTGAAACATCTCTAGGTGGTGTAGATTTCGGAATAGGTGGATCGAATCTATCCTCAGGAGCTAAATCATTTAAAGCTTTTAATGCGGAATTTATTTTACTAGTCTGTGTCGTCTTTATTTCGTTTTCTTGATTATTTGCGTCGACATTTTCTTCTGAATTTGTATAAAAACTTTCTTCATTTTCTTCTTTTTTAATATTTAAAGTGGGAGATATATTTATATTGCTTGTAATAAATTTAATTTCAGACGATGTTATGTCTTTTATTTTTGAATTTTTTGGAAATTTAATGTGAATATTGCGTGGAGCATTTGCTGCGAGTTTATTTTCTTGTTCGATTTGTTGTAGTGCAAGACTTTCAAGAGAAGATACTTTTTTTTGATTGGTTATTTTTTCGTTATTTTTTCGTTTATCACCATCTAAGCCTGTGGATAAAGGCTTCGTATGCAAGAGTGCTGATTTGATTTTATTTGATAATTTATAATATTTAAAAATCACTTTATTTTCAATCCAATAAACAATATTTGACTTTTGCCCTCGAGGTATAAGTAAAACCGAAAGCATTTTACGTGCCGCTTCAACAGAACTCTGTTTTTGTAAATTACCTTCCCAAGCAATCGAAATATTTCCAGTTTCTTCGCTGACAACTAACACAACAGCATCGGTTTCTTCTGAAATTCCAACGGCGGCACTGTGGCGAGTTCCCATTTTCTTAGAAAAACGGGGGTTTTTTGAAAGCGGCAACTGCGCAGAAGCGCAATTGATTCGAGTCTTTTGAATGATGACTGCGCCATCGTGCAAAGGAGAGAATGATTGAAATATGCTGCTTAAAAGTTGTTCAGAAACAATAGCATCTAATTTTACGCTGTGGTCATAGAGCTTATCAAGGCCAACGGATCGCTCGAAGACTATGAGTGCTCCGATACGCTCATGACTCAATGACTTTGCAGCATTTGTCACTTCCTCAATAATATGAGTTCCAGAGAGCACATCGAGACCTGTGACAAAAGGCCCACGACCAACTCGTGTGAGTAAACGTCTGATATCATCTTGAAAGAGAACGATAACTACAATTATAAAAGACGCATAAAATTTACTGATAATCCAATGAATGGTTTCGAATTGGAGAGAACTTGAAATAACAAATGCAATAAAAATAACGAGCATTCCGATTAGGACTTGTGCAGCTCGCGTGCCTTTTAAAATAGAAATAATATTATAAAAAAGAGTTGCAACAATAGCTATATCGACTATTGATCTCCAAGATAAAATTGTTTTTATACTTTCTAAGAAATTCATTCCTTCCCATTACATTTTATCCACAGCTATACCTTGTGGGGGGTTAAAATTGAAAACATCATCCGAAATGGGCCTCAGTGAGTAATTAGAAAACACAAGACGGATTCGATTCCCATTGAGCTGAACAATACGAAGTTCTTGGATTAATCCAGTCTTCACCTGAACTCTAGCGTATAAAACTTTTTGTTGTTTGTCTCCTTTCGGAACCAATTTCAAAAGAATATAATCATTGTTTTTTTCTGGAGGGATGTCAGATTCAAGCGATGACATATTTGCCGAGTGATTCAATTTTTTTGCTTCTTCATCGGTCCATTCAGACACGAAATAATATTTTTTAATTTGAGCGAGGTTTGTCAATATATTGATAAATCCAAGTTCTTGTGCAGAATTTTTTAAATATTGAGCATGTTTTAGGCTTTCAATGTATTTCCAAAAGTCTTTTCCATTGGAAACATAAAGTTCATTTCTAGGCTTTAGAATTTCATAGCGGAAAGAAACAGGTTTTTTTATGTATAATAATCCGCTCGATTCAGTCACTTTATTACGCAGCATTGAGAAAGAACTCTGAGTAAATTCGACTTGAAATAATTTCTGTTTGGATGCTTCATTTAGAACATTTTGCATTAATTTGTCAAAATTTAGCTCTGTTTTTGCTTTTATCTTAATGTCTGCGCAGAATACTTGAGTGCTAATCAGGAATGAAAAAATAAAAAAACACTGGATTATTTTTTTTATCATTGTTTCTCTCAATTCTTTATAAAAGTAATTTTTCTACATCTTGTATCGTTCTAGCAATACAAAAATAGTGAGATGGCTTGTCAATCATATTAATATTTGAAATTTCTTCTAGCCAGTTCAAAAAGGGCGAATAAAAATTAAGAAAATCAATTATTATAACTGTTTTTTGAGGAGTGTTGCTTGCGTTAAATTGGATTGTTGTTAAAAATTCATCTAAACTGCCAAAGCCTCCAGGTAAAATGCATAGCACATCAGAGTGAAAAATTAAAAGTTTTTTTCTTTCTTCTAATGTCTCGCAAATAAAATTTTCAGTGAGTTTTTCAAAATGCCCCTCTTTTTTTATAAACTCATTTGTAATGATCCCACAGATTTCACCATTTTCTGCAAAAACACCTTCAGCAAGTTGCCTCATCATCCCTTGGTTACCACCACCATAAACTGTCTTAAAATTATTTTTTGCAAGAAATGAACCAAAGTTAAATGCGAATTTTAGAAATTCATCAGGTATATTATTTTTTGCAGAACAAAAAACTCCTATAGCAGATTTTTTCATATTTATAACCTTTTTGAAAAGTATTTATTAGAATTTTATCTCAAACATACCAGCATACCAAGATCTTTTATTATTATCTTGGAATGTGTATGGAAGAAATTGATAGTCAAAAATTAAATCTTTGTCACTCGTTTTTTTATGCACAGCATCAACTTGTTGAACTCTGTAAAAAACGGCACCAGAAATGATTGTTCCTACAAGAGCACCAACAATAACATCACTTACATTATGTGCATGATCGTTTACTCGAGTAGAAGCTATCCATGCAGCAGTTGTATAAGCAGCGGCGGTATAGCTCCAACTTAGAATTGGATTGTTTGTGTACTTAAGCATAAGACCACTTGTGTAAGTTGCAAAAGTAAACGCATGTGATGCATGCCCGCTAAAGAAACTAAATTGATTATCTTCAGCAGGCTTAATTCCTGAACTCACCTCTGTATCATAAAATGGACGTTTTCTTTGAAAAGTTGTTTTGGCTGTTGATGTTGCTATTTCGTTTAATAAATGCGCGTGTAGAAACCCCCTTAATTGTGTTCCCAATGAAAAATCATCGTTGCTTAATTTTAAGACACCAAAAATGGCGGCTGTGACACCAAGACCAATAGGAAGTAAGGTTGAGCGAGAGAGTGTTGTTGGCAAGTTTGTTTTCTTTGCACTTTCCGAATGAAAGGGCCACAGGCTTAGACCTTGATGTGTGTAACTTACACTTATTGCTTCAATGAGACCAGCTTCGAGGGGCAATGTGATCAGATCTTGCTTTAAATCACCAGGATTAAAGTGATTCCAGCTGAGTGGAGCAATAACTTTTTCTTGCGGTGGAAGATCTGGTGGAGAAAACATATTTATGACTTTTCAATTTTATGAGTTCTGTAAAACGTGTTTATTCTATTAAACCATTCTGTACTATTTTCTTGAATATTTCTGCGTGTCAAAAAAAGAAAAAGAATGCCAGCAGCAATCGTTAAGATATTTAAAATTTGTCCCATTGTAACATATTGCCACCATTGGAGTTGTCCAAGACGAGAGAGTGGTTCCCAAGTGAATGTTGTTAAACTATAATAATTTAATTGAGGGTCAGCGGCTCTAAAGTATTCAACAATAAATCTATAAAAACCGTAGAAAATAACAAAACAAGCAGAAAGTGTTCCTTCCTTTTGTTTGAATCTTGAAATTATAAAGAGCGTTAAAAATAACCCCCATCCTTCAGCTAAACTTTGATAAATTTGACTGGGATGGCGTGGCAGTGGTCCTCCATCTGGAAATATAATCGCCCAAGGGACATGGCTTGCAATAGGACGGCCCCATAGTTCACCATTAAAAAAGTTTCCTATGCGTCCCATACCAATTCCAATTGGGACAACCAGAGCAAGTTTGTCTGAAAGATGAAAGAACGGAATTTTATATTTTCTACAAAAAATTAATAAAGCTAAAGAAACACCTACAATTCCACCGTGAAATGAAAGACCTCCTTCCCATGTCGCAATTGCATCAAGTGGGTGATCTTTATAAAGGTCCCAATTATATATAAACACATATGCTGATCTGGCACCAATAAGCATGCCAAATATACAAGCAAGAATTAAATTCATTAACATATTTTCTGTCATCATCAGACTTTTCTTTTTAATCCAATGCATACAAGAAAAATAGACAGCCATAAATGCAACGAGATACATTGTGCTATACCAACGTAGTCCCCAATGAATATTCAATTTTTGCAATGTAAAAAGTATAATAAAAATTCCTAACACATATATTAGGATCGTTTCAAAATATTCGTATCGTGTCAATAATTTATTTAGTTTTAACTTGTTTTCATTTTGATCTGAATTTGTTATCAGTTTTTTTGTGGAAGATATTTTTTTTCGTGTTAAAAAGAGACTTGAGCCAAAAAATATTACTAAAAGGGAAGCACCCCATATTGTTGTGACCCAATTAAAATTAATATTCATGACTTGAAAAACATAGGGGCTTAAGTCAAATCTCCAGTATTCATAGGATGGGTTCATGACACTCAATCTCCTCTTGAAAGCATTAAGGATTATCGTACACTAAGCAATCTGTATGACACTAGGTTGTTTTGAGCAAGCAAACAAGGCATGAGGAAAATGCATGTTTTTGGAGTTCATATGAAAAAGATTATATTTATATTTTTATTTATTTTCATCTTAGGTTGTGTGCCTATTGTCATTGGTGCAAGCTTTGTTGTGTGGCAAGTTTATGCGGGTAATTATGCAGATTTTGAGAAGTCAAAAATTATAGATATTTTATCGAAAGAAACTGTTCTATACTATGCGGATGGACAATCACAACTTGGTAGTTTATTCGGACAAGAACATCGTATCTATGTGCCTGTCGATCTTGTTCCGCAAGTTATGAAAGATGCAATAGTATCTGCAGAAGATGAAGATTTTTATACAAATATTGGAATTGATCCTAAAGGAATATTAAGAGCTGCTGTTCACAATATATTATTCAGAACAAGACAAGGTGCATCTACAATAACTCAGCAAACTGTTAAAAACCTTTTTGGGCGTAAAGAAACTGATATTTATATTAAATTTCAAGAAATGATAAACGCTTTTAAACTGGAAAAAATGTATTCGAAAGATCAAATCCTTGAATTTTATTTAAATCAATTTCATGTCACTGGAAATGGTCGAGGAGTTGGTGTTGCAGCAAAATATTATTTCAATAAAAATGTTGAAGATCTTACTTTGATAGAAGCGGCATTCATTGCTGGAAGTGTCAAGGCGCCTGAAAAATACAATCCATTTACAAAAATAACAGTAGATGGGCAAGAAAAAGCAAGAAATGAAGCACGTATTCGGAAAAATTATGTTTTAAATAGAATGTTTAAAAATCAAAAAATCACTCAACAACAACTTGAAGAATCTATAAAAGAACCTGTACCTTTTAATCAAGGCCGTTTTCAATTTAATGAACTCGCTGTTAATCAAATCATTTCAAAACAACTTGCTCGTCCAGAAGTTTTGCAAGCGATAGGAGCAAACTCTGTTGATGAAGTTGGCACGATGGGTTTGCATATAACAACAACTTTAGACAAAAATATTCAAAATGCTGCACAATATGGTTTAAGACAAAACTTGAGTCGAATTCAATTGATTTTAAATGGATTTAGCACTGAGCCCCAATCAAATTTTATTAATATTCAAAAACCTGAAGAGTTCGGTTTCTATGTGGGAAAAATTGAAAGTATTGATCGAATTGAAGATGCTGAGAAAATAAAAATTAGTTTTGGTATACCATCCTGTGTAGTAAACACAGAATCGATTAATCGTGTCTCGCTAATAACAGATTTATCTTTTCGTAAAGGTTTAAAAAAATCAAGAGATGCTTTTTTATCCTCTTTGCATATTGGACAGTATGTATTAACAAGTATTAAAAGTATCACTCCAGAAGGGATTATATTTTGTGATTTAGAAGCACGCCCGCGTGTGCAAGGAGCTGTTATTGTTCTTGACAAAGGACGGATAACGGCTATGGCGGGGGGCTTTTCTTCCAGTGAATACAATCGAGCAGTTTTTGCAGAACGTCAACCGGGTTCATCATTTAAGATACCAGTTTATTATGCAGCACAACAGCTTGGATGGACAATTTTAGATCCCTTATCTAACATGCGTGATGTGTTTACTTGGCAAGGAGGATTTTACTTTCCAAGACCAGATCATGCACCAAATACATTAGAAACAACAATATTAGGAGCTGGGGCAAAATCAGAAAACTTAGCAAGTATTTGGATATTACGGCATCTCACTGACAAATTAAATTATGATCAATTTTTAGATTTATTAAATTTTCTTGGTATTACTGGTAATGGAATGACTAAAGAACAATCATTAAGTCTCATTGCCAAAAAATTTAATGCAACTCCAGACAATGAATATTATTTAAAAAGTGGGATCTTAGAAAAAATAAAATCAGATCTTCTAACCGATTTATCTGTGCTTGGGAATAATAGATTAAAAGTTTTCTTAAGAACCTTGCATTTTGGCAATGGTTTTGAAAAACAGGAACAAATAATCGCAGAAGATAAAGAACTCACACCGAAAGAAAAAGATCTTAGATTAAATTTATTGAAAAATAACTTGCTTAGATTTAATAAACTTGCAGCTCAAGCAAAAACAGCAATTGAAACCTTAAAAGATATAAACTCAGGTTCAGCAATTACAGAAGTTGATCGTGGTTTACTATTATCGTTTGCTAAAACTGAAGAAGGTGTACTGGTATTTCAACCACAAGATCCGTGGAAACCAGAAGTCACATCCGCTCTTGTTACCAGTGTGAAAACAACTCCTTTAAATATTGATGCATTATTATCTTTTATTCGTTTAAATAATTCGGTATTAAATACAAATAATGTTCTGATCGATGGTGTGGTTCCTTTAGCATTAATTGACACAATTAATTCATATTTAGCTAAATATTGGAAAGATTTACAAGATGCATCAGCATTTGAAAAACTCTTTTGGAATGCTGATTTTAGATATTCATTAGGCATGTACTATACAGCAAATATGTCAAATGCAATGGGAATTCAGCAACCGCTTAAGTGGGTCCAATCCTTTCCACTCGGTTCAAATGATGTCACTTTATCCGATCTTGCTTTAATGTATCAAACTTTTCTTACAGGTAAGACATATCGTTACTTTAATTCTGTTCAGCCAAATCAACTTGTATTAATTAAAAGAATAGAAGATTCTAATGGAAATTTACTTTGGGAAGCAAAAGCGAAAGAATATCAATTTGCCGATAGCTTTTATTCTCCACCAATAATGAACGTACTTCGTGGAACAGTCACTGCTGGTACTGCATATGTTCTCAATAATGAAATTATTTTAAGATCAAACGATGAAGTGATTGACAAACAACTGCAAGCAGCAAAAATAAGAGTTCCTGTTTTCGGTAAAACAGGAACAACAAATGATTATAAAAATGGTACATATATAGGATTTATTCCATATCCAACAACGAATGGGGATGTTCTGAATCCAGAAAATGCTTATACCATCGCTTCTTATATTGGCTACGATACAAATGAACCCATGATACGCAAAGGGTATCGAGTATATGGTGGAGGTGCAATTCCTGCTTGGCAAGAGATTGCGTTAGCTATCATTAAAAATCAAAATTTTGCTGAGAAATTAGATTGGAAATACTGGGTAGAAAAAAATGCTCATGCTGTGCCTTTTGAATTTGGCTCAAATTTAAGTCAAGTGATTGTACCTATTAATTCTGGAATTTCCGTGTCCGCGCAAGAACCAGATGATGACAGCACCGGTCAGAAAAATCCTTATGCCAACGATTATTCTGAAACAGGACAAAGATTATTTAGGCTTGCCATAGCAGGTTCAAGTTCAGATAATATTTTTATTCCTAAAAGGAAAGTTTCTTTTTATACCCCAATTCCACCACCACAAAATATAAATGTTAATACGAATGTGAGTGATGCAAATGAATCAACTGTTTCTTTAAATAATAATAAGCCAGTTATGCCTGAACCGATTTCAAAGCCTACTGATAAATCATCGCATTTGAACTCTGATGAAAGTCCTCTCAATTCTGCTGATGATGATGAATTGCCAAAAGCTAAGGTCGGAGCAAAAAATTATGAAGACGATATTCCTCAAGCGCCGCCATCTTTAAAAAATCATTGAGTTGAGCGCATTTTGTTTATCAAATTCCCCCAATATGAAAGAATTTGTTTGAGTTCTTTCATATCGATTGGCTTTGCAAGATAGCCTTCCATGCCAGCGTCTAGGCAGACTTGTCCTTCAGCACCCCTTGCATGAGCTGTCATTGCCAATATTTTTGGCCGTGAATTGCTTTTTGGATATTTTTTTATAATCTGCCGCGTTGCTTCAAGTCCATCCATATCAGGCATTTGGACATCCATAAAAATAATATCATATTGAGAACGTGTGAGCGCTTCGAGTACCTCATTGCCATTTGCAACGATGTCACAAACATAGCCAAACTTTTTCAAAATATTTGTTATTAATTTTTGATTTACTACGTTATCTTCTGCAACTAATATTTTTAAAGGAAAGATATCTCCAACTTTTTGCTCTTCT
Organism: Fluviispira sanaruensis; assembly: GCF_004295685.1. Taxonomy (NCBI): domain Bacteria; kingdom Pseudomonadati; phylum Bdellovibrionota; class Oligoflexia; order Silvanigrellales; family Silvanigrellaceae; genus Fluviispira; species Fluviispira sanaruensis. The sequence goes on from NZ_AP019368.1 coordinate 873,976, forward strand.
GCTTTCTGTGGAGTATTTGTACCAGAAAATTTTTGCGTAGATGCTTCTTGCAAAATATCATATAAAATAGAATACCGATAAGGTTTAAATATATTGCCAAAATAGCCATTTGGAATGATTTTATCTTCAGGAGAATAATGGCTTGAGTTTTTAAATACGGAGATAAATAATATCTTATTATCTGAATATTTTTCAATCAACACTTCTCTTACTTTATTTTTATCGAAATCTTCAATACTGACAAGAACAAATGTTGGCGGGATTTGTGTAGGAATTTCTTGTGCTTCTTGTATATTTTCAGCCGTAAAAGCTTCTAAACCCCAATACTCACATCTAAGCCGTAAAGATTTCTGTAATTTCTTATTTTTTTCTAAAATATAAATAACTTTTTTTTCAAATATTTTTTGATTGGGTAAATTACATAGACTCGGATCAATTTTATATTTTTCAGAGTCAATATTTTCTGTAAGGACATTGAAACTAAAAGTGGAACCTTTCTCAATTTCGCTTTTGACACTTATTTGTCCATGCATCATTTCTGTTAACCTTTTAGCTATACTTAGACCTAGACCCGTACCACCGTATTTCCGGGTCGAAGAATCATCAACTTGTGAGAAAGTCTGAAATATTTTGGATATATTTTTCTTGGAAATTCCACTGCCTGTATCCTCCACATCGAACATAAGATTGATTTTATCAGAATCATCTATTTTTGCTCCCACTGAAATATAAGTAAATCCATTTTTTGTGAATTTAATTGCATTGTCTGTTAAATGCGTAAGTATTTGTTGAATACGAGTGAGATCTCCAACAACTTTTAATGGAACTTTAGCATCGATATGATAAATAATTTCAGTTTCTTGACTTGCTGCCGCAGGAGCTAAAAGCTCTAAAACATTTTCGACACAGGAATTTATTTCAAATGGAATATGTTCTAGTTCAAGTTTATTTGCTTCTATTTTTGAAAAATCCAATATTTCATTGATAATAACGAGCAGATTATTTCCACATGCACGTAGAATTTCTAAGTAACCTCTTTGTTCTTGATTTAATTTTGTATCGACGAGCAAACTTGCAGATCCTAAGATACCGTTGAGTGGAGTCCTCAGTTCATGACTCATATTTGCTAAGAATTCTCCTTTTATTCGTGTTGTTTCTTTCATGGATTCTGCCACTTTTGAAATGTCAACACTCTTAATTTCCATTTCGTCCTTAAGCGCTTCAAGGCGTGAATATTCAAAGCGAAAAGCAGTATAGGAATGTAAGAAAGCGATAAGATAAATATATGTTCTTAAGAAGCTTTCAACAAAATCAAATGAGTTGTTTTTGAAAAATATTTGAAAATTTATAAGAAAAATAATAGGAATAGTTAAGTAAATAATCGCAGTCTTCCATGGTTCGAGTCGTTCTATTTTTATGTTATATTTTATTTTGCTATTGATTAATGTGATAAAAATTATTATAAGTGGAATTTGCTCCGTTAAGATATTTAGTTTTTTATAGAGTACATTATCGCTTAAAGATAAAATAACAGTCATCCAGCTAAAAAAGGCTAATAAAGCAACTATTTTTGAATAAAGTAAATAATTCTTTCTTCCACTTTGGTGGACTAGTTTAAATAAAAAATAAGTAATTGTAATAATCCATGCATTTACAGTGTCAATATAGAATATAAAATCATCACTGAAAGTATTTTTATCAATTGTTAAAATATAAATAGAAATTAAAGAAATGATTACTAGTATTCTCTTTTTAATTAAAAAATATGGAATTTTCCAGAATCTACTATCGCTATCAATCATTCACTCATCCTTTATCAAGCAGCTTTTTTGTTTCCCCATTTTTTTAATGCTTCTTCTAAGATTTTGATTTGAATAGGTTTAGTTAAATAATCATCCATGCCCGCACTTAGACATCTTTCTTTATCACCGCTCATAGCATTCGCAGTGAGAGCAAGAATTATTGGTTTTGGTTGAATAGTATCATTTGCTTTTATTTGCCTCGATGCTTCAAGCCCATCCATAACAGGCATTTGCAAATCCATAATGATAATATCAAAATTTTCCTTCAGAGCAGCCTCAACAGCAAGCGCACCATTTTCTACAAGCGTGACATTATGTCCCATCTTTTTTAAAATACTCATAATAAGTTTTTGGTTAACAAGATTATCTTCTGCAACTAGTATTTTATATGTAACTTTTTCAACGTCGTTTAATATAATTTGTGCTTGTACAGGCATTTTAGTACCCTCTTGTTTAACTTGAGATTGAGCAAAATCTGTTTGCTCCTTTTGCGGCACCCATTTTTCAATTTTTTCTACGAGTGCTTTGATTTGAATTGGTTTTGTTAAATAATCATCCATACCTGCTTCTAGGCATCTTTCTTTATCTCCAGGCATGGCGTTGGCAGTTAAAGCCAAAATAATAGGTCTTTCTTTTCCTTTAGCATTGATAATAATATTTCTTGTTGCATCAAGGCCATCCATAACAGGCATTTGTAAGTCCATCAAAATGAGATCGTAATGAGCTTGTTTTTCGGCTTCAACAGCTAGGGCGCCATTTTCTGCAAGAGTGGCATTGTGTCCTAATTTTTTCAATATACTCATAATCAACTTTTGATTTACAGGGTTGTCTTCAGCTACTAATATTTTAAGAGGATTAGAAGTTGTCATTAATAAATTTTTAACATGAGTATTTTGTTGCATATCATTTATGATTTTTATTGTTTCTTCGACTTTAACTTGAGGTTTTTTTTCTAGAATTGACTTCATTGATCTCGCAAGATAATCGGTTTTTAATGGTTTTGTGATAGTTTTATTTGCAATGAGATGAAGATTAGGTGCTGAATATTTACCTAAATTAATAAGTGCAATAGAAGGTATTTTTCCAGTAGGATTAATTTGATTGCCCTTTAAAAACATACTTGCTTTTTTGCTTTCATTCACAATGTCAACAATCAAAATTTGAAATTCTTCGATCCCACTGAGATGTTGTGCTTCTTCAAAGGTTCTCACGATTTTTGCGAGCATTTTCCATTGTCTAAAGCGGCGCATTAAAATATAACGCATTGTTGGATTTTCAGAGATCGCAAGGCATTTAACTCCATGTAAAAAATCAATGTTAAAATTCATTTGCGGTAAATTTTTTCCTACTTTGCATTTAAGGGTAAAAACAAAGCGAGTGCCTTTTCCAACAATACTTTCAGCCCAAATTTTACCACCCATAAGTTCAATCAATTGTGCAGAAATGGCCAAGCCTAATCCAGTACCGCCATATTTTCTCGATATAGAAGCATCCGTCTGAGAATAGGCTTTAAATAATTTTTTAATTTTAGTTGCAGGTATTCCAACTCCCGTATCTTTTACTTCAAAAAGTAATTCAACTTCATCTTCGTTGATATTATCGATCAAAGTAACGCCAATAAATACTTCTCCAGAATCCGTAAATTTAAGAGCATTATTGCTAAAATTTAAAAGTATTTGTCCTATCCTCTTTTGATCGCCAATGATAGATTGAGGTACTGTCGGTTCAATAAAGTAGGTAAGATCAAGCCCTTTTTCAAAACTTTTCGGGCTGACGACATCTATGACGCTTTCAACAAGGTTTGAAATGTCTATTTCTTCTTTACTCAGAACAATATTTCCTGAGATTAAGTTTGGAAGGTCAAGCACTTCGTCGATTAATTTCATGAGGTTTTTGCTACTAATCGTGATCATACCAAGTAATCGTTGTTGTTCGTCTGTTATATCAGAGTTGCTCAGTAATTCTGCATGGCCAATAATTCCATTCACCGGAGTTCTGATTTCATGACTCATAGTAGCTAGAAAGTTTTCTTTTGCAATTTGAGCTTTTTGCGCTTCTATGTGCATCATGCTCAGCTCACCCATTTTTCTGGCAAGACCGATGGAAATCTTTTGAATATTTTTAAATTCACATGATAAATGGCTATAGTTTCTTAAGCTCAAAACGAAGTAGCAAATAAATAATGTTATTTCTCCTGAAATATTATTAGATTTAATACTTGGGTTTAAAATTTGTCCAAGTTGAAAACATGCTCCAATATAACAAGTAAATAAAATAATTATGATGTGTGAATTATTTGTTTTAGATTGAGCTAAATTTTGTAATTCGTTAAGTAATATAATAATAGGTAAAAAAATTGCAATGCAGAGAGATGTATTTACATTGTTAATGAATAATTGTGAAATTAAAAGTGATGTTATGATGAATAGAGAGTGTTTTTCTTTCGATATTGCTGTTCTATCTTGTTCTAGCTTTTCTTCAATGGTCCTTCTTTTTAGAAAAATAATAGATGAATTAAAGGCAATTGAATACCAAATAAATATATGCAATAAGTTAGTAATTATGGAATTTTCATTTTGTATTATATTCGATATCTTTATTACATAAATTAATGAAATAGCGATTACAACAAATGTAACTGAGAGAATGTTTGTAATACTAAATGACTTCTTGGAAAAATTATATTTCAAATTTAGAAAGGTGACTATGGTTATGATTACAATGAGACTACTAAAAAAAATAGATGAAATAATCATTTCTGATTGATTATTTAAAAAACTCAAATTTAAAAATAAGCCACAAGCAATAGCGGCTGTAGATGTGAATAAGATTATAATGTATTTGGTTTTATCTTCGAGTTTATTTAAAACTCGATTAATATTAGCAAACATTTCTATTGAATCCTTTTAAGCGTTCAATATTTATGTGCTTTGTATCGGTTCGTGTGTTCCATAAGCGTGTTTTTTTTAAGCACTGTTATAATTTTGACACAGAAGAATTTAAAAATATTGATGTTTTTTAGTCCTTATTCGATGAGATACAGTCGTGAGATTTGTTGGAGGTCGATTTTGGATAAAATAATCTATAAATTCATTTTTATGCATGGCAAGGAAATCGAGTATGTAGTCGATTTAAATCGGATAGAAGGGGATAAATCGCAAAATTCTCTTGAAAATGTTGATTGGACGGATCTTGATTTTAATAAATGCTCTGTTTGTCCTCTCAGTTCTCAAAGCATTAAAAAATGTCCAGCAGCTATCGACGTGCAACAGATGATGACTGAGTTCCGCGATGTATTGTCTACTGATATAGTTAAAGTTTCTGTCGAATCACAACATAGATTTTATTTTAAAGAATGTGATGCACAAACAGGGCTAAAAGCTTTGGTTGGTCTTGTGATGGCCACTAGCAGTTGTCCTATTTTAAAACAATTTAAGGGTCTAGCATTTTATCATTTGCCCTTTGCTTCCATCGAGGAAACATCATTTAGAGCCATTTCATCCTATCTATTAAAACAATTTTTTATAGCAAAAAATAATGGTGTTGCAGATTGGGAATTAAATAATTTCTCAAAATTTTATGACACGGCGCAAAATGTGAATGAAAGCTTTTTTCAACGAATAAAAGTAGCAAGTAAAGCAGATGCAAATTTGAATGCGATAGTGGCATTTTCTTCGCAATCCATGATTTTATCAATAACGTTTGATGACTTACTGGAAGAACTTAGGAAGCAAATGATGGAATAGCTTAATTGAGAGATAAAATGTTGAGTAACTCTTTAATTAAAAATTTTTTAAAATGTGATATAGTTGCTGATGTCTTTTTTGGATTTTGGATTGCATTTTTAATAAAAACTGTATTTAGCTAGACTGAGATTTAATTTTACGCAAAGCCTGTATTGACAATATAATTTTCACCTTCTTGAATGCATTTTTGAACTTTAGTTAGCAACTCTCCAGGTTTTTTTAGGGTGGCGGAAGCCTGTGGACAATTGATTGAAAGCTGTGCTCCCTCTTTGAATTGGAATTTTGAGTGAAATACAATTCCAGAAGAAGTCAATTGAGTTATTTTTATATCAAGAACGATTGGCATATTCGTAATCGTTGCGCTGAGATCCAGTTTTGCAGCGGCAGGGGCAGCAGGTTGTGCTGGCTTCGTTGCTGCAGTTGGTGTTGCTTTGGCTGCCGCTGTTGCAGGTTGAACCGCAACTGGTTTTGCTGGGCCAGGAGTATTTACTACTGCTTTGGGGGGCTGCGCGATTGGAGCTGCTGCGTGTTTTGCTGGTATGGGTGCTTGCGCAGGAGAAGCTTGAGGTGGTGTTAATGGGGGAATTTGTCCTTCGCCTCCAACTACAAGTTTTTTGATTTTTGTTTTTAATACTTGGATATCAACGGTTTTGTGGATAAAATCATCTGGTTTGAGTTCATCGATTTTTGTTTGGTCGAGTTCACCTTTTTTACCACTGAAAAATATCACTTTAATGCTTTGCGTCTTTTTCAATTGATTAATAAATTCTAGGGTTTGGTACCCATCAAAATTTGGCATGAGAACGTCAAGAATGACGAGATCAATTTTTTGATCTCCCAGTATTTTTAAAGCGTCGATTCCACTTTTAGCATCGATAGGTGTATATCCGAGTGATTTTATAATTCCTTTTAAAAAGAGTCGCGTTTCGACTGCATCATCGACGATTAAGACGCTTTTGCCACTCACAACAAACTCCTCTTAAGTTTTTTCAATTTCTATTATTTTATTTTTTAGAACATCCACAGCTTTTTTTGTAGCAGCAACAATCTTTTCATATAAAGGCTGTGCATTCTCGAGCTTTTTATCAAACCCCATATCTTCAAGAACTTGGCAATCTTCTGCTAAAGCCGCTAAGCCAATCAAACGTGAACTCGATTTTAATGTATGAGCTGAGCGTTCGATGACAGGAGCATCTTTTTTTTTCATAGCTTCAGTTAATTCAGCTACGCGTTCTGGTAAATTTTCTAAGTAAACAGACATGAGCTGAACAATTAAAAGACGATCAGCATAGGCTTCATCCCCGTTACCAAGTTCTTTCATGTTATTAATGACTTCTTCATCTAAAAAAGGAAAGTTTGCTTGATTATTCATAATTATTTTGGAATAACCCCTCTGTATTTAATTTCAACAGTTGATTCGGCAGCTAATTTATCGATTTCAGTTATTTTTTGTTGAACACGTTCAAACTTAGGGTCAATTTTTAATATACTTTGACAGACTTTTTTAGCTCTTTCATATTCTTTCATTGTAATAAGGCATAAAACTTTATTAAACATAATTTTGACGTCATTGGGTGTGATTTTTAATGCGAGATTATAATAATTAACTGATTCTTCGAATTTCCCCATTTCTTTATAGCAAATACCGATACTATTTAAGAAACTCGGGTTATTTGGATCTTGCTCATTTGCCCTTTGTAAAAAATCAAGTGCTTTGTCTTTCTTTTTTTGCGATAGGAAATTTCTTCCGACTTGTGCATAGAGTTTAGGATAGACGATTTTCATATTAACTGCGCGCATTAAAAAATTTTCAGCTTCTTCATACAGTTCACAGCGTGTTAATATATTTGCTGATTCTTCATAACGCATTGGATTTTTAGGGTTTATATTTATGGCTTGTTCAAAGGCTTTTAAGGCTGCTTGTTTTTGATCTGTCGCAAGTAAACAGATTCCATATTCTATATAAGCTTGTACATGATTTTTATTATTTTGCATGGCAAATTTGAGGTTTTTAACAGCGTCATCATTGTTACCTAAAGCTCTATTGCATCGTGAAATTCCGACAAATGCTCGAGCTGAGGTTAAATTTTTCATTGAAATATTTTTATACCAACCCAGGGCCTGTTCGTATTCTCCATTCATATAAAGATCGCGCGCTATTTCATAATCAACTTCAATATTTTCTCCTTCACGGTAGCGCATAAGTGTTTGAGAAATTTGTGTTGAAAGGTCTTTCATGACGAAAGGCATTTTTAAAAATCCATCAGGATTTGCTTCAGGAAAGCGGAGACGATCTTCTTTTGACTGTTCTGTGCCAACGATCATAAAGGGAACTCTTTTAATTTCTAAATTTTCGTGCATTTCCATAAGAAATTCATATCCGCCAAGTTGGCGCATATCTTTTTCACAAATAACAAAACCATATTCTTTTTCTTGTAAAAGTTTGAGTGCTTCGCCTTCGCTTGTCCCTTCTGTGACATTCTTGAAACCTAAAGTTTTTAATGTTTTAACAATAGTTTCACGGGAGGCAGGGGTGTCATCAACAACCAAAAATGTCATATCTGGAGATAATTCAATAACAGTTGATGCCATAAGAATTTAACCCGCAAAAATAGAGTATTTTTCTTATTCTATCATAATTTTTTAAGGATGAGATCAACTGGAGTGTCAACTCCTTTGTTTTTGTTGCATTCTCGACAAGCGGGGACAACATTTCCAGGAGTTGTTGTGCCACCGCGTGCTAATGGAACAATGTGATCCATTGTCAATTCTTTGAAAGGAAATTTTTTTCCACAATATGCACATAGACCAGGAGCACATTTTTGTTGCCACCAGCGGCTTTTCTTAGCGCCTTTGACCTTAGCTTTTTCTCTTTTTATATGTTCTTCATCAGCAAATATATAACTATTTAAATTCATTTTTTGTCTCAAGCAGCTTTTGAAGGAGAAGGATCACTACTATCATTTTCTCCTCTGAGTATTTTTGATGTGGGGAGCTTAATTGTAAAAATGGAACCAACTCCAAGTTCAGACTCCAAGAGCAATTCGCCCCCATGTTCCACTACAATATTTTTAACAATACTCAAACCCAAACCTGTGCCTTCGCCTTTAGGTTTTGTCGTGAAGAAGCTATCGAAAATTTTTATTTTAATATCCTCTGGAATACCTGTTCCTGTATCACTGATTGATATATATAAATAACCTTGATTAATAAATACTTTGATAGAGAGATCTTTTTTAGCTTGATCTTTCATTGCATCACAAGCATTGCTCATTAGATTCATTAAGACTTGTTCAAATTTATTTGGAAAGCATTTAATTACAATTTTATGAGGATGATTATCTAGATCATTGATAACATTTATCCCTAAATTCCTTAGTTTTTGCTTTACCATAAATAAACTATTTTCTATTAATGAATTAATTTCAATATATTCTTCTTTTTCTGAATGATCATTTCTTGAATAGTTTCTTAGATGATCAACAAGTTTTTTTATTTTACCACAAGCTTTATTTATTTGATATATATGATCGTTGAGTTCTTCTTTGGTTAATGAGTTTTTTTCGTCGAAATCATCTTTTAAATCTTCACACGTAAGTTGTATTATTCCAAGAGGACCTCTGATATCATGAACAACAGTTGCGGACAATTCTCCCAAGGCTGTGAGTTTAGAAGTGTGTAACATTTGTTCACTAAGATAATGATTTTCTTTTTTTAGTAGAACTGATGATAAAGATCTTCTAACTATAGGTAATATATCTTTTTGTACCGAAAATGGTTTTTCTAAAAAATTGTAACAACCTTGCCGAATAGCTCGATTGACAATTTTATTACTGAGATGCCCAGTCATAATTATAATAGGTGCTTCCTGATTTTTTTCTTTAATAAAGTTCAGTAAAGTAAACCCATCACCATCGGGTAATTTTAAATCCAATAGAAAAAGGTCAATTAATTTAGCGTTATCAGTTATATAATTTCGAGCCTCTGCTAAAGTTGATAATATATGTGTTTCATAATTAAGCACACTGAATTCTTTGTTTATAACTTTACTAATATACTCATCATCTTCAACTACAAGTATATTGAGCTTAGCATCATCCATTCAGAAAACCTTCTTATAGAATTCTAAGAGTCATTAAACTTAAGGCTTATCGGGTTTGAGAGTAAGATCATTTAGTGAGATCATGGGTTGAAAAAAATTGCCACTGCGGACATATTCGAACCAAGGTAACAACTCAGGTTTGCGATTTGTTATATACTCATAAGCATTTGAGCAAGTTTTAGCTATCCAATGCTCAATCACTAATTTCCTCTCTAAATCAGATAAAAGATGGTTTTCGGAACTTTTTTCAAAAAATTCACGCAAAGCTTGTAAAATAATTCCAGCACAGACTGAAACATTAAGGGACTCCATGAATCCATACATTTCAACTGAGATATAAGCATCTGCATGATTTTGCCACTCAGGAGAAACACCATGCAATTCACTGCCAAAAATGAGGGCTATTTTTTTATCACCCATGAATTCTTTAAAAGCAGTGCTATCAAACTGATTGCTTGAAAATGATGGAATTTTTTCGCTATAATGTTGAGCTGTTCGCGAAAAATCCGGTAAGGAAACAAGTATGATTTTATAGCCATTTTGTTTCAAAATATGTGAGCATTTTTCAATAGACACAAGCCTTTTAGGCATGAGCCACTGACTTGCGCCCCTATCAATCGTATCTGCAGTGCGAAATCGCATTTCTTGATTTGAATAAAGAAAGAAAAGATCAAGGAAACCAAATGCATCGATTGTTCTTAATATTGCACTTATATTGTGAGCATGATGGGTGTTTTCAAAAACTGTTAATACTTTTCTGCTTCTTTTCCCAGCTACTTTTTCCATTTTTGCCAAACGTGGCTCAGTCATAAAGCCACGTAATGCAGCATCAATTTTTCCGAAATCATTTTTCAGATGCTCTGGAATGAAGTATTGTGTTGATGAATCATAAGAAGCTGTTGGACCCGTCCAAATCATTTTTTTCCTTTCTCCTCTTTAAAAAAAAGCGAGGATATTTATGTCTATCCATAATGTACGTTTATTCACAACAAAAACTTTCATTCCAGGTAATCCTGCACCTAGAGGTGCTGCACTCAATACAAAAGGTTGGTTGCAAGAAGCAGCCTTACGTATGCTTCTCAACAATTTAGACAGAGAAGTTGCAGAAAACCCTGAAGAGCTTGTGGTTTATGGGGGGCGTGGTAAAGCGGCTCGCTCGCTTCCTGATTTCCATAACATCACAAAAGCATTGCAAGAGTTAGATAATGATGAAAGTTTATTGATTCAAAGTGGCAGTCCGGTTGCGCGCATAAAGACTTGGGAAAATGCTCCAAGGGTCATGATTGCAAACAGTAATTTAGTTGGAAATTGGGCAAATTGGGATCACTTTGATGAGCTCGAGAAAAAAGGTCTCATGATGTACGGACAGATGACTGCTGGAAGCTGGATATATATTGGTTCACAGGGGATTGTGCAGGGAACTTTTGAGACTTTTAATGAAGCTTTTCATCAGCATTATCAGGGTAAAAGTAAAGGTAAATTTATATTTTCTGCAGGTCTTGGCGGCATGGGAGGGGCTCAGCCATTGGCTGCCGTTTTAACGGGAGCTTGTTTTCTAGGGGTAGAAGTGGATAGAAAACGCGCAGAAATGCGTTTGAAATCTAGGTATCTCGATGAAATATATGACGATATTGATTCTGCAATGGCATCGCTCAACAATCATTTAGAAAGAGGCTTAGCTAAAAGTATTGCTATTATTGGTAATGTTGTTGATATTTTACCGAAATTACTCGAGAGAAAAGATTTTAAACCGAGTCTTGTAACAGATCAAACGTCAGCACATGATCCCATTTATGGCTATGTACCTCAAGGATACTCTCTAGAAAAAGTCGAAAAATTAAGAAAATCGAACCCCAAACTCGTTGAAAAAGATGTGCTCACAAGTATTGCGAAACATGTAAATTGTTTGTTGGAATTAAAGGGGCGAGGGATTCCAACTTTTGATTATGGAAATAATATTAGAGCGATGGCAGAAAAAGCGGGAATTCAAAATGCTTTTCAAATCAGAGGGTTTGTTCCGGAATACATTCGCCCGCTCTTTTGTAAAGGCAAGGGTCCCTTTCGTTTCGCTATGCTGAGTGGAGAGTTAAGTGATCTCAAAAAAGCAGATGCCGCACTGCTTAATTTATTTTCAGATTATGAAGAAATCCAACGCTGGCTCAAGGTTGCCTCTGAAAGAATTTCTGTTCAAGGATTGCCTGCCAGAATTTTGTGGTTAGGGTATGGTGATAGATTAAAAGCAGGGTTACTCTTGAATCAGATGGTAAAAAATGGAGAAATAAGTTGTCCCATTGTGATTGGCAGAGATCATCTTGACTGCGGCAGTGTGGCATCTCCTTATCGTGAAACAGAGGGGATGAAAGACGGAAGTGATGCTGTGGCGGATTGGGCTCTTTTAAATGCATTTGGGAATATTGCCAGCGGAGCTTCTTGGGTGAGTTTTCATCACGGAGGAGGAGTTGGTATGGGTTATTCTCTTCATGCGGGAATGGTTATCGTAGCAGATGGAAGTGATGGGGCTTCTGAACGTTTAAAACGTGTCTTAACTTTTGATCCTGCTATGGGTATTTTTCGCCATGCAGATGCGGGTTATGAAACTGCACAAAACATTGCATATGAGCAAATGTCTGGTAAAGTTGAAGAAAACTCTCCTCATTATTATCCACGTGTCCTTAAGGACTGAGGTGAATTATGGCTGCAAAAATTTGGTCGACAAAAAAGCATAAAAAAATTCTTTTTAAAAACTCTCCATGCGTCGTTACTTTAAAAGATTGGGATTCTTTAGAAAATGACAGTCTATCTCAAAAGGGATTGTCCGTAATAAAGAATTGTGATGTGCTAATTAATGATGGAATTATTTCTGATATAGGTGAAGATCTTTTAAATAAAAGTGATAATTTAGGCGAAATTGAAGTCGTTGATTCTTCTAAATATGTTATTATTCCTGGTTTGATTGATTGTCACAGTCACCCTATTTTTGCTGGAAGCCGGGCGAATGAAACAGTGCTTAAATCGCAGGGAATGACTTATGAAGAAATATCTGCAAAGGGTGGTGGCATAGTTGCTACGATGAAAGCCACTCGGAAAGTTACAACACAAGAACTCTCTGAACTTTATAAATTAAATGCAATAGACTCTCTTGCGCGTGGAATTGTCATATTAGAAGCAAAAACAGGTTATGGTTTAAATCCAGTGCAAGAAAGAAAAATGCTTGAAGCACTTTATGAAGCTCATTCTGGCAAAGATGCAAACGAATTACCTCTCTTGTGCCCGACATATTTGGGGCCTCATGCTGCAAGTCCAGAGTACAGAGGTTTAGATAATTATATTCAAGCTCTGGTAGAAGATTTACCAAATATTGCAGCACTCGGTGAAGAGGCTGTTAAAAAGGGAATATCTTTTCCACTAGCTGCAGATATTTTTCTTGAAAGAAACTACTTTACCAAGGAACAATCCGAACGTTGGTTAGGAGCAGCTCTTCAGCATGGGCTTGATGTTCATATTCATTCAGATGAGTTTTCTCGCAGTGGGGGTGCTGAATTAGCTGCAGAACTAGCACGCAGACTTGAACAAACAGCGAGTAAAAGAAGACAAAGAGGTCGTGTTTTGACTGTCGATCACTGCCAATATTCAACAGAGTCAGATTTAGGCCGGCTTGCTTTACTTGGAGTAGGAGCTGTTGCTTTACCAACAACAAGTTTCTTTAGTAAAATACCTTATGTCGATGCAAAACGTTTTAGGGCGTCTGGAATTAAAGTCGCTATAGGATCGGATTTTAATCCTGGCAGTTCTCCTATGAACAATATCTGGTTCTCGAGTTATTTGGCTTTATCACAATGCGGATTTTCGTTAGCAGAAGTTATTGCTGGCGTAACAATAAATGCTGCATTTGCCTTAGGATTGGAAAGAATATATGGCTCGCTTGAAATTGGTAAAAAAGCAGCTCTCGTTGCTTTTGATGGAAATTGTGTTGAAGATTTTTATAGTTCTCTTTTAGGCGATCATGTTCGGCATGTTGTTATTTAAAAGATTATATATTTAAAGAATCAATGAGGGGTGAAGAGAAAACTCTATGGGGATCATTTTCGTTTAAAATAGATGCGGCTCGATCCCAATCCGAATTGTCATCATCTTTGTTTTTGAAAGATGTAGATATTATATTTCGGATCATATTTTTATTAACCCAAGCTGAACTTTGATTATAAGCCCAACCCTTTGACCATTCGACACGGACTGTTGCATAAGGTTCACAATAATTTGTATAGATCCATTCTTCTAATTCTGTATAGAAATGATTGGCAAAGGGTGTGCCAGGTAGTGTTAAAACGTTTATCCATATACCAACATTCCAATCAGGATGTGAGTCTACTTTATGAATTGAAGATAAAATTGGAGAAGTATCTGTTAAGTTCCTGGCATTGTCTAACCCTGTTACTCTAATTTCCAGTGGACCATTAATCGGATATTTACTTTGAGCTCTGTATTTGTCAATAAGATAATTATACTGCTTATAGAGATCATTTAATACTTTTTGAATATTTTCTCTTTTGGTTATGACAACATATCCATTTGCAGTGACTTTCATTGTGGAAGGTCTAATATACAAAAGTAAATTTTTAGACCAGCCCCATAAATCAAAGCTATTCGAATACTCTAATCCTGCGGCGGTCACATAATACATCAATTTTCCAAACTGAGGTGTAATGCCTGTATGTCCAGCAACAATTGATTGTATCATTTTCGACATATTTTCGCTGATATTATCTGAAAAAGGATAATTGTAAGGATTGTTGACTTCTCGAGAATATTCAGGCTTTTTCTCATTCGTAATACTCCAAACTTTTAACCAAGGCTTATCGGTAAATGGATACCAAATAATTTCAGCTCTACCTGATTTATTTATAAAATGTGAAAAATTAAATTTTGAAGTCAGGGGATCACCAAAAATTTCAGCAGCTGGTATTCCAATAATACTTTGGCAGCGAATTCTCTGATTTTTTTCAACTCGTAATGTGACCTCGGTAATAAAAGCTCTGCCAAGATGGACAAGAAAAGCTTGGCATTGTGGGTGTGATCTTAGAAATTTTTTTAAAATATATTGATCACTTGCTGCATCCCAAACAATTGCTGTTAAGGAATCTATCTGGTTACTGAGTGAGCCATAGTTGTGGTGCGAAGAATGACTGTCTTCATCCACTAGCGATACAGCGCTGCCATGGCCATTTATTGCTAAGACTCCTCCTAGAGTGAGTTCGCCTGGAGCGGGTAAACAGGAGAAACCGAGATCATATTCTTCAAGTTGTGTAGCAAGCGCTTCCATCGTGATTCCAGTTTGGGCTGTGACATGGAATGGGTAATGGAATTTGTCGATAGTTACATTGTTAAGGTAAAGTTTGGTGTCAACTAAAATAATATTACTTGTTAGATCGCTATTGTTTGCAAGAGTGAGAGGAGACCAATTGTGTTGTTTTCCTTTCGGGCGCACTTTAAAATTATTTTTTTTTGCCCAATTGATTATCGTAATTATTTCGTCGCTATTTTTTGGCGCACACGTCCATAAAGCTTTTGCTTTTAACTCACCAGACCAATTTTCAAATTTTTCAAGATATACATTTATATTTTGTGGAAAATTGGGTAATGATAATGCATTTGCAATATTTATTTTAAAAAATGGAATTGTATTTATACTTGTCCCAATAGCTGCTGCTTTTGTGATATTAGATAAAAATTTTCTGCGGGTAGAAGTAATTTTAATATTTTTATTTTTCATAATATTTTCTCATAAATTTAGGACATCCAGATACAAGATTATAAGTTTTTTCTCGATTTAAAAACTGAATAACGTCATCGCCATAAATTGTAAAATGTGGTTTAAAAACTGTTCCCCAATAAGAAATGACAGATAAACTATGGCTTTTTATGACTCTATAAAAATCACAAATTTGCGGTAGAGAATGAATGCCAATATAAAAAATATCATTTTTTTCTACATCAACAACGGTTCCATTTGTAATTGTAAATGAAGATGAGCATGATTTACCAGAGTCTTTACAAACCCACATCATATAACCAGCCCCAAATAAAAGATCAATTCGTATACTGCTTTTGTTGTTGTTTGAAAATTCTTCAGAATAATTTGATTCATTAGAATAAGAGTATGCTGGATAGAAAAATAATAGAGTCAAAATAAAATATAAATAATACTTACTCATAAAATCTCCAAATAAATTTTTTGAAAAATACAGCTTAAATAAATTTTTATCAAGTATTTTTTTGCGTATTTTATTAAAATGAGATTTGTTGCATTTTTTTCGAATTCCAATTATTTCAAAATTTGTATCTAGAAATTTAATCAATTAATTTGAAATTATAAAGATAAATAAAGAAAAAAATTATTTTAAACATGGATTTTTATATTTCTTTTTTCAATTATTTCTAATTCAAGATTATTAATTAAAGTTGAAATTTGAGTTAAATGAAATTTAGAGAACCAATTTTTATATTCATGAAGAATGAGTTTTCCCTGATCTGAGTTTTCGCAATCGAGAAGGATTGAGTTTTTATTTGATATATCTTTTAAAATAAGATTGAATTCATTTTTATTATCAAGTATATAAATGAGGTAGTTTTTTCTCTAATAATCATCCTCGATTCTTTTTTTTTCTTTAATATGTTGAGTTATATCAGTTGCACAAATTATCTATTTTTCAGGGTTTTTGTCTTTATTAAAAATTTATGAATAAGAAAGTTTAAGGGTTATTTTTCCAAAAATTTCAACATAGGCATTGGAAATGGCATTATTTAGCGCATTAAAAAATTCTCTAAACTCTTAAACTATCATATTCATAGAAAAATGATAATTATTTTCTGATAAAAATATTGATTATGGCTTCCATTAGATGCTTTTCTTCAAATTTTTCAAGAAAAATACCAAGTTTTTCGTTCTGCAAATCTCGCTCTAGATTAGCATTTGAAATAGTTGTATGGAATATCACTGGAGCCGATTTTTCTTTATTTTGTCTCTTATACTCTCTGACCATATCAATCCCATTCATATAAGGCATTTCAATGTCAGAAATAATTAAATCATATTTATTCTGATTTTTTAAAAGTAAATCTAAGCCATCTTTTCCGTTTTTTGCTAAATCAATTTCAATTTCATATTTTTCCATAAGTTTTTTTAAAAGGAGTTGATAGACAGAAGAGTCTTCTACAATGAGTGCTTTTTTCTCAGAGAAATTATAATCTGTAATTTTATCTTTTGCCACTTCTCCTGGATTAAAACCGAAAGAGATAATATATTTTTCAATATCAAAAATATATCTATAGCAATCTTTTTCCTTAATAAGTCCACTTACAAATAAGTCTTTGCTTTGTTCCCAAATTTGTGGGGGAGGGAGGATATTTTCATTTTTTTGCATCTGTATTTTCTTTGTTTGATCGGCAATTATTCCGATATAAATATTTAAAATATTGCATATTATTATTCTCTTTTTTGTTTTTCTAGGTTTTTTAAGCTTTGGGATCTCATTCGCATAGTTTTTGAGCTCACTTGAAGCTTGTAAATGTAAAATTTCCAATACAGGAACTGGTATAGAATTCATATCGACAATAAATTTAAAAGGCTTAATTTCTCCTGGGATTTGTGTAAATTTGTCAAGCTCTATTACTGAGGAAATTTTTTGAACATTTAAGCAAAAGTTGATTTCTTGATTTTCATTTATGATTGAAAATGGTAATATTAATATATTTTTATCTTCATTGATATTTTTTTCATTCATATTAACGATCTCATTAGAGTGTTGAATTCCTCTTCGTCTAAAAAATAGGTTGGAACATTATTTAAGTTGATTATTTGTCCTGGAACTAAAGCATTTTTTTCATATAAATACTTTTGAACTTTGTCACATTTTAAAGTAAATAAGTTATTATTTGAAAATGCAATGGCTACTATTTTTTCTTTATCTTTTTTCTTTTTATTTTTACATTCTTCAATTTCTATCACAGGAAGTATTTTCCCTCTAATATTTATTATTCCTAAATGATTTTTAATTTTCTCTGGATATGGAGCAATTTCGATAGCGTCGACGATCTCATGCACATGTTTTATATCTAAAGCATAATGCATATTATTAATGCTTAATTTCACGAGTGTGCAATACTCGATTGTTGCCACTTCGCTTTGAATTTTCAAATTTGTCAAGGAAGTATTTTGATTTGAAAATAATTTATTGATATTATTCATGCTGACACCATTGACCTAAATTTTTGCCAAAAGACTTTTTTGTAATTCTATCGCATAATTTAGTCAGTGAAATAACAAATGTTGATTCACCAGTGGCCAAAATTGAAACACCTGAAATATATGGAAGTTCAGGAGAAATTGAAGGGTACTCTTTCACCACAATTTCTGCATTTGAGATAAACTCTCCTACTTGAACTGCAGCAATTTTTCCTGCATAACTTATAATGCATAAAGGAATTTTTTCTTTATAATTAAATATTTCTTTGTCTTTTTTTAAGTGTTTATATAAATAATCTTCGATATTAAAGCATTTAATAAAATCATTTCCACGTTTATAATAGGTTTCATTTCCATTTTTCACAATTTCATTTGGCAAAACATTTTTAAGTTCAAAAACATCATTATTTAATATGGCAAATTGATAACCATTTGCTTTGGCTATGATGACAGGAACAACGGACATACCGAGAGGTAATCTTAAAATAAAATCAGTTCCCTTATTTATTTCAGTTTTTATGGAAAGATTGCCGCCAAGGCTTTCTACATAGCTTTTGACAGCTTCGAGTCCAATACCGCGTCCTGAAATATCGCTGATCTTTTCTGCAGTACTGAAACCAGGTAAAAAAATTAAATTTAAAATTTCTTCTTTAGAAGTGATGTTTTTAACATCCATCCCTTTTTTAATTGCAGAATTTAAGACTTTTTGTTCATCAATGCCTCTCCCATCATCGCTTACTTTAATAATTGCTTCATTCGCGATAATTTGTACAGATAGCCTTATAATTGCTTTGGGTGGTTTTTCTAAGGATTTACGTTCTAAGATTGTTTCAATACCGTGATCCATCGCATTTCTTGTCAAGTGAATAAGGGGTTCAGCTAAGGAATCAAGTATTTTCTTATCAATCTCGATATCTTCTCCATCGATTTGTACGACAATATCTTTATCATTATGCTCATCTAAATAGCTTCTAACTGCTTTTTCCATTCGCCTTAACAGTGACTTAATCGGCATCATACGCATTGACAAAGCAATCTGTTCAAGCTCGCCAATGCATTTGCGTAGAGAGTTATCTAAAAAATCCCAATTTTGAAAAAAGGAATCATTCTCAATTTTTTTCAAATAGTGTAAGTCTACAAGATATTTCATTTGATTTCTGATTAAAAATATTTCTGATATGATATCAAAATTTTGTTGAACTTTTTCAGCAGTGACTCTTATGATTTCATTTGATGAATTTGTTGATTTATTTTCGAATTTTTCTTTTGCGATTTTCTCTTTAGAAAAATCATTACTTTTCTCAGTATTTAAATTTTCTTGTATATTGAGATGGGGAACTTCTTCTTGAGAAAAAATATGAAAAGTTTCATTTGAAGTGCTAACTATTGCATTATTTTTTTCAAGATTATTATTTATTATTTCATTTTCTAGGTAATCAGTGTACTTAAAAATATTATCAAGTATTTTTTTAGGTATTTCCTCTTCTTTTGTTTTATAAACAAGGAGATTGCTTTCAAGTTCATGGGTGATTGATTTGATTTCAAAAAAATTGAGTGTACCGGAATTACCTTTAATAGTATGAATAGCTCTTAATATATCTTGAAATCTTTCTTGTTTATTTGATGATTCTTGAAAATTTTCAAGTTTTTTTCGTATTCTTTCAATTATATCAGTTGATTCTTCTATATAAGTTTGAAGCAATTCATCTTTAAAATCCATTCCAAATCCTTATTTGGTTTGAATGTTTTTCAAACTCAACTTGCACTTGATTGTTCAGATATTTCTTTAATGATTTCTTTGGTGCTGTTAAAAAAGGACTTTAACTCTTCAAATCCATCTTTAAAAGAATCAACCGCACTTTCAATATCCGAAATAGACTCCTGAGTTTTTTCAGCTAATCTTGCAACTTCATCTGCTACGACCGCAAAGCCTTTACCTGTTTGCCCAGCACGAACTGCTTCAATGGAAGCATTTAATGATAAAAGATCAGTTTTAGTAGATATATCTCTTATCATAAAAATTATTTTTTCTATTTTTTCGAGTGAAATAGATAATTCATTGACATTGTTTGCTGAAGCACTAAAGCTTGTTGAGATTTTATCCATTTTGGCTTTTAATAATTCATAATTCATTCTATTTACCTCATTTATTTTGCAATTCCTACTTCGAGTCCCTCAATCCAATCTAAAAAATTTTTTACATTTTCACCCATAAATACTGAGCCATGTTGCGGACAAAGTATTTTTGGATTTAATTTGCGGACGCGATTTACCCACTTATTTTTTGCTTTATTAGATGGCATCCAGCGTTGATGAAATTTTTCCATATATTTTATATGTTCTTTAAAATCCTCAACAATAATTGGGTAATTGACTGGTACCAAAGCTGCTCCCATATCGCCGGTAAAGAGAATTTTTGCAGTAGGATCGTAAAAGTGAAAGTTACCTGAAGAATGGCAATAGTGAGCAGGTATAAATTCGTATTTATTGCTACCTAATTCAATAGTAGCACCCTCATCTGCTAAATGTTCAAAGTTTTTAAAATATTCACAACCAAAGTGTGAAATAAATCCTGACCACAACCAAGAAAGATATATTTTTGCATCTGGTGTTATACCTAGCCATAATGGTAAGGATGACATAATATCTGGATCTTGATGACTGCATAAATAAGCTTTGATATTTTTTATATCTACGGTTTCAGATACTGAAGTTAAAACAGATGGGAAGATTTCAATTCCACCTGGATCAAGTAAAATTGACTCATTTCCAGAACTCACAAGATACTCATTTGTATCAATTACATGACTATTTTTTTCTGGATCTCGCCCAAACATAATCCACTTACTATTATTTTCATCATGTAATACCGTTCTTAGCATTGCTACTCCGCCATACTAAAGTGATTTAATAAGTCTACATATTTTCTTTAAAATGAAAAATAATTTTTCGATACAATAAATACAATTTTCAAATGAGTTATTTAAATTATCTGATAATGCTGATATTGCAGTTTTTTGATTACCATCTAAATGAATGGATTCAATAATTAAACTATTATATGCTCCAAATAGCTTATATTGAACCTGTAAAATACATTTTAAAATTGCTTTAGCAGGATAAATGTGATTGGAGATTTTTTTAATATCACTCTTCCAGTTTAATTCAATGGCTTTAGATTTCTTCTGTAAATAGTTTAAATTCGATTTATTTTTTATAATGCTAATAGCACTAGATAATTTATAATCAAGGGAGTTAGATGACAAAACTTTTAAGGTAAAATTAAAAATTGAATTAATTTCAAATCTACTTTTTTCGATAAAGTTTTTCATTTTTTTTGAAGAATATGCGATTTGGTTTGAAATTTCGGTATAGATCCTAATAGACTTTCCAGTTTGTGCTGCAGTAACTGCAGCATTCATTGCAATTTCATTTAAATTTTCAGCTTCTTTATCAAGTTGATTGAATTCTTGTCTGAGCTCTCCGAGAATATTAAATAATTTTTTTAGCTGCTCTTGATTATTATTCATTGTTTTCATCCATAAATTTATAAATCCATTGATATTATAAATTTATGGAAATATTCTGGAGTGAATATTGATTCCTATCAGTCAAAAAAATGTATTTTTACATACCATTTGGATAGTTTTTTAAATCTATCACTCCACTCTCTCGCACATGTTTTAACGCTACAGAATATGCTAAAAATAATTTTGTTGTGTGCTCAATTCTTTTCCTTAAGACAGTTTCTGCTGGATTTTCTGCTTCCGAATTGTTTAAGACATTTTGACAATCGCGTACGATCAGGTGTTCAGGAATATAGCATATTCTTGAATTCTTAGATGTATTCATCCGCAGTTCTGCTATGGGATAGCTTCCCCCCATACCAGCAGAAACGGAGACTATCAAACCCGCTTTGTGACCAATTTCATGTGCTGAGCAAAGTAATAGGAAATTTTTAACTCCAGAAGGCGACATTCCGTGCCATTCAGGTGTTACGATAACAATCCCATCTGCCTCTGTTAACTTATTTGAAATCGGTTGCCAAATTCCCTTCCATTTTTCATCACTCCCACTTAGATATTGATCATCTAAGAGAGGTATGGGATTATTTGCAAGCGATATAATATCGACCTGTAAAACTTTGTGTTGATTGATAAAAACAGACTGTAAATATTTAGACACTTTTTCAGATTGTGATTTTTCACGATGGCTACCCGATAAAATTATAATTTTCATTTTTTACTCGCATAAAATGGAGATGTAATTATCTCAGAAGATTAAAGTTATAATATCTTGCTTATGAGATAAAGAATAATTTTTTTAAAAAATTTATTTTAAAAATTCAAGCAACGATGGTGTGAGCATTTTTGAACTAGCTTGTAAAGTAAAGTTCACTGCACTTTCCACTCTTTTTAAATCAAGTGCCGATTTCACCATATCAGCACCTTCGATGTTATTTGTATCATTGTGCA
Source organism: Fluviispira sanaruensis (assembly GCF_004295685.1). NCBI lineage: Bacteria > Pseudomonadati > Bdellovibrionota > Oligoflexia > Silvanigrellales > Silvanigrellaceae > Fluviispira > Fluviispira sanaruensis. Next base: position 896,343 of record NZ_AP019368.1, read on the forward strand.
ATTGTGACTCTCCTCGATCGAGTCGTTCTCCAACATCTTCTAAAGCAACTCTTCTAGCTCCTAAGGAGGCTGTAGTTGTTATGACTGAATTCATCACACTATCAAGGTCGACCATAGATTGGTGGAGTTTTTCTCTGTCCCAATAGAACAAGGATTCATACATATTTTGCAAAATATTTACTAAAGGGGGGCGTTTTCCTTCAAGTTCTGCAGGTACATCAAAGACATCTCTCCCATTTACATTGATAGGGCGAAAACTATCCTCATCCACTTGCACAAAAATAAATCCATCATCTCCAAGATAATGTCCATCTGGCGAAATTGGGGGTTGAGTTGTTTGAAATCCTCCAAAAACATATTTATCGCTATAAGAAGTGTTACCTAAAATAATAACATGATTTAATATTTGCTTTATTTCTGCAGCAACTGCTTTACGGGATGGATCATCGTAAGTGCTGTTCGATTGTTGAATGGCGAGTTCTTTGGCACGAATAAGTGAATTGTATATAGAAGAAAGAGCATCTTCCGTTTTTGATAAATATCCTCTACCAAAGTCCAAAGTTTTTCTAAATTGATCTAGATTTGTAATTCTACTTCTATTTCTTAAAACACGAATTGTTCCAACAGGATCATCGCTTATTCTTTTTAATTTTCTTCCAGATGCAGCTGTTTCATTTACATCATCGGCAATAGCTTTTACATTCCCAATTCTGTCATTTGTCACACCATACCGATACATTTCTGAAATTCTAGGTTGAAGTGCCATAACACCTCCTCAAAAAATTATCTGTTACCTCTTTAGATCAAGCACAGTCTTAAACATTTCATCTGCAGTCGTTATGACTCGTGAACTAGCTGTAAATAAATGTTGGTACTTTAATAAATTGGCAGCTTCATCATCTAAGGAAACACCAGAAACACTTTCTCGTTGCGACTTGAGTCGATCATAAACAATTTGCGATGACGTAGCTTCTTCTTTTGTGCGCAAAGCAGCAATACCTATTTTACTGATCATTTTGTCATATATGCCTGTAATTGTTGTAGTATTGTTATCAAAAAGCGGTTCATAAAATAACTTAATGAGTTGATTTGCGACAACGTTGTCTCCAGGCGTGTCTGCCGACATTGCAATTCCAACTGCGTTGGGATTAAAAACTATACCTAGATCCACTTCGAGATCTTGAGCGGGTTCTCCAGGGCCACTCAAACCAGCAAAAAAATCTCTCCCATTTAAATTATGCATATCATTTATGCCAAATCCTTTTCGATGGACTTCGTTAAAATTATCAGCAAAACCTTTAGCAAGTTCATTGAGGTCGTCTCTTACGCGTTGAGCATAGCGATCACGAATATCTAGCAAAGCTCCCATTTTTCCTTTTGAAATATAATCTGTCATTTCAAAGAATCGTTCTTTTTCAAATTCAGAAATTAAAATAGCTGGCATATGGGTTGGTGTATATACATCTTCAATTTTAAAGCGTGAAGCTAAATTTCCTTCAACAAGTAAACACTCAGCGGGGCCACGGACAGTTATTTGATCATTTTTATCATGATAAGCGTTGATATCAACAATGCTGCCAATTTCTTTTATAAGTTTATCTCGGCGATCCTCTAAGTCATTTACATCTGTTAAGTTACCAGCGCCCATTTCTCTTATCTGGCCATTGAGCTTGGCAACTTCAGCAATTTTTTGATTCACCACAGAAATCGTTTGTTTTAATTCTTCGTTTGCATCAGTTTGAACCTGCACAATATTTGCGTGCGCGGCATTAAATGCTTGCGCAAGAGATTTTCCATTTTCAATCATATTGATTCTGACAGAGGGTTCTTCTGGGAAATTTGCAAGTTCTCGGATTGAACTCATAAAACTCACAAAGCGATCGCGAACGGTTGAGGTCAAATCAGGGTTAAAAAAACTTTCAATTTTCTTTAAACCTTCAGCGAGGACTTCTGTTTTACTTTGAATTTGTACTTCTCTGCGTAATTGTCCTTCAATAAATTTATCATGTGCGCGTTGAATAGATTGGATTCGAGCACCATCACCAAAGACGTGGAGTCCGTATTCAATAGGCCATTTTGTTTCTAGGTTAACAAGCTGTCTACTGTATCCAGGAGTTTGAGCATTGGAAATATTATGCCCTGTTACATCAACTCCTGTGCGTGAGTTTTGTAAGGATTCACTGCCTAAATTAAGGATGTGGTTTAGTGTTGCTACCATATTATGCTTTCACACGCACAGATGAGAAATTATTACTTTGATGTTTGAGTGATTGTGCTTTGCCTAATGAATCATAGTTCATACCAACTTCAGCCTCTGATTGAAACAGACTCAATGAAAGAGATACATTTCTCTGCAATTTTTTTAAAACAACCTGATTGCGATATATTCTTGGATAAATAACTTCGAATTGATTTTCAAATTCTTCTTTAATTTTAAAAAATTGTATTTCAAGATCTCTTAGTTTCTCATAAGTTTCTGGACTGATAAGCGATTGAATATTTTTTGTGTAAGTTGAAAATGCCTGTGCAAAAAGATTCAGAGATAAATTGTGACCTCTACTGTCAAAAGCAATCATATAACATATTTTTTTTAATGTTATAACACGTTTTTCTTCGAGCGATTGAGAAATTCTCGAGTTTTGATCTTTTATTATTATAATTTTTTCTAATTCAGCTAAATCGTATTTACTGATAGCTGATTCTTCTTCATCTAAAATAGGTACAATTTCGCTAAATATTAATATTTGCTTTTTTAATATATCGTTAAATTGAGCTATCAAAGATAATAGTTCTTCCATTTTTATGTCACTTTATTAATTTGAGTGAAATTATCCTAAAATTATGCTGGGATCTTTTGCTATTTCATCACGAATAGCTTCCCTTAAAATTCCATCAGCAATTTTTCCTGAATCAGGTTTGTACTCACCTTTATTAATCTGCTCTTTGAATTGAGCTACTTTATCTTCCCGAACATCCGGAGTATCTTCTGCAATTTTCTTAGCCATGCTCAATTCTTTAGCGCGTGGGGAAATTTGCACATTTGCTGCATCTTTAACACTTGGAGCATCTTTCACCTTTGCATAGATTGCTTGTGCAGAACTTTTAGGCGCTGCTTTTTCAGCTTTGGCTGCTTCTGGAGCAGCAACTGCATTGGGGTTTGTGATCACTCCGGATCCTTTAACTGTATTCACACTCATGACGCTCTCCTTTTTTCAGTGGTTTGCTTTGAGTTTAGCTGCATTTTTAAAAACTTTAGCTGCAAGTTTGACTTTTTGTGTCAAATTCTTTTTGTCTCTAGGGAAGGATGTGCACTGTGAATAAAAAATGCATTCACTCTTAAGAATAACATAAAATGAGAACAACAATTATTCTGTGAATATGAAATTAAAATATTATTTACTTACTCAAAAATAGATTTTATCCATGTTCACTTTTTTTAATTTCTCAATAATAAAGATTGTTCGATAAAGTAATTGACAAAAAGATAAAGTTGAAAAATAACATGTAAGATAATTTACTTCATTAAAGATGTTATGACATGCTACATGTTTGAAACAATTTCGTATGATTGAATTTGACGTTTCTTCATGTTTCGCTACAATTCGAGTTAAGTGCATTAGAGGAGAACTGTGATGTCGGGTAGTAATTTTGAGTGTGTAGATCGTCCTTGGCAAAATCATTATGGGCAAGGGACAAATTGTGAATTAGAAAATTTTGAATATAATAATTTAGCAGAAATGGTTGCAAAAAACTCAGATCGTTGGAAAGACAGAACTGCTTATCATATGATTCTCCCCAATGGCATGGATAAAATGATAACTTTTGCAGAGACAGAAGCACTTTCAAATTATTTTGCAGTTTATTTAAGAGAGGAATTGAAATTAAAAGTAGGAGATAGAGTTGCTATCCAATTGCCAAATTGCCTTGCCTATCCAATTGTTGTGTTTGGGTGTTATAAAGCTGGTCTAGCAATAGTAAATGCAAATCCTCTTTACACAGCGCATGAAATGCAGCATCAGTTTTTAGACAGTGGGGCAAAAGTTCTTGTCATAATTGATATGTTTTCAGATAAACTCAAACAAGTTATTCCAAATACAAAAATTGAGAAAGTTGTATTAGTGAGTGTTGCAGATCTTTTCTCACTGCATAAAAAGATATTGATAAAATCAGTATTAAAATATGTTAGAAAACAAATTCCTACCTGTGAAGTTCATTCTGTTCCTTTTGAAGAAACTCTTAAAACTGGCAAGAGAATTTTAAATGAAAATAATATAGATGTTATTAATTATTGGATAACTGTTACTTTAGATGATATTTGCGCTTTGCAGTATACGGGAGGAACAACTGGGATCAGTAAAGGGGCTATGTTAACTCATAGAAATATTATTGCAAATATGTATCAGATAATAGAAATGGGGAAATCAAAAATAACAAATGGTCAAGAAGTATTACTGACAGTTCTACCTCTCTATCATATATTTGCTTTTACTGTTAATTTAATCACATTTTTTAAAGTGGGTGGTATCAGTGTTTTAATTCCCAATCCACGTCCACTCACAAATATAAAAAAAGCATTCGAAAAAGCAGATATCACTTGGATTTCTGGTGTGAATACTCTTTTTAATGGTCTATTAAATGAAAAATGGTTCTCTGAAAACCCTCCTATTCATTTAAAAGCATCTATTGCTGGTGGGGCGGCATTGCACAAAGCAGTTTCGGAAAGATGGTTAAAAGTAACAAATACTTCAGTTGTCGAAGGTTATGGCTTAACCGAAACATCACCCGTTGTCTGTTTTAATCCTATCAATGGAGTGGTTAAATCAGATACAGTAGGTGTGCCTGTACCGAGTACAGATATTCTTTTAATCAATGAAGAAGGTAAATCTGTGCCGATCGGTGAAGAGGGAGAAATTGCTGTCAAAGGTCCTCAGGTCATGCTCGGATATTGGCAACGGCCTGAAGAAACATCGAAAGTATTGAAAGATGGCTGGATGTTGACTGGCGATATTGCTGTTATGGATCAAGATGGGTATATTAAAATTGTTGATCGTAAAAAAGATATGATTCTCGTAAGTGGTTTTAACGTATATCCAAATGAAGTAGAAGACTGTATCGCAAAATTACCGGGTGTGGGTGAAGTCGCTGTTATCGGTATACCAAATGAACGCACGAGTGAAGCCGTAAAAGCTTTTATCGTAAAAAAAGATTCAGATTTATCTGAAAAACAAGTTATTGAGCACTGCAAAAAGTTTATCACAGCTTATAAAGTTCCTAAATTTGTTGAATTTAGAATAGAGCTGCCCAAATCTCCTATAGGTAAGATATTACGTAAGAATCTGCGCGCGGAAGAATTGAGTAAACCTCATAATGAGTGAGTGATATATGCTTAAAAAAGGAATTGCTTTTGTCGTGATGACTTTTTTGTATTCCATTTCATTTGCCCAAGAAAGCAAAAATGAAATTAAAAATGTCATAATATTTGGTGACAGTCTTTCGGATAATGGCAATTACTTTCAAGCATCAGCCACTTCTTCTAACCGTATGCCGTTGCCCCCTTATTATAAAGGTCGCGCTACGAATGGGTTTGTATGGTCAGAATATTTTGCAAATTCAATACAGGCAAAACTAATAAACTTTGCGTATTTAGGTGCAATGACCTCAGGAATAAATGCACGTTATCCATTTGCTATCCCACTTTTGACGCAAGTCGAAAATTTTATTCCGAAATTAAAAAGTGGAGAACTAAAACCTGCAAACACTCTATTTGTCGTTTGGGCGGGGTCAAATAATATTTTTACATTGGATTTCAATAAACCCGTTGATTCTTTAATGTCACTTTGGAATTTATCATTTGATATCGCCAATTCAATTCTCCTGCTTAAAGAGAATGGCGCATTAAACATTCTTGTTGCGAACCTGCCAGATTTAGGTAAAATTGCCTTAAATAATGAAGTTGAAGTCTACAGAAAATTAAGTTTTATGCTATCCTATATTTCTCGTGCAGAGAACTTAGCCGTTAAAACGCGTGTCCGAATAATGAATGAAACTAAGAAAAATAAAGATTTTAAACTTTTGTATTTCGATGCTAAAGAATTATTAGAAAAAATTAGGGTAAATCCAAATCAATATAACATTAAAAATTCGGAAAAAGCATGTTATTTAGGCGTGCCGAGCACTCCGGCAAATCCAAATGTTGCTTGTCAAAATCCACGCGATTATTTGTTTTGGGATTTGGTTCATCCTACAACTCGGGTGCATTGCATAGCTGCCTATGAGATCCAAATGTTATTGGCAAAAGAAGCTCTTGTAAAAATGCCAGATGAAAATGATTTAAAAAAATGCACATCTATTTAGGGATAAAATTTGGTATATCGATTTTAGTCGCAGCAGATTCCTGCAATTCATCGGCTTTTTTTATATAAATAGCTGTTGTTGATATACTGTTGTGATTGAGTATTTTTTGAATATTTGCGATGGGCACTCCTTTTTTATGTAAAACTGTAGCGAGGGTCGCTCGGCAACTGTGAGGACTGACCTTTTTTTCAATTCCAATTTTTTGGGCAATAGAATTTATCATATAATAAATAGCAGTTTGACTCAATTTAGTTTCTTTTTTCACCCCTTGAGTTCTAATAAATAAAAAATCATTTTCTTTTGCATAGGCACGTATATCTTTGATATAATTTTGAATAATTTCTGATATTTTTTCATGAAGAAATACGAAGTGATCTTTGTTCCCTTTTGTTTTTAAATGAACTCGGCTGAATTCATTGTTAAATTCAAGGTCACCCATTTTAATTTCGCAAAGTTCATTCACTCGCATACCGATTGCAAACAGAGTACTGATGACAGCATATTTTAAATAAGCTGCTTTATATTGCCTTATCTTCGATATTTTATCGGGTAATATTTTTTGTAGCTCATCTCTTAATTGTACAATTATTTTTTTTGATTCCTCTTCAGTAAAAGCATTTGTTTTACTTTCATCTTTTATTTTAGGTAAATTTATGAACCTCATTGGATTTTCTGTTATTAAATTTCGTTTAATATTAAATTCAAAGAATGAAGAGATTGTGACAAGCTTTCTTCGAATACTTTTTTGCGATAATTTCTTTTGTGTATTTAAATATTCATGCCACAGGATAAGTAAATTCTCTGAAATATCATTCAGATTTTCACATTTGTAATTTAAGTATTCTGTAAATGAAATAAAATTTTTTAAATCATTTAAGTAACTTTTTTGGGTGTGTGGACTGTGAAAACTCATTATAAAATGTAAAATTGCATCTTGAATATTTTGCGTTAAAGGTGTTTGTGCCCAAAGGCTCAAAGCATTTTTTGTATTAATGTGCAATTCATGTTGTAATGATTCTTTTGCAACAGAACTAATAGGGACAATGGATAATGAATTATCTTGGCGATCTTTCGTCATTTTGAGGGACTCGCGTGATAAAAAGAGAATCTTTCTCAAAGCAAGAGTATAAATTTTCCGGATAATTTTCAAATAAACCCAGAACCATTCCACCGCCGCCCGCACCCGTCAATTTCGCTGCGATAGCACCGACAGATTTGAATTTTTTAATAATATTTTCAATCTTTTCAGTCGAGACACCCATTTCGCATAAATATTCTTGAGCTAAATTTAAACAATCAGCTAATTGATTTAGCTTTCCTGTATTTAATGCAACTATTGATTTTTCTGCTAATGAGCCGAGTTGATTGAGTGCATTCTCTGTTTGGACAGGTTGGGAATTGAGTTTTTCAGCAACATTTTTGACCATATTTGCAGTTTCCCCTCGTTCTTTTGTGTCGACGAGGGCAAGCCAAAATTCTTTTTTATTATGAATATATTTAGGCAATTCACCCTTTGTGAATTCAATCATGCCATTGCTTGCAACTGTCGAAGCATCGAGACCACTTGCTTTGCCAAAATGAAATAGACAATCTATTTCATTTGCATATTGAATTTGTTGTTGAAAACTCATCTCTAATTTTGTTTTATTTGTTAAGTTAAATATTTGATTCGCAATTTTTAACAAACAAGTGCTTATTGCTGCACTTCCTCCCATCCCTCCACCAAGCGGAATGTCAGACTCTATGAGTATTTTCTGTGGTGAATGTAATTGGAGTGAATCAGTCACACCACAGAGCATAAGAGCTTTGGCAAAAGCTTTATTCAGGAGTTTTGTAACTCTCTCTTCAGGTATAAATGCATTCCCTCTTACATTTGTATACCATGCATTGTCCCACTCTGTGACTTCAAGTGATTTTTCGGGGCTGTATAAAGTGATATTGAGCTTTACGTCGGGCAGAGCGAGAGCTATGGCTTTGTGACCATACACAACAGAATGCTCTCCAATTAGAATTGCTTTCCCAGATGCAGTTGCAGTCAAATCGATTTGAGTTAAAAAAATCATAAGTATCCCTAAAACAAAAAAATAAAATCAATTTAAACTGCTTTTAAGAAGTTCTTTATCTATAATATTATAATATTCATTTTTACCAATGAGAAGTCCTCCTCGATATGCATTTTTGAATATTTTAATATCTCTATCCAATAATTCTTGTAATTTAACATGATATTCTGTCAAAATTTGTTTTGCATCTTTATAATATAATATATGTAAATTTGGCCCAGCATCTAATGTCCAAAACGCCAAAACTTCATTTGAGTCACGCATTTGAATAAACAGGGCAAGAGCTTTGCTGACATCTTCATCAAGGTAACAAGCGGATGGATTTCCTGTTTGCATAACTGCATGCATCGCAAAAGCATCTTCTTCGCTGATTTGTTGAACAAGGTCAAAATCAAACTCTTTTAAAGCCTTGGTCATCATTGCGATTTTTTTAGAAACTCCAGCTACTCTCACATTGTGTAACGGGGAAGTCGAAGCCGATTTATGGCCATCCGAACTTGAAGTCTTTTTTTCGTTTGCATTTAGGACAAAAACACAGTGTTCAAGCTGTTTCCATTTGGGATGAAAAGTCAATTCGCTAGTTTTTGTAAAACTTTCTTTGCAGCTATCCTCCAACTCCCATTTAATGAAAGAATCTTCAGAACTTTGGATGACGCTGCGCGTTGCCGATCCGCTTCCTAAGCGCGCCCATTCCGTAAGCCAAGTATGCAATTCTATTGCTGACAGATGTTTTTTCAGTTGGAGAAGATCGGCTATGGCACCAACGAGAGCTGCATAACCCGATGCACTTGAAGCTATTCCGCATGCTGTGGGAAAATTATTGTAACTTTCAATTTTTAACGTGATTTCGTCAGCAAAATTATAAAAAATTGATTGAATGAGAATATCCATTTTTTCAGGAATAGGAAATTCAATATCTTTGCTATTTAAATATAATTTATTTCTAATTGGAATTGTTTTTTCATATGTTTCAGGGAGGAATCGCCCTTGTGTCGTTACTTTAGTAAAGGAGCGAAATCCACCTAAGGTATAGCTTAAACTTGAATTGTCAGGAATTTGCTTTCTACTTAGATTTTTGCCCCAATATTTTATTAATGCTATATTACTTGGTGCAGATGAATAACCTTCATCACCATTTTGAATTTCAAATTTTCCTTCCTCTTTTAATTGACACAATTTTTCTTGTATTAATTTAAGATTGGTGGGAATATCTGTAATAATATTTTTTTTCATTTGGCTTGTCCATTTGTATTAAATGCAAAAGGGATGTCGGAGTCCGGTATTGCAAATTCCTTTATGAATTTATGTCTATCATACAAAACCCAGAGGCAATCACCATGACCAGCACCCATTGTTTTATAGGGGATTTGTAAATCATTTAATTTATCGAGAAGTTTATTTAAATTCAAAATGTTTTTAGGGATGAGTTCTTGTTTTTGTGCAATTTTGAGAGACTGTTTCATAAGAGAAATTGTATGCAAAAGTGAAGAATCCTCTATGAATTTATCTGCAAGTAATGCATGTTGGGCAGCAAACTCTTTCTTTTTTTCTTGAGAATGAAAACATTTTAATATATTTGAGGTATCAGAGTACACGCTTGTCTTTATAAAAAAACCATAATTTTCAATTCTGTCGGAAAGAGTGATGTTTTTAATTATTGGTATCGAACTCTCGTGACGATTTTGAAAAAGCCAAAGTTGAGTTTTAACAGTCGGAATATCTTCTTGGCTTGCTGCGAGTTGAACTGCAACATCATAGCAGCTGCCAGAACCTTGTATGCGATTTAAGGATTCTCTAACAGAACTCCAAAATTGTTCATTATCTAGGAATTCTATATCGTTAAATAATAGTTGCCAAAGCCCTTTGGAAATTCCTGCAATGAGCGCAGACGAACTGCCAAAACCAAGGTCAGGATTAAATGAATTTTTAATTTCAATGTACAAATTTTTATTTTTTAAATGCTGATTCCAAGGGTGAAGTAGATTCTTAAAAAAACAAAGATCACGATTGTCACTGGAATTTAAGTTGTCAGTTAAATTAAATTCAAGGGGATTTTCTTTAAAAAATAAACTTTTTACAATGACTTTTCCAGAAGACTGAGTTGGCTGTAACTGAATATCTATGTGAAATGAGTGTTGATAGAAGGTCAGAGCAATTGCTTTTCCCAAATACAATACGCCGTATTCGCCAAAAAGCATGGCTTTTGCTGGGACATAAAAACTTATTTTAGACATTTCTGACGTTTTCTTTACTTTTGGGCGTTATCTGTTTCAACCACAGATATGCTTGGGAAATGGTCGTATTTTCTCATCATTTCTAGATTTTTTTCATGTAATGCCATATGCCCTTTCTGAATGCCTTCGCACCCGAGTGCACGGATAGCAGATAAATTTTGTGCTAAACCAACGCTTGCAATGATAGCAGATAATTTTGCAGATGAGGGTGAACCCATTAATTTGAGGCATGCAGCCGCCGAAGGATGCAATGTGGTCACACCACCTACTGTACCCACTGCGATCGGAACGGCAATTTCACCTTGTAATCTATTGTTTTCATTTATAAACCACTTCGTAAGAGGTTTATAAACACCTGATAACGAAGCATATGCATGGCAACCCGCCTCCACAGCACGCCAATCATTTCCTGTTGCGATGACAATTGGGTCGATTCCATTCATAACACCTTTGTTATGCGTGGCTGCACGAAAGGGATCGAGATCAGCAAATTCCCAAACCGAGCAAATGCGTCTGGCTGCTTCTTCTCCTGAATATCCATCTCTTTCAAGGGCACTAAAATCAATTTCACATTTTACTTTTGTTATTCTGTGGGTGGTTAAATTTGTGAGAATTTTAGGTCCAACAGCACAGGGAATAACTTCAGGTAACAATCGTCCCACTTCTTCCGCTATCGAATTTACGATATTCGCTCCCATAGCTTCGCATGTATCAACGTTCACATGCACCACATAATAGCCAGGTTTAGAAAGTGCTCTCAGTTCAACGCTTTTGACTCCTCCGCCCCGAGAAATGAGACGAGGATGGCATATTTGTGCGGCTTCAATGATTCTGTCTTGAACAGATGTGTCGAAAAGACTGAAAATATTTTCCGATGGCGAGGCAAAAAATTGAACTTGGCATGTGGCTATGGTTTCAGTGGGCTCAGAAATAAAGCCACCTCCAGTGCGAGCGAGTTTAGCACCATAGCTTGCAGCAGCAACAACACTTGATTCTTCAACAGCCATTGGAATAAATACTTCTTCCCCATCAATGAGAAAGTTCGTCGCAATTCCAAGTGGCAATGTGTATCCACCAATACAATTTTCAATAAACTTCTCTGCTTGTTCAATATTGAGTGCTCCAGAATTATTTAAATAATGAGCTTCATCTGAACTTATGATATTGCGCGAAACCATTGCTTGTGCTCGCGACTTGGAATTCATTTGGGCAAAATTTGGGATCCGGCTCGAAGAAGGCATGCCTTGAAGAATAATAGGCTTAGCATTGACATCCGTTTGCTTATTTGTGGTTCTTGCTACGATTTGTTGTGCGTCTTTTACCATTGTTGTTACCTTTTCTTATGGAACTTCCTGAACTATGCGAGAATTTAACTGAGTTAAATTATGAGCTCCCGCACAAAACATAGTTATAGAAAGAGACTTTCTAAAAAAATTAAGCTCTCTTTCTACCGATTCCAAAGGAGTTTCGCCAGTAAGAGGAGATACTGCTGCCTTAAATAAAGGCAGACCAACACCAACCATTGAGGCTCCTAGTGCAACCGCTTTTGCAACCTGCAGACCATTGCGTATGCCCCCTGTTGCAATCAATGGGACATTGTATTTAAGATCGCTTTTCAGTCTAGAGCAACAAAGCAGTGAATCATCGGTCGAGAGACCCCAGTTTTTAAATAAATCGCCAAGTCTCTGTCCTTCTTTGTCCGATCTCAGTCCTTCAATTGCGCTCCAACTTGTTCCACCTTTGCCTCCGACATCAACAGCTGCAACACCAGCGGAAACAAGTTTCTGGTATGTTTCAGAAGAAATGCCAGAACCAACTTCTTTAATAATAACAGGTACATGAAGGTTTCTGGCGATTTTTTCTATCTTTGCAAGCAATTGTGAAAAATTTCGCTCACCCTCGGGTTGGATACATTCTTGCAAAGCATTGAGATGAATCGCAAATGCCCCAAGTTCAAGATCATCAACTAATCTTTTAATGTCTTCAAGAGTTATGCCATAATTTAGACTGACCGCCCCTATATTGCCAATAACAAAGAGATTTGGAGCTATTTTTCGCACATCAAAAAGCTTTTTAAATTTAGAATTTTTAATCAGCATTTTTTGGGAGCCTAAACCCATCGGTATATTAAATTTTTCAGCTGCTAAGGCAATGGCCTCATTGATCTCTTGTCCTTTTTCCACTCCACCCGTCATGCCAGTCACGAGGAGTGGCATTGCAAATGATTGATTAAGAAATTTTTGTGTTAAATCGAGATCATTAAAGTTTATTTCAGGCAACGCTTCTGGAATGAAATGAAACTGAGAGAAAGGCTCACCATCCGACTCAATCTTTTCCGTTTTACAAATGCGGATATGATCGTTTTTCCGGCTCATCATGAGTTCGGGCGTGTCTTCAATATTAGAAAGTAATTTTGAGTGCTTATGGTTTTTTATATGCGGCAAAGTAAAATGCTCCATAATATAGGGGAGAAAGCCACAGCTGGTAAACAAATTTACCTTTCAATGACTTAACATACAATTAGCTACAATCAAGAATAAACAATAGCAAAAAAGACTTTAAAATTTTGTACAGGATGTCGATATATTTACAGAGAGTTAAAATTGACTAATGGGTCAGTTTATTTTATGATTTATTAAAATATTCGTAAAATTAGGGCATTGGAGGCATTAATGGCTCCCAAATCACTTGAAAATTCAATTTGGATGAATGAAAGCAATGCGGTGCAGTTCTTTCATGAAAAAGTCGTAGAAGCTCAAGAAAGACAAAAGCTTAGATTAACTGAAAATGTTGAATTTTATATTGTAAATTTACTGTGTGAACATGTCCGGATCAATGAAAGTGAAGACAGTGAAAATTGTCTTGTACTTATACTAAAAAAAGCTCTCGAAAGTTCTCATGTTGAAAAGGTCGCATTATATAAAAAACTTGCTGACACAGCCCTTTATTTTTCAGGATTTTTCCAAGAGTATTTCAATCGAAAAAGTTTTGACATTAAATATTATGTGAATATGGGTGAATCGGCTTACGGTGAATTGTCTCATCTTCTCAAAGGTAAAAATACCTATCAAGAAACTATGTCACAAATTTATCAAGAAATGAGTAAAAGTTTTACTAAGGCTGTTGAGATACTACTTGATATATCCGAGCAGACCACCCACCAAGATCATATCAGATCGACCTTAAGTATTTACGATGCGTGGCTCAACACAGCCAGTGCAAAACTGGAAAAAGAATTAATAGCCCGCGGCGTTCATCCTATTAAGATCAATTCCCGGAAAGTTCAATAACTATGTCTTCTGTAAAGTTAAATAAAAAAATTGCGCAAGGTTGTAAAGTATCATTAAATATTTTGGCACGCTATTATGCCTTAAAAAGTGAAGAAAATATAGAAGAATTTGTATTATATCCTTCAGAAGATATCGATGCGTGCAGCGGGCAAATTCTTTTTGAAGAAAATATAGAGAATGACGAATTTTTTATAGGCATTCAATTTGGTCATAAAATATATCAGGAATTTGAAAATGAAAAAATAATTTCACTGAACTCTTTAGCAGTTGTTGCAGAAGAAACAAGCCACTTTAAATTAATTACTGACTCTGTTTTAGCAAAATCAAATGTGAGTAAATTAGAAATTGAGACATTGGGTGAAATCGATCGCTTTTTATGTTTAATGCATTGGAATTATGAAAATAATCTACATAAAATCGAAAGAAACTGGCAGAATTTGCATCAAATCTGTGATGAGGTTTTTCAGGGCAAAAGATTTAAAGAAAATAAAAATCCTTTATACGTAGATGCAGAAGCTCTTGCCTTTAAGCATTTACGCCAAGCCTTTGCTAAGGAATGGGATTCCACTCATTTTAATTTTGCAATTCCAGATAAGCAAGCCTGCCAGTATTTAACAGATTTTAGAAAAATGATTTTAAGAGCATAATCCTTTTGCAGAAAAAATTTGAATATTTTAATTTTTGATTGACAAGCGTTTATAAAAATATGTTTTTAAAAAGTTAAATAAATGGAATTGAATTCTAGTTTAAGGGGATTTTTTTGTAAATATTATTTATAAAAGTATTTACCAATTAAATTTCTTATAAGTAAGCACAGATTCTTATATAAAGGAAAGGTCTAAATTATGATAAGATTAGACTGCCAATATACTTCTGATTTTGAAAAAAATTCGTTACAAAGATAACGAGTGCATCATGAAAACGCAAAGATCGATCAAGTGCTCGTGATTTACCCCGATGCGTTTGGCTTGGGTCCGTATTTAAATGAAAATTAAAATAGAAAAGGTCTTAATCATGCTCTATTCTTTAGCGTATTAACAGAATCAATCTAAAATATTAGCAAAAGGATATAATACATAATGATTAAAAATATAATATTCGACTTCGGTGGTGTGTTACTCGAATGGGATCCTGATAACTTATATTTATCTTATTTCAAGAGCAACGAAGCCACAGAAGCTTTTTACCAAGAACCTATTTTGTTTTGGAAAACTGCATCGCTTCTCGAGACCTAGGAATAAATGCTATCCAATTTACAAACACAGTAAGTTTAAAAGCTTCCCTAAAAAATCTTGGGGTGTAAGAATCGAATGATTCATTGTTGAAAATCAAAGATGATTAACTTAGTTTCAATTTTAAAAAGATTAGATTTTACATGATTAAAATTAAAATATATAAAATCTTTCTTTTGTCTTTTATAGCTATATCGTAAGAAAAGTTAATACTAAAAAAATCCAATTAAATATTGATAATTTTCAAGTTAAAAAGATGTTTTTTAACTGTTAATAAAAGTATTTATTATAATCATATCTACTTAATATCAATTGTATTATTTTTATTATTGTTTAAAAAAAATATTTTCATTAAGATAACCAATGTGATTTAATTGTAAAACACAAATGATTAAAATTCTGATATTACTTGATTATTTTGTGCATAAGGTGTAAATAAGGAATAGAAAAACTTGGGTTTTTTATAATCAAAATATAGAGGATATTATATCATGAAAAATGCTTTAGCGCTTTTATCAAGTGTTTTAATGTTTAGTTTTAATTCAAATGCTCAAGCAATGGATACTGAAATAAATTTCATTTTCGGTACAGCTTTTTTAGCGCAGATTTGTCATGTGGATTTTAGCACTCCAACGACTGCCAGGAAAAATTGCTCTTCACTTCTAGGTGCTGGCGGGTCTTATACTATAAAGAACAAAAATATAAATGAAACTTTTTGCATATCAGTAATGAGCTGGCCAATTCTTATCCCTGTGCTATCTGAGTATTATTTTAAAATTGATAAAAATGAAGATGCTAAAATTGAGATGTGGGGAGCTTCCTTTAATCCTCAGTTCCAATTTTCTGATTCCATTTCTCTCATTGAAAGTAAAGCGATTTCAGCACCAAGTAATTACTGTACACATATTCCAAGTATAATTTATTAAATTATTAATTTGTGTATAAAAACTTGTATTTCTTAACTCTATTTTGTTATAATATTGAGAAATAATCTATTGCTTGCTTTTTAAGATAGATATCGATATTTAGATCTCTGGCGCTATAGTTATTCTTCGCAGAGGTTTAAATGTCTCTTAAATTCTTAATTTATTTATTATATACAATAACTTCGTTGTCAATTTATGCGCAAAATGAATCGGCTTCTCCGAAACATATTGATCTCATCGGCAGCGTAGGGTTTAGCTTTTTAAATAACTTTAGCGAGTCGATTGAAAATGTTCAATCGACAAATGGCTCACAGAGCAGAGTAGGCAGTGAATTCAATATTTCGGGTTTGTACACTTTTCCTGAAATAGGTGTTGTCAGTCCTATTTTAGGAGCAGGGCTCCATATTGTGCACACTTCCAAAAAGATAAACGAAATTAATTTTAATGGAAGATATATCATATACTGGGTAAGTTTTGAGACAAATGTAGGCTTGAAAATTAATATTGCACCTGAATTTATGTTGTATACTTTAGCAAATTTTGGATTTGCAGGTGCCACTCGCATTGAAAATGATGCAAATAAATATGATAGCGATGCTAAAGTTAAAAATCATTATTACTTTGGGGCCACTGCCATAGCGCTAATTCCTTTAACAGACTCCGTAGGTATGGGCGGATCTTTCTCGATGAATAAGCATCAATTGAATATTTTAAATATAAATAATTCCTATGCTCCTGCTTCTATCAACCGGTTCACTGCCGCACTTGTCCTCATCTACAGTTTATAATTATTTAAACATTTTTTAATTAAATTAATGATTTATTTGGACAAAAAAATTTAGAAAAATAAATTTTAAGAACATCTTGAAATTTATTGCCATAACCTCTAATCAATGAGTCTGTTTTTTGTTATAATTATGAGGGATAGAATGTTTTTAAAGTCCTTATTATGTCTGATTTCTTCAACTGTTTCATTCTCAATTTATGCACAAAATGAAAATGAAGGTGCTAAAAAAATTGATCTTTTTACATCTTTTGGCGTTTTATATACGAATGATATCAAGTTTACAAATGGGTCATCTGATTTTGGACTCGAATTGAGTCTATCTGGACTCTATTCTTTCCCGAGTTTAAAAAGCGTGACGCCTGTTATTGGTGGTGGCTTGCACAGTTCAGTTTTTACTAAAAAATTATCGCAAGATGCTATATCGATAATCCTACCGCACGATTCAGAATTGAATGTATCTTGGGCAAGTTTAGAAGCAAATGCAGGGGTTAAACTCAACCCTATTGCAAAACTAAATCTATTTACTCTTGTGAATTTAGGTTATGCACCTTTGACTAAAACTACATTTGGCAATTCAAATTTTGAAATTGGCAGTACTTCTAAAAATCATAGCTATTATGGTGCAACAGTAATTGGAACGGTTCCTTTAACAGAGGCAATGAGCATAGGCGGTTCCTTTACTTATAATAGACATAATATGTCTAGTAAAAAAATCATAGGAAAAACTATATCTTTTATTAATCAATATACGACTGCTCTTGTTCTTCAGTTCAGCATATAATTTTCTATTTCTTCTTAAGTTTGCAATCTTAATTTTTCTTTTCTTATTATGAACTTCGCAAGCTGTTTATCTGGAAAAAAACATTTTAAAATTAAGTATTAATATTTAAAAAATAATATTACATTCTTCTTTTTTTACTTAATATTAGATAAATAAATGATTATAGAAATAAAAATAAATATTTAATTTTATTTTTATTTCTATAAATTATAATACTTTTTACAGATTTTGTTATTTTAAAAATGAAGTATAAGATGTATTTAAAAGCGGCTATGTTTTTATAACACCGATTATAGGTGGTGGTAAGCACAATCTATATGTTACGAATACACTAGTTGATTATAAACTAAATTTTTATTAGGCGTGTTTAGAAGCGAATGTATGTATGAAAATAATCCTTTTGAGAACTTTCAATTCTTTACTTTGGCGAATCTTGGTTATGCTAGAATAAGCATGGCTGTAAGTGAAGGTGAAAATAAAAATATAAATAATCATTATTATAATGAAAAAACAGTGATTGCTTCATATTGCATATTGGCATCAGTGTTGACTGGAATATTATTTTCTATAAATAGACGTTTTATAAAAATAACAGATAATAATTCTTTATTTTCATAGAATCAATTTTCCACTGCCTTTATTCTGAAGTGCAGTTTGTTTTAAATCAAATTAATTATTATAAAAAAATAGTTTCTTGGTTTCATATACTTTATTTTAATAAAATAATCGATTTCTTCTTCATATTTAGATATATTTAAATTATCTTGTGCAAAATTTTCTTTTCTTCATAAGAATTAAGTTAAAGATTGTTTGTCTGGCCAACTATAATTTTCCACAGAGTCAGCTTACAATTACTTCACAAATCCACTTGTCTTTCAGTATAACTTCTAAAAAAAATAATTAAATTATTGAAATTATACATATAAAAATATTAATTAGATTTATAAGCGCAATTTGCTTGATTTTTGCTTCCATAAAATATAAATCTTAATTCGGTTTTTTGTTAATTTAAAAATGAGGTATTAAATGTATTTAAAGTCCCTTGTAAGTGTGCTTTCTTCAGCGGTTTCTTTCTCGGTTTTTGCACAAGCAGAAAATAAAAAAATTGATCTTTTTGCTTCTGCTGGGTATTCATTTACAAATAATTTAAAAGCGAAGATTGATAATTCTGGTACTCAAAAGCTTGATTCATCCGCTAATTTTGGAGGCGAATTAAGTCTTTCTGCTCTTTACTCTTTACCGAGTTTAGGACTTGTGACACCCGTTATCGGTGGCGGTTTGCATAGCGCATATATTACTAATAAAATTAAAGAAGATAAATTAAAAATGTTTTGGGCGAGTGCTGAAGCAAATGCAGGACTTAAATTCAACCCTGTTGCAAGCCTTCAAGTCTTTACATTGGCGAACTTAGGTTATGCGGGTATTAGTAAAATTTCAAGTGATACTGACAATTCAAGATTGAAAAATCATTATTATTATGGAGCAACTGTGATCGGCACAGTTCCTTTAACAGACGCAGTGAGCATCGGTGGTTCTGTATCTTATAATAGACACTCTGCGAAATTTAAAGATGCTGATGTTTCATTGTCATATAATCAATTTACCACTGCCCTTGTTCTTCAATACAGCATATAATAATTTAAATGAATTATTATAAAAAAAGGATATTATTAAATTAATATCCTTTTTTTTGCGATAAAATTTTCTATTTCTTCTTCTGAGTAATATATATTTAAATTTTGTTTTGCTTGATTTTCTTTTCTCCATAAGAACCATGCTAAGGACTGTTCTTCTAACCACGTATAATTTTCCCTAGAGGGAAGTGGAATTTGTGATTCACAAAAAACTTTAGCTTCTTCATAAGATGCATTTGGGTTGGCATCTAACCATTTTCTAAAATTAATTTTAAACTCATTTTTATCAAACATTTTAATTCACGCCTTTAAGCTGAATATATGAAAATACTTGCTTATAAATCAAGCATTGTAATTTTTTCGGAAAAAATTTAATCTTCTTGAGTGTGATTTGCAGTCTTTTGTGCAAAAATACATTTAAGCAGTAAATCTGCTCGCACGTAAAGACCCCAAAAAAAGGATAGGCTATGAATCGAGTCACAATCGAGTCAAAATTTGTCAGCAATGAAGCACTCTTTGAGCTCAAACGTGCCCACGAGCTTAAAATAGCAAAAGATCTGAATCGTTTTTTACTTGAAGTCGAATTTCCTTGGAAAGCGTTGGGCAAAACTCTTACTCATTTTGTTGAAGGTATAGTGCAAAAAATACCTTTAGAAGAGAGAATTCAAGGTCATGTGAGTCCGCAGGCCTATATTGAAAATCGTGATTCTGTCGTGATCTGTGAAGGAGCTGTTGTTGAACCTGGGGCATATATCTCTGGCCCTACTTTTATTGGACCAAAGGTTGTGGTGCGCCACGGAGCTTATATCCGGGGTTCTGTTTACATTGCTGAGGGCGCCATTGTTGGTCATTCCTCCGAATGCAAGGGTTCAATTCTCTTACCAAATGCAAAAGCAGCTCATTTCAACTACGTTGGAGATTCCATTTTAGGTTATGATTGTAATCTCGGAGCAGGCACAAAACTCGCAAATTTAAAAATAAATCATAGCAATATCATTCTTCGCCTTGATAATAAAAAAGTTGATTCTGGCTTAAAAAAATTCGGAGCCATCCTTGGCAATCGTGCTCAAACAGGGTGTAATTCTGTGACAAACCCAGGAACTATTATGTTACCCGAGGTGGTTTTGTTACCAAATCAAACAGCCTTAGGAATATTAAAAAGATAATTATTTCAGTATTGGCTTTTTTATAATTCCCATTAATATTGCAGTTATCAATGTTCCAACTGTCAGTGCAATCATAAATCCACTTATATGAACGACAGCATTTGGAATGGGCAGCACAAATATTCCGCCGTGTGGGACTTTTATTTCGATTTTAAAAAACATGGCGAGGGCACCTGCAATGGCGGAACCAATCACAAAAACGGGAATGACTCTCAATGGATCCTTGGCTGCATAGGGAATAGCTCCTTCTGTTATAAACGAAATCCCTAAGAGTGCTGTAGAGTTTCCAGCTTCTCTTTCTTCCTTATTGAATTTTGTTTTAAAAAGTTTAGTTGCTAAAGCGACACCTAAGGGTGGAACCATTCCTGCTATCATTGCTGCACCCATAGGTGTGTAAATTTGGCTTGAAATCAAACTGGTTGAAAAAGCATATGCAGCTTTATTTAGCGGACCGCCCATATCGAACGCCATCATTCCCCCGATGATAAGACCAAGAATAATTGCGCTTCCATCTTGTAAATTATTCAGGCTCGTTGTTAAATAGTGCATAAGACCTGCGACAGGTTTACCAACGACATAAAGCATAAACAAACCAATAATAAGAGAAGAAAGAACTGGTAGAATAATAACGGGTTTTAAACCCTCTAAATTTTTATTGAGTTTAATTTTCTGATTTAAAAATTCTGTTACGTAACCTGCAAAATATCCAGAAATAATTCCTCCAAGGAAGCCTGCATCTAAACTCACTGCGAGCATGCCACCGATCATGCCAGGGGCAATTCCGGGCCTATTGGCAATAGAATAAGCGATATAGCCAGAAAGAGCTGGCACCATGAGAGGAAAGGCTCCTTTGGCTCCAATTTGGAATAAAGCCCAAGCAAGAGTGTCTTTGTAAGAATCATCCGATGCATAGATACCCCCTAAGGCAAATGCCAAGGCAATCATCAGACCACCTGCTGTGACAAAAGGGAGCATATAGGAAACACCTGTCATCAGGTGTTTATAATTTTGTTTAAATGAAGAATTTTTGTCAGAAGATTGATTGGCTTCAGGGTCAGAATTATTTAGATTTTCTGAAAATAATTTTGCTTCTTTTATCGCAGTTTGAATAAGTATAACCCCATTTTTAATTGCTTGTTTCGTACTGGTTTGGAATATTTTTTTGTTTTGAAAACGACTGAGATCAACTTTCGTATCTGCAGCTATTATAACAAGATCTGCGGAATTAATATCAGCATCATTTAAAGTATTTTGTTTTCCAACAGATCCTTGAGTTTCAACTTTAATATTAAATTTTAATTCAGCTGCAGCCTGAATAAGTCCTTCTGCTGCCATAAATGTATGGGCAATTCCGGTCGGACATGAAGTCACAGCAACAATATTAAAAACATTATTTACTATTTCGCTATTTTGCTTTTTCTTATTTTTAATTATGAGATGAATTGCATTTAATAATTCTTGTTCAGTATTATTAAGTATTTTTTCGAAGGTCGTTTTATAAATAGGCAAGCCGATAAATCTATTTTCTTCGATCTCCTCACCTACTTGAATAATAATATCCGTATTTTCCAGATTCGGTTCTGTAACAAAAGATTTTTGCATAATCTTATGCGAATGAATTTCTGAATCAACCTTATATTTATGCTTTAAAGCTTCTTGGGTTATAAGATCGTTAGCTAAAAATGGTTGAATACTATATTCCTGACTCGTTATTATAACCTTTATTCTTGCCATGAGTTATTTCCTTTATGAATAGATCACTTTAATAATGTTACTTTTACTTTTTCTACATATTTTTTAACTTCGTTTATATTTGGAAGATGCGGTCCGATATGTCCAAGTTTTGCAACTGAAAAAGCAACTGCGAGTTTAGCGATTTGTTCGAATTGAAGATTTCCATGGAATCCCGCTATGAGTCCTGCAACAAGAGCATCGCCTGCACCCACGGAACTGATCGTTTTAATAGGTGGCAATGCTGCATGCATCGCATATTTTTTGTTGATAAATAAAGAGCCGTTTTCTCCAAGGGATACAACAACATTTTCAATACCTTTTTCTTGTAGGGATAAAGCAAATTGCAATATATCATCTTGTGTGAGCAAAGTTTTTTGTGCAAGTTGCGACAATTCATGTTGATTTGGCTTGATGCAGTTAGGCAAATATTTTTCTTTAACTGAGAGAGATTCTTTGAGCGGTTTTCCACTTGTGTCTAGTAAAACCCAAGCTCCTAATTTTTTTATAATTTTTATAATTTGCGCATAGCTGTCGGCTGCTAACCCTTCTGGGACACTTCCAGCTAAAACGACAATAGATTTTTCATTGACAATATTTTTTAAATATTTGAGGAGTTCTTGAAAATGATCGTTAGTCATTTTAAGTCCAGCTAAATTAATATCTGTCGTTTCTCCTTTTAAAATATCAGAAAGCTTAATGTTAACCCTTGTTTCTCCTTCTAAGCGAATGAAGGAATCTATAATATGTTTAGATTGAAAAAGAATTTCGAAAGGATTTATATTTGCTTTACCTAAAAAACCTGTTGCGTTCGCAGAGAGTCCCCAGTCAGCGAGGCAACTGGCAACATTAATTCCTTTTCCGCCAGGACTTTTATGCACATTTTGCGCAATGTTTACTTTTCCTAGTGTTATACCATTCAAAATAATTGTTTGATCAATGGCAGGATTTAAGGTAACAGTGACAATATTTTGTTTCATAAAAATTCCTTCTCTAGAGCACGAACTTCTTCTGCGCTTTCACAATTTAATGCTTGATGCGCTAAAGTTGAAAATTTGTAAAAATTATTTCTTCTGATAAAAGATTTTACCGCATTTATTTCATTTGGATTCATAGACACTTCGTCGACCCCAAGACCCATTAGTAAAGCTGCACCAAGAGGTTCACCCGCCAGTCCTCCACACACACCAACCCACTTATTATGTTTTTTAGCTGCTGTTACCGTTAAATGAATCAGTTGTAAAATAGCTGGATGATAGGAATCTGCCTGAGCGGATAGGAGTGGATGCTCACGGTCAATTGCGAGAGTATATTGTGTGAGATCATTTGTACCTATTGAAAAAAAATCAACATATTTTGCAATTTTATCGGCAATGAGTGCAATAGATGGAACTTCAACCATTATACCAAGTGGAACATAGGGGGCATCTAATTCTTTTCTTATATTTTCAGAGTATTCTTTTAAAAATAAAATCTCTTCTTTCGTTGTAATCATTGGAAACATAATCGATAGACCATCTGTTTTTTTTGCTGCGTTGTAGAGAGCCTTTAATTGTGTATTGAGGAGTTCTTTTCTTTTTATAAGTAAACGGGAGCCACGAACTCCAAGAAAGGGATTTTTTTCTATCTCTAAATTGAGATAATTGACTTTTTTATCACCACCTATATCGAGTGTGCGTATAATAATTGGAAGGCCATTTAGTTTTTCTAACATCGATAAATAAGAATTAAGTTGTTCTTCTTCAGTAGGAAGAGAAGTGCGTTCAAGAAATAAAAACTCTGTACGCATGAGGCCGATACTTTCCGCGCCCATTGCAAGAGCTCTCGTTATTGCGCTGGGGTCATTTATATTAGCTGCAATTTCAATAGTATGATTGTCTTGCGTGGTTGCGGGTAACTTTAATAATTCATTTGCTTCTAATTTATCTTTTAAATTCTTTTCATCAATCCACTTCTGTGCAGAATTAATATCTTGATCCGATAAATTAAAATATATATTACCTGTGTATCCATCCAAGATGACAGTTTGTCCATTGTGAGCAGAAATAAGTACGTCGTGAGCCCCTGCGACGGCTGCAATACCTAAAGATCTTGAAAGGATAGAAGAATGTGAAGAGGAACCGCCATGAGCTGTAATAATACCAATTACTTTTGAGTGATCCAGCTCAATGGTTTCTGATGGAGTCAATTCCGCTGCAACTATTATACTTTTGTTTTTGAGTTCTTTCTGTTTGGACTGGCTATTTAAAGATGGATTTAAGTATTTCAATACACGCGCTCTCACATCAATTAAATCAGCAGCACGAGAAGCAATAATTTCGTTCGAAGATCTATTCAATTTATCAACTATTGTTTGAACGGCATTGTGCCAAGCCCATTCAATTCCATGACCATCCAAGAGATTACGACTGATTTTAATAAGAAGTTCTTTATCTTGTAAAAAATCAGCTTGGGCTTTAAAAATTTTTGCCTCACTTTCACCAATACACTTTTTTGTGTTTAAGTAGAGGTGATCCAAATCATTCTGTGTAAGTTTAAAAGCTTGATCGAGTTTATAACTGGCATCTAAATAAGAGTTGAAGCTATCAGGAATAGATAAATTTTTATGAGTTAATAAATGGATGTTGCCAATCACTAAGCCAGGACTGACTGGTATTCCTTTTATTTTAATATGATTGTCAATCGGTGTCCAGATATTATGAATTAAAAATAATTTTTTATTTTCAACTTCTTTTTTCGCAGCAATACATTCTTCTAAAGAAATAAACTCTATTGTTTTTTTTAGGGCAATAAGAGCTTCTTCTTCGTCATTACCTTTTGCTGAAATTGTAAATTTATCATTTTTTCTCAAGCCTAAATTTAAAAGATCCACTAGATTTTTGCAGTCTGCAATATTGTTAATAAAACGAATTTGGATATCTGAATGAAATTTTCGTGCAGTCTCTAACCATAAAGATGCAGGTCTTGCATGGAGGCCGTTCGGGTAATCAAGAGACAATTCATAGGAGGATGCAAAATCAGCATTTTTAATATTTATTTCTTTTATATTAATATTGAATTCATTTGTTAATTCAAATATTTTAAGAAAGTCATGCGGGTTATTTGTATGAATTAAATGATTCAATTTTTCTTTATTGCGTAATAATCCTGTTATTTTTTTAAGAATTTCAATATGCTCATCTGATTTTGCTGAAATTGCAAAAATAAGTTGGGCTTTTTCACCTGAGATCCACTCCACTCCATTGGGTATTTGGGCAATAGATATACCGGCAGCATGTATTAAATTTCTATCAGCAGACATTCCATGCGGAATAGCAACCCCATTGCCAAGATAGGTATTGGATATTTTTTCTCGCTCAAGTAAACTTGCCACATATTTTTCATCTATATAATTTTCATCTACTAAAGTCTTTGCAGCAGAGATGATCGCCTCATTTTTAGTGGAAAAATGCATATTTAATTTTATGAGATTTAAATCAATCAAATTTTTACATGTATTCAAAGCATCTCCTTAAGAGTGAAGAATTAAAAAATTAAGTTATATTTTTATTTTATTAAACTGCAAATCTATTGAGCTGAGCTATTATTTTGAGAATGAGTGATAATTTTAACAATTAAGCTTAGGCTCTCACCTCTACAAAGCGAAACATAACCTAAAAAAATTATTTTTTCATTGCTTTTGCATAAAACATTTAAAATTTTTGCTAAAAATGAAAGCATTAAATTTGTGGATTTTGCTTATCTTTATTTCATAATAGTGCTTAAAAGTGCTTAATTTTTGTCAAAATTTTACGCATAATATTATGGCATAATAAATTTATTTTTTTGGTAAGTTTATTGAGCCCTACTGGGTACAATAAATAATTATAATCATTTACTATAAAATATAAACGATACTAGTTCATATGCATTTAAAATAAATTGGCCGACCACTTGTTTTTTTGGAAAGAACTCATATTATGTTAAAAATTGAACTTTTTTAAATGCAGCAGTTTTGCCATAACCTATAGAGGTGCATGATGACTCATATTACGCGAATATTGCCAATTGTATCTGTGCTTTCTGCAATTTTTGTTTCATGCTCCAACAAAGAAGTTATATCTCCTGAAAATGCTTCGTTAAAAAATAATTTAACCGATATGCGCAGTTCAATTTTAAATAGTGATGGATCATCTGCAAAACTTTTGCAGGGCTTTAATAAAATGGGTTTTCAATTTTCAGAAAACTGTCTTGACGGTGGCGATTTTGTTCAACCAAAATCAATTGAAAAATCTATTGTTGATTTTTCGGATAACTTAAAAGAGAATGACTTTAGAAAAGTTTTGAATATCGGAGTGTCAGCAACTGTTCCTGTTAAAGGTGTTGATATTTCTCCAGAAGTTAAATTTGCTCGAGAAGCTTCTTCATCCAAATTAAGTCGAACAACGACTTATTCTGTTTATGTGAGATTTGGTGAAAATAAAATTGCTCCAAAAGTTGGGAATGCATATGTCTTAAAAGAAGGTCTAAGTGAAAATTTCAATGCCAATGGGAAATTACGTAACCACTATAATTTTATTAAAAAGTGTGGAGATGAAGTTATCACTTCACAACGACTCTCAGCAAAAATATTGTTGACGATGAAACTTAATTTTGAATCAAATAAAGTTTTAAATGATTTTCAAGCTAAAGTTGGCGCTTCTGTGAAGGATATCTTAACAAACAAAGACAAAATTGCTATTAATACAAATTTAAAATATTTGAATGAAGATACTAAAAGGCAAATATATTTAAATATTTATGGTTTTCAATTGGGTGGAGATCCAAAAAAGTTAGCATCCGTTTTAACATCAAAAGTAACTTGTCGTTTGGATAAAGTAGAGGAATGTCAACCTTTGTTTGATCGCTTAAATCAATATGCTTCGGAAGACTTTGTTCAACAATTAAATCCTGCAGACGTGAACACTTGGGCAATAGAAAATTCTTCAACTGTTTCTTATGAGGAACTTAATATTGTTGATCAATCGGGTAAATCTTTAAATTTAACCTTAACGGAAGATCCTGCTGAATTGTTTAAGTTAACGAAACTAAAAAGTGAGGTAAGTCATGCAATTTCTAAGCAAATTGATAACTTCACTTTAGCAAATTCATTGTTAAATATATCTTACTTAGCGGATAATGAAAGAGACGGGTTAGAAAATATTTCACATCTATCTCACACAAATATTGAAATGCTTCAAGGATTTTCAAGTCAATGCTTTATTAATATAGCAGATTGCTTAAATAACTCATCTTTAAAAATAAATTCACTCGTTTCGCAGTACGATGAATCGTTATTAGAAGCAAATATGGGAGAATTGATAGCCAAAATCCGCTCGCAAAACTCTCCGCTCCCAGGGCAAAAAGAGCGTTCTTCTGAAGATTTTATAAATATGAGTGCAGTCATTGAAAAAGGAAAATATTCGAGCTTTTACTTCAAGTTAAAGAGTATTGAGAACAATACAATTCGAAATTCGGGTGCTCGATTCGATTTAAAGTGCAATAAACCTTGGTATAAAGGATTTGATCCCGTTCTATTTGCTTCGATTCATCCAAACTATGAAGTTCTTTCCGATACGGTAGCTATGAATTATAATGATAATTGCGGAGGTAAAGAGTCCGTTTACGTAGCAAACCCTAAAAATATTACTGAAACTGATTTTATAGTAGAAATTTGGGGTAGGGAGTAATTTTATCCAATTAATTTAGGTGAAAAAAAAGGCTCTCAATGATTGAGAGCCTTTTTTGTGTAAAGCTTGGAATTAGCGAAGAACTGCTAATAAGTCAGCTTTAAGAATATTTTTTGCAATAAAGCGACCCTTGTAAAACCCACAGGATTCGCAAACAGAGTGTGGAAGTCTTGGGGCAGCGCAATTTGAGCACTTAGAAAAGTTAATAGGAGTTAAAGCGTCGTGAGCACGGCGCATATTACGGCGTGAACGGGAAACTTTCATCTTTGGAGTTGGCATACTAAAATCCTCTTAGTGCAAATTGATACCGTAAGGTATTGAATTTGCTGCACACATTGTAGGCAGAAATTAACGAATGTGATATCTAGAGAGAATTTTCCCCATCACATCACGCAACAAAACGTCACATGTACATAATAGAGTCAAAGAACTCTGTCAATAGCTATCCAACACGCTTGAGCGGATCGATTTTATTTTCCGCAGAAACATTAAGATCCTCATTTTTTTCAGATTCTTCATGTAATTGCTCATCTTCTATTTCCATAGAGTTCTTCAAATGGATTCTCTTTGCAGAGGCTTTTAGGGCAGCCCCTAAGGTAGACTCGATCAGATCTGTCTCTCTTGGTACAGATTTTCTAATAAATTCAGATATATGCTTAAGTTCGGACTCTGGTAATTCGGCAGACTGGACGTTGTGTTGAAAGTTATGCAGAAACTCGAGAATATAGTTAATTGCCACGCCTTGCTCGGGATAGGCTCGCATTTTGCTGGAAGTCTCATACTGATAACTAGGTTCTGTATTTTCATGGAGAGGGGTAACTTTCTTTTCATCTTTGTCTAACAGCATGATCTCATTAGATATAACGCTTAAATCCGTGCGCGCTTTGCTCGCAAGACGATGTGCAGACCAATGGAAACCTGCTCGAAATAAATTTTGTGATAAAAAGTGTAATCTTTCAGTATCTTGTGTGCTTGATTTGTCAATTTTAATATTATCTTTAATTGCCCTATCTTCTCCCCAAAACTTTGAAATTGTTTCTTTTTTTCTAAATAATGAGCGCGTGATTGAAATAAGAAAGTTTTTTCTTTTTTTGATTTTTAAACTTGGACTTTGCGATCCGCGCATGACGGCTGTGTATTCTAAAATTTTGAGGGCAAATGATTCAGGTGCATATTCCATATGCACGGATGTATTAAACCATTGCCTAATTTGTTTTTCTTTAGCTTCTTGAGTGACCATCGAAGCGCTTTGAGCATGTCCCCCTTCAAATAAATAATGGGTATAGAGAAGGAGTTGGTCTGTTTTTTCGGCTAATATATTTCCTATGAACATTTCATCGCCAGGAACTTTTTTAAGTGTCGGATGGACTTGCTTTAAAAAAAGAATTGTATAGCCAATATCCCAATCCATGAGTTCAAAATCTTGTAATTTT
Source organism: Fluviispira sanaruensis (assembly GCF_004295685.1). Lineage (NCBI taxonomy): Bacteria > Pseudomonadati > Bdellovibrionota > Oligoflexia > Silvanigrellales > Silvanigrellaceae > Fluviispira > Fluviispira sanaruensis. The sequence continues at coordinate 925,682 of NZ_AP019368.1, forward strand.
CGAATGTATTTTGGAATATGAACTTGGTGATTTAATATTTGATCGATAGATAATTTTTCAAATTCAACCAATAAATGTAATTTATGGGCGCATTGTCTTAAGGAAAATGGCAATTCGCCTGAAGAAGAGTTGATTCGATCCAAATTTCTTTTGCTTTCGTTTAAATCACCTTCATAAAAAAATGCACACCAAGCGCGCATAATAAGCACTTCATATAAAGCAATGTCGTTGCCAATGCGGCCGGCAAGATCCGTGATTGTTTCAAGAATAAATGATCTTATTTTTGTTGTAATGTTTCTTTCTGCACAAAGAATTAGCGAAAATAAAAGATGGATTGTATTTTCTCCATCATTATTTTCAATTGTAAATTGCAATGCTCTGACCACTTGTGGAAACAGAATATTATTATCAATCCAACCAATGCATGAACGTAGCAATTGAGAAATAACAATACCACGAATTGGCTTAGAGCGAGGGGAGAAAGGCAGTCTATCCGATTTTGATTCAGAACTTTTATCATCTCGTATAAAAGTTTTAAATAATAGCTTTAAATTTTTTGACTCTTCTGCGTCATAAAATGCTTGTGGGTCAATTAGTTTTTTTTGAATTTTAAATAATTCAAACTCAATTGCAGAACGATAAGTAAAATTCAAACTATGAGGAATATCAGAAAATAAATCTGCTTTTTCTGTTTGATGAATTATTTTTAAAAATTGTTCTGTTCTTTTTTCTTTACTTTTGAACTGTGATGGAAAGAAATTTTTCATAGAAAGAATTGCTTTTCTTTTTGGATTCATTAAATTCCAACTGACAGCATGATAATATTTTTCTGCTTGTTCTATATTTCCTAGGGATTTTGACAAATCCGCTATATGCTCTCTTATTTTTGGCACTAGCACAGAAGCATCGTCCGGCCGATCTTTTTCAACGGACTCTCCAAGCATTTGCAGTTTAGATATGACAAATTCTGCAGAATTAATATCAAATAGTTCATCAGATGCAACAAGGAGTGAAGAATAAGCGCCATAAGCGCTTTTCGTTAAATCACTTTTAGAGAGATATTCAGATATGTGTATTATATCAAATAGTGTTGTTTTATCTTGAATATTATTACATAAGTATTCTGATAAAATATAATAGATATCAGATTTTGTTTTTTGACTTAATAAAAGAGATAAGCTTAACCATATATATTGGTGTTCCCAATAGTAACAAAGTAACTGACCCGTTAAAGCATCTCTATTTTCAGAAACTAAACCAATTTTAATAGCAGTTTTCAATGCATCATAGGCTAAGTGGAGAGGCTCTTTTTTCTTTTCAAATTCCTCTTCCTCTTCTTCAGTCATTGCTTTTACTTCTTCGACTACTTTTTCTTCTTTTATAAGATCTTCTGGTTCAGGTGCATCGGTAACTGTGTCAATTTTACCAAAGTGGTAACTCTCAGAGAATATATCATGAATCATAATGACTTTATTACTTAAAAGTTCTATTATATCTGTATTAATTTGCAGATCAACCATTGACCATGTGGCAAGAAATCGAGCTTGTTGACTCGTTAAATTATTGAGTTTTGTTACCCAAAAAGAACGAGTTCTATCATCTTTTAAAGTGCTGAAAGAAGGATCTTGATGTTTTAACAAATTTAAATTTTTCTTATTTTCATCATCATTTATATCTTCTTCAGATCTCACTCCTATGACCCATTTAATATTTTTTGTTTGCTTTTTTAAGAGTCGAAGTAAAACGGCGAGTGATGAATTATCTGCTCGATTTATATCGTCAATTATAATCATACTAAGTTTAGATGAGCTTAAAACTTTATCAAAAATTTTATCAATATTGTTGTGTAAGCATTCATGTCTAACTTGTATGAGTAAATTTTTCATGCTCTTATTTGGATTGGTTTTGTTGTCACTGTATTTAATTAACGACGGCAATACATAAAATACTGAGTCAACTTCACTGCCAAGATTATAAAATAAGGTTCGTAATTCTTGTAAAAAAAGTGGATTATGAAACAAAGTATTATTTAATAAACAATTACAAAATTCGTCTAGACTAGAAAATGGTACATTGATTGGGCTAAACTTAACTCCATAATAAATGGCATTTTTATGAGTGACATTCATACTTGAGTTTAAATTTCGCATAAATGAATATTTATTTGCCGTTTTATTGCGCGCATCAATCCAAAAGCGGTTGCTGTGGTTTTTTGTTTTATCAAAACAAAACTCAGTGAGAATTTCGGGTACATCGAATTTTTTAAGAAAGATATTTTTATAAGACTCTTCATCGAATTCGGGTATAATTTCGTTAAAAAAACTGGTTAAATTTTGATGTTCTGAGGATTCGCCTAGCCTATTAGCTAACAGCATGATTTCATATGCCATTTCTCTAGCGCCAATGTTTCTTTTTTCAGGCACAGGATCGGTTGCGCGGGTTAAGATACTTTTTAAACGTTTCATGACATCTGTGACGGGATGACGAGTTGTCCATTTATAGCATTTTTTCCCTAATATAAAAACGTTAGGATCATTGATAATATACATTGGCCATAGGGCATTTAATGCGGATTGTTTTTCAATTGAAATAATACCTAAGTCATATGCCATAATTGCGGCCAAACTGAAAACTTCAGAGTTTTCTTGATAACAACCGTCTAGAATTCCTCTGGCTTCGGGTGGGAGCCAGTAGTTTCTACTTATAATATCATTTGCTTGTGAGAATTTATCTTCGAAGTTATGGGATTGGTAAGGAAGAAAGTGAGCATAACCTCCATCAAGAAACGCGACTTGGGGTACCTCCTCTTTTTTATCAAAAAATTCAGAATCATAGGTTTGTTTTAAGTCAACAGCGCTGCGATCTTTTATCAAAATATTTTGCGGTTTAATATTTCCGTGTAAGACTCCTTTCGCATGGTAGTAAGAAAGGTTTTCAAAAATTCGCACCCAAAGCCTTAAGCGATTGCGAAAACGAATGATTTCCTCTGGTTTTAATGGAGCTTCTTTTGCCAAATTTTCAGCAAGCGTCATTCCTTCGATCCACAAAGAATAAATCTCGATTTCATTTGTTTTTAAATAAAATTCCATATTTTCACCGTATTCGATGAAAAAAGTTTTTTTAATTATTTCAAGATTTTCTTGTATTTTTAGCTTAATAAGACGGGATTTCCCAAGGTTTAGGACTCGAATGGTTTTTTTACGGAGTTCATCGGCTCTTTGCATGCGCGAGATCACTGTGCTGGTTTTCGCTGAAAGTGTTCCTACTTTATCAACGCCCGCATCATCTCGTTGAGATATTTGTGCAATGAGTTTTTCGTTTTCCATGCTACCCCGTAAATCATTCTCACTTTTTTCCAAATGATGTATCGGCGTAAAGTTTTTGTTCCATAGGCGTGTTACAAAAAAATAAAAATCATTATAATTGTACTTAAACTCAATGTCATAAATTGAGTGAGTTGTCTGTTTTGGAGGTAAATATATGGGTGATCTGGCGTTTATAAGTGAATTTCCTGAGCAAGCTTCGTGGCTTGAAATTCATCAAGCAGCTTTTGTTCACAATATTGCCGTTTACCGGAATGCCGTCGATTCCAACGTTTTATTGGGTTGTGTTTTAAAAGGAAATGCTTACGGGCACGGGTTCATTCAGTGCCTTGAAATAATACATGGTTATATAGATATTATCTTCGTTATCAATCCTATCGATGCATTTAAAGTTCGCAAATATGAAAAAGAAAATGAATTGTCTCAAAAAAGAATTGTCGTGCTTGGGGCCATAAGTGCAGATGAAGTCGTACGTTGCGCTCGGAAGGTCATCGAAGTTGTCATCGGAGATGAAAACTGGCTGCAAATCCTTCATACTTTAAAACGTTCAGAAAAAGACACAGGCAATGCTTTTCGCCCCTTGAAAGCGCATATCCATATTGACACAGGGCTCGGGCGCGAAGGATTTACGACAGATAAAATTGCTGAAAAGATTGGATTTTTAACAAAGTGCACAGATCTTATTCATATCCAAGGTGTGATGTCGCATTTTTCTAATACAGAAGATGTAACGGAACAAGCGTATGCATATGAGCAGTTAACTGCATTTGATAAAGCTTTTGCACAAATAGAAAAAAAATTGGCTTTGCCTTATCCGCTTGAACGGCACATCGCTCAGAGTGCTGCCTCTTTTGTTTTACCGAAATCACGCTATGAAATAATGCGTGTTGGGATAGCGTTGTATGGCCTCTGGCCTTCTATTGAAACCAAACTGTCAGCTCGAGTGGTTTTGCAGGAGTTACCTAAGCTCATACCCGTTCTTACATGGAAGTGTATGAGCCAAAGTATAAAACAAATCAGTGAAGGTTCATTTATCGGTTATGGCTGTACATATAGAGCGGATAGAAATCTACGTGTCGCACTTTTGCCTGTGGGTTATTACGATGGATATCCACGTCTTTTATCCAACAAAGGCTATGTGCTTGTGAATGAGACTCGTTGTCGGATATTGGGGCGTGTGATGATGAATCATATAATAGTTGACGTGACCGAAGCGACAAGCGATGAAACATCTGTGGTAGCGACACTGATTGGTTCGAATGGAAAAGAGTCTATTTCTGCAGAAAATTTAGCGGATTGGTCTCAAACTATCAATTATGAAATTGTGACGCGCATTGGCTCTCATCTTAAACGTATGGTTGTGGACTAGTGAAAACAAGTTTTTTTAATTATGAATTGCCAGAAGAATTAATTGCTCAGATTCCTTTACAGAATAGAGAAAACAGTCGTTTATTGGTTGCTCGCTCTTTAAATAAATCTATTGTTGATAGCGACTTTATTCATATTGCAGATGAAATAAATAAGGTATTTAATTTAAAAAGTAAAAACTTAAAAGCCTTATTAATAGCAAATGATTCGAGAGTTTATCCGGCTCGAGTCAGAATTCGGCGAAAGACAGGAGCTAGAGGTGAGGTTTTTTTACTTGAAAGGGGAAATAAAGATTTCTATCGCTGTTTACTGAGACCGAAAAGTAAAATCAAACAGGGAGAAATTCTTTATGCTGATCAAGATGAACTTAAGCCGTTATTTAAAGTAACGAGTTTATCGCCTCCTCTTGTAGAGATAATAAATTCTTTGCCGCTGGATACTTTATTAGAACAGTACGGAGAAATGCCTTTGCCTCCTTATATTCAGCGAGGAAAAGTAGATAATAAAAATTTAAAAGAAATTGATAAAGAGCGCTATCAAAATGTATACTCGAATAAAATGGAAATCGGGAGCTCAGCAGCGCCAACTGCTGGTTTGCATTTTACTCCAGAAATAATTAAAAAATGCTCTGAAAATAATATTGAATTTGCATCAGTTACTTTACATGTTGGTTTGGGAACTTTTCAACCTGTGCAAGCAGAAAATGTGCAACAACACAACATGCATGAAGAACATTATATCGTTTCTAAAGATGTTGCTGAAAAAATTACTTTGTATTTAGAAAATGATTGGCCCATTATTTTCGTAGGAACAACGGCATTAAGGGCTGTAGAAAGTTTTTACCGTGCAGCATTGTCAGAATCTAATAGGCATAGCATTATTCAAAAAGCGAAAGAAAAAAATTTAAATAATCATATATATAACTATGTTGATAAATGGCTTGCGACACGTATTTTTATACATCCTACATATGAAAATGAAATCATTTCCCCATGTGTAGGCAATGCAATTATAACAAATTTTCATCAACCAGAAAGCACATTAGCTATGTTGATTTCAGCTCTTATGGGATACCATTTCTGGAATGAAATTTATTCTCATGCTATTAATAAAAAATATCGTTTTTTTAGTTATGGAGACTCGAGTCTTCTTGTCTTTGGAGAAAATTTTTAAAAATGTTAGCAAATAGAAACTTAATTGAATTTTCGTTACTTAAATCAATTGAACTCGACGAAACGTTTAAATCTGGCGCTTATGATACCGTAGATTTAAAAGCGCAAGACTTAGAAAATGAATTTTCTGTTGCTGTGGAAAAAGGAGCTGCACAAGAAGAAGAAAAAAGTCTTGTGCAAAAAGTGGGACCTCGTATTACAAAATTAAAATTTGGCAATATCGAACTTGAGACACCTATTTTTATGCCAGTTGGCACTGTCGGTAGCGTAAAATCACTTTCTCCAGAAGATGTTTATTCAATTGGCTATAGGCTTATTTTAGGAAATACTTATCATCTAAACCTAAGACCTGGCATGGAACTTATGCGAGAATTTGGGGGATTGCACGAGTTTATGCGTTGGCCAGGTGCTATTCTCACCGACAGTGGTGGATTCCAAGTGATGAGCTTAGCTAAAATACGTAAGCTCAATGAAGATGGAGCTACTTTTGCAAATCATATCAATGGGGCAAAAATCACTTTAACACCAGAAAATGTAGTTCATATTCAAGAGGATATTGATTCTGATATTCAAATGGTCTTAGACGAATGCACATCCTATCCCGCAACGCATGCAGAAGCCAAAGCAAGTATGGAGCGATCTATGCGCTGGGCACAACGGGCTCGAACAGCAAGAAAAAAACAGAACAGAGCTCAATTTGGTATCGTGCAAGGGGGGATGTATGCAGATCTTAGAGTCAAAAGTATTAAAGAGTTAAAGAAAAATGACTTTGAGGGATACGCAATTGGAGGCCTTTCAGTCGGTGAATCTAAACGGGAAATGAGAAGACTTCTTTCTGCAACGATCCCATTCATGCCGCACGAGAAACCTCGTTACCTTATGGGCGTTGGGGCTCCCGATGATATTATTGATTCTGTCTTGCTTGGGATCGATATGTTTGACTGTGTTATGCCAACTCGAAATGCGCGGAATGGAAGTGTATTTGTCCGTTCTAAATCTGCTGCAAATGGGAAAATTCAAATTAAAAATGCAGCTCACAAAACGAATAAGGGACCATTGGATACAGAATGCAGTTGTTATACGTGCAAAAATTATTCTCGCGCTTATCTTCGTCATCTTTTTGTTGCTGAAGAGCTTTTAGTTTTTCGTCTCCTGTCGATCCATAATCTACAATTCCTTTATGATTTAACCGAAGAGATGAGAGAAGCTATCCGTCAAGGCAAAATATTCGCAGAACTTCCTCATATAAGAAAGAAGTATGCACCTGGGAGTGTTTAAGCATGGGAGAATTAAAACAGACATCGTTTGATCTTTCAAATAATGAAAAAGCTTTGTCTGTCCCAATTGGTGCGCATGAAGCACAAAATTTTATGAATGATGTAATACGAAATACTTATTCTAGGAAAAAAGATTCACTTCATAAAATTGAAATAAAAAAAAGGTGGTTTTGGCTTGGTTTTATAGGCGGTATTTTTATTTCATGTTTAGGTATTTTTTTTGTTTTTACAACGGTCTATTTTATTCAATATTCTATTTTTGAAAAGCCAAACTTAATTTATAATAAAGCTATTTGCGAAATAAAATAAACAATGTTAAATTCCTATTTTCTTAGATAACCATTGAAGGGAAAAATTTTATGAGAATTAAAATTAATAAACGTTCGCTCAATATTGCTATAAGTTGTACGTCTGCATTCATATTTATTGCAAGCTGTACTTCATCGAAATATGTTAAACCCGAAGTCATAGCAAACTCAACAAAGACCTTAAAAACACCTGATTGGGTGCTTAACTCTGAAATTGTATTAGAAGAGGGAGGTAACTTTGTATTTATTCATAAAATGTCATTAAGCGGTACATCTAGACCCGATGCCTGTATTTCAATGGCACGCACACAAGCTGTGGGAGAAATGATGAAGTATATTAAAAACTCTGTCACATCTTCAGGACAAGTGGAAGAGTTAAATGCTTCTTCTGATCCCTCTATGTCCTCATTAACTGCATTTTTATCGCAAGGTAATATTTCAGGGGCAAAGGTAACAACGACTTATTGGGAACAAACCATGGAAGCTGATGATACTGGAGTCAGACCCATAAAAAAATTAATGTGTGCAGTGCAAGTATCTATTGATAAGTCAACACTTGAAAGACAAATGAGAGAAGCAATCAATGGAGCTCCAGGTGGAAATCCTGAAATTCGCCAAAAACTTTTAGATGCCCAAAAGAATTTTATAGATGGTGTGGGTAAGAAAGAATCAAGTGATAAATCATCTAATTAAATATAATTATAATTAATTTTTATTTTATTTAAAAAGGTTTTTTATGCTATTATCAAATAAAATATTACTATTTTCTTGCTTGGCTTTTTCTACACTTGCGTATGCTCAAACTGACTCTTGCTCTACTCTTGCTGACATGCAATCAAAAAATAATGAATCCATTTTTGTAGGATTTGGCGCTGCAGCAACACAGAAAGAAGCGGATCAAAATGCACAAATTGATTTAGCAAGAAATATTAGACAAAAAGTGACGGCGTCCTCAACTGTTAATGAAACAAATACAGAAGCGACATTAAATGCAACTTCAAAATCTGTTGTTTCAGAAGTTTTAATAGGGGCAAAAGTTATTAAGAGATGTCCTAATTCGGATAGTTTTTCTTCTGTAGTGACTCTTGATCGCAATATGTTTGTATCTTCATTAACAGAAAAAATTTCTACCAATTTAAAAAAAGCTGTTAATTTAAAGAAATCACTTGAAAATTCGAAATCAGAAGAAGTCTCAGCTAAACTTATAGATGATGCGAAAAAATTCTTAAATGAATATCAAGCAAATTCTGAAAGTGATTTAGAGCTCTGTAAAATTTATAAAGGCTGTAAAGATTTAAAAATTGATACAGCCTTCCACGATCTTGCTGAAGTTGTAGCAAAAGATGGAGATAAAGATCAATATACTTTCTTTTCAAGTAATGATGATATTACAAATGGTTTGAGAGAAGAATTAATTTCATTAATAGAAGCCGATAATATAAAAGTAATGGATGGAAATGTTATCGAAAAATCCAATGATCTAAAACCTCACGAAGTAAAACGTAAAATTATAGGAAATTGTAAGGTTAAAGCGGGCACAAAGATACCAGGCACAGATGATCGCGTGGTTGAAACACGGTGTACAGTAGAAGCATATATTGGTAAACAAAAGAAATTTAGAAAAGTATATAGCTGTAAAGCTGTAGGTGACAATGATTTTTCAAATGAAGATGCAGTTAATTCTTGTTCAGGTAGATTGCAGTTAGAATAAATTATTGATTTTTGATTCCTTTGTAACGTAACAGGCGTATTGCATTTAATGTAACGATTACTGTGGCGCCAGTATCTGCTAAGATGGCCATCCAGATCTGTGTTCCACCTACAATAGTTAAAAATAAAAAAATAGCTTTTAAACCAATAGAAATAGAAATATTTTGCTTAATATTATTCATTGTTTTGCGGGATAGTTCAATTGTTTCTACGATGGATTTAATACTATTGCGGGCAATGATGATTTGCGCTGTGTCCACAGCAACATCTGTTCCTTTACCCATTGCTATGCCAATATCAGCAGCGGCAATCGCAGGAGCATCGTTAATACCATCACCAACCATGGCAATTTTTTCAGTTTTTGCAATCGATTGAATATGTGAAAGTTTATCTTTAGGTAATAATTCCGCAGAGATTTCTGCGTCGAGCCCAGCTGCTATCGCGTTTGCAGAAATAGCATGATCTCCTGTAAGAATTATACTTTTTACCCCCATTTTTTTTAATTTTGCGAGTGAAGATTTGGCATCGGGTTTCAACTCATCAGTTAGAGAGATAAATCCAATTGCATTTTTTTCTTGAATAACTGTAGCAACTGTTTTGCCTTCAGATTGGCTCTTTTGGATCAGTAAAATCTGTTCATGAGATAATAAAGCATTTTCTTTAGCATAGGTTGGAGAACAGATTAAAATCTCTTTGTCATATACCAAGGCGGAAGCACCAATGCCGGGAAGAGTTTTTCCATTTGTTGCTTCGAGAGTTTTTATATTTTTATCCTGTGCATAAGCTAAAATTGCTTTTGCCAAGGGATGAGTTGACTTTTCTTCTACTGTGGCAGCGATCTGTAAAATGTAATTTTCATCATGAATAAAACTGTGCACTGTTTGGACTTTAAGAAAGCCATTGGTCAACGTGCCTGTTTTATCGAAAGCGACTGTTGTTACTTTACCAATGAGCTCAAGTGCTCCTGCATTTTTTATCAATATTCCAAGCTTACTTGCAGCTGTTATACCGGATGAAATTGCTGAGGGGGTTGAAATTACCAAAGCACACGGGCAGCCAATTAAAAGTATAGTTAATCCACGGTAAATCCATTCAATCCATGGGTAAGAAAAAATAAGGGGTGGTATCACAGCAACTAATACACCAATTAAGAGAATAAGAGGTGTATAAACCCTGCTGAACTTTTCAATGCTGCGCATACTTCGAGATTTTGAACCTTGGGCTTCTTCCACCATTTTAATCATCCGTTGTATGGTATTGTCTCCACCCTGTCGTGTTGCTTGAATTATTAAATAGCCATCCGTGCTGATAGACCCAGCAACCACGCTATCTTTAACTTTCTTATTGGTAGGAAGTGACTCACCCGTTAATAAGGATTCATCGATAAAGCTTGAACCTGAGTGAATAAGACCATCTATTGGAATTCTGCTACCAGGTTTTACTTCAATCAAATCTCCAGGAATTATTTCGTGAATTTGTATATTTTTTTTCTCACCATTATTATCTATGCGCAAAGCATCTGCTGGTAACAAGGAAGCAAGGGCTTGGATACCTGAGCGTGCTCGACGAGCAGTATACCCTTCTATGGTTTCACCAATCATAAATAGAATTATGACTGCGGCAGCTTCTTCTGCAGCTCCGATTGCAATTGCACCAACTGCTGAAATTGTCATCAAAGTTTCTACACTAAATAAATACCCAACTTTTGCCATGACAAATGCTTTTCTGGCAACGGGGAAGAGACCTAGCAGTGTTAATATAATATATGCTGTCATCCCATATTTTTCAGAAAAGGATTCAATTAGGATTGAAAATACAAATCCGATGCATAGAATTACAATTGGAAACCAAATATTATTTTGTAAAATCTTAAAACGAGAGAATAAAGTATTATTTTTGGGAGTAAAAGGATGGGAAAATTTTTGATTATTATGTGTGTGTTCAATTATATCTAAAGAATTTTCCTCTTTATTTGTATTATGACAACAGGTTTTATTTTCCTCTTTTTTAATTTCGAGCGACTCACTTTTAATTAATTGGAAACCTATAGATTGAATTCCTTTTTCTAATTTTAGATTTGCATTTGAGCCTTCGTTTATATGCACAATTAATAGAGCATTCGTAAAATCCACTTCTGCTTTTTGTACGCCTTTTATTTTATTACAAAATATTTCAATTTTATTTGCACAACCTGCACAATCCATGCCTTTAATCAAATAAGAGAAAATTTTAATGTTAATCATTGTATTTTGTCCCATCGTTTATTTTGAAGAAACATTCCATAATTTTGCTTTTAAAAATATTTCTTGTTAGATTATTATAGGGTAGGGGGGTATACAATGTCAATGGGAAAGCAAAACTCAAAAGGACAAAAGCATATAATTACTAATAAAAACAAGCTATTAGGAAGGGTAAGGAAAATTAAAGGTCAGCTTGAGGGAGTAGAAAAATCCTTAGGTGAAGACGCAGACTGTAAAAAAATTTTACATATTTTAGCATCTGTTCGAGGAGCATTGGGAGGATTGATGGCTGAAGTCATGGAGAGTCATATTTTAGAACATATAGGAGAAGAGAAAAGAGAGCCTTCAGTCAATGAAATATTGATGGCTCAAGAACTTGTCGATTCGATTAAAGTATTTATGAAATAATGTATAATAAGCAAAGCAATTTTTTTTAGGAAATTAACTGTAAATTTTATTTACACAGGAATTTTATTATGTTAAGTATAATTATCTTTTAATTAATTCTCTATATTGGAACACAAAATGAATTATACTGTCTATAATAATTTACCTGATATAAAAAATGCGTATTTCATAGCACCAAATGCGGATATTATTGGCAACGTCCAAATCGGTAGGGCTTCGAGCGTCTGGTTTGGTGCAGTGATTCGTGGAGATTCCGAGATGATCCTCATTGGAGAGGAGACGAATATACAAGACCTTTGTGTTTTACATGCAGATGGTGGAATCAATGTCAGCATTGGAAATCGAGTTACCATAGGACATAAATGTATGATCCATGGTTGCACTATAGGTGATAACTCTTTAATTGGCATTGGCGCAATCATATTGAACAATGCAAAAATTGGTAAAAATTGTATGGTAGGTGCGGGGAGTTTGGTGCTTGAAAATACGATTATCCCAGATAATTCGTTGGTTGTTGGCTCACCTGCAAAGGTCAAACGACTTTTAACGGAAGAGGAAATAAATAAAATTACTCAGAATGCCATAAATTATAAAAATAAAAGCTTACAATACAACAAAATGGAACAGCCCCGCTTAAATGTTGTGAATTAGATATTTTAATTTTATAATATCCCTAAAAGTTCTTTGAGATTTTTTTTTCATTATTTATATATTGCAATGATTGTGATTTAAAATTTATATTTAATTCCTTAATTATTTCATACTTTCCGGAATACAAAAAATCAGTTATCTCATTTATTGAGACATATGCTTTAGGTTTTATTGATAGGTTAAATCCATGTCTTTTTTGTATGAAATTTTCAAATGCTTCTAAATTGTGAGCAAGATAGTATTGAGGGAGGGTCTCTTTAGACTTTGATTTTAATATTTCCACAAGTGTTGGAACATTTATCTGCATTTCTTTAGCAATATTTTTAATTATATTGTCAAATACTACTTTTCCGGTGACTGAACATTTAATTTCATCAATGATTGAATCGAGTAAAGATGATTCGGCTTCAAATTGACTTTTACAGTTGAGATTGAAGGTATTATCTATTTTTGTTGAAAAGTTATAAGTGATTGTGTTTTCTGATTCATATTTTTCTTCATTTAAGCGGTATAAAAGGTTAATATCAACAAGATATTTTTCCTTGCTTTTTTTAAATGTTTCTTTAAATAAGTCAGAATTTTTCACTAAATGTTTTAACGGTATAGGGATTTTTTCGAGATTTATATCAGCTTTTTTGAGATTAAAATTGTTACGTAAGAAATTTATAAAAGTAGTAAAAATTGCATTATTTTCTTCTTTCGAATCTTTATTGAGGTTCAATTTGGATAATTCACTAATATTATTTGCAATTCTCGAGTCTAAATTTAAATAGTCCGGGATGTTTATGGCAAAATAAACTTTTGCTTTTTTATTAAAAATAATTTCTGTTTCAAAATCATATGAACCATTATTATTATATGTAGAAATTGAATTAGCTTCGACTGATTTTAAAAAATAATTTACCAGTTCTGTATATCTTTTATGAATTTTAAAGTTGAACTTTTTTTCTAATTCCTGCAATGTTTTTTTAGACTTGACTCCAAAATGCTCTTCTCTTGTTGGGAGTAAGTATGAATTTATTTTTTTTATGTCAATTAAATTATAAGTTTTTGCGATATAATTAATTTCGAATATGTTTTCTTTTGTAACTGAGTTGACCTCAATTTGATTAGAATGAATATCTTTTGGATAAATATTTTTGCTATCTTGAATTAAGTTTAAAAGTTGCGCACGTTCAGTAATAATCGTAGTAGTATCATTTTCGCCAAAATGTTTTGTCTTATGGACTTGTACCCAGTGTTTAAATTCAACGTTTTTGGGATAAAAAATTCCATCTTTTTTTGCAATATCTGTCGCTATAATATTTTCAATTGAAACATATCGATTTGCTTTTTTGTCTTTCAATTTAACATCAAAAAGTTCAATGCGTTTTGGTAATTCAGAATTGAGGGTTGCTGGGAAGGAAAAAAGTTTCCCTTCTTTCCTTTTTTCGGTAAGGGAAAAGTCATTGTAATGATATATAATTTCTCTTATTTCGAAATCTGCATTGAGCGAATCTATGCAATTATTTGTGTCATATAAAATATCTGAAAAATCATTTTTAAAACGATTCTCTGTTGAGATACCTTCTGGCTGAGAAGAGTTTAACAATTTTTCACTTTGAGGTTTTTGAATTTCAGCCTTCTGTGCAGTAGAGCAAGCACTACTACAAATACTGAACGCACTTATGCCTGTTATGTTAATGAGTGATTTGACTTTAGAAAATTTCATATCAGTTCCAATCAATTCAGTATTTTAGAATATAAAAATAACTTTTTTAATATATAATAAATTTAAAAAAAGTAAATACTTTATATAATATTTTGTTTATTTATTGTATTTTAATAAGTTAAAATTTTGCTAGATAAACAATCAAATAATGCTTAAAAGAATTTGTAGGTATGCAATTCATAACTTATATCAAAAATCTTTCAGGGCTTTTAAGGCGGGAAAAAGATGCTGAATTTCAGAAATTTTTAAATTACCAAAAACAACTCCATTTAATGGTTCACTCGACTCTATGACAGGAATATTGAGTTTAAATTGAAGATATTCACTTAAGCCATCAATTAATGTTCCGCCTCCCGTAAGAAGAATTCCTGTGTGGTAGAGATCACCAACAAGTTCGGGAGGAGAATTTTCAAGTGTCTCTTCAACTAAATTTAGTATTTGATTTGCAAATATTAAAAGTATTTTTGCAATTTCTAAATAATCGAATTCTAAAGTAGATGGAAGTTTTGTTCGTAAAGAAAATCCAGGAATTTTTGTTTTGTGAGATTTTTTTAAATTTTGAATGCTTGTTTGTTGTTTAAGAATTTCTGCTGTGCTTTTTGAAATGAGAAAGTCGTAATGATTTCTAAAATACTGAATAATTTCTTGACTACAGCTTTCTCCGCCTTTGCGAATGGATTTAAAATTGACCGTTTCGCCCATTGAAATAAGCACGGATTCAGTGATTCCACAGCCAACATCGACAACTAATTTTCCTTCTGGATTCCAAACATCAAGTCCAGCGCCAACCGCAGCGGCAAGCGGTTCTTCGACAAGTAAAATTTCTCCACTTCCGACAGCTCTGGCAACCTCAAAAAAAGCGCTTTTTTCAATCTTAGTCGAGTCACTTGGAACGGATATAATAATTCCTCTACGTTGAATAAAAGTATCTTTAATAAAGCTTTTTCCGCCTCTAAGTAACTCTTTTACAAGGGTTTGTGCTAAAGATATATCATGAACCATGCCATCTGCCAAAGGGGTTTTTACTTCAATGAAAGAGGGAGCTTTCCCTTGCATATGTAAAGCTTGTTTCCCAACTGCAATTTGTTTTTCCCCATTCCTTTTATCATAGGCAATTATACTGGGCTCATTTATTAAAGTTCCTAAGCCTTTTTTATATATGAGCGTATTAGCAGTTCCAAGATCAATAAATGTGTCATATATTATTTTCTTGGATATAAAAAAATTGAACATTTTAAATTTCCCAGTTCTTTTAACTTAAGATAACTCATATTATAGCAAAGAATACAATTTGTATTTTCAAAAGTTGATCATATGACATTATTCCAAAAACTCAATCGTTTTCGGAATAATTATCATGAGGGGGTGACTCTGGTAATTTTAAAAAATAATTTAAAAAGTTCTAGATAATAAAATTAAATTAATTATCAATTCAAATTTAAGGTACAAAATCACTCCACAAAGTTACATCTAGAAAGTCTGAAAATGCATTCAATGAAGTCGCATCTAAAGAGAATTTGATATTTTTATGAGGGATAAAAACCCCTGCTTTAAAATAGGATTCAAAAGTTCTTTGGGCAAAAACTTTGGAAAATATTGGGGGTTGTATAGCAATAGTTCTTAAAAATGCTGCAGAATGAGTTGTGATTGTTTTTTGAATCAATTCATCGCGAGTAAAAGAGCCTTTTTCTTTTACGAGTTCAATTGCAGTTGCTAACTGGATCCCATACAATTCTATCTCTGGTTTAACAATTCGGGATAAAAATTGTAAAGAATCTAAAATAGAATTTTCTTTTGAAAGAATGATCAAATCATTTTCAATTTTTATAAACTGCAATTTGACAAAAATATCTAAGCAAGATTGAGTTATTAACTGACTTGAAGTTTTACTATCCCAATAAAGATCATCTTGCCAAATTCGGCGAATTGACGACATTTTTCCTTCAAGTTGGTTAACAGGATAATGACTTTTCTCGCTAAGAAGAATATCTGCAATTATACCAAATGGTGCAAGAATATGAAATATAGTACCTCTATACCACCATAAATTCATTTCTTTTTCATCATTTCTTGTAAACTCAAATTCATTATTGTTATTTTTAATTTTTTTCATCAATGACCAGCGTTCGCCTGCATTGAATATTTGATTGGCTAAATTGATTATTGAGTTTGAAATATTATCAGATAAAATAATTTCTGTATTTGAAATCAATGAACTCTCTGAGTCATTATTTTGATAATGACTCATAAGATATGAAAGAGAATTATCAGCATTTGAGCTAGTTGAGATTTTCCAATTCAATGGCTTAGCTAAAGAATTAATTAAGTAATGCATTAATATAACTTGAAATTGCAGACTTTTGTATTGAATACATTTTTCTTGCGAAGTGAGAAGGCATGCAGCTAAAAGAGAAGTGTCGGAAGCAGTCGCAGCTCCATTTATTTTTTGATTCACCCTTTTTGATAAATACTTTACAAAACCTTGAACCTGTGGATCTCTTGCGTCAAAGTTTTCAGGTAAATATGTTAAGTTTTCTGGCAGTGCTTTTGCAGGATCAATATGAAATTCAGAATTGGATTCTTTCTTTATCTTTTCGATGTATTCTCTCCAAATATCACCGATGCGCAAAGGATCTCCAAAAGAAACATCGACGCTGCCATAATTAGAAAATACTTTGCGCACTCCATTTAAAAATTGTAAAGCATTTTCTTTTTGTTTCTTTGCACCTTTTAATTCCTTTGCATATGTATCGTCTTCCATCACTTTATCGTAACCAAAATAGACGGGAACAATATAAGTATTTTCTGCTTTACGCGTAAGTATACTTTGGACACATATACTCAGCATACCCACTTTTGGTTGAAGCAATTTGCCAATTCGACTTCTTCCTCCTTCATGAAAAAATTCGACAGGAAAACTATTTTGCAAAAGAAAATTTACGTATTCAGTAAATGTATGAGCATAAATGCGGTTGCCTGCAAAACTTCTCCTGATAAAAAATGCTCCTCCCTTTCTCAGAATTGATCCAATCGGCCAAAAATTTAGATTAATTCCAGCTGCAATATGTGGAATAACAAAACCTTTTTTAAATAAAACATAAGAAAGTAACAGATAATCAAAGTGGCTTCGGTGGCTTGGCATCCAAAGAATTTGTCCGTCTTTTGCAACACGTTCAATGTGCTCGAAATTACGCACGCGAACACCTTCAAATATTTTAGTCCAGATAAAATCAAATACTTTTTCGAGTGCACGTATTGTTACGTAATTATAATTTGCACCAATTTCGCGAATATATCGAACAATTTGTTGTTCCGTTTTTAATGGATTGTCTGAGGATTGAATGAAATTTTTTGTGGATTGGCTATTTAAAATCCATTGACTGATTTTTTCATTATCATACAAGACAGGGCCAAAAGCTGCAGCTCTTTCTTTTGCAAATTCAATATTAAAAAGGCGCCGCATCTTTCGCGCGTTTTCATATTCTGTTTCAATATTTTCAGTGTTTTCTTGAGTGGCAATTGCAGTTGTACTATCAGTTTTATTTGACTCAATATTTTGCAGTTCTATGAGAGGTGAATGAAATATTTTTCCGAAAGAAATATTCACTTCACCACGATGAAGCGCAAGCATAAATAATTTTTGCAAACCATTCCCTGTTCCATCATCAGGGAATAATGAACGTAAGAAAAAACTTTTTTCATGTCTTTCAGGTGCTCGACTCCAAAAAATACTGACAGGAATAAATATAAGTTTTTCACTTTTAGCTCTTGGATCATTGCGAATAAGACGAACAAAATCACTTAAAAAACTATCGCGGGACGAGTTGGAAAATATAAGTGAACTTGTTTTAATGGCCATGAGTGCAGATGAGCGAAAGCGTTTTGGTTTTGCTTCTAACGCCACTTTTTTTAGGGCAAATTCATTGAGTGCTTTATTCAATACAAGTGTGTCTATAATCGACATTCTTGGGAGGACGTAAACAACAGATTTGTTATTAAGACTTTCTTGTATGCTCTCTTTTGTAATTGATTTTGGGTAAATGCGTATTCGCATAAATGAAGCGAGCGGTGAAATGAGCCAAGCCCAGCGTCTAAAATGAATGCCTAACATGGAATACATATAAATTTATCTCCAATATACTAACCTAATGCCCTCTTGATAAGCTCATTAAGAGCATCAATTTGGGAAGAATCGTTGCCGAGAACGATATTGTCAATAAGGCGAGTCTTGGATCCATCTATTTCAATAAATTGGGCGATAGCTAGGACGCTTTCTGCGCTAAGGGTGTCTTCGCATTTTTGAGTTATATCAGAGATCAGGCGGAATTCTAGGTACTGGGGAATGAGCTTTTCATTTTTTAATTCTGTAAGGCACAATTCGTCTAGTTTGTTGACAGATCTTTCTCCTGCAAGAAAAGCTTTTGCTACAAGCGCTAGAGCTTTCGGGATAGCTACTGCTTTTCTTCGTCCTTCTGGACTTAAATAGCGATTGCGACTGCTTAAGGCGAGTCCATCTTTTTCCCTGACAGTGGGACAAGTAAGGATTTGAGTACGAAAGAGTAAATCAGCAGTCATTTTTTTTATGACTTGCACCTGTTGAAAATCTTTTTGCCCTAAATAGAGTTTATTTGCTTGGGTTAAATTAATTAAAACAGCAAGTACTGTAGATACACCATCGAAATGTCCAGGTCTAAATGCTCCACATAAGACTTCAGTCAAACCAGTTACTTTAACCTCGGTTTTAAAATTCAGTGAATACATTTCTTCTGCTGTTGGGGCAAAAAGCACTGTAGCTTTACATTTATTGCAAAGTTCTGAATCACTTTGAAAAGTTCTTGGATAGTTTGCCAAATCTTCATGAATAGAGAATTGTTTAGGATTAACGAAGATAGAGACGATGGTGCAATCATTTTCACTCACAGATTGGCGAATAAGGCTTGCGTGTCCATCATGAAGAGCGCCCATAGTTGGAACAAAACCAATTGATTTTCTCTTTTCTTTTTGTTCATCAACGTATTGTATGAGCTCTTTTTTGCGAGTGATTATAATAAGTGACATGAAAACTATCCTCCTAGATAAGCTCGTTGAACGTCATCATCATATAAGAGGGATTGAGCATCACCTTTTTTAATCACTGATCCAAGCTCTAAAACATAAGCTCTGTGGGAAATTTTCAATGCTAAACGGGCATTTTGTTCTGCAAGTAGGATAGTCATACCTTCGCGATTGAGTTCTGAAATAATTTTAAATATTTGTTGAACAATAAGTGGAGCTATTCCAAGGCTAGGTTCATCTAAAAGAAGTAATTTAGGTTTAGCCATCAATGCACGAGCAATGGCCAACATTTGCTGTTCACCGCCAGAGAGGAGAATGGATTTTTGTGTCATGCGCTCACCTAAGCGAGGAAACCAAGCGACCATTCTTTCAATATCATTCTGCATTTCTTGAGCCGTTCTTTTTGTGCAAAAAGCGCCCATCAGAAGATTTTCTTTTACTGTCATATCTGGAAAGACCATTCGACCTTCTGGTGATTGACTCACGCCCAGTTTTACAATTTCATGTGACTCTAAGTTTGAAATATTATTTTTATTAAAAAATATTTTACCACTTTTACTTTTAACAAGACCAGATAATGTTCTTAAAAAAGTTGTTTTTCCTGCTCCATTGCTTCCAACTAAGGAAACAATTTCATTTTGAAAAATTTCAAAATTAATATTTTTTAAAGCTTGAATAGCTCCGTAATTTACAGATAAATTCTCAACGAGCAACATTTAAAGTATCCTTAATAGTAAAATCATCTTCGACATCAGAGCCAAGATATGCTTCAATCACGTCATGGTTTGTTTGAATAATATCAGGAGTTCCTTCAGCTATGACGCTGCCATAGTTCAGAACGGTTATATTTTCGCATAAATTCATAACAAATTTCATATCATGTTCTATAAGTAAAACAGATATTTTTTGCTCAGATATTTTTTGCACGAGCTCTTGCAACGCAATTTTTTCTGTTGGATTCATACCTGCTGCAGGTTCATCTAGTAAAAGCAAATGTGGGTCAGTCATGAGTGATCTTGCAATTTCTAATTTTCGTTGCATTCCGTATGGTAGAGAAATTGCAGGAAAATCTTTAAATTTTTCGAGTCCACAAAATTGAAGGAGTTTATTTGCTTTATTTAATATTTCTTTTTCTTGCTTCAAGGCTTTTGGTAACAAAAATAAAGATGAAAGAAATGTTCCTTCTCTTTTTATGCAAGCTCCAGCTATTATATTTTCTAAGACATTCATATTTGCAAATAAACGAATATTTTGGAAAGTACGAGCAACCTTTTGATGAGCAATAATGTGTGTAGGAGTTCCGACAAGCTCCATATTATTTACTTTAACAGAGCCAGAAAATGGTTTATAAACTCCTGTTATAATATTAAATACAGTGGTTTTACCTGCTCCATTTGGTCCAATAACTCCTGAAATACCGCCTTCTCTCACATTGATATGAAAATCGTTTAAAGCGACAAGTCCGCCAAATTTTACTGTTACGTTTGAAATTGAAAGGATATTATTAGTCATTTGTCTTTCTCATTTTGTTTATTCTCTCAAATAAAGAAGCAACACCTTTTGGATTGAGAAGCATTATAAAAACAACAAGAACAGAAAAAATAAGTGTTCTATTCGATAAAATAGAGTCAATTATTGGGATGAGTGATGGTAACAAAAGTCCTTTATCAGACATTATCAATAAATATGGATTAATAAGTTGAGGAATAAAACGTAATATCTCAGGGATTATTACAATAATAAATGCACCAAAAATGCTTCCAAATACACTATACATTCCACCAATAACAACTGCTAAAACAAGAACAACGCTATTGTAAAATCCTGCTTCATCGGGGCTGATAAATTGGAGAGTATGAGCATAGAATACACCTGCAAGACCTGCTAGTGAGCTCCCTAATAGAAATGAAATTAATTTTGTTTTGTAAATATTAATTCCTAAGCTTCTTGCTGATATTTCATCATCACGTGTTGCTCGAACAGCATAGCCTAAATTTGTTTTATAAAACCTTTTTATAAATAAAAAGGTAAGTAGCATAATAGAAAAAATGAGGAGAGGAGAACCTAATTTAGGGATGTCTTTAAAACCTCTCGTTCCACCAACGAAATCTAGATTTTTAAAGAAGGTAGCTACAATTTCTCCCACACCTAAAGTTGCCATAGCTAAATAATCACCGCGTAACTTTAAGCACGGGATAGCCACAATTAAACCCGTAAACGCGGCTGCAATCATACCAACAAGGCATGCGCATATTAATAATAGCGTCGAGTCATGTATTCCTAATAAAGGAGCAAGGAATACAGTGAACATTGCGGATGTGTAACCACCGACAGTGTAAAATGCGGCATGACCTAAGGAAAGTAAACCTGTTCCACCTAAGATCAATTGTAAACTCATCGCTTGAATAGCAAGAATTGAAAACATTATAAAAGGCAATTGACTGTAATTTAAAAAATCTATCATAGATATTAAACTTTAACTAGCTGTGTTCGCCCTAATATCCCTTGTGGTCTTATTAGAAGAACGAGAATTAAAATGACGAAAGCAAAGCCATCTTTATAAGTAGAGAGCCCATAGCTCACCAGCATGCTTTCTGAAATACCAAGAACAAGTCCACCTAAAACAGCGCCTCGAATTTCTCCAATACCCCCTAAAACAGCAGCAGCAAATGCTTTCAAACCTGCATTGACACCCATGAGGGGAAAGATTTGATTCGTTGCCATCCCTTGTATTGTTCCTGCAACTACGGCAAGAATAGCGCCGATAAAAAACGTTAAGCTGACAGTTCGATTGAATGGTACACCGCATAAGCGAGATGCATCGGCATGCATTGCCAGAGCGCGGATACCAGTTCCAGCTTTTGTTTTAAATAAAAATAATTCAAGTAAAAATGCTAATAATAAAGTTAAAGAAAAAATTCCAATATCTCTAATTCGGACAAATAGCTCCCCAAAAGTTATAATATTACCAGGAATATTAATTGGAAAACTGAGTGAGTTTGGAGAAAAAAGGACTTGAATAATGTTTTGTAAAAATAAACTTATTGCTACCGCAGTGATAAGAGGAGCTAATCGGCTGTGTTTTCGCAAGGGCTTATATGCGACTCTTTCAATGACAACAGCAATTGTACCAACACTTAAAAGAGAAAATAAAATTGCAACCCAGAGAGGTGCTCCGAGGGTGAGAAAAAGCATGACAAAATAAGCGCCAAGCATAAATAACTCACCATGCGCAAAGTTAACAAATTGGAGAACGCCAAAAACCATTGAATAACCAATTGCGATAAGTGCGTAAAGACTTCCAATTGCGATACCATCGATGATTGCTTGTGTAAAATCTAGCATGTTACTTCTGTTACCTTAAAAAAGTCAGTTTTAGTGAGATGACTATTGTGGATTTATGCTTGTTATAAATTTATATCCATTTGGAATATATTCAAGTATAACTGCCGGTTTTATCGGATTATGGTTTTGATCCATTGTAATGGTTCCCGTAATTCCTTTAAAGTTTTTTAATTTACCTAAAGCATTGTTTATTTCTTCAGAACTAATTGTTTCTGATTTTTTAGTTTTAGTAGCTTTTATTTCAGTAATTACGTTATGAATAATTTTATAAGAATCATAACCTAATGCAGCATGCGCACTTGGCATTGCTTTGTATTCCGCCTGATAAGCGTCAACAAATGCTTTGACATGTGTATTAACACTGCTGGCGGGATCTTTACTATCTGGTGAATAAAAATGGGTAGATATAATTCCACCATTGACAGCATCTTTGGCAATTGATCTTAAGTCAGGAGTGTACCATCCATCTCCACCAAGTTTTATTGATTTTATACCTAGATCTTGAGCTTCCCGTAAGATAACTCCAACCTGTTGATGAAATCCAGGGATATAAAGAATATCAGGCTTACTTCTGCGTACATCACCAAGTTGCGATGTAAAACTGGTGTCTTTTTGTGAATATTTTAAAACTTTTATAATTTTTCCACCTTCTTTTTCAAAAGTAGATTTAAAATTATTGCTCAAGCCTTTGCTGTAATCCGAATCCGAATCTTCAAGAATAATAGCATTTTTCGCATTTAAATGATCTTTGGCATATTTTGCCATAACGACACCTTGGAAACTGTCGATAAAACAAGTTCTATAAATATATTTTTTTCCTAAAGTGACGGAGTCATTTGTCGCAGCAGGAGAGAGCATAGGGATTTTAGCTTTTTCAGAAATGGAAGCTGCGGCAATCGCATTGGAGCTTATTACTTCTGCAATTACGACATTCACACGATCTGAAGTGATTAGCTTATTCATTCCTTTAGCAGCTTCTATAGGTGTGCTTTGTGTATCCTCTACAACTATTTTTAAATCGACATTTGAGGCAGACAGTTCCTGTCTAGCAAGATCAATTCCATTTTTTGCTTCTTTTCCATAAAAAGCTTGGGAACCCGTTAAAGGTAACAGAACTCCGACTTTTGCATCGGTAGCCAGAGCGTGCGTGTTTGTCGCAAAAGCTATAATAGATGTAAAAGTGTAAGTTATAATTTTTGAACTTTGTAATTTCATTTAACGATTCTCCTCTAAATTTTGCTTTTTATAAAAGCTTTTATTAAGCGAAATATTTAAATTAATAATTAATAAAAAGCGAATTAAAAATTATATTCATTTGATTATGATAATTCTTAAATGCTCCTTATTGATTATCAATTTTACATAAAATACCTCGACTTAATACACCAACTCCATATGGTATAGCTAAAATAAGTATCATTCATTTTGTTAAAGAGCAAATAAGCACAATATAAATAAATGCAAATTCGAACAGTCTCCATAACCAAAAAATTCTCGATTTTTGATTTAATAATAATCAAACAGTAAAATTTAATATTTAATATTTAATCATTTTTGCAAAAAGGAGAATTAATTTTAAGCAATGAACTCATTCGCTTTGATGTTTAGGAAGAAATGATGTAATAAATTTGAAACCATTTGGGACAAATTGTAGAATAACGGCAGGTTTTATTGCGTTGTTATTTTTGTCCATCGTAATATTCCCTGTAACTCCAGAAAAATCTTTTATTTTACTGAGAGCATTTCTTATATCTTCAGAAGCTTTTGTTTTTTCAGAATCAGCAATTTTTGCATTTTCAATTGCTGTATATAGGATTTTAATTGTATCGTAGCCTAAAGCAGAAAAAGCACTTGGCTGAGCTTTGTATTTTTCAGAATAGACTTTTATGAATTTTTGTAGGGATGGATTTTCACTATTATCTGGAGAGTAGTGGGTTGAGAAATAGGCGCCGTCTTCACGCCCTTCGGCAATTTTACGTAACTCAGGAGTGTTCCAGCCATCTGTACCAACGAGAGTTGATTTTATTTGTAGATCCTTAGCTTCACGAATAATAACTCCAACTTGTTGATGATAAGCAGGTATGAAAAGAATATCGGGTTTTCTTTTGCGCACATCACCTAATTGAGCTGTAAAAGTAGTATCTTTTTGGGAGAATTTTAAGATTTTGAGGACTTTACCGCCATCCTTTTCAAATGTTGCTTTAAAGTTTTCTGCCAATCCTCTACTATAGTCAGAGTCAGAGTCTTCAAGAATAATAGCTGTTTTTGCATTTAAGTTTTTTAAACTGAAATTAGCCATGACAACACCTTGAAAACTATCTTTAAAACAAGTTCTAAAAATATATTTTTTATTATCAGTAATTGTGTCATTTGTTGCGCTTGGAGTTATTATCGGAATTTTTTCTTTTTCCGCGATGGATCCAGCGGCAATTGTGTTGGAACTCGTCATGTCGCCCACAACAGCAATCACTTTATCAGATGTGATGAGTTTATGCATTGCTTTAGCAGATTCGGAAGGAGAACTGGCAGAATCCTCTATGAAGACTTTGAGGGAAGGTTCAGATTTTTGTAGCTCTTCTAGAGCAATTTTAATCCCTTTTTCTGCTTCTTTACCATAAAACGCTTGAGTTCCAGTTAACGGAAGTATGATCCCAACGCGCGCTTCAAAAGCAATTGCACTTAGTGAAAATGCAAAACTTGAAGTTAATGCACATCCTGCGAAAAAAAAGTTTCGTTTGCTAAATGATATCATACTGCGTTCTCCTCATGAAAATTTCGTTCGTATGTCCACTGGAAACATAAATTAAGCTTCTTCTTGAAACTCAATTATTTTGGACAAGATTCGATTTCTCATTTGTAATAGATAAATACTTACAATTTCTTGTCAAAATACATCAAACAGATATGAGTAAGTATCATCTTTATATATATAATGCAATTGGTAAAAATGGAAAAAATTTGTAAATGTAGTTGTACCAATAAAAATACTGGCTTGTCAGTTAAGAAGGAAGCTCCGACTATTATAGTTTAGATTTTTGTTTTTGGATAGGATCTACACTCGTAATATATTTGTATCCATCTTTCACATATTCTAGAACAACTGCTGGCTTGAGGGCATTATGATTTTGATCAATCGTAATAGTGCCCGTGACTCCCGCAAAATTTTTAATTTCGCTCATTGCGGTTCGTATCTTTTCAGGGTTGTCTGAATTGGATTTTTTAATTGCACTTAATACAATATTAATAGAATCAAAGGCGAGTGCCGCATAAGCACTCGGAGTGGATTTATATTTTTTTTGAAAAGCCAGTATAAAGTTTTTGAGTACGACATTTTCAGAATCTGTAGAATAATGATTCGAAATATAAGCACCATTTTCAGCGCCCTTTGCAATAGCTCTCAATTCGGGTGTGTCCCAACCATCACCACCAAGTATTCTCGCTGATATTTGCAGATCTTTTGCCTCGCGGAGAATAACGCCAACCTGTTGGTGAAAACCAGGAATAAACAATACTTCAGGCTTTAATCGACGAACCTCTGCAAGTTGAGCTGTAAAGCTTGTATCTTTTTGTGAATATTTTAAGACTTTAAGAATCTTACCGCCATTTTTTTCAAAATCATTGCGAAAGCTTTGGCTCAAACCTTTACTGTAGTCGGAATCTGAGTCTTCAATGACAATAGCTTTTTTTGCATTTAGACTGTGAAGGGCAAAATTTGACATCACATAACCTTGAAAACTATCTATAAAACATGCTCGAAAAATATATTTTTTCCCAACAGTGATCGAATCATTTGTTGAGCTAGGAGAAATAATTGGTATCTTCTCTTTTTCTGCGATCGATGCAGCAGCTATTGTATTGGAACTCGTCATTTCGCCAATGACTACACGGACTTTATCTGAAACGATCAGTTTATTGATAGCTTTTGCAGATTCAGAAGGAGTGCTTTGCGTGTCTTCATAGATAACGATCAATTTCACATCGGATTTTGGCATTTGCTCTAGAGCCAGTTCAATGCCCTTTTTAGCATCTTGGCCATAAGCAGCCAGAGTATTTGACAGAGAGAGAAGCGCTCCTACTTTCACTTCTAAAGCATTTACTTTTGCAATAAAAGTCAGACACAATAACACAAGGACTGAGTGGAACACTTTTTCTTTAACACTTGCATGAAAAGTCATTTTGACCCCTTAATTTTATTTTTTTCAATTTGAATTGTCTCAATTTTTTTTTATGAACTCAAGTTCTATCTGAGAGGTTTTTTTGTTGAAGAGCAAATGGTTTCATATTAGTTTTGCACTGTTTTAGACTAGGCTCGTTGTATAAAAGGGTAAAAAAGGTAAAATAAAATATGAAAATTGCCATAGCTCAAATAAGAGTTCTTTCGGAAAATTGTAAACAAAATTTTGAAACAATGAAAAGCTATATTGAGCTCGCTTTGGGGCAAAAAGCAAATCTTATTGTATTCCCAGAAATGTCATTGCCAGGATATTTTAATGGTGACATTTGGGAACAAAATTCTTTTCTGAGAGAGTGTGAATTTTATAACAATAAAATATCTGAACTGTCTAAAGAGATAGACATTATTTTTGGATCAGTTGGTATTGATTGGAAAAGAAAAAATGAAGATGGTCGTGTGAGAAAATACAATGCTGTTTTTCATGCGCAGAACGGACATTTTCAAATAAATAAAAAATCAAATTATCCTTTTTGGATAAAAGCCCTTATGCCAAATTATAAAGAGTTTGATGATTCTCGCTATTTTTTTGATCTTCGAAAACTTGCGTTTGAAAGACGATGTAAAGTCATTGACCTTTATGAACCCATAAGCTTAAAAGTTGAAAAAAAGAAAATTAAAGTTGGTGTTACAGTCTGTGAAGATGGTTGGAGTCAGGACTATGATATCTCTCCTTTCAAAATTTATTCGAGTCGGTATAAGCATGATTTTTTTGTTAATTTAAGCTGCTCTCCTTTTACTAGAGGAAAGCAAGAAAAAAGAGAAAATATTTTTTCAAAAGAATGTGTAAAGAATAAAATACAAATATTTTATGTTAATTGTGTCGGTATTCAAAATATAGGAAAAACAGTGTTTGGTTTCGATGGATCTTCATCATTTTATAATTCTGTAGGGGATGTGATTCATTTATGTGGATTTTTTACAGAAAAGCTAAGCGTAATAGACTTTGATTTTGCAAAAAAAGATGTAATAAATAATGAAAAAATAAAATGTTTAAAAACGGTATCGCTTGTAGAAGAAACACAAAAATCTTTAGAATACATAATCCAGAAATGTCTCGAGGAATGGAAAATTAACAGGGTAGTAATTGGAGCAAGTGGAGGAATTGATTCTGCTCTGAGTGCCGTGATATTTTCAAGAATATTGGGGCCAGAAAATGTTTATTTAGTTAATATGCCTTCAAAATTTAACTCGCATTTAACTATTAATGCTGCAAAAAAACTTGCAGAAAATCTTGGTTGTCCCTATGCAAGTGTAGGTATCGAAGAATCTATAAACTTAAGTGTGGAGCAACTTGAAAATCTTAAATTTATTAATGCGGCTGTTCAACCTCAAATGACGAAATTGGTATTTGAAAATATCCAAGCTCGGGATAGAGGTGGACGTATTTTAGCAGCACTGGCTCAGTCTTTGGGAGCTGTGTTTTCATGTAATGCAAATAAAACTGAGCTATCAGTTGGATATTCGACTTTGTATGGTGATCAAGCTGGTTTTTTGTGTCCTTTAGCTGATTTATGGAAACACGATGTATATAGTTTAGCTTATTTTTATAATGAAATTATTTACAAAATGCCAGTTATTCCGAGAGAAACTCTTGATGTCATTCCGAGTGCCGAACTCAGTGCCGAGCAAAATGTTTTAGAGAATAAAGGTGATCCTTTAATTTACAATTATCACGATTTTCTTTTTCGTTCTTGGGTCGAACATTGGGAGAGAAAAACACCTGAAGATTGTTTGAATGCATATGTAGTTGGAACTTTAGAAAATATGATTGGTTGTGAAAAAGGATTGGTTCGAAAATTATTTCCTACAGTCCAAGATTTTATTAGAGATTTAGAGCGTTGGTGGCTCAATTTTGTCGAATCTGGAGTGATTAAACGTATGCAAGCTCCACCTGTAATTGCCATTTCTCCTAGGGCTTATGGCTTCGATCTGCGAGAACATATTCGTAAAGTTGTTTTTACTCATACATATATGAATTTAAAAAAGAAACTTATAGACTAAAAAGTTAACTTATTAACGCCTAAATAAAATTTTATTATCGTTTATTGATTCTAATTCAAAAATATATTAAATAAGTAAACCTGAAAAATGTAATCTTTGGTTTCGCATAATTCCCGAAATAAGAATAGATTTATCTTCTATCTATAGTAGTTTTAAAGGAATTTAAAACTACTAAATTTCTCTAAAAATTATATTTTATAATAATTATAGTTACTTGAGTACTATTGTTCTGCAAAAATAAAAAAAAATTACAAAATAATTAATGGGTTAAATTTTAGAGATATTTTAAAATGGTTTTCATTTCCACTGAAAAGGTGGATTCCTTTAAAACTGTATAGTAACAGATTCAAAGAAGGTGGAGATCTTCATAAGATTACAAAGGAATGAAAAACTTTATGGATGAAGTTAAGATAAATACAGATGAACAAAAGCACATACGGACATTATCACATTACCTTGAGAAAATTCATACTGCTACAGGTTACCAAAACAAGGAGGTTGCGGAACTTTTAGGTATGGATAAAAGCTATTATAATAAGATTAGACTGAAAAAGTTTTCTCCTTTAACGAATAGCATTGCAACCTTAAGGAAATTTGCTTCTTTAAACAATCAAAGTCTTATCCACTTTTTAGCAGAAATAGAGGAAATTTCACTCGATTCGAAAGAAAAAGAATGGATGATAATTGCTGAAAAGGCATTTACCGATGTTGGACCTATATTGAGAAGGGCCTTGCTTGTAAATAGAATTAAGCCAATTATAGATAAAGATGATGAGCAAATTGATGTTCTAATTAAAAACTTTCTTTTACTTTGTCTAATCATTGATATTTCTAAGAAGGAGAAATGGTTTAAAATTGTCTTTGAATTGATTTTAAAGATTTATCAAAATATTGATGATGAAAAAGATAATGATATTCGAATTCTTATAGAAAGAATTCGAAAATATAAGGAAGATCTAAAGGTGTGATTACATTTATTCTCTAAATTAAGAACTCATTTTAGATGAATCAAAGAGAATCAGAACTTCTTGGAAAGACTCTTCTTAAAAGATCTGGATTTTCTTGGAGCATTCTACTTCCTCGTGTAACAGTAGCTATGCCTACTCCAAGTTTTTCAGAAATTTCTCGTTGAGCAACCCCTTGAGAAATTAAATCGACTATTTGCACTCTTTGTGCAATTGCATCAATTTCAGCAGGGGTTAAAAATACTTTAAGAAGTTGTTCACTTTCAAATGAATTCAAATCTTTGCAATGTATTTCTTTTAAAAATTGAATTATTTCTTTAGAGGTTTTGTGAGATCTTAATTGAATCATAAGGAAATCCTTTAAAAGTAAACTGATATTACAGATTCAATGGGTTTTATTGAGATTTTTTGTCCCAACGCTTTGTTACTTAAACCATGGGAAGGTCTTTCCAATAAAAAATGACCATTGAATTCTGCGCCTGATATATCAAGAGATCCTCTTGTTCCTCTTATGAAAACAGAAAATAACATCTTATTTGCTTTTAATATATCAAATTCAATCGATGATATAATAACTCCCCCATGGAAATAACAAATTCCACCAAGAGGGATTTTGCAAATAAAACGTTCAACTTCAAGAATATTTGCAACTTCATGATCTCTACGTCCCCCTAAACCATAAAAAATTTCTAGGAAGACTTGATGCTCTGTAGCTTCTTTAAGAATTCTGTCAAGAAGAACAGAAAAGTCATTAAAGTTCTTGTTTTTCACAAGAAGGATTTTTTCTAAAGGAGAACTCTTAGATTTCTGATTGTTGTAACAGAGAGAAGAATTGTCAAGATATTTTTTGGATTTATTGTTTAAACTATCAGAATCTCCAGACCAAATTATATTTTGGTAACTTACTTTATTTTGTAAAATATGATTCAAACCACCATCTGCAACATAAAGTGTGTCAAAATGGTTTTTTTTAAAATCTGTTGATTTAATTTGGGAACAAATTACCTGAATAGGAGAAAAATTATGATAACCATTCAAAAAGATCACATATTTTTTAATTTTCAAATTCATAATTTTTCGGGGCATTTTCTTTTGTGTTGAGTTTATTGTTTTGTTCTAAGAGCCATACTTGGCGGACCGAAGTTTCAAGCTGTTCAGAGTGAAATAAAAGATCTTTAGCCTTTGAAAATCCTAGAAGAAGTCCTATTAACAAAAACATAAGTGATATAATAAATCCTATAGTACATGTGATAATTATGCTGTTGTGAATGGAAATTTCTGTAATGACGTCTGCGAACTTTCCCCCTTCAACACTCGTTAAAATTGCCTTTTTAAAAAAAGCTATGCTCAAAGAAATAATCGCAAAAAAGATGATAGGAATAAAAAAAGATAACAATGGATAAAAAAAACGAACGATATTTGCATTGCTTTTTGCGAGTAAAATTCTTCTTGCATGCTCGGGATAAGTTTTTTTTAAAAAGTATTCAAAAGAAGTATCATTTGGTTTGTTATACAATGACATAAATTTTAATTGCCTCAAATTCAATTATGTTTAGGTTTTTTAGATTCTTCTTGGGATTTAATTTTAAGCATGACTCCATCAGAGATTTCTCTCCACTCTTTCATGAGCTCATACCACCCTCTAGGGAAGAAGAAACGGAGCTTTGCCAATCTTAAAAAACCAGGGAAGAAGTTAATACTTTCTCGAACCATCAGACTCAATGCAAGAAATGTAGGAGTCAAGATTAAGAAAGCAATCCATATTACGATTTTATTAATATTAGGTAAATAGGAGCCTAGCAGATATGTAAATACGGATGATGTAAAAAAGGCCCAAAGTGGAAAGAACCACATGCCATGGGCAATCTTCATAGTTGCTCTGACATCGCGATCAGATGTGCTTTTTTTTGCAAGTGATTCACAAAATTTAGAAGGAATAGCCCAAACAATGGTTCCTAAAAATTCAATAGGAATAGTTAAAAATAAATAAAACCATCCATGCCTGAAAATAACCCAAAAGAAATTTCTCCGTTTATAATTCACATCTCCCCAAACAAGTTGTATGGGAGAAACATTAACAGCTTGCATCATACGGCGCATAGTTTGTATACGCGCCATTAAAATCGGGTCGATGTCGAATTCAGGGCGAAGTTTTTCGACAAAAATTCTAAATTCACGTGATGAATATGCTTGTCTACCATAAGAAAGTTCAAATAAAAATCTCCAGTTTCTTTTTTCGTCCCAGCTAAAAAAACTTGCAAAACCTGCTTCTAATGATTCTCTCACTCCATCCATAATATCGTTCACAGAGTTATCTGCAGAAGTGATCACAACAGGTTCACAGTAATGTAAATTGAGTTCGCTGCGAAATTCATCTTTCTCAGAATAATCTATAACCACAGGTTGAACGACAACATGAAAATTATCATTATTAGCACGGCTCATTGCCTGCAATGCCATTCGAGCTAAGCCTGTTTTAAATTTATATATATAAGGGTCGTCATGACTAACGCCTTCAGGAAATATTAAAATGCAATCTCCTTTTAAAAGCGCATCACCAACGGCTTGAAAAGCTTCATTATTTGCTTTTGCTCGCCAATCAGGCTCAAAGTTACCTTGTTGCAGCATTTCTTTTTGTGCTTGCACATCCTTTTTGATATCCTGCAATCGTGTTACAGGTATTGCTTTTGTGATTTGTAGTATTTGTTTCATGACGGGCATTTCCCATAGGGTATGCTTGGCGAGTGGTCGAATTGTCACAGGTGCCAAACCAAGCATCACTGCGGGGTCTACTATGCCGCTTGAATGATTGGCTGCCCATATTGCCGAACCACCAGTATAAGGAGTTCCCGAAACGCTTATGCGTTTAAAGAAAATCCTACAAAGAAGAAATGCGAGAAGACGCATCATGAGTTTGCCCCAGTTGTTTTGCGCTGATCTAGAAACAAGTATATTGCCTTAGATGGTATTAATAAATCGTCAAATTCACCTATGGAGAAAGAATGTCAATTCAGCATAACATCAAATGGATAGGATCGAAAAGTCTTGATAAACTGCAGAGTCCTTTAAAAACAGTGGCGCAGTTTAAAGGGAATGAAGTTAAAAATGTAATTATTGCTTTGCATGGTTTTGGAGATAATGCTGCAAATTTTGCATCGTTGGCTAATGAAATTAAAGTAACGGATGTTCTCTGGCTGTTTCCACAGGGACCGAGAAACTATCCAATGGGTGTCGATGGGTCACAATGGTTTCCTCTTTTTAATAATCCCACTGAAGAAAGAAGAGTTTCAGAAGATTCTATCTTGCAATTATTATATAACGTAACTGAGCAGATTAATGTCCCGTTTCATAAAATATTTATTTTAGGTTTTTCGCAAGGTGCTTCGATGGCGCTTAATTGTGGACTAAAAGGGAAAGAGAATTTAGCTGGTATTCTTTCATTGAGTGGATTTATGATTCAAGGGCATGTGATTAAAAATAGTTATGCAGGTGAAAGAATAACGACTCCTATTTTTGTTGCACATGGACTGCAAGATCAGGTTGTACTTCCAGCAATGTATTTTGAGACAGTTGATATATTAAAAGATATGGGAACTGCAAAAGTGAGAGCAAAAACATATCAGATGGGTCATAATATCAGTCAAGAAGAAATAAATGACATCGCAAAATTCATAGAGGAATTTCGTTGAGTAAAAATAATATTGATATAGAAAAAACATTAGAATTAGAAAAAGCACGGCAGCAATTGGAAAATCGTGTTCAAGGTGGGATGAAGTCTTATCTCGTAAGTCTTGAATTGCCCGATGATGACCCCGTAGAAATTCAAGAAAGCTTAGTTGAGCTTGGTGCTTTAATTAGAACTTTAGGGGATGAATGCGTCGGTGTGACGGTGCAAAAGAAAGTCAAACCTATTCCTGCAACTTATATAGGTTTAGGTAAAGCTGAGGAAATAAAAAAAGCCTGTGAGCTATTAAAATTCGATTATGTCACTTTCGATCAAGAGCTTTCTCCAACCCAAGTGCGAAATCTTGAAAATTTAATTGCTAAACCTATTCTTGATAGAACAGGTGTTATTCTACAAATATTTAGGAAAAATGCACGATCCAAAGAGGCGCGCACGCAGGTAGAAATTGCTCACTTAGAGTATATTGCACCCAGACTTTCAAATGCTTGGATCACTTGGGAAAGGCAAAGAGGCGGTGGAGGATCGGGGGGACGACTCAAAGGTGCGGGAGAAACGCAGATCGAAATTGATCGGCGCAGGATGAAAGATAAGATTGCTAGCCTAAGAAAAGACCTAGAGAAAATCCAAAAAGAACGCGAAACACAAAGAAAAAATCGGGCAGATGAGTGGAATGTTGTGTTGGTTGGTTATACGAATGCTGGAAAAACGACCTTGATGAATGCTCTCACCGAAAGCCATTTATCTGCGAAAGATTCACTGTTTGAAACACTCGATTCCAGTATCCGTCGAATTCGTGGTGTAAATAATATGAATATTCTTGTGACTGACACTGTCGGCTTTATCCGCAATTTACCGCATGGCTTGGTGGCAAGTTTTAGAAGCACTTTGGAAGAGACTAGTAAGGCCGATCTTTTACTTCATATTGTTGATATTACTCATAAATCTTATAAAGATCACATTAAAGTAACGGACGAAGTGCTTGTGCAAGTCGGTGCTTCCGATGTGCCAAGAATTATTGTTTTCAACAAAATTGATAAAGTTGTGGGTGAACCGCGTCTTCCTAAAATCCTCGCGCGTGGATACCCAAGAAGTATCTGCTTGTCTAGTTATAAAGAAGAGGATATCAAACGCTTTCGAGAGATGATTGTGAATTTTCTTGCCCAAAATATGGTTGAAGAAGTTTTTCACGTTTCTTATGGTGATTCTAAAATGTTATCACTTATTTACTCTCATACACGTGTCTTAGAGTCGAATTGGACCCAAGATGAAGGAATTTTTAAGGTGCGCATGTCTAAAAGTATTTATCAGCGATATTTTGCACCCGTTAAATCTGAGGAAGAACAAGAATGGCAAGTAAAATCGAATTAAAAAAAATTCCAGATACAATTCATAAAAAAATAATAGAGCTAAAACAAATTGAAACTAAACTTGGACATTTACCGCCTGATAATTGGAAAGTCGGAGAGTTATTTAATCGTATTGATAATCCTGATTATTATCAAAGTTTTGTACTAATGGAAAAACAAACAGAGTTGCTATTTTCTGAAATTTGTGAAGATTTACGGGCCCGTAACTTTGACAATGCCGAAATTGTCCAAGCAATAAATGCAGAATTATTTTATGAAGGCGGTCCTAAATACTGCAATGAACAAGAAGTCCTTGAAGCTTTAGGGCAGGAATAAATGGAAAAGCGGTTGCCTTATTTCTTTTTAGAAAATCAACCTTTAAATAATAAAACTTATTATCGGATGGGTGGACACGCCCGTTTTTTTGCGGAACCGAATAATATCGCAGAAATACAAGAAGCATTATATTGGACAAAAGAAAATTCAATTCCGTGCTCTGTTTTGGGCTCTGGCAGCAACTCAGTTTATGCAGATGGTGATTTTTCGGGATTAGTCATTTCTTTAGAAAAACTTTCAGCCTGGCATTGGGAGAATTCAGAGACTTTATTTGCCGAAGCTGGGGTTACAAATACAGAAATAGCTGAAATATGTTTGCTTGAAAATCGTGCTGGAGCTGGGTGGATGTACCGTATGCCAGGCCAGTTGGGTGCATCTGTGCGTATGAATGCCCGTTGTTATGGCGGTGAAATCTCACAAATTGTGACACAAATTTTTACGCTCGATATGGATGGTATTTTAAAAACATATCGCAATGAAGAGGTTTTTCAAGGTTATAAAAAGACTCTTCTTATGAATAAGCCGGAAATTGTGATTGGTGCACGCTTGAGTTTTCCGCAAACCGAATTACCAGAAAAATTAATTCAATTTATGCATGAATGCGAAGCCGATAGGCATAAAAAAAAGCATTTCTTCATGCCGAGTTGTGGTTCCACTTTTAAAAATAATTATTCTATTGGAAAGCCGAGTGGTCAATTATTCGATCAATTGGGCTTAAAGGGAACACGTGTTGGCAATGCTGCAGTGAGTGAGTATCATGCAAATTTTGTCTGGAATCTCGGTAATGCGACTACCAATGATATGTTATCTTTAACAGCAATTATGCGAGATAAAGCAAAAACAGAGCTCAATGCAGACTTAGAATTAGAAGTTCAACCTGTCGGGGAATTTTCGCAAAAGCTTTATACAAATTGCGGTATGCAAATGCTAGGGCCAAGTTATCGGGGTGAAAATAATAATAAATGGGTTGGTCTTTTATGGCATCCAAACTCAAGCCATATTAAGAAACCCGAAACTAAAAAAATATTTCCATTAAAAATCTTTGACTCACCTTATATTGAATATGCGCAAAATTCTTATCAAGGTATTCCTTCAATTGGGATTGAGATCATTCAAATGATGCCTATGAGTAAAGCCATAAAGAATGCAAATCTTCCTTTTCTTAAATGGTTAACTTATAGTTCAGAGTCACTTGAAAAATATTTTTTGCATACGCCGCCTAGAAAAAATAATAAGAAAACTAATTTTATTGATGAACTATGGAAATATAGTGTGAGTGAATTATTTATCGCTGATGCGAAGAATTCCAAAAGATATCTTGAATTTGAATTGACTGTAAATGGGAATTGGATTGCACTTGAATTCGATGGGATTAGACAAAGATCAAAACGCAGTCAAATACCAAATGAACTGCTTTGGTCAGGTTTAGAAATTATTAATTCGGACAAAAATAATTTAAAAAATGAGGAAAAGAAAAATTCTTTTGGAATGAGTTTTTCATATAATCAATTAAAAAAAGTTATAGGAAAAAAAGATAAAAAAATATTAATTCAAGGTGCTTTGAGCCTTGGGGATACAAAATTTTTATTAGCTCCTTATTGGAAGCAGATTAAATATTCTAAGAGTGCGGCTGGGGATATAGTCGAAAATGAAATTATCCCCAATTTTCATCAACCATCGAAATTTTGGATGATCTCACTATATTAATTGGCAAGTTATATCATTTATTCTTCTGTTAAAAAATCTTAAATTTCTTCTGGAAATTTACAATCATCTTTAATGGAAATGAATTCATTGAAGTTTATTGAACGTACTAATTATGTGCTCTCAATAAACTCTTTTACTTTAACATATCTTCAACTTCAAATGGAATTCGACATTTGTCTTTGAAGCTAATGAATTCATCTATGCTCACTTTGCGTGTATATGTAATTGTTTCAACAGGCGTATTTTTTAATTCACCATTATAATTAACTACATCTAAATCTGAATAACTAAATACATAATCATCTGATATTTTTCTGTAATGGGTAGTTAACTCAAAATAACTCCCTGGATTTTTAAAACTAAAAGATTTATTATGACGATTAAAATTAAGCAATCCAAGGCTTCCATTAAATACAATCTTACCTGTCAATTTTGAAATTGAGCAAAAATAAATTTTATCATTTCTTATAGCCATATAATCTTTAATATCTGAATAATTATTATTTGGTAGTTTAACGAGTGCTCCATCTTTATTTACGAATTGTCTGACTTTATTTGTTATTTCCCAAGTATTTAAGGTCATAAATTCTGAATATGATCTATTTAACGGACTTATTTCGCTTTCTATGTCCTCTGTGCTAAATTCGAAGTTTTCATCACTTTCTTCGCAATAATTGTCTTCAAATTCGCATAATTTTTCTGAGAAATTCAATTTTTTTCCTTTCATAAAATAAATTTCACTCAAAGATTCTTTTTTTAATTTACCGATTTTAGTGAATAATTTTTCTGAAAAATCAAATTTTTTTGCAGAAATTAAAGAAATATTTTCTAACGAAGTTAGCATATCAAAAGCAGTCAATACAATCTTATCCAATAAGTTATTGCCAAGATATAAGTTATTTAAATTATTTAAACCTATAAAACTGTTGGAATGAATTTTTGCAATCTGATTTTCACTCAAATCAAGGGTTTTTAGATTTCTTAAGTTATAAAATATGCCTTGAGGAATTCCTCTAAGAGAACTTCTTCTTAAATCAAGTTCATCAAGATTTATAAATCCTGAGAGGGGAGAGAGATCATTTATAACATTCGAACTTAATTTTAAAATTTTTAAAGACTTTAACTTATCAAGTTCAGTTGTATTTAGTGGTGATTTTTTTGACTGCTCACATAATTCTGTGATTGCTAAAGCAGACTTTTCTGCATTGCTTAAAGGAGTCTGTGAAGCAGAGCACCAATCTAGAAATGTTTTATTGAAAAGAAGATTGAAAGTTGCTAATTTCTTATCTTTATCATAAATTTCATATGTACAGTATTGTGCTTTTTTAAAGTCACTAAATATATCGGTTGATACATTTTCTTTTAAAATAATTTCAGGATGAACATGATCAATTATAACTTTAAATTCGAAAAATTCACAAAATTTATTTCTATTTGCTTTTTTTGGCTTTATTGAGAATTTATCTAAACCCATCGATCCTACATCGCTTGAAACAGGAATTCTAAAGCGCATTAAGTCCTTTGGAATTATCCCTCCATAATTCAAATTACCTGCATCATCTTTTGCAAGTGCTAATTTTGTTTTTCCATCTGTATCTAATGTTAAATAAGCGATATTAAAAGAGTTTTCATTA
Organism: Fluviispira sanaruensis; assembly: GCF_004295685.1. Taxonomy (NCBI): domain Bacteria; kingdom Pseudomonadati; phylum Bdellovibrionota; class Oligoflexia; order Silvanigrellales; family Silvanigrellaceae; genus Fluviispira; species Fluviispira sanaruensis. Next base: position 964,158 of record NZ_AP019368.1, read on the forward strand.
TTTATTTGAAAATATAGGTAACTTTTAAAAAAATCTTCAAGGTCTGAATTGTCTTCATTCTTATTTTTGCTGTCATCCTGTAAATATTCACTTTCATCTTCAACAACTATTTCAATTACTTCAGGTTTAGGGACAAGTTCATTTACGCTAGGTTCGCTTGTGACAGCTTTTTTACACTTTCCTTCAACATTTTTAGAGCAAGTAGAAATATTAGCTAGAGTTGGAGACTTTGGAGCGGATGAATCATTGATTGCTTTTTTAGCACAGCTGGCTAAAAAAAATGAACAGAAGATAATTTTAGTCAAAGAAGCAAAACTATGATATCTCATGAATAAACCTCAAAAAATATGTTAGAACTTCAAAAATGACACAATGTATGTCATTTTTTATAAAAACAAAAAAAACAAAATTATAAAGTAAATTTGGATATATTATTAAATTATTTTAATTAATTATATAAATTTAGTGCTTTACGAATTTGATGAGGTGGGCGGAAGGGGTGATTTGTCTTATATTTTAGTGTTAAATTACATTTATTAGAAATGGCTATATTTTGCACTTGAAAAAAACATTATAATCATGAGTTAAAAATATTAACCGTATTATCCAAATTATGGAAGATTTTCAACCATAGCCGTCAATATAAATAATGACAAATACAAAAATAATTTACATTAGGCTTGGCATGGCGGGCTGAGCAAAAGTAAAATCTGTAAAACATATCCATTAAATTCTTTTGATAGAATTCAGTATATTCAATTATATTATCACGGCTTTTAAAGCCATCTATATTATAGTATAGCTAAAATTAAAAAAGTAGGAGAAATTAAATTTCTGCCAATTTTGACTTTTTAATATGCGTCAGTAGCTTCTAACGAATATGGATAATTTTATCTTTCTTTTTTAAATAATTAAAATTTTTGGATATTTTCCAGTATTATTTTCCTTATTTGAAATTTATTAATAGCAATTAACTTTTGAAAAATAACAAATAAATTAATTGGATCTCAAATTAATTAAGAATTCAATATTTTGACGCTAAAATTATTAGTATATTTCTTATAAAATTTTTATAATACTTAGTAATTATATTTAGGGGTGTTTAATTATGATAAAATTGTTTATTTATAGTATATTATTTTTTTTAATTACTTTTCTTGAAAAAAAATCTATTGCTATTCCAACTGAACAATCAGATTATATTTTAAAAAATTGGCAAGATAAAGCAAAAAAGAAATTCAAATTAGCTCAAGCGGATAATAAAAACTCTGAACACAAGTTTAAGTATTTCGCAGATTTTTTACACAATTGGTGCAAAAAAGACAATGATTTTATTGATCATATTCATCTTATCGATGGAGGTGATGGACGTAAAAGTATAGATGAAGTAAAAAAATTTGCTCTAACTGAAAATAAATATTGGAATGGGGAAGATCTATCTCTAAAAAATAGAGTTCCTTTTTTTTATCTTTATCGTTCAGAAAGTGATGCGAATGTGATAAAATATTTAACATGGATTATTGATGATAATAGATCAAAAATAAAGGAAACTTTATTAAATACAAATAGTCTACCTCCCTATGAAGGAATTTATCTAAAAGAAATAAAAAAATTCAATTTAAAAAACTTACCATCAGATGACATACAACCTATAAGTAATCATTTTGGAGATTTCAATCTATCTTCATCATATGCAGGTCAATTTATGATAAAAGCTTCTGTTAATAAAGATGTAGCTGATTTCTTATTTAGGAGCAAAGTTTTAGCTTTGACTCATACATCTATTTCGGGTGGTATCAATTCATTTGGTTGTTTAATAAGCTATGTAAATGGCAAGGAGGATAAATGGCTGGAAGCAAGTAAAAACGAAGGATTTTTGAATGGATATATTGGCTTAAAACCAGAAAATAATGCATATAGTTTTTCATTTGGTAATAATATTGTCTCTAGATATTTGTTTCAATTGCTTACAATAAAAATTGAATTAGTTGATCCTATAACGGGAAAAAATGTCAATAATATTGATAAAAGTATCACAGAAATTGCTTATAATACGTATAAAATGCAATTAAGAGAATATTACAAAGATAAGTTCAAAATAAATTAATAATTTTTTAAAGTGCTCAAAAAAATTGCTCTATAAAAATTAAGTCTATCTTCCTCTTTATCATGATTTATGCTATCAAATAAAACTTAATAACATTATGAGGTATGAATGCTAGAAGAATATTTTAAACTATTTAAAATCAATAATTATGCTAAGCTTTGGTTAGCTCAATTCATATCAGTTATTGGTGAAACAGCTTATCATGTGGCCTATTTTTGGCTAGTGTATAAAATGAGTCCTTCATCTTTTGTAACAGGACTAGTCATACTCTGTTTCTCTGCACCTTACCTCCTGTTTGGCATGATTGGAGGGGTTTATGCTGATCGCTTGAATAAAAAAAATTTAATGATTTTTTGTGATATTATTCGAGCTCTGTTAATTGTAACTGTTCCTTTAGCTTTTTATTATGAATTTTTGAACTTAACTCAGCTTGCAATTGTTGCATTTATCAGTTCAAGTGTGCGCTGCTTTTTTCAGCCGAGTCTTAAGTCTTCAGTGAATGATATTTTGCCCATTCAGAGTTTGCAAATAGGCGTGTCCATCTTTCACGCTGCTTTCCAATCATCTCGTGTGCTTGGATTTGCCATTGGTGGAATATTAATCGCACAAATAAGTGCTCCGCAAATTTATCTAATCACATTTATGACACATACAATTGCAGCGATTCTTGCAATCACGTTGAAAGGGGATTGGCGGAAGCAGAAAAATCCAGTAAAAGAAAATATATTAAAAGAGCTTGGGAAAATTTTGAGTATTATAAAAGGCAACTTGAATTTATTTTGGAGTTTTGCTATATTTCCCGTTGGTTTAATTTTTATTGTAGGACTGGATAAAATTGCTCTGCCGATTCTTTCAGATCAAATCTGGAAAATAAATGCAAATGGCTTAGGCTACATGCTCTCTGCATTTGCCATCGGAAATGTTGTTTCTTCCTTAATAATAAGTAAACGAAAAATAAATAATTTACTTTTTACTATCTTTGTCGGTTGGAGTTTGTGGGGATTTTTTTATGCAGGTATAGGTTTAACGACTTCGCTTGTAATCGCACTTTTTTTAGCATTTTTTGCAGGGATTTCTGAATCAATCATCGATGTTCCCCATATGCTTCTCATTCAAAATGAAGTTCCTAAAGAACATATTGGCAAAGTCTATAGTTTTTGGTCAACAATAGCTTTTGCAGGCGATTCACTGAGTGGAATATGGATTTCTTTTTTATTGGGTTTTATAAGTCCTAAACAATCCTATATTTTTTGTGGGGTCATTGTTTTTTTACTGGGTTCTGTAGCAGCTATTTTTTTAACCAGAGTAAAACTAAAAGCTATGTTGCGAACGGATGAAGTAAAATAGTATCTAATTTAAAAAATATAAGGGACTTTGAGATTATTTTAGGGCGAGAAATTCACTGTTAATATGATTTATAATGCTTTTTTATTTTTTTTAAATAATTTTCTATTTACAAGAGATAAAAAAAAGCGGGAGTAATATACCGTTTATCGAAAATAATAAAGAAGCAATTATCAATGTGAATTAGAGGCCAAAACTATTGAACACGAATGGACTCTATGCTCCACCAAAGGCATCACCAATAAGAAAATAACTTTGTATAACTCCGAAAATGAGAGAACTCTATTCCGTAGTAATAAGAGAAAGCTCAATCACTTCCTTATATATCTAAGAGAGTCAAGAAAAAGGAGTGCGTACGATCATCATAATAATCAGAAAATATATATTTAGTTGAATTATTCTTTTAAAATTATACGTTTTACATAGTATTAGAAACGTATACGTAGCTCAGATAAATCGCCTTTTCTTAGAGAAAAAGTGTCAACTTCAAATAGGGGTTACGATCAAAAATATAATGATTTATTAGCCTTAATTTGACTTTAAAGGCATCATAACTATTATTTTTCTACTTTTATGCTATTTGTTTTAAAATGTAATTAATATTTAATGTTTTGCTAATAAAGAAATTTATACTTCGTAAAAATAGCACTAGTGTAGCATATTGGCCTTATTTCAAACCTTCCATTATATTTGTTTATAAAATAATTTTAATGTACTGCAAGCAAGAAGAAATATTAGTATCGGAGTTTTTTATGAATCGTTCGCAATGGAGCTCAAAACTTGGATTTATTCTTGCATCGACTGGAGCAACGGTTGGATTGGGTTCAATCTGGAAATTTCCTTACGTAACTGCAATGAATGGGGGAGGAGCGTTTTTAATTATTTTTTTACTGATAATATTTACTCTGGGAATTTCACTTTTATTTGCAGAAATCGCGATTGGACGCGCAGCAAGTTGCGGAGCGGTTGGTGCTTTTCGAAATTTAGGAGGAAAAGAGTGGTCCTTTATTGGTTATATGGGTGTTGTATGTGGGTTTATAGTACTTTCTTTTTATAGTGTTATTGGCGGATGGACCATAGGATATTTAATGCGTGCACTCGATGGACGTGTTATGACGAATGACTCTAAAATTCTTTCTTCTCTATTTAGGAATTATGTTTCACATCCCTATGAACCAATTGTGACTCATGGTTTATTTGTTTTATTTACTCTTTTAATTGTTATTTTTGGTGTACAAAAAGGGATCGAACGTGCTAGTAAAATACTTATGCCGGCCTTATTTATTCTTATGCTTATTTTAATTGTCCGCTCTGTTACTTTACCTGGGGCTTTTGTAGGTGTTCGCACTTTATTATCTCCCGACTTGTCTAAAATATCTCCTTCGATGATCGTAGAAGCTCTTGGTCTAGCATTTTTCTCTTTATCTGTCGGAGCGGGTTGTATGCTTGCCTATGGCTCATATCTTCCTAAAGAAACAAAGCTAACAAGCGCAATCTTATGGATCACTTCATTGACAATGCTGACTTCAATTTTAGCAGGTCTCATGATTTTTCCTGCTGTAGCATCATTTGGTTTAGATCCTGCTTCTGGTCCTGGGCTAACTTATATGACTATGCCGATTGTTTTTAATCATCTTCCTTTTGGCCAATTCTTTGCAATATCATTTTTTTCTCTTCTTTTAGTTGCTTCATTAACTTCTGCTGTTTCGTTATTAGAGTTAATTATTATTTTTCCGATAGATGAATGGCGATTTAGAAGAAAACCAGTAACATTAACAATTTGTATACTTATTTTTATCGTTGGCATACCTGCATCTTTATCATTTGGAATTTTATCTGAATACAAATTTTTCGGCAGAAATATTTTTGATTCAATGGATTATCTTGCAACAAATATCCTCCTTCCTTTGGGTGGTATAGGCACAGCGCTTTTCACGGGTTGGAAGATTTGGCCGCTGATTGAGGATGAATTGTCTCACTCTCCAAGAATATCTTTGGGGATGAAATGGATTTGTAGAATTATTGCTCCTGTTCTTATTGCGCTTATTTTAATATTTAATATTTAAAAAATTTTGTTGCACCGCACTTTTATAAGGAGATGTATATGTTCAATGAGAAGGTTATCGTTCGAGATAGTCTTGATGAAATTTCATTAAAAAAACTTTTTAACGATGAAGCTTTAGCAATACATATTAAAAAATTTGCCGATGCTGATTTGTCGAATAAGTTAACAGAATATTTTCTTGAACACCCAAAATTAGAATGTCATCCTCACGATCTTAAAAAAGAGAATAAAACTATTTTAGTTGATTACGGAGTGGATCGTGTTGGAGTCTCTTATAATACAACTTTTGGTCAAGGCAAGGAGAGTGAAAATTATAAAAAATATTTTGAAGGAGCATTACCTGCAATTCGCGATGTGCGCAAAGCATGTTCTCCTTACTTAGCTCCGTTTGATAAATTTCGTTTAGAGTTGGATGAATTATGGTCACATGGAGCAAGTTTAGCAAATTTTGAAGGAAAAAAAATGCATGCAGGTATCGCGCGTATTATGAAGCGGCCTGAATTATCCTATTCAGTGGAAAAGCAACCACACTTTGATGGATTACAACAAAAGGAAGTAAAATTATTAGGGCAATTTTCGGTTAATATTTATATTTCTATGCCAGAAATCGGGGGGGAATTGGAACTCTGGGATGTTCCAGCAATTCCAATAGAAAATTATATTGAAGATTCTTCTGAGTGTGATTGGCGCGGCATTTTACCTACATCAATGATTATTAGACCTGAACAAGGTGACTTAATCATGTTTAATACGAGAAAACCGCATGCAATTCGTAGCTTTTCTGCAAACTATCGCGTAACATTACAAAGTTTTATAGGTATATTGCCAGACAAACATTTAATGTTATGGAATTAGAAAATGGAATCTCTGTTTAGTCCATTTGCTGTATTTGTTGCCTTAGGAATTGGTGCAGCTGCTCCTATTGGGCCAATAAATATTGAGATTATGCGCAGACATTTAAATATTAGCTGGATTCATGCGGTTATATTCGGCTTAGGTGCCTGCGTTGCGGACTTAATATTCCTCGCTCTTGTAGGAGTGGGACTTTTAGAATTATTTTCTAATTCAATTTATATGCCTATTTTTGGAATTTTTGGGGCTGTTTTGGTTTTTTGGTTTGGTATTATGAGTTTTAGATCGACAGCTGTTGAAAGTTATAGAATAAATATTAATAAATCTTTTTTTAAACAATTAATAGATGGTATTTTTCTTACATTATTGAATCCATATAATGTTATTTTTTGGCTTTCCGTGAGTGCACAAATTAATAACCTGATATCCAGTCAGAATTCTTTTCTTAAAGGTAGCATTGGAGCTCTCATTGGAATTCTACTCTGGATAATTTTTTTAAATATTATTATTTTCTTTTCTAAAAAAATGCTTACACATAAAGTGATTAAAGTAATTAATAATGTGAGTGGTGTTATTCTTATATTATTGGCGATATATTTTGCCTATAATTCAATAAAACTTTTAATTCCTAAATTGTGAGATATGGATATAATTAAAATTGAAAACTATGAAATAGATAATTTTTTTCAAAAAATTCTGCGAAACTTTAATTGTATTCCTGTAAGTGATTTAGCAGTTAAAAAATCCTTTCAGTGGGCTTTAGGTACAAATGATTTGCCTACTCGAGAGGAAATTGAACTATATTCTGCTAAAGTAAAACCGTTTGCAGGAATTTTGTGTCATAATTTATTGTATAGTTATCAAAAGTACATGAGAAGACTTAAAAAGTGAATGTTCTGACTGAAGGTTTGCATGGAATGTATAAAGTCAAATAGAGTATATTTTAAAGAAGGTTTAGTCGATGCATTACCCATTTGGCTGTCTTTCTTTTTTATGTTTTCTTCACTCGGCTCCCTCTGTCACGAAAACCATTTAAATCATATTAATTCATTGCTATTAACAATGCTTATCTTTGCTGCTCCTGCCCAACTTGCGCTTATTTATGCCCTAAAACAGGATGTGAATGTTCTTTATATTATTTTTGTTGTTTTCGTCATTAATTTTCGCTTTCTATTAAATTCTGCAGTCTTAGCTCCCTATTTTAAGAAGTCTAAACCAATTCACTCTATTATTGCCATGTTTATGTTTAGTGCGAGTACATTTACAGTTGCTTATACTAAATATAAATCAGAAAATATGACGCATGGGCATATAGCATATTTTTATGGTGCAGCTATTCCAAGCTATATTTTTGCCTGTATCGCAACATTATTTGGTTATTATTTTGTAAAAGATATTACGGACTCACGTATACCACTTATTTTTATGGTCGTCATGCCTTTACATTTTGCCGCACTCACTGCCAAACGTTATCCTGATATTTTTGCAATTGTTGCAACAGCCAGTGGTTTTCTTGCAATGCCCTTTTTACAAAGTTTAGATATCAAATTCATTGAGATAATTTATGCATTGGCGGTGGGAGTTCTTTTTTGTGCAATGGATGCGAAAAAAGAAAGGGCAAAAAATGGATAATGCTATACTCATAGCTATTTTGGGCGCTGCAATTGTAAATTATCTGTTTAAAATTATTCCTATGTTTGTTGTGCGAAATTTAGATATAAAAAAGAATACATTTTTTAAAATTCTTGACTACGCTTCTTGTTGTATCATTGGAGAAATAATTTATTCTGCAGCTTTTAAAAATGCCAGTTTAAAAGTTCTTTGGGATACTAGGACATTGCTTTATCTCATAAATATTATTTTTATTTTTATGTCATTTTATATTTGTATTAAAACTGGATCGATTCTAAAAAGTGTTTTTATTTCGCTAAGTCTTTTTTCACTCTGTTTGTATGTATGGAGTTTTTAAATACCGACCTCTTTGGTATTTCCAATCTTTATTTTAAAATTTTTAAATGATTATTTATGGATTGAACTTGAAATGCAATAATATATTATTTATAAGAGTAAATGAGTTTTCTTCTTTTTTTATATGTTTCTCGAATGGAGATAATTATGTTTATGAATGCAAGTAAATATTTATTTGTTTTTTTTAGTTTTATTTTTATTGGATGTAGTCTTGAGCGAGAAAATGTTGATAGCCTTGGGGATGTTAAGAATATCTATTTAGTAAAAGAAGAGAGACTCTATGATAATAACAATGGCTTAATAAATTCAAATAGTTTAATAGATAATGTCCTTGATCTGTCAAGATGTAAAAGAGAAAATAGGAGTACATGTGATTATGTTGTTATTGGTTTTAGTGAGCGTTCAAAAATAATATACAGATCGAATTGTTTGTTTTGTGATGCAGAAACATATGATGAATCACATTATGACAATGTAATTAAATTAATTGATGTTAATAAAAAAGATCAGAAGGTTGAATTATTAGTTGATAGATCGGAAAATAATTATAAAAATAAATTTGAATTAAGCCTCATACGAATTGATAGTGAAGCTGATAGGGAACTTTTGATAAATGCTTTTAAATGAATGACCTATGTTATGGATAGGGGCATCAAAGAATAAAAAAGCAAATCTTTTAAATCCGATTTTAATATATCTGTTAGCCAGTTTAAGAAAGAAGATGAATCATGATTTTATTTTAAAATCTTGAAAGAGGTTTAAAAGAAGCAATTGATTATAAAAAGTGTTAACCACAAGAGTCCATAAACATAAAACGATTGTGATTAAACTCGTTCCAATTGTAATGCTAAGATAAAGAAAAAATCTAAGTCTTTCTCTTGAATTGAGCCAAGAAGAGTTCGCAAATTTTTTAGCAGTTTACATAAAACAGTGGCAAAGTGGGAACAAGGTGGAAATTAACCTCAATGCGTAGCTTTACAATTAATGGATATTCTTACTCATCAAGGAGAAGAACTCATTAAAGATTTGACTTCAAGTTATGTATCAAAATTTGGAATTTTTATTATAAGTGAATAAAAAAATTTGGAGCTATTTATGCTGACATGGTATCAAAACTTTCAGCAATAGCTCAGTTCATCCGTTTTAATTTTATCATCCGTGGTTAGTCCGTCGAATAAGATTATGATTTATTTTACTTCGCCAAATGATGTCTCTGCGGAGTTAAGAAATTCTATCTTTAATTTCAAAATTTTATTTCTCCAGCATCTATAAACCATCCTATTTTCCCACCACCCATTTTTTTGGATTGAGCAAATAAAGCACTATTAGAAAATAATGTAAAAAAAATTGAAGCTATTAATATATTGCGCATTATTTATCCTTTCTTTGGTTGTAAAAAAACATAAATAGATAAATTCACAATCGACATTTCCCTTGTTTTGAAATTTGTAAAAGTTAGTTATTTTAAATAATAGTTTCTTTGCATCAGAAATTATTTCATCATACTTTTCTTTTGGAACTTTTTTATAGTTTAAGTAACATATTTTACTTTCCTCAAGATTTTTTTCAGTCATAACATCTAAACTTCCTTCGACAGCTCCAGCAATTCTTTTTACTTTCTCGTTTAAAACGGGACTTTCAAATAATAAATCGTTATGAGCAGCAATAAATCCGTTGGGTCCTTCGATAATTAATTTATCTTTAAGAAGATTTTGTAAGATAATATGTTTAATCTTTTCGATCATAATTCCATTGTAGTTTTCAAAAATAACTATTTTATGAGATATTCTTTGATAAATATCAACCAAAAGTCTAAGTTCAAGATTAGAAAGAAGAATGAAACAGTGCGGTGCAGTTCTTTCATTGGCGATAAACATATCTTTTTTTAAAGATTTAATTTCAGGATATTTTCCCATTATGCGACCTCGTAAGTTATATTTTTATATCTATGGCAATAAAAATTTGGCTAAGGCAAGTAAAAATTATCTATTCGATTGAAATATTTTAATTATTAATATTTGGATGTATCTAAAAATATTTTAAATTTATTTATTATAAATAAATTTTATTTTAAGAATTGATATAAATTGTGAGTGGAAAACGTTAATATTTTATATAATAATAACTCAGATAAATATAGGTAAAAATTCGATATTTATTTGAGTTAAAGTTTTGCAAATTTTCGAAAAGTAAGGATGATTTTAAAAAGGTTATGGCTTGAAAAATTATTTTATTTTAAAAATACTAAGTCATAGTGCTAATTTAAAATATTTCTAGTATTTGATGATATAATTTACATAAATATTTTTAGGTCGTGTTTCATTTCCACCTGTTGCTGAGGTTGTATCCCACTTATCCAAATCCCAGCCATTTCCTCCTTCTGTTTTAAATACTCCATAAGCTCGACGATTTATAAATTGATGTGTATGTGACATAAACTCATCAAGCTGAGTAGAGCCAAGATTATTTCCACCTTTGCGATTGTCTTTATCGGGGTCGGATAAATCGTCACTGCGGTCGCCATTGAAACCTCTTAAAAACAAGCCTCGATAGTCAGGTAGTTTAAATGTATAAGCTTCATTGCCCCCATAAGTATTTTTTATCACATTAAATAGTTCTGGATATTGAGATTGTTGGAACTCACGCCCATCACATAGGAGCCAACCTGCTGGGATTTCAGTGCCTGCAAATGCAATGACCTGCCCTGCCATGTTTCCTTTCTGTAATTCTTCAATTTTCGTTTTAATACGCAGTCCATTAAAAATGTTCCACACATCGTTTTCTTGATTGAGAAAATCCAATGGATTTGACAATATCATGGGTTAATTTATTCCAAGCTTCACTCCCTGCTTGAATAATATATTCTATTTTTTCGTATAATCTAAAAGATAAATGATTTCTTTTTAAATAAATTCACAATCTTCAATATGATTTAATTGAGGGCTATAGGGAGGAAGAAAGTGTAAAGTAATATTTTTCGGTACAACAAGCTTGCTATTATTATGCGCTCTTGATCCATCCAATATCATTAGCACATGCTCACTCCTCTTGATTTTTCTTGAGAAAGCATTTAAAAATATCTGCATATTTTCACTATTCAAAGTTGGAAGAACAAGTCCAAATATTTTAGCAGTTTCAATATTTATTGCTCCATATATCCATGAATTTAAAAAGCCATTATCATTCTTATACTCAGGGCGACCCCTTTGGACTCCAAATACCGGACGTGATTGTCTTTTGCTCATATCTACTTTCATCTTGATAATATTGATTAACTTTTTTATCCGGAAACTTGTCTTTTACCTTATCTAAAATTTTAGGAAAGTCTTTTCTCCATTTTGCAATGACTTCTGGATCATTTTTTACGTGTAATAGTTTCGGTTTAACTTTTCTTAAACCTATTTTCTTACAAAATGAATAAATGCCAGATCTACTAAACTTCTTACCATTATTTTTATATATAAGATTTCTCATTCTTTCAACATGAACAACTTTATCATGTGATTCCTGAGAGTTTTTTAAAATTAACTGCTTTTTTAAATTAGAAACATCTACCGAGATTAATAAACTTTTCCTACCTGTGCGAGGCTTTTTAAAAAGATTCATTATTCCATTCGATTTAAACTTTTGTATTGTTTGGTAAACGGTTTTTGGGCTACATTTTAATACCAATGATATTTCTTTTACTTTAACGCCCATTAAAAAGAGCAAAATTATAGCAAGCCTTCTTAGAATTTGAACGGTTAATTTTTTCTTTAGAAGTCCCTTTAAAGTTTCATTAAAATGAGTTACTATCTTCGTCATATGCAGCATTACTTTTTTATTAGTCGTGAATATGAAGTGCTGCATATCTTTTACACGAATAATTATAATTTATAAATCTTTGTCCTCAATTTCTTTAAAAAAAACGTTTTATACTTTTAGTAATCTATTATATGGAAGAAACTTTTTGGACTGCGTATAAGTTGGTTTATTAGTTAAGGTTGTCTTGGTGGCATTCATATAGATTCGTTGGTGAACAAGGCTTTTCTGCCAAAAGCTCGTGAGTTGAATTGAGTGATAAAAAGTATTTGCAATTACTAAATAAATTTGTAAAAATATCTCTCTTAATTGTTATTTAGTAGAAATTTCTAGAGGAACTTTTGAACAAGGTTTTCCATCACATTCTTGCAAATTTTTTAAGACATATTCAGAATTTTTAACGCAATTATTGTCATAATTTTTACATTGTTCAATTGCATTATTTAAAATTCTAATATTTTCAGAGATAATCTTTGCAAAATCAGTGAATTTTATACTTTCATCTTGATTTGGTCTTAGAGTTGTATTTGCATTATTTTGTAAAAATTTAATTCTGTTCAGTTTAATAGTGTGATCCTCGTATTCATTCAATAAATTTTCCAACGCAAATAGCATTTCGTAATATTTTGCTCGATTTTCAAACTTAATATCATTCGTGTCTAAATCAAAATAACCTATATGTGCATATCGACTAATTCCATAAGCAATAACAGCTGGTCCTTTATTAGGATCTAAGGAATATTTTCCGTTGTTCATTTGATTAAAAAGCCCATTGTTGTCCAATGTGTTTTCTTTTTTATACTCAACAATATCTTTGTATGCTTTTACACATGGGCCAAAATTATCTAATGTACAACCTTTTAATATTTCACTATTTTTATAAATAATATCTTCTAACTTTGAAGGATCACCACCATACTGATAAGCATTTAAAGAAATAATTGTATTTTTCTTTATTTCTTCACTTGCCTCGATTTGCATTTTATCTTCAGTGAGTGCATTCCAAAGACTTCCAATATTTATTTTCTCATGAAATTCTTTTTTTATCTTAGAATTTGAGAAAGTAGCTTTGAGAGAAATAAAGAATTTAAACCCAAGTTGGTAAGATCTTATCACATAATTTCCACATATTTCTCTAATTGCCAATGGGGAAATTGAGAGCGCTTCTTTTCCTTTCTCAGTTAAGATAGGATTTGATAATGAAGCTGATGGATAATTAAGGGATAATTCATAAAAACTATTATAAGTAACATCGTCAGTGCTTAGTCCTTCATTTAATGAAATTTTTTCCTTGCCATAAAGCATTCGTCCAATATCCACTTTTCCTTCACCAAATGAACTGAAAGTATTTCGAATATCAAGTATATTTAATCCATTTAATACAGAAATTTTGATATCGCTGCCCATACCATATGTTAGGTTATGAATATCCTCTTCAATACAACTTCCCTTAATTGCGTATGAATCTTTCTCTAGTCCAACTCCTGGTAATTGTTTTTGTTTTGGAGTATAGACACTCGCATAAACTTGTGAAAAAAACGTTGTTGCTAAAATTAAAATAATTATTTTCATTTTTATTCTCTTTCAATTTTTATAATATATGGATCTTGCACAGTAATTCATTATTGTTACATAATTCTTCCCTCAAGATATTACAACCTGTGTGAATATGCCTATTTTCACGAATATCGAACTCTATAAAGTCATCTGTCACTCCCATTTTTAAACTTGACTGCAAACATAAAAATTCAATTAAATAATTCTCGTTTGCACTTACAAAGCTAAAAGCGATGTGTCAAGGTAACAAAATATTTATTGAATTTTTAATTTTTTAAAAATTATTTCATAAAAAATTTCAGAAAACAGTATTTATCTATGTAAGAGAAGAATAAAAATTAAATTTGACATATTATAAAATAACTTAATTTTTAAGATATATTTTATTAATAAAGTATAACTAATTGTTAAAAAATAAAATTTTTTATAGTGCAACTGCAGAAGATTGCTCGAGTTGTATAAGTGAAATATGAATTTCTTGTGTTCAAGAGTATCAGAAAATAAAAGCGCAGACAAAATTGTCTTCAATAGAAAAATTTTGAATGGGATGATTTCTAAAAAATAACAAAGACTGAGCGAAACTATTGAAGTCACGGCAAAAACAATGTAATCACATAAAAAAACAATTTTAAAAATATAAGTTAACTTATTTAGGCTGAAATTTAGGAAAAGAAAAGCATTCTTGAAGGGCATTTTCGGCCAGCAACTCTGCCCTGAAAGGATGCTTTTTCTTTTACCGAGAGTTTAAATAATAAAGGAAAATCTTATATATAAAATCGAACAAAACTAAAAATAAATATTATTTTAATTGACAAAGTTCTTCAGTACTTAATTGAGTAATAGTTGCGATTTGCTCAATGGGAAAATTATGCTTTAACATTTGTTTTGCAATTGCAATTTTTTCAATTTTGCAACCTTCGGCTTTCCCTTCTTCTCGAGCTGTCAGAAGCCCAGTGTTGTAATCGAGTTGATATTTGCGGCGGGCTTCATAGCGAGCACGCTCTGCGGGATCATGACTGATATATTTTAAAGTTTCGTATGCTTGTTTGATTGCTGTGTTGTTCATGAGATTGATTTCCTGTTTTGATGCGCCCTTAAAGAATAGCATCCACTTGTCTAGTTCATTATAAATCTTTTTTTTCACTTTGGGAATTTCTAAAAAGATAATTTTAAAATCCTTATAAATGTGCTCCTTTGTCTGTACTTTGTAAATAGCAAGTTCGCTGTTGTAATCCTCTGAATTTTTAAAGAGATTAAAGTTAAGGATGTTAATGCAGATAGCCGGGTATAAGAGTTTATAATGTTCAGATTTTTTTAATTGTGTTTCATACAGTTTTGCCCAGTAATATAGAGATCGCTTTTCAAACTCCCCTGTATTTTGAATTTGCATCTCGACATTTACATAGGAATTATCGTTTTGACGGGCAATAATATCGAGTTTAGACTCTTTATCTAAGGAAGAATCCTTTGTGATTTCATTATTCTGAATTTCAATGCTTTTTATTTTTTTTCTTCTGGATAATTGAGAACGGAATTGATAAAATCAATGAATATTTTATAATTGTGAGTGAAAACTTTTTTAATGACATAATCACTTTTAATATCGAGTATATCCAATTTTTGCAAACTAAAACTCCTTAAAACATGCAATACAAAATTGATTTGCATGTTAAAGTTATTAAAAACAATTTTTAATTAATAGAGTGAAATTAAATTGTACAGAATTTTTTGGATATTGATCAGGAAATGATCATAATTTTTTTTTACGAAAAAAATTGTTACAAATTAACTTAATTAAGCATGAGCGAAACTCCCGAAGTAATCCCAGAAAAACATTTAAAATATAAGTTGGCTTATTTAGGCTGAAATTTAGGTAAAAGAAAAGCATTCTTGAAGGGCATTTGCGGTCAGCAACTCTGCCCTGAAAGGATGCTATTTCTTTTACCGAGGATTAAAATAAAAAGGAAAAACTTATATATAAAATCTCCCAAAATAAAGCTTCGATTAAACCCTATTCTTTTACCGAGAATTTAAATAAAAAACTGATAACTTATATATTTAAAATCCCGCAAGATAAAACTTAAAAAAACTATTTCATATTATTTCGCCAGAACTCTGCGAGAATAATACTTGAGGCGCAAGCAACATTTAAACTTTCAACGTTACCGGTGCTTGGAATACGGACAAGATTATCACCGACCTTTAAAAGTTGTTGGCTGAGGCCATCTCCTTCAGAGCCGAAGAGAACGAGAAGTTTTCTAGGTATTTCAACTTCGAATAATGATTTACCTGTGTGACTTGTGGTGCTCATGACTTTAAAGTTACTTTTTCTAAATGCTTGAACTGATTTTTCAAAACTATCGGTTGAAATCACTTTTATCCATTCTGCTCCACCTTCCGAAGTGCGGTAAGCCGCTCCTGACATGGCGGCTTCTGCTTGGGAGAGAAGGATAGCTTTCACACCAAAACTAGCGCACACGCGCATAATAGCGCCGAGGTTGTGTGGATTTTGCACATTTTCGAGAGCGACTACACAGGCAGGTTGATTGCTTTTTTCGTGTTCAGCTAAAAAATCTTCTAAAGTAACGGTAGGGATTTTTCGAACTAAAAAACAAACGCCTTCATGGTGACTTGACTCAGATATTCTTTCAAGTTCGTCATCGGTTACAACTCGATAAGCTAATTTTTTATCTGCGCAGTATTTCAAGACTTTTGTAAATTCTTTCAGTTGGCTTTCTGTTACGTAAGCGCGGATGATATCTTGCGGACGCTTTTTAAAAACCATATGGCATGCATGAATCCCACAGATTTTCATTTCCACATGCCGACGAGGTTTAGGCACTTGGCGATTTTCGCCATGTCTTTCTTTTTTCTTAAACTCACCATCGAATTTATTTTCACCTTCTTCAGTCGAATAAGATCTTTTTTCTTCTCTTGGTGTGAAGGAGTCTTTAGAATATTCTTTCTTTTCAGTTTTCGGTTTAAAAGAGTCTTTAGAATATTCTTTTTTTTCTGCTTTTGGTTTAAAAGAATCTTTAGAGTATTCTTTTTTCTGAGTGTGTTTCTTGTCCTGTTTCTTTATGCCCATTGACTTCTCCATTGGTATTTACAAATTCACTGTTTTCATATTCAAATTCTTTTTGGGGGAGGCTTTCGACTCTCATTAATTTATTTGAAATCATTTTGGAACGATGAGAGGCTTCCCCAATTTGTTTGCTGGCATCGTTTAATTTTTCTTGCGTCTTTTCTAATAAATCTCCAAATTTATAGAAGTCTTTTTTCACATTTCCGAGTAACAGGCGTATTTCATCGGAGCGTTTTTCAACAGCAAGGGTTCTAAACCCCATCTGTAAGCTGTTTAGCAGGGCAACGAGAGTCGAGGGGCCTGCAACTACGACCTGTAACTCTCGGCGCAAATACTCTGACAGTCCAGCAATTCTTAAAACCTCAGAGTACAAACCCTCTGTGGGTAGAAACAGGATTCCGAAATCCGTAGTGCTCGGAGGATCGATATATTTCTCTTTGATGTCTTTTGCAAAGTTTTTTATTTTTGTTTCTAATTGTTTAATAGAATGAGTGACTTTTTCATGGTCCCCTTTTTCGCTGGCATCGAGGATTCGTTCGTAATCTTCCATGGGAAACTTTGCGTCGATGGGCAACCACAGTGCCTTTTTGTCATGGGAATTATGGGGAAGTTTTACTGCAAACTCTATGAAATAGGCACTATTTTTTTTGGTTTTTACATTTTTTTCATATTGCTCTGGTGAGAGAATATCGCTCAAAATTCTATCAAGCTGCTCTTCCCCCAATATTCCTCTGGTTTTAATATTGCTTAAGACTCTTTGTAAATTGCCAACTTCAGAAGCCATTTTCTGCATTTCTCCTATCCCCGTATGGACAAGGTCGAGTCTGTCACCAACCTGTTTAAAGGAGGCATTCAAGCGAAGTTCAAGGGTTGCATGAAGTTTTTCTTCAACAAGGCTACGCATTTTGTCGAGTTGAGCTTCATTTTCATGTCTTAAATTCGAAATTTGTGTGTCTAGAGTTTCGCGGATATCTCTTTGTCCACGGTTATTATTCTGTGTGAGGGTGTTTAAAAGCAAAGCATTGTTTTCAATTAGTTCTTTGCGTAATATTTGGATATTATTGCTAAGTTCTTCACGATTTATGCGGATTTCATTTTTTAAGACGTGCTCAACTTTATCTTCAAAATATTCAAATTTTTCGAAAATATTTTTATCAAAGTTTGTCATATGTTTTATTTTGTTGTAAATAATTAAAATAAATAAGCTTGTTATCGCGTAGAGTGCAAGCAGGCTTGTATTCAGTAAATCCATAAAAAGTCCTTTTGAATAATACCCTTGATAATACAAGGAAAATTTATTTGAACAATTAATAGCTACAAAAAACAGCATACCATTGAAATGCACTATTTGACAGGATAAGTCATCTCTCAAGCGATGAGTTATCCACTTTCAATGTGGATAACTCACATGTTGATTTTGCTTAAATTATGAGCAAATTTTCGTCCAAAAAAAACGAATTGGAAATGAAAATTGACAATATAGGCAAGTCGAGTGAAGGATGCATGATGAGGAGGGTGAGATATGAGCTTGAGAGACCAGCTACTTAAAGCAGGGCTTGTTTCCAAAAAACAAGCACAAAAAACAGAAGCAGCCAATCGTAAGCAAGCGCATGATACAAAAAAGAACAAAGAGCTTGCTGATAAAGTCAATGCTGAAAAATTAGACGAATTAAAAAAAATTGAAGATGAAAAAAATCAAAGAAGAGAACTTGATAAGGAATTAAATAAACAACGTGATTTATTAATGAGTCAACGTGAATCATATTATCGCTCTTTACAAATTCTTAATAGTAATAGTTTAAATACCAGAAGCGCAAATGAATATTATTTTTTTGCGGAAGGAAATAGAATAAAGAAAATAATGGTAAATTCATGGCAAAGAGAAATGCTTGCTCGTGGAAAAATGGGGATAGGCAAACCTCATAAAGAGATTGATGAATATGTTATTATTCCTTTGAATGCAGCGCGCGTTATTAATGAAATTTTTCCGCAAAAATTAATCACCTTGCATTCAGAAATAGAAGACTCTGAAGAGTTGGATGATGGATTTTAATTTATAGTTGTATTAAAGTATATATTCTCAATTGTTTAATTATCTTTTTTCTTATTTTTGGAGTGAAAATGAACATAGATGATAAGAGGAATTCAAGCATGAGTCCTTTAAAAAGTGTCGGATTTATTGTTGGTGGCATCGTTCTTGGAAGTTTATTGACAGCTGGAATAATGATTTCTAAATATAATAAAAAAGCTGTCGATGTTTCCGATGCTGTTGGCCAACCTCTTTTTATTGTGGATGGTAAAACTTGGAAAACCAATGAATTGCCAGGTGACTCGCGTATGGAGTATTTTGATTTAGAAAATAATATCTTCAATGCTCGTCAAGCAATAGCAAGCAAAACTGCGCTTCGTCTTGCTTTATCTAAAGATTTAGGAAAGCCTATTACTCCAGAAAATATTGCAAAGATTGAAGAGTTATTACCTATTCAAAGTGTTACAGAAATCGATGCCAGAACATTTTATGATCAGAATGTGGCAAAGTGGGGGGTAGGTTTTTTTGGTGGTAAAAGCTATGAAGAAATTAAAGAGCAATTGCGCCAACAGATGACACACGAAAAGTCGAGAGAATTGGTTGCTACGAAAACAAAAGAATTTGAGGATACTGGTAGAATAAAAGTATTATTAAAAGCGCCTTCAGCACCACCCGTGAAGTTGAATTTATCAGGATTTCCGGTGAGGGGAAATGCGAACTCATCGAAAGTGCTCGTAGTTGTGGCGGATTATTTATGCACTCATTGCAGAGAATCGGAAGAGGCAATTGAGAAAATCTACCAAGAATTTTCTCAAAAAGTCAAATTTGTTCATGTTTCCTATCCACTCGCGCCTCAAGGCCTCAGTGGTGCTTTAGCGCGCGGAGCCTATTGTGCAACAGAACAGGGAGAGAAAGAATTTTGGGATTATCAAAAAGTGGCTTTTGCCATTCCTTTTGCAAAAATGCAGCCACCAAGTTTAATGGAACCAGAAAAGGCATTTAATCGCGAAACAATAGAATTAGCTAAATCTGTCAAGTTAAACGTAGAACAGTTTACGTCTTGCCTTGAGTCAGAAAATGCAAGAAAATATATAGATATTGTTCGCGATCAGTTTAACGAAAATGTAGGTTTTTCTGGGACACCGGCATTTTATTTAAATGGAAGTTTAATTCAGGTAAGTCCACAAAAACTTGCCGCTACTTTAAAGTTAGCTTTAAATTGATTCATTTTTTGTTACTTTTTCCACTAGGAGGATATTATGAAAGCTCCAGCGCGGGTACTGCTTATTTCTACACTTGTTTCAGTTTTAGTGATTGGTGTTGCTCTTTATCGCTATAATCTTATTTTAAAAGGTGATGGTTCTAAAGCACCAACTGTAGATGCTATTTTACCAGAAGTAACAGGCGAAAGTGCAAATGCGGATGTTGGTAAATTACCAGCTTCAAAGCAGTCTGAAAAAAGTGAAAGTGCAAAACCAGCTGTTGGAAAAGCTCCTACAGCAAAACAGTTGGAAAATGGTAAAAAACTTTATGCTCAAACCACTTGTGGCGTTTGTCATGGTGCGGATGGCAAAGCAGACACTCCTACAGCAAAAGCTATGAAAGCGACAGATTTAACTTCTGGTAAATTCAAACATAATAAAACAAATTTAGATCCAGTTGCCTATATTGCTAAAGTGATAGCTGAAGGAGTTCCTGGAACAGGGATGGCAAGCTTTAAAGCTCAATTGCCAGAACCCAGTGCTAGAATGGATTTAGCTGAATATGTTCATTCTTTGTCAGGAAAATAAAGAAAACTAATCAATTTTTGTTGATCTTTGTGGAATATATTCGAGACATTTGTGATTCATTAACGTATGAATCGCAAATTCTCTTGTAGAATCTGAAAAGTATTTAAACTCTAATCCTGCGCAGTATTCTCCATTGTGATTGAGAGCTCCATTCCAAACGATTTCTCCAATTCCTGAAATTTCTTCTCCACCTTTTAATTGAATTTGAAAATTTATGAATGCGCCCGCATTCAATAATATCGTATTGGTAGGAATCATTGCTCCTCCTCGTCCCATGCGAAAATCATTGCAATCTTTAGCGGATATTTTATAAATATTTTCATCTATAATTTTTTCTTTGGGTTTTAAAGCATAACGATCTTCAGGAGTGAGCATAAACCACTCTAAGGAACTGAGAAGGTAAAGGAGGTCGAATGGTTTGGCAAAAAGTCCTTCCACACCATGGGCATGTAACTCTTCTCTTGTGTTATCTGAATAAGCTGTAATAAAAATAAAAACGGGTTTATTGAGGCTGATCTTCTTGGTTTCGTCTAAAAACTCTATGCCATTTCCGCCTGGCATGCGAACATCACTGATTATAAGATCGATTTTTTCATTTTTCACTATACCTAATGCTTCTTTACCATTCTTCGCTTCAAGAGTTTTAGCCCCAATATTTTGTAGTTCAAAAATGAGCATTTCTCTTAGATCAATTTCATCATCAACAACGAGGACAATTTTATCTTTTAAAATGCTCATAATTGACTCCAACACAAATGCGATTCAAAGTTTTAAGGTTTATGTTAAAATGCATTATTTACAAAATATTTTCATCATTTTAAATAGTAGTCATATTGAGAATGCCTGACAAGCTTTGTATTGTGTTAAAAAACCGACATAAAGTTTATACTTATTTTAAATAAGACCGAAAACATTTAGGTATTGATGAGATAAAAAATTTTACTCTTAAAGGTAACACAGTGACTGATACAGAACCTAAAAATCCATTAGCTCATGATGTCCTTATGACTGATGTCAAGGGGTATGAAGTTTTGGCAAAAAAGTTATTTGAACACACTGGAATTTTTATGGATCCATGCGAAAAAAATTATTCTCTCATGTCTAATCGAATGCAAAAAATCTTAAAAAAATACAACTGCCAAAATTATCAAGATTTTATTAATATAATAAATACAAACAATAGCGAAGCTAAAGAAGATTTTTACCAAGCGCTTACAACAAATACGACCCAATTTTTTAGAGAAAATGAACACTTTATTTTTTTGAAAGGAAAGATGCCTGAAATTGAAAGTTATATACTTGCCGAAAAAAGAAAAGAAATAAGAATTTGGTGTGCAGCTGCAAGTACAGGGGAAGAGCCTTACACGATATTAATGTGCGTTCTAGAATCTTTAAATCCATTAAGTAATATCACAGTGAAAATTACAGCAACAGACATTAATACACTGGTCTTAGAAAAAGCAAAACTTGGTGTTTATAAAAAAGAATTATTAGAAAGCGTTAGCCCGGCACTCGTTTTAAAATATTTTGAGAGGAATGCTAATACTGGTGAAGAATTTCTCCAGATAAAAGAAAAATATAGATGTATGATTGAGTTTTCAAAGTTCAATTTGAATGCAGAATCTTATTTGTTTATAAATAAATTTGATATTATTTTCTGTAGAAATGTTCTTATTTATTTTACTCATAAAGCGGTTGAGGAAGTCATAGTAAAATTATCAAGATGTCTTGATAAAAAAGGATACTTATTTATTGCTCACTCTGAAGCAATTATGGGTGAGAGATTAACTTTAAAGTCAATTGCGCCTTCTGTGTATCAACTTAAATAATTATTTTGCAAAACCTAAATGTTTGGCGATTGGTAAATATATTTTATTCCAAATAAACTTATCGATGACAACGTCGTTTGAAAGAATTCCTTTTGCATCTAGTATAAGTGGTGTATCTTTTGCTTTCTTCTCGCTGAATTCGCTTTTCCAAGCTAATTGAACGGGCTGAAAACCAACTCGCATATATAGCTGTTTTAGAGCTATTGGTGCGCTTGTTAGAATATGAGTATGTCCAGATTCGATTACAATGCGAACGACATGTCTTATCATATTGATGAAAATATCACTTTCTCTATATTCTTTCTCCCAAGCAAAACGCGAAATTTCGACAAATTTTTTTGACCAAAGCCATTCAGGCATATTTATGATATATGTGGCTAATTCACACTGACTTTTGTCTTTATTATTAAATATTATTCTTAATGCTGCCACTGCTTTTCTCCCGACTTTACAAACAATTTGGCGAGAAAATGCATCAAATTTATCTTGAAGTCCACCATATGGATTTTCAACTAAAGTGTCTCCAACTTGCGTAAAAGCTTCTGTAGAAATTTCAACTTCTTCAAACAAGCTTTTTTTTCTTAAGTCCATTATGATCGGGATTTCATCTTCTATTGCATAGCTAAAAGAAAGACTTTTTTCAATTATAGCAACTGGAAGCTTTTCATCTCTAAGTTCTTGAGGTGTAACTTCTACGCCGCAAAATAAAATATACTCAACCATCATTTGCATAAATGCATTATTCTTATGAGTGAATTCTACATTCACCGTGTAACGATCAGTAAGATTTGTTTCTGTTGAGTTTTTTGTTTCGATAATTTTCGTGTGAACTTCAAATTCACCTTGAAAAGGGAGGTACATTTTAAGTGACAAAGGAAGATTTGGAATAAGGGTTTTGTTACGTGCAGATGTGACTAACAGCATACCATTGGCATAGAAACTTGTTACTTTAAATAAGATTCTTTCTTGAAAGAAAAATGGGTCATTGCACCAAGCATGCGGAGCAAATATATCTGGGACTTCATATTTTTTTAATTGCGCATTTGCTACTGTTACCTTGTTTTTTTCAATAATAAATTCTATACCAAAGCGGACATATGTATTTTCATCCAAAGTTAAATTCACGACACTTGTTACTTTTCCTTTTATAAAGGCATTTGATTTCTCTTGAATAGAATAATGTATTCGAACGATATCATCTTTCTTTGGATAAGTAGAAAGCTTTTGATCAACAATTAATACGTTAATTCCCCAAGGTGATAAATCCGTTGCTTCTCCCTTTATAGAATGAACTTCACTCTCGTCTTTTAGATGAACTTTTATTCCCTCACCTAAATGAACAGTTCTTCTTGTTTCTTTACGTCTATTTGTTTTTCCATTCATAAAAGGGATCCATTTAAAAAACGAATGTAATTTGCTTATTTCCCAATGAATGAATCGGTTTGTTACGCAGTTAAAAAAAGTCAGGATAGAAAAAAAGTGTCAAAAGTATTTTCATTTATATAGTGAAAAAAACAAAAATGCGACAGGAACGCCAAGAATAAGAGAATCAATGCGGTCGAGAATACCCCCATGGCCAGGAAGTAAATTGCCACTGTCTTTGTATTTTCCAGCACGTTTAAAAGCGCTTTCCATAAGGTCACCAATTTGACCTGCAATACCCATAGAAACACCTACAAGAATGGAGAACCATGGCGGAAATGGAAGGTTAAAAAGATGCGTTAAAATAAGTGCTGTTAGTCCACTAAATAAGAGCCCACCTAGCGCACCTTCGACACTTTTTTTCGGGGAAACTTTAGGAATGAGTTTATGTTTTCCAAATTTAGAACCTATAAAATAAGCACCTGTATCACCCATAAATACTGTAGCAAGACAAAAATACAGTTGAGCACTGCGATAAGATCCTTCAAATTGAATAAGACTAAGATTTGTTAAACAAACCGCAGGAAGAGCTAAATAAATAAAACCTGCAATCACATTGAGAAGTTTGTTTGAGGCCGTGTGCATATCATGTGCTCTGCGATAAATAAATGCAGCAGCGACAAAAAAGCAGAGGAACACCCAAGTTATTGGAATAATGAGAATTTTTTGCGGTTCACTGGCAAAAATAACATTTGAAAGGGAAAATGTGATAATTAAAAAAGAATAGGAGAATCCAACCGCAAAATGTTTTGCTTTTAGTTTGGGTCTTGGCTGTTCAATATTATTTGTTCCATCTAAAATATTCCAACGGAGAGCTGCATATTCAGTTCCAGATAGAAAAATTGCGATTGTTGTTACAGTTACGAAAAGAGGATAAAAAAGAGAAATAGGAGAGAAACTGAGGATATAAATTATGACTGCAGAACAAATTGCAGCCGTTGTCAGTCGCGTTTTAAGCATATTAAAAAAACCATTCTTTCAAATTGAATTACAACTATTCCGGGTTAACCGGTTTGCATTATGCAATATGCCATAGTAATCACAGTCTATCAAATAGACATGCCCGCACCTGAGTCAGGAGCGCACTTTGGAGTCTGTAGCATGAATGTTCTTCAGTTCAAGAAAAAAAATAAAGAAAATAATAGAAATAATAGTTACAGCTCGGAATCATATCCGAAGAGTCCTCAAGGAGCTTCAGCGATTGGAATCGATCTTGGTACTACGAATTCGGTTGTTTCAGTCTTTTCGAATGGAGCAAGCCATCCTGTTACTTTAGAATATGAAAATTCATATCTCGTCCCATCCATGATTTTTTTTAATAAAAATGAAAATGAAAATTTTGTGGGTAATAAAGCTAAACTGCAAAATGAAATAACTCCTGTTGAAGTGATAAAAAGCACAAAAAGGAGTATGGGGAAAAATAATGCTTTATTTGAATCTAACGGAAAGCAATATACTGCTGAAGATGCTGCAACATTAGTGTTAAATTACTTAGTTTCACATCCCACTTTACAAGAAGAAAAAGAAAAATTTGGCGGGATTTGGGCTGTCATCACTGTTCCTGCTCATTTTGATGATGCTGCTCGTTTGGCTACAGTTGCTGCAGCAGAAAAAGCAGGCATTCATGTCCTAAGAATTGTGAATGAGCCCACTGCGGCCGCTCTAGCATACAGCATGATGCCTGAAGATAAAAAAACAGAAAAAGAAACCCTTGCCGTCTTTGATTTGGGCGGTGGTACTTTTGATGTGAGTATTGTTGATCGAGATGGTCTAGTCTTCAACGTTTTAAGCAGTGAAGGTGACGTGCATTTAGGTGGTGATGATATCGACGAAGCAATAGCAAACTCACTTGTCGATAAAGTTCATCCGCAATTGGTAGCACGGCGTTCCTCAAAATCTTCTGAACTTTATAGAAATTTAATATTATTAGCAGAACGGGCTAAAAAAGCTTTGCAATCCGAAGGACTTTATCAAGTCCAAGCAAATGATCTTGATGGAAAAGGATCATCGATTGAAACTGAGTTGAGCCGCGAGAATTTTGATGAAATGGTTGCTCCTATTTTGCAAAGGACTTTATTTTTAACAGAAAGTGCTATGCATGCAGCAAAAAGAAATCCAAAATATATTTCTCGGATATTGCTTGTCGGAGGTAGCACACGCCTCGTTTTAGTGCGCAAAATGTTATCAGATTATTTTGCTTGTATTGTCGATGCTCGATTAGAACCTGATCTCGCTGTCAGTTGGGGAGCATCGTTGCAAGCAGCCATCATTATTGGTATTCAACCTGATACGATTTTAGTTGATGTTTGTAGCCATTCTTTAGGTATTGGAGTGGTTGAAAATACAGAAGCTATAAATGAAAATTTTAAAACTGTGGCGAAAAAATTTGGCATACCTTATCCAATTTCAGAGCAAGAACTGCATCGAAAACTGGGGGCGCGTATCGAAGATTTTAATAATGAATTGCAAAAATTATTGCATGTAGCCCCCATTTTACATCGGAATAGCGCTTTACCAGCAAGAAGATCCGAATTTTTTAATACAATATATCACAATCAACATGCAGTTCACGTCGTCGTCGTGCAAGGCGAAGGTGATATTGTTGGAGAAAATAGATTAATTGGTTCATTTTTGTTTGAACTCGAACAGCCGTGCCCTAAAGGAACACGCTGCGAAATTCAATTAACTTACGATGTAAATGGTATGGTGCATGTTTTTGCAAGACAACTCGGTACAAAAAATGAAGCTAAAGCTCAATTTGACAGTAGGACGGGCGAAGTGACTGGTTGGACATCGCTTAACCTTGACGACGAAGATCAGTTTACTGATAATGAAAAATTGCATAATGTTGATGAAATCTATGAAAAAAAGTCTACAACTAAGCAGCTCGAAAAGGCTATGTCACATGAAAATATTGTTAGTTTTCCCTTTGGTCGAAAAAAAGAAGATTTACAAAAAGCAGAATTATCTGCATATGAATGTGAACCTGAGATTGTAAATGCCTTAATATTACGGGCGAAAAGGTATTTAAATAAAATTCAAAAAGAAAATAAAGAGTATAATCTCATTTTAGAAAGTTTAAAAAAATATTCATCTTTGCTTTTAAAAGCGCAGCAAGGTCATGAAAATGATGAAGACATAGAGTTGGTTGAAACAAATTTGCTTGCTTTATTGGAAGGAAAATAAGGCAATGTTGAAATCAACTACAATGAAAATTATCAATGAAATAGAAAATGATTTTGAACTCTTTGAGAAATATTTATACTCCCCCACTTCAATTAAAGAATTTAAGAAATTTCTTATAAATTATCGTGGAATGAAAGTTTTGGATATTCCTCAAACTTATAATCGTGATCAACTGGCTAAACAGACAGCAGAAAATATTGTTAATTTTTTTATAAATATCTTTGCCAAAACAGGATTAGCAGAACATTCCGAAGAAGAAATTCTTGATATTTTAAATGAAGTTGAGGAAAGTGTTAATTTATCCCTCTATTATTGGTTTGGATTAAATGATCGAAATTATCAATTTAGGACACTTATTCATTATTATGAGTTAGAAGGAATTGGCTCAGTCTTTCTTACTAAAAATAAACATGACTTCGCTGTTTCTTTAAGCGAGGATGGCATTCGCTTTGGTTTGGCTTCAAGTGAACATGAACCGAAATTTATGCCTGTTTCTAAAGTTTGTGAATTAGATAAGTTTACAGAAAAAACGACTGAGAGAAAGTTGTTTGCTCGGATTCGTACAATTCAAAGAGAAATTTGTTTACTTATTGACGATTGGGAACATTTGAATGCTATCCTTGCTGTAGAATATGGAAGAACTTTTCAAGAATTTCAAAATTTAAGATCAAAAAAATCTGAAGAAGAGCATATACAAGTCGTAAATAAAATGAATACCCGTCGAGATACACTAGCAACTTGGTGCTTGCAATCATTTTGCGACTTTCAAGAGTGGTTTGAAAGAATTTCTCTGGCGAAAGATTTTTCGGATGATATTCGTTTAGAACTTGAAGCAGCTTCTTCACTCCTTTTATCGGGTTTGCAAAAAATATTTTTGCCTGCATCTGTAAGCCGTCACCGTTATTGCGCAAGTGTTCCAAATCTTCTGGAAAGATATGCTTTATCAAGAGTGAGATTAAATAGGAATGATGTTTCTTCAAGACTGTTATTGCAAGCTTGTATGAGTGCTCAAGGAAAACCATTTGATGAAACTTTATTTGAATTTATTGAAAAAAAACCTTTTGAGTGGACATTTACTTTCGATCCTTCATCTGCGATCAAATCATTTTCATGGAGTTATTCGCGTGAACTTCATTTGGTTTTGAGTTCAATTTATGGAGTTTGTTGCTTTAAAAAATCATTACCTAATTCAATCGATGCAAATTTTCTATCTGACATTGCAACAACTTTACAAATGCCAGAAACATTTCCACCAGATGCAGATCCAATTAGAAAAATATTTGATAATAAAATTGATCTTTTGGATAGAAAAGTTCAGAAAGTAATTCAACAATTGCTAAATTTTTTAGAAACAAATGTTAAAGTTACTAAAAATACAAAAGAATTATGTCAATTCATTAAGTCAAATCTTCAGCCCGCTCAGGAGTCTTTAAATGGATCTCTTTCATGAAGAAAAGCATGAAGAAAATATGATAGTTCCGCGCCGGAGGGCGGCAAGTGAAATAAAGCTGCTGCGCCTCGAACTCATTCCAAAAGGAAAAAGCCCTTGTGAAGAAATAGGAAGTGAATGGTCTTCAGCTCAGCCCGCAGAAAACTTATCTCCTTCAAAAGCTGCTACGAGTTTAGGTGTCGAAATCTGGGCCCCATCTTCGGTTGTAAAAAAAAGGTATAAGACTTTACAACTTCGCTATCCCCCCGATCAATTTGTTGATAAGCACATTGATTGGCGTCCTTCAGCAGACCTTTTAGGCAATCCAAGAAATCGTTTAAATTGGTTTTGGCAAAGTGGTTTTATTCCCCTACCTGAAAGTACAATTTCTTATAAAGAAAACTCTTTATGGGACAAAGATAATGCAGAAGCTATTTTAGATAGCCGCACAGCCTTAAAGCGTTTGGTTCAGGGTTAATTTAAATAATAAAATGCAGGATATTAAATAAATATCCTGCATTTTATTTCAGAATTATCATACAGTAATAAATATTACTTTACTTCAGTATGGTCCATTTCCATGACATTGAAGAAATTGTAGCTCATATAGTAGTCGCCAGAATCACCCACTCCTGCTCCCCAAGAGTTACGAATTTTGAAAAGTTTTTGGTTGTCATCAAAGCCAATGATAACAATTTCGTGGCCTGCATTGCTACGTCCGCAATAGTTTCTGCTGCCTGGTTGATCACATGCCCAGAGACCGCCATTGGTTTTTTTGCCATTGATTTTAAAACTAAAGCCATTGACTCCTGTGCTGTCAGCGGTGGAGAGCAATGAGCCAATTGCCACTCTATGTCCGTTTTTAAGAGCAGTTTTCACGGCATTAATGTCTCTTTTACCTACATAAGTCCAATTGATATTAGCTGCTTGACTCTTGTCGCTCGTGCTTTGATATTGAGTAGGAGAAACTTTTTGGCTTGGTGTAGGATAGGTTGAGCCAAAGCATTTGCTTTTAGGGATAATGCCGTAAGTTTTTAAAGGTTGAAGAATTTGCACCGCTGTGTACGCACCATTCCAAAAGTCATCGCCAAGGTTTTTATTGAGAGCGAGACTGCATTGTTGGTCTATATAATCACCAACAGATAATCTTGCGTCCAAGGCTGCAGTGGCAGCAAACGTTACACAGGTTCCATATTGGCCTTGATTGAGAACAGGAACGTTGTTCATGCCAAGATCGACTGCTCCAGGTGATTGGCTAAATGGGACTATGGTGCTGTAGTTCGGTTCTGCGCCTATTTTTTCTTTAAATGCACTAAGAGCTAAATCATTCTCAGCAAGCATTTCTGCCGAGGGCATAATAGTCATGAGTTTGATTGTTTTATAACCAGTTAAAGCTTCTAAATCTGTATTTAATTCAAAAGGATCCACTCCTGCAGGAATAGTTACACTTTGGCTACCTTCTACAGTGTAGCGAGGATAATTCTCGCTTCCTGCTGCGTATGCAGCAATTGATAAAAGAGCGAAAGACGATATGACAGCTTTTGCTTTCGAAAAATTACGCATAACGAATCTCCTTAATTAAATTTGAGTTAATTTTTGAACTAAGTTACTTAATGAGTGAAGAAATTTCATCATAAATATTTATCTTTGTTCACGTATAAATTAACCTTTTAAACGATAAATCAAATTTTTTGTTACGTAAAGAATGGGATTTTAAACTTGAAAAAAACAATCAATAGAATACCATAACTATATTTTATGAAATTAGTTCATAGGTGATAAAATAAAAATAATAAGCTTTATTTATAGTTTTCTCTCAAAAATAAATAGTACTAGCATGCATGTCTTTTGCAGATCAGGGGAAATCCATGAAATATATTATGAAATTCATTTTTTCGATTGATTGAATATTATTTTAGGCTAACTAGTCAATTATTTGCTTTATTTTTGTTGTTTTTCTTTTATTTAAAAAAATAATATAATTTAAAAAATAAAAATTTGTTGTCTAAATTTTATTGATATCAATAATAGAGAAATAAGAAAATATGGGTTAGCTTTTTTTTTTTCGAAAATAATGAACGTTTTTTTTATATTCTGGAAACTAATTGCTTCCGATTAATTTTTTAAATCCTGTTTCTTTTTTCAGGATGGACTTTTGATTCATTCCTAAGAAAAAACTAAAAGTTCCTGTCAAAAAGCTGACAGTGTGTTCTTTGTGTCCTGCAAATTTGTACTGACAAGAATGCATTTGTCCTTCTCACTCATTTCTCAGTTGCTGTCGATATTGCTTAAGAAATTTGATTTTTGCCATCTTTATGAAAGAAAGGTCATTTTTGATGACTGTTGGCAATCTCGATCATCTAAAAGCAGTTGTGATAGATGATCAATTAAATATGAGAAAAGCAGTGAATAGAATTCTCGAAAAAACGGGGCAATTCACTGTTGAAGATTTTCCCAATGCTCGGGATGCGATTTCTTTTTTAAAAACTCACAGTGTAGATATTGTGATAACTGATATTTATATGCAGCAAGGTGACGGTTTCGAGGTTCTTGCTTTTATCCGCAATCGTACTATGCAAAACGATATTCCAGTTTTATTTTTTTCAGGAGAAGCAACAAAAGAAGATATTATACGGAGCGTAGACTTAGGAGTGTCTGATTATATTTTAAAACCTTTTGAGACAAATGATATTATCCAAAAAGTAATAACTTTAATTGATAAGTATAAACACCCTCCGGAAGATATTAAAACTTTAAGAAATGCTGAAAAATTGTATTTAAATGAAAAGTATCAAGAGGCAAAAAATGAGTTTTTAAAAATTATAAATGGAGGAAAACTAAGTGCGCAGCTTATGTGTGGATTAGCGCTTGCTGAATCAAAGCTAGGCAATGTGACAAAGTCTCTAGAATACATAAAAGAGGCAATAAAAATAAATAGTATGTATTTTCCAGCGTATTCAACTGCGGCAGATATTTTGCTTTCCCTGAAAAGAAAAACGGAAGCAATTCCATATTTAGAAAAAGAATTAAAAATAAATGCAAAACAACCACATAGAAGAATTCTTTTGGCTGATCTCTACTTAGAACAGAAAAAAACAGAAAGCAGTGATTTAGCCTTGTCACATATGAAACTAGCATTACAAGATAGTCCAAGTGATGAAATCGTTTTATTAAAATATGCAGATATTATGAAAATTATGGGGAATTTTGAAAAATCAGTTCATTATTGCATGAAGGCAAGAAGGCAAAATCCATCAAGTACTAAATCGATTATGCAGTTGGCAAATATGTATATTTCTGAAGGTAAAGAAATAAAAGCAGTTGGGTTGTTTACGGATTTAATTAATAAGAATTCAAATCAATATGATATTTATTTGTGTCGATCAAAGATATACGAAAAAATGGAAGATTTTGAAAAAGCTATGTCAGATCTTAATAAAATTCCGACTACAAATCATCATTTGCGAGTCGAGGTTTTAAAAGCAAAAGGTCGGGTATTTGCTAAAATGAACAAACTTCCAGATGCAATTGCCGCATGTGAAGAAGTTGCCAGCATGGAACCCACTGCAGACAATTTAGCAAGAGTTGGTTTATTATTTATTAGAATGAAGAATTATCGCAGTGCGCTCGGTTGGTATGAGCAATCGACAATTATGGAACCCAATCATTCAAAATACATTTATAATTTAGGTTGTTGTTATGAAGCACTACGAGATAAAGCAAAAGCAATTCAATGCTATGAACTTTCATTAAAACTTGATCCTCAAGCACGTGAAACTCAAGTAGCGTTAGCGCGTATGAAAGGAAAAGCGCTTCCTTCTAACTTGAATAATCAAAAAAATTCTAAATTTCCGCAAAAAGCAAGTTAATATTTATTTGTTTTGCATTCTCCTTTTTTTTCTCATATATTCCTTTTAGAGTGATTATTCTATGGGGTAAAAGTATGAATCATAATAAAAATTCTGAAAATGAAAAATCAGAGAAAAAGAAAAATCAAAATGATGACGAACATCAAAAATGGTTTGCTCAGGGAGATCTGCAAGATTTAGCTAAAATTGGCGGAGATATTCTTAAGAAAACTGTTGCCACTGGTATGGATGTCATAAAAGAAGTTAAAGATAATTTCCCAAAAGATGCGACCCAATTTATTGTAAAAGGTAAAGATGAAATTATAAAAGGTCTCACGCAAGAGATGGCTAAAAGTATGATCTCGTTTGGAATAGAAAAGTTTTTTTCTGTTGCGCGACAACATAAGGTCGAATTTACAATTCGTATCCGAAGAAGCGAGCATAAAGAAAATAAAGGACGAGTTATAAGAAAAAGATCCAAATTGGATATAAAAAAAGAGTGAGTTATTTATAAGGTAACTCACTCTTTTTTATTGAACTGAAATAAAGCTTTTTTTAGCCTTTTGCAGCCGCTGCGACAGTTGCAGCAACTTCAGCAGCAAAGTCTTCAGCTTTCTTTTCAACGCCTTGACCAAGTTCAAGACGAACAAAAGAAGAAACTTTGAGATCGGCAATTCCAAGTTTTTTGCCTGTTTCAGCAACATAAGCTGCCACAGACTTGCTGTCATCTTTCACAAAGAGTTGATCGACTAGGCAAATTTCTTTGAACCATGTCTTAATGCTGCTTGGAACGATTTTAGCAAGAGCTGCTTCTGGTTTACCTTGTTGAAGGAATTTATTGCGGATGATTTCTTCTTCCGCTTTCACTGTTTCAACAGGAATTTCTTGTTCATTGAGGTATTGTGGCTTCATAGCTGCAGCTTGCAATGCAACATCTTTACCAAGTTCAACAAGAGCTTGGTTGCTGCAATGTGCTTCGATTCCTGTGCCAGAAAGTTCAACTAAAACACCAATTTTACCACCGCCGTGAACGTAGGAAGTGACAAAGTTTTTGCCCGAACCAACGCGTTCAAAACGACGTACTGTGATGTTTTCGCCAATTTGTGCAACGAGTGAAGTTGCTGCTTCTTTCACAGAGCTTGAGGAGTCATATTGACTTGCAAGCAGTGCATCAAGATTTTCTGGTTTGGTTTTGCTAATAAGTGTTTGAAGATTATTAACAAAAGCTTGGAAACCATCATTCTTTGTTACAAAGTCTGTTTCACAGTTTACTTCGAAGACAAAACCTACATTGTTGCCATCAACAACAGTTGTAACAACGCCTTCACTTGCGGCACGCGAAGCTTTTTTCGCTGCTGTCGCAAGACCTTTTTCACGAAGAATGACAACTGCTTTTTCCATGTCGCCTTCAGCGGCATCGAGAGCTTTTTTACAATCGCTCATTCCAGCTAAGGTCATTTCACGCAATTCTTTAACCATTTGTGCTGTTACTACGGCCATTTTATATTCCCTATTTTTAAAGTTAAAAAAGAAAGAAAGGTGCTCCATTCGGGGCACCCTTTTTATTTAGTTTGCTTCGTCTTCATCGCGAGATTTAAGACGTTTCACCTTAACTTGGGAGCGTCCACCTTCAGAAGAGAAGGAGGAGTCTTCTTTAGTCAATTCAGATCTACGGCGTTGTTTGCCTTCGAGAGCTGCATCGGAGATAAGGCTTGCATAAAGCTTAATAGCTTTAAGGCTATCGTCGTTTCCAGGGATAATATAGTCGATGCCATGTGGATCGCTGTTTGTATCTGTAACTGCGATAACTGGAATTCCAAGACGGTTTGCTTCTGCAATCGCTGTGAATTCTTTTTTAGCATCGATTACAAAAATAGCAGAAGGAAGACCTGGCATATTTTTGATTCCGCCGAGTGAACGCTCAAGCTTAATGCGAAGGCGCTCTTTAAGAGAAACTTCACGTTTTGTAATGCTTTCGTAAGTTCCGTCATTAGCCATTTTTTCAATACGTTTAAGCTTAGTGATGCTTGAACGTACAGTTTGCCAGTTAGTCATCATACCACCGAGCCAGCGGTGGTGAATGTGGAACATTCCTGCTCTTTCTGCTTCTTCTACGATAATTTCTTGAGCTTGTTTTTTAGTTGCAACAAAGAGGATATGTCCGCCATCTGCTACAGTTTGCTCAACAAAAGAAAGTGCATCTTTAAAGAGTTTTTGTGTTTTTTGAAGGTCGATAATGTGAATGCCATTGCGCTCACCGTAAATAAACGGACGCATTTTTGGGTTCCAACGGCGAATTTGGTGACCAAAGTGAACGCCAGCATCTAATAAGTCGCGCATTTGTACTTCAACAGTCATACTTAACTCCTGCTTGGTTATAATGGTTTTAACCCCTTGTATTGCCACGGATTTATTAAATCCACCAAGCATCTGGCAACACAGAGAATGCTCTAAAACAGGCACACATCTTAAACAATTTTTTGTCAATGAAGTCAAGATGAAAACTGCAAGTCATTGAGCTAGAGACATATATTAGAAAAGCAGCAATTTAAAGGGATATATTTTTTTAATAATGAAAAACATGATTTACCTGTTTATAAAATTTGTATAGTCTCCAGTGGTTAATTCTCGTGGCCGCACACCCACACTGTATGTGGGGAGCGATAAGTAAAAGGAGTCGTTTGTGAGTTCAACTGTACAAGTTTTTTTACCTGATGGATCATCCCGTTCCCTTTCAACCCCCGCAACTATTCTTGACCTTGCAGCAAGTATTGGTTCTGGTTTAGCTAAAAGCGCAATTGCCGGAAAAATAAATGGGCAGTCTGTCGACCTCGATACCCCTTTAACGAATGGGGTAAAAGTCGAAATCATTACAGATCGTACTAAAGAAGGTGTTGAAATTATAAGACATTCCACTGCGCATATCATGGCAATGGCTATTCAAGAGCTCTTCCCTGGAACGCAGATTACGATTGGACCTGTGGTAGAAAATCAATTTTATTATGATGTTTACCCTAAAGAAGGAACTAAAATCGGCACAAACGATTTCCCTCTGATCGAGAAAAAAATGCAGGAAATAGTTGCTAAAAATATTCCTGTGAAAAGAAGAGTTGTGAGTAAAGATGAAGCTGTGGCTCATTTTTCCAAACTCGGGGAAAAATTTAAAGTTGAAATAGTAGAAGCCTTGCCTGAAGAAGGCGAGATAAAAATCTACGGAATAGGTGAGTGGGATGACCTCTGTCGTGGTCCCCATGTTCCTGCTACGGGCAAACTCGGGGCATTCAAACTGATGAGTGTTGCGGGTGCATACTGGCGCGCAAATAAAGACAATGAACAACTCGTCCGTATATATGGAACCGCTTGGGCAAATAAAAAAGACCTCGATGCTTATTTAAATATGCTAGAAGAAGCAAAAAAACGTGATCATATTTTACTTGGGCGTCAACTCAATCTCTTCACATTAATGAGTGACATTGCCCCGGGTGCAGCGTTCTTTTTTCCAAATGGA
The DNA here is from genome assembly GCF_004295685.1 of Fluviispira sanaruensis. NCBI lineage: Bacteria > Pseudomonadati > Bdellovibrionota > Oligoflexia > Silvanigrellales > Silvanigrellaceae > Fluviispira > Fluviispira sanaruensis. Next base: position 999,978 of record NZ_AP019368.1, read on the forward strand.
GCTAAGCTTTTTACCCTTTTGCAAAATTACATTCGAGTGAAATGGGCGAAATTTGGTTTTCAAGAAATCCAAAGTCCACAAGTTATGAATGTTAACTTATGGAAGGTCAGTGGACATTACGAAAATTATCGTGAAGATATGTACGTTTTTAAAGATGATCATGATGATGAATTTGGAATTAAACCCATGAGTTGTCCTGGCCACGTGCGCATGTTTATGGTGGGACAAAAATCCTATCGCGATTTACCGTTACGTTATGGTGAGTTTGGCATTGTGCACCGCAACGAATTAAGCGGAACATTGCATGGGTTGACTCGTGTGCGTCGTATCACACAAGATGATGGTCATATTTTTTGTATGCTTGGACAAGTTCAAACTGAAATTGTTTCCGCTCTACAATTTGTCAAAGAAGCTTATTCAGAACTTGGCTTTAATGAAGTGACTTATATGCTTTCTACACGCCCAGACAACCGTATGGGTGCTGAGGAAGTATGGGATATAGCAGAAAAGGCTTTGGAAGATTCTTTAAAAGAAGCACAAGTTCAATACAGCATTAACCCAGGTGACGGTGCATTTTATGGTCCGAAAATCGACTTTAAAGTGAAAGATGCCATTGGCCGTATGCATCAATGTGCAACGATCCAGCTTGATTTTTTGATGCCAATGCGTTTTGGTGCAACTTACCAAGCAGCTAATAATACACAAGAAATTCCCGTAATGATCCACCGTGCTGTGTTAGGTTCTATTGAGCGTTTTATGGGCGTATTTATTGAACACTGTGCAGGCCATTTCCCATTAGGATTTGCTCCTATTCAATGCCGTGTCGTAACAGTTACAGAAGCACAGGAAGATTATGCGCGTAAAGTTTCTCAGTACTTGAAAGAAAATGGTGTGCGTGTGGAAACAGATTTCAGCAACGACAAGCTGGGTGCTAAAATCCGCGATGCTCAATTGCTGAAAATTCCATACATGCTTGTTATTGGCGACAAAGAAGCGCAGACAAACACATTGACTGCAAGGTATCGGGACGGAAAAAACCTCGCTCCCATGTCACCAGAAGATTTTTTAACCCATGTTAAAAGCGAATGCGGGTCTTTTTGGGGAATTGATACTAATCAAAAATAAAGATTTGTTTTCCAAACTGAAATTGATTATGTCAATTGAGCAGATTTTCAGCTCCATAAGGGAGCTCTCATGTTATTCAAAATAAAATCTGTGGATTAAAAATATCTACAGATTTTTACTCCCTAAAAAACAATTAGGGTCAGGAAAGGCGTAAAATGACTTTAGTAAAAATGATTACAAATCTGGGTGAAATTACAATTGAACTCGACGATGAAAAAGCACCTATGACAGCTTCAAACTTCGTTAAATATGTTAAATCTGAGCATTTTGATGGCTCTATTTTTCACCGAGTGATTCCTGGATTTATGATCCAAGGTGGTGGATTTACTGTTGAAATGAAAGAAAAGAAAACAAATAATCCAATAGAAAATGAAGCAAAAAATGGTCTAGGTAACGAACGTGGCACAATTGCTATGGCACGGACCAACGATCCACACTCTGCAACAGCTCAGTTCTTTATTAACTTAACAAATAACGATTTTCTAAACAACCGTGGAGCTCAATGGGGCTATGCGGTCTTCGGTAAAGTGACTGAAGGAATGGATGTTGTCGACGCTATTGCTAAAGTCAAAACAGGCCGTCATGGTTTTCATGACGATGTGCCAACAACTCCTGTGATCATCGAATCAGCGAGAATTGTTGAGGCGAATTAATATAATTCATCTGTGAAAAGTTTTAGGAGCCTATTTGTATTAGGCTTCTTTTTTATTATTTTTATTGTGCTTTCAGACATACTATACAGAATAACAGAGTGGATCTGGTGCTTTCGCAAAGTACGCGACTACCTTTTTTAGAAAACTATTCTCCTCCTCTAAGCGGGCATTTTTACGTTTTAATCTTGCAAATTCTGCTGCTTTGGGCTTTTTATTTTCTAAAGCTTGGCCTCATTGTTCTCGTTTAGTACGCCAAGAATAAAGCGTTGGTAATGGGATATCGAGATCTCTGGCTGCCTGTGCCACACCATCCATACCTGAACTCCTTTTCAATTAAAAAAGAAGTTTTAATGCAATTTATACTTCTTTGTCAGATGGTTTTAAATTTGCGCCTACAATTAATCTACTTTATCTATAGAATTTTTCCTTTTATTAAGAATAAGACTTTTAGCGGTGTTTTCTTGAAAAAATAGTAATAAATAAATAATAATAAAAGGTATAAATATTAAAACATAGTAAGGTATATACTTTACTAAAAATCCGCTCATTAAAGAAATTATTGCCATTGAGAAAGTAGATATTTGATATTGTTTTGCGGAAACATCAGAGATTTCATCGATTTTAAAAGTTCGCTGAGTCGCAAACATGCCTAATGAAAATACAATATTTGAAAAAATATGAGCTGAAATTATTAATATGATTGATATATAAATATTATCTATAAAGTAAATAACTAAATACATCAAAAGGAAAAGAAAATTACATTTTATAAAAACTGATTTATTATTATAGAATTTTTCAAACATATAATTTTTAATTAACATAGGACCTATGATTTGACCAATCGTTTTTGCTAAAATAAACAAAAGAGCAGGTGTTAGATTTATTCCTAATATAAGAATATTGGAACCGTATTTATTTCCAATAGTTGGAAGAAGAGATATTGAAGGAGTGGTTGCTATAGGTAAATATATAAGGATTAAAAATGGATACTTTTGTTCTATAGAAAAATTTTTAAGAAATAAAATACGCCTATTTAAAAAACGATTATTTTTATTAAAAGAAAAATTTTCAGTAATAATTAAATTTTTAATGCTAATGTTCTTTTTTGTAAAATAAGCTATAACATATATAAATGAAGAAATTACATATGCCAATGAATTAATCAGTAGATAATTTTCTGTATTAAAGTAGGCATATAATAAAGTTCCGATAAATGTTCCAATAATTATATTTATAGAAAATAAATATACATCTAACTTAGACGCTAATGGTAAATAATTTTTATCTGTAAATACTCTTTTTATATATATTTGCGAAATTGGATAGATAAATCCAGCAATAAAAGCTGAAATAAACTCAGCGAAAAGTAGTAAAATAATTTGATTATTATTTATTCCAAGGATAGGTAAAAATAATGAAAATGCCCCTAATAATTGAATTGCAACACATAAAAAAATTATATTTACTTTTTTTGATAAATAACTTCCAATTTGACTCGAAAATAATCCTGGTATTGTTGCTAGTGAAAAAGCTAATGTAAAGTATAGTGGAGAAGCATCAATCCTAGCCAAGTGGCCATAAACAGCTACTTGAGTTAGTCCTATTCCAATTTGCATAATTAGACTTGCGATAGCAAAATAAAAAAAATTAATATTTATACATAAAAACTTAAACATAAAACGCCTCTAGCTGTTGATATTTTGAAAAAATAAATTATAAAAACTTTAGATTTATCGTTTATCAAAATCAACAATTAAGGCATAACGTGTCCATCCATTTAAAACAGCACTGACTGAGTGCCATGAAAACTGTGAAATTTGAAAAGCAAAGAACAAATTGAAATATGGGCTTACTTTTTTCACTTCAGCTTCTTCAGAAGCACTTTTATTTCGAACCTGACCGACAGAATTTCTATCATTATTTAAGATAGAAATATATTTTTTGTCATATAAAAATAATTCACCACCGAAGGATGGATTCCAATCAGGTGAAAGATAAAATATTACTGTAAAGTCTCTATTTTGATTAAAATCATTATGAATTGGTAATCCTCGAAATGAAGGATCGAACTTATATACTTGAGGATATTTATAATATTTTGATCTTGATATATTTAAGTTAAAACTATTATAAATAAATCTTAAAAAATCATCAGAATAAACAAAGTTATAAAACTCTTTATCAGCAAATAAAGCGTAATTATATCCAGTCTTATGCAGTTTATAATTTGAAGATGGTATGCATGAAGCTTTTTGATATAAAGATAAAGCATATTCTCTATTGAAAAAATTTTCGATATATAAGTGATTAAATGGTTTAGATTCTTGTTTAAAATTTGAGTAAATTAAAGAAGATAATTGATTTTTATTATGTTCATTTTGAATTATTTCAACCATAAAACTGTCCTGAAATTGAGCATCTCATATTATTTCCAGCATTATTTGATACCGAATTAACTTTATGCAAGGTTTTAGATTTAATAAAAATAGCACGGTCTTTTTTGGGGGGAATTGAATAATAAAACTTTTGATCATTGATTAAATCAGAATAAAAATTATTATCAAAAAATATTTCAGAATTTTTTAATTTATCATTATTATATTTTTCTATTTTATTTGAAACTAACAACTCCCCTCCCCATTCAGTTTTCCAATTGTTATGGCAATAATAAATAAACGCACCCAATGAATAACCGTCATCGTGCCACTGCAAAGATGAATTAATGGGATAGATAAATGGTTTTAAATAATACCACTTCCAATTTTTTCCAATATATAAATCAACAAATTCGTTGTGTTTATTCAATTCATCAAATAATATATCTATAGAGAGTCCAGTTGGATAATTATTTATAATATTTTCATGTTTATAAGTAAATGTTTTAGATTCTAATGGAGTTCCATCATTCGGATGAAAAACTTTTTTCCATTTTGAATTATTAACAAATGTAAAATCTAAATTTTGAAAATATTTCCAAACTTTTTCACGGAGATCCTCTCCTAAAAAATTATCAATAATACAAAAATTTTTTTCTAATAAAATATCCTCTTTTAGAGCCACTTTACATTTACCTTTTTTTCTTTAGATTTATAAGATATATTCAAAGTCTTATTCTTTTTTGAATTTGGAATATAGACATATGAATGACACCAATGTGTTGTTTTGGAAAAACAATTTGATGATAACACTGTTTCATCATCAAGATAGGCATCAAAATAAAAATGAATAAGATTATACTTACAATCTCCATCAGGAATTAATTTAATATTAGTTGAAAATGAACTGTCATGATCAACACCAAAGGTATATTCTTTGATTAAAAATGGTGTAGATATTTTATTTTTAATACAATCATTAATTATTGATGTTCTTATTTTATTCGAAAATAAATTTTTTAAATCTTCTGTAGATTCCTTTAAATAATCATATTTTGAAAAATTAGAAATAATGCTATTTAAATAAATTTCGACTCTTTCAGAATTTAAAAACTGGTAGTATAATTTTAATTTTTTAGGGACAATGCTTGAAATGGATTTATGTCTCTTGTAAAAATCATGAGTGAGTTCTACAATATTCTCTTCTGGACCAAGAAGTCCTATTGTTTCTGTTACTAGAATATTAGGCTTAACATCAGATATACAGACTTCATAAGATGATTTATTTATGCATTTAACATTGCTCCATTTCTGAGTTAAAAATTTCTCTGAAAATTCTGAAGCGTCTTTAAAATATTCTATTGAATATACTTCTTTTGCGCCAATTTCTAAAGCAAATGATGATAATAATCCAGTACCCGTTCCAATATCAACCAGAATAGTTTCTTTGTTAACTTTTCTTTTTATGACTTCTTTAAATAAATTACATCTACTTTCATCCGCAAGCATTCTATTGTGGTATAATATTTGCATATCCATGATATAAACTCTATGAATGTTTTAAATTATTGAGGTATTTAAAATCAATATTTTTTGGTTTTTCAGCTTGAATGTACAATGTGGAAGAAAAATTAATATATTTTCTCATTTCTTCAATATTTTTTAGCTGAGTACTATAAATTATAGATTTATCATTATTAATTGTGAAATTAGATCCACTAGAGACTAAATTTATTACTTTATCTTCTTGATAAAAATTTAAAAGTTTAAGTTTTAAAATTTCCAAATTATTATCTTTTGAGGGATCCCTGTACCATGCTTTTCGAGTTCCGACAGAGCATATATGATAAAGGAAAATATCTAATTGGGGATCAATTTGAATATTTAAAAGAACAAATCTGTTCGCATCCAATAACATAGAACCACGTGCAATGGGATCTCTAGCTAAATCAATCATCATCCAATCAAAGCTTGATACTCCAGGAAAAGCATTTACTTTATAATTGTATTTATTTTTTTGTTTTAAAAGCATGCTAACAATAGTTACCCCAATCATGGGATGACCTGGAATTGCGAGAGATACTTCTTCATATTCTTTTTTTGTTTCAATTATATAATTTAATATCCTGTCATAATTTTCTTGATCAGCATTTCCATTACTATATAAATATAAAATATTCTCATTTATAATTAACATTTCTTCTAATTTTTTAGAAATTGAAGCTGAGGCAAGTGTTAAAACTTTTGGAGATTCTTGTAATTTATTTTTTGCGGCAATAGTTAAATCTAAATCAGGGTCCAGACCAACACCAATCACGTTTATCATTTCATTTCATCCATAATATTTACTATTTTCAAAATTATAAAACACATACAAGACATTAATATTAAAAATTATATCCCATATGTGTTAAAATAATTAGTATTATTTATTCGTAATCTTCTAATATGTCTTGAATATCTTCCGGAATGGCTGCAAGGCATCTTGGACCAAATTCAAGGGGTTCGTCATTTGCAAGACTATCGCTTATATCAGAAATGTTTTTTTCAACCATAATTAAATCTCCTTCAAAAGGTTAAATTAAATTTGTAAAAGTAATGCAATAATATTTATTAAAAATAACAAAAATTAATAATACATTTTTTATTTTTCAAATTCAATATTTTTAAATATTATCTTTGTTTTAAGCTATAAGTTTAAAATATTAAATAAAAAAATACAAACACTTAAGAAATATACCGGCCGGTAAATATTAATTACAGTTATTCTTTAATTTTGTCAATAGATAAATACTGAATAAGCGCAGTCCGAAAAGTTTCTTCCAAAGAATAGATACCCAAAAGATTAAAGTGATTTTAAAAAGTAAAATAGAAGAAAATTTTATAAATTAAAATTCTTTGTGTAAAAGGTATGCAGCACTTCATCTATACTTGAAATAATAAAAGAGTGTTGCATATGCCAAAGATAGTAACTCATTTTAATTAAACTTTAAAGAGACTTCTTAAGAAAAAATTAGCGACGCAACTTCTAAGGAATCTTTCTATAATTTTGCTCTTTTTAATGGATATTAGAGTAAATTTAACATCAATGGAATTGAAATGTAGCCCAAAAAACGTATAACAAACTTTCAGAAAACTTAATTCGAATGGAATAATGAATCTTTTAGAAAAGCCGCGTACTGGTAGAAAAAGTTTGTTAAACCCGATTGGATTTTGAAATTAAAAAGTCAGTTTATTTTACAAAATTCTTAGGAATAGCATGCAAAAGTTTTTCATGTTAAAATTATAAAAAATCTTATATATAAGAATAATGGTAAGAAGTTTAGCAGATCTGGCATTTATTAATTTTGCAATAAAATAGGTTTAAGAAAAGTCAAACCGAGACCAGTGCACGTTAAAAATGATCCAAAAGTTATTGCAGAATGGAGAAAAAATTTTCCTAAAGTTTTAGATTAAGAAAAAAATAAGTTTCTGGATAAAAAAGTTTTTCAATATTATCAAAATGAAATTAGATATTGACAAGAGACAATCACTTCAGGAATTTGGAGTGCAAAAGGGATTCGCGCTGAGTATAAAAATGAAAATAATTATTTAAATTCATGGATATATGGAGCAATAAATATTAATACTGGTAAAAGACTCAAATTAGTTCTGCCAACTTTAAACAGTGAAAATATGCAGATAATTTTGAATATTTTCTCAGGAAAAAAAAAGAGAAGTGAACATGTTCTAATGATATTGGATGGCTCAAAAGCGCATAATAATTGTAAGATTGTTGTTCCGAAAATTATTACTTTACACTTTCTTTCTCTCTATATGCCTCAATTAAATCATATTGAAAGATTGTAGTGTTACTTAAAAAACAAATCATTTATCATTTAGATTATACAAAAAAATAGATAATATTATTCAAGCTGGGAGAAATGTATGGGATAAATTAACCGATGAAATTTTCAAATCCATCGGATTTTCTCAATTAAAAAAACGATGTGTGGAACATTTTTAATGGACGGCGAGTTATATAAAAAAACTCCAATAAATATTTTTTAATCCATGGTGAGGCGCATAACACTGGGCAGAAATATAAATTATGGAAATAGATGGGAGGAATGATTGATTCCCATTACAGTTATTTATACTGGAAAGAGTTCCGAAGCTTTGTAGGAGCTTCTGACTAAAGGACCTGCTGCAACGGCTTTAAAACCAAGTTCTTTCGCACGCGTTTTCCAGTACTCAAATTCTTCGGGATGGACGAAACGCTTCACGGTCAAGTGTTTCGTTGTTGGTTGTAAGTATTGACCAATCGTTATGATTTCTGTGCCAGCTTGGCGCAGATCACAAAGAGTTTCTTCTATTTCAGCGAAATCTTCGCCCAGCCCAAGCATAATAGCACTTTTTGTGTACATACCTTTAGGCCCAATTTTTAAAGCATTTTCAAGAACTTTAAGACTTTGGTCGTATTTTGCCCGTGCGTCGCGCACGCGTGGGCTTAAGCGCCGAACGGTTTCAACATTGTGGGCAAAAACATCAAGGCCGCGGCCTGCATGGACAACCTGTTCAATACTTTCAATCTGCCCTCTGAAATCCCCGGCGAGAATTTCGACTTTGGTTCGAGGGTTTTCTTTATGAATCGCTAGAATTGTTTCGGCAATGTGGGCAGCACCTCCGTCTGGAATATCATCTCTATCAACCATAGTAATAACAGCATAGTTGAGATTCATCATGCGAATGCTTTCAGCAACTTTGTATGGTTCCTCTTTGTCAAGCAGCCCCCCAGGGTTGCCTGTTTTAATATGGCAGAAGCGGCAGCCGCGCGTGCAGACATCCCCTAAAATCATAAAAGTAGCGGTGCCAGTGTTCCAGCAGCCAGATATATTAGGACATTTTGCTTCTTCACAGACTGTGTAAAGCTTTTTCTCTCTGAGATCTTTTTTAATATTAAACAGGACTTCCCCACCCGTTAGGCCTACTTTGAGCCATTGAGGTTTTAGGGGGCGCCCTGTTTTTGGATGAATTTCGGGTTCAATGGCAAGAGCGGCAAGCTTTGCATAAATTTCTTTACGGCTTTCAAGACTGTCTAGCAGATTTTGTGGGGTGTAATTTTGATTTAAATTGATTTTCTCTGGCATATTTGCACTCTCCAAAAGACCTATGGCACATTCGACGTGGCACATTCAGTTTATCCGTAACAGTGTGCACAAATTAATGCAAACTACTTAAGGGCAATCCTCATGTCGAGAATTTCTAGTCTTGAAATGCAGTTAGCGAATGTAAAATCATTATTAAGAACGATGTGTGATGCGGTACATGCTGGCTTGCAAACTTTGGTACAGCATTTTGAACATCCAAATACCAATCGATTGATCAAAATAGTCGTTCTCGACTCGGAAATAGATAATCTCGAGCGCGCCATAGATGCTTCTATATTACAAGTTTTTGCAACGCAGCAGCCATTGGGATACGAGCTGCGCTTGGCTTATGCTTGCGCAAAAATTGCCCACCATGTTGAGCGCATAGGAGATGCGGTTGAAAGTTTGGCGAGACAACTTGTCAACGGTGACGTACCAGAACAAAAAGAGATTTTTTTGGAAATGCTGTTAGATACGAAAAATTTATTCGAGCGTTCGTACACAGCCATGTTCGATGGTGATTTGTCATTGATTCAAGAAATTCATATTTTAGATGATAAAGTTGACTTAAAACAAAGAGAATTAAATCTTATAGCAAAAAATATTTTAAAAAAAGCTAATAAAAAAAGTATAGAAAAAGCGCTTAAAATAATTAGTATGAGTTCAAAATTGGAAAAGATTGCGGATTTATGTTGTAACTGGGCAGAACAAATAGATTTTGCAGAAAATGGCATGGCGAGAAGAACACTGAGAAAAAGAAAATATCGTTTGGTATTTATTGATAATATTGGTGGAATGATAGCAAGTCTCGTTGCGTCATTTTTATACAAAAATGTGAAGGATATTGTTGAGCTTTCTGTTATAACAACTCAATCGATAAAATCAAATAATATTCTTAACTTTACAAATTTACTCGTTGATTACGAAATCACCCCGCAAATTTTTCCTATTGCAAGAATAACAACTGTAAATTGGAATAATTGTTTGATGTTAATTAAACTAGGTAAATTTGAACTATCAGAAGAAGAATCCGACATAGTTCCCAATAAAACCGTTCAGATTCACTGGCCCGAAATTATGATCGATCCGATTGATATAGAAAATGATCCAAAAAAATTCAAAGAGTTTGCAAATGTTCTCACACGTAGAACAAATCAACTCGCGCAAATAATTGCACGAACACAAGAACAAAATTAATATAAAAAACTATGACAGCGGAAATTTTTATCATTAAATAGGTATATTATTTGCATTAATAAACAATTTGACACGTCAAAATTTCACATTCTGACAATTTTCAGACTGACATAATAGAACATCTCTCAGGTAAACTACAAGAAATGAAATTTATTGACTCGTATTTATTTTGGGGGGAGAAGAGTTGTTCAAGAAAAAACTCTTCACATATTCATTCTTTACATTTCTTTCCGCTGTGGGGGGCATCTTTGACTCTAGCTCGGCAAATGCAGAGATATTAAAAATAAGAAAAGATAAAATTTCTCCAACTTTTCTTGCAGGAGAAGATAGTTATCGCATGGTATTTGATTTGGGAGAACCGCGGAGATATGCGACACGCTTTATTAAGGGAACAAGAACATTACAGATAAGAATAATTCCTGCAAGGATGGAAGAGTTTAATAATACATCATTTTATGACACTCGTTTTGTTAAACGTGTGTATATGCGTGAAGAAAAATCTGAAGTCACGATTCATATTCAATTAAAAAATTTACCAATAGGATGGGTGGTCGCAACGCAAAATAAGCCGTGGAGAATTTTAATTGATTTCTGGCGAACGGAGCCGGAAAGTAAAAATTTAGAAGCGGACTGGAATTGGCAACCCGATTTTATAGAAGGTTTAAGTAAAGAAAATATTCCTGAAATAATGACAACTTATAATTTGCAAAATGAGGATTTGCAAGAGAAAAAAAGCACACCCAAAGTGAATGGACAAATAAAAAATGAAAGTCAAAAAGTTGTTACTTCATCAGGAGAAGCTCATAATCAAAATGTTAATAGCAATGAAAATAAAAATAAACCTGTTTCTTTAACTCCGGACAAAAAAATAGAAAAAGTAAAAAGCGATAAAGAATATAATCTACCAGAAATTTATGGCAGACTAGAAGTTTTAAAACCCATTAGCGAATATAGAATGACGTTGTTGCAAGCGCAGATGGGTTCTGTTTTTGGTACAAAAGAAGAATTTGATGTGGGCAAAAATTTTGCCGAAGAACTGTATAAAAGTGGTCATGAAGATCAAGCATTGAGTATATATAGAAGACTTGTAGCACTGTCTGAAAGAAAATTTAAATCAGATCCAAAGATTTTATGGAATGCAGGAGAATCGGCTTATCTCACACGAAATTTTGATTTAGCGAATGATTATTTTAGGTCTCTGTTGTTGAATTCTCCTGGCAGTGAATATGCCGCATTAGCAAAATTAAGGCTGTTAGATATCGATGAATTGAGCAATTCAAAGACAAAGGGAATGGGTAAAACAGGTTATCAAAATGCTCAGAAATATTCTGAAATGGCATTGTATGACAAAAATCCACTTATCGTAAAAGTCGCTTCCTCACTTCGTGTTTTGAATGATGTCGTAGATGAAAATCCGAATGCGGTAAAAACGTATCAGCAAAATATAGACGCCTGTGTCACTTCTGAAAGTATCCCGTTTGACTTGCTGAAAAATTGTGCATATGATCAAATAAGATCTTCGGTTGAAAAAGAAAATATCAACACTGCAGACGCTGCCGTTCAGCAATTTAAAAAGAAGGTGGCCGGCGACAAGCGCTCTGCTGTTCTTGAAAATATTGTGAACAGCAGAGTAAAGGATCTATTAAAGAGCACAGCACAAAATAAACAGTGGGAAGTATGGACACGCTTTGAAAAAGGTGCGCGGCAGAGTCTGCTTGAGTTTACCTATTCTGATCCTGAGTCTCTTTTTACGAGAGCAGAAGCTTTTGATGCCGTTGGTGAAAACCAAAAGGCAATTCAACTATACAGTGCCTTCTGGCAAGCTTCGACGGATCAAAAAAGAAAGAATGAAGCTGCTGCCATTACAGCGCGCTTATATTATCGAAGCAATAAACCAACAGACGCAGAAGTATTTTTGCGCCGTATTGAACAAGATGAAAAAAGAAAAGCAGATGGATTAACTGATAAGTCTGTACAGGCTTTGAAGGAGCTTTCTGTTGCTCCTTACCGTAACAAAATAGCGTTACGTTTACTTTTAGATGAGATGAAACTTGGACGTTATGTTGAACGCGATTTGCCAACTCTGGGTGAATGGGCTCGGGCTTTGCGCGGTACCCCTGATGTCGAACCTCTTTATGAGAAAATTCTGGCATTTCCTGCAAAGTCACTAGATGAAATTCAAACAGTTGAAGCGTCAATCATGCAATATGCAGAAGATTTACGGGATTCGGGCAGATTTGCGAAGTCGGGAGATATGTTTCTTGCAATGGCAAATTTAGCCCAAGGAACGCATCGAGCCGAAGCCGCATATAAAGCAGGAGTTGTATATGCGAGAGCGGGTCTTTTCGATAAAGCGAAAACGGCTTGGCTCTTAGCAGCAAACGACACGAACGACAAGCGGTACTCTTCTCTGGCGAGCGAAAGGCTTGACAGACTTAATAAGTAAACAGGCGATTTAGAAATTAAGGGGAGGTTTGTTTATGAGTGATGTGCGTCCTATGGGATTGTTTGACATAGATTCTGCAAACTATGGAACACAACAAGGTAACAATGCTGTGGAAGGACGCAGCATTCATTCTAATAATGTTCCAAATGAAACAGATCTAAGAATATCAGAAGAAGAAATGCTACGGCATTATCCAACTCGTGATGAAAAAATATATAAACTTCTCGAAGTAGCAAGAACTATCGCTCCGACTAAAGTACCTATTTTAATTACCGGTGAAAGTGGAACAGGAAAAGAAACATTTGCAAAAGCGATTCATATTGCTGGCGGAAGAGAAAGAGGTCGCTTTGTAGTCGCAAATAGTTCAAATATTCCTGCCAATTTTTTTGAAATGGAACTCTTTCCTGCTCAAAGAAATCCACATGAATATAATCAAAATCACAACAATCGTCCGCAGGAAACTTGTTCATTGATGCTCGATGAGGTCACTGAGTTAGAAGCGTCTATGCAGTTAAAACTTTTAAGAATATTAAAGGAACAAGATGTAAATAAAGGCGCGATTAGACGAGGTACTGCAGCAGATGCAAGAATAATTGCATGCAGTAATAAAAATATTCAAGATGAAGTCAATGCACAAAGATTTCGCAATGATTTGTTCTTTAAATTACATGTCATTCATTTAGAAATTCCAGCATTGAGACAGAGATTGGTTGATATTGATTTTTATTCCGAGATTTTTCTTCGTGAATTTAATATTCAATTTTCAAAAAATGTTCAACTTTCGCCAACTGCTAAACAAGCTCTAAGAACTTACACTTGGCCAGGAAATATTCGTGAATTACGTAACGTTATTCAACGGTCAGTGTTACTTTCAACCCGTGATTATATTGGAGTAGAAGAGCTTCATTTAATGAGAGCGAATAGCAGAACAGAAGTTGCTATGGGAGAACCGCTGCCACAAGTGACTTTAAGAGAGCTTGAGCAAAGACTAATATTGCAAACTCTTAGAAGAATGAATGGAAATAGAACACACACGGCAAAAGCTTTAGGAATTTCGTTGAGGGCATTGCGTTATAAATTAAATGAGCTGGTTGACTGTGGCTATGAAGTTGAAGGAAAGAATATATGAGTACGGTTATTGGGAATCAAATATTTGGAAAACCAGATTCTGTTTTGGAAGAAAGTCTAAATCAACGATTAAAAAGACAAGATGTCAATGTTGCAAATATTACGAATTCTCTAACACCAGGATATAGATCTTTAGGTTTTGATTTTGAAAAGCAATTACAAGCTGCAATTGGTTCTGACAAAGATCTTATTATGAAAGTAAGCAATCCTAAGCACATAAAAGCTCCTGGCATGGGAGCTGATGGGGTTTTGAAACCAGATCTTTATGTCAAACCAACAGAAAGTATTGGTAATGACGGTAATACTGTAGATGTTGATCAAGAAATGACAGAAATGGCTGGTAACCAAGTGATTTATAGAGCTACAATTGAAACTTTGAATAGAAAACTTGGAATGTTACGTTATGCAATCAATGGTGGAAGATAAATATTAACTAATTAACTTATAGGAGTAAAAAATTATGAGTTTTTTAGAAGGACTTAAAATCAGTGCATCAGGGTTATCTGCAGAGCGTATTCGAATGAACGTAATATCTTCGAATATTGCAAATGCAAATACTTCTAGAACAGAAGAAGGTGGTCCTTATAAAAGAAAAGATGTTTTATTTACTGCTCGTAATTCAGGTCTAAGTTTTGATAATCTAATGCGCCTCGCTTTTGATCCAAATTTAAAAGAAGTAAAAGTTGATGGAATTACAGAGGATAGAAGAGCGCCTCGTCTTGTTTTTAATCCTAATCATCCTGATGCAAATGAAAATGGTTATGTTTCCATGCCAAATATCTCAATAATGGAAGAAATGGTAAATATGATCACAAGTAATCGAGCTTTTGAAAGTAATACACAAGCAATAAATGCAACAAAATCTATGGCAACAACAGCTATAAGTATAGGTAAATAATTTAAAGGTAACAGATCATGTTAAAAGTGATGTCAGCAAATGATTTACATTTTTTAAAGTTACAACAGGAATTAGTAAATTCAAGTATTCCGAGTGGTGGAGGCAATCCTCCTAAAAATCCTTCTGCAACTGAATTTCTCGATTTAATGGAAAAAGGAATTAAAGAAATTAATACGGGTGCAAGAGAAGCTGAAAAAGCAAGTATGGATTTAGCATCGGGACGCACAAGTAATATTCATGAAACCATGCTGGCGGTAACAAAAGCAGAACTTGGTTTCGATATGATGGTGCAGATGAGAAATAAAGTGATTGAGGCATACCAAGAGGTTATGAGAATGCAAGTCTAATTAAACCTTTTTAGCAATATGAATTGCTTTGAAGAAAGTAAAAGGAATGATAGAAAAATTTAGGCAATTTTGGTCACAATTTATAGTTCAAAGTAAAGCATTTTATGCTGGACTGACGAAAGGTCGCAAAATTGCAATTGCTCTCGGTCTTTTTACGATTTTCTTTGCCTTAGCTATGTTTATTTTCTGGAAACCTACAATTAAATACGAAACAGCATTTATGAATCTTTCTGCTGATGATAAAACCGCAATCCTTGCACATTTAAAAAAATCAGGATTTGTAGATTTTAAAATGGAAGGGGACACGCTTTCATTTCCTGAAGAAAAAATATTAGAAGCTCGTATGCTGCTTGCGCAAGAAGG
This sequence comes from Fluviispira sanaruensis, assembly GCF_004295685.1. Taxonomy (NCBI): domain Bacteria; kingdom Pseudomonadati; phylum Bdellovibrionota; class Oligoflexia; order Silvanigrellales; family Silvanigrellaceae; genus Fluviispira; species Fluviispira sanaruensis. The sequence continues at coordinate 1,015,642 of NZ_AP019368.1, forward strand.
TCTACCAAGTTCGGGCATAGGTGTGGGTTGGGAAAAGTTTGATGACAGAGCATTTGGTATGTCTGACTTTGATCAACGCATAAATAAACTGCGTGCTTTACAAGGAGAACTCGCAAGAACTATTAATAAATTGGAGCCTGTGGCAAACAGCAGAGTGCATATTGTTTTACCTGATAATGCCATATTTGCCGAAGAAAAAAAATCACCCACTGCGAGTATTTTTTTAAAATTAAAGCCGAGTAAAACTCTTACACAAAGACAAATTCAAGGTATAATTCATTTGGCAGCACGGGCTGTTGAAGGACTTGAACCAAAAGCAGTCAGTATAGTCGATCAAGACGGTAACATGCTCACTCAGCCAGACGAACAAGATGGCGGGATAGATAAAGTCACATCGGCGCAGAGAGAGTATCAGAGACGGGTTGAACGAGAGTTAGAGCAAAAAATAAGAGATATTTTAGCGCGGGTCGTTGGGCACGATAAGGTTGTTTCTAAAGTTCAGGCATTTGTCGATTTTAAAAAAGTAGAAACGACAATTTCGGATGTGGATCCCGAAAGAACAGCCGTAATTGCATCACAACGGAACGAACAATCCTCGCAAGGAAACGGACTCAATCCGACAGGTGTGCCAGGGGCAAAAAGCAATTTACCAGGTGAACGCGAAGATATTGGAATTGCAGGTGGACTGACAAACAGTACAAAATCGAGTACAGAAAATTTAAATTTCGAAGTGAAAAAAACTTTAAGTAAAATTGTTGAACCAATTGGTAACGTAACAAAATTAAGTGCATCTGTTTTGGTTGATGGAAAAATGGTTGATGGAAAGTTCGTGCCGCGCACCAAAGAAGAAATGGATATGATCACAAAATTAGTCAAGAATGCGATTGGCTTTCAAGAAGCACGTGATGCTATTACTGTGGAATCTACGCAATTTGAATTGGATGAATTTGCATTGGCAGAAAAAGCATCTCTCTCGGCGCGGCAAGCTTCTCTAATTCAGACAGCGATTCTTTCCGCTGTTGCTATTGCTGCAATGTTTTTTATATATATTGCACTTGTGCGGCCCTATTTCAAATGGCTTACATATGATCCAGATAAACGTTCAAAAGAGCAGCTTGAAATGCTTGATTATGAACTCGAAAGATCGGGGGCAGGTGCAAGGCGTGTTCAGTTAAAAGAGGATGTGCCTTTTGATAAAATGTCGCCTAAAGAGCAAATTATGTATCTCGCGAAAAATGATCCGCAAAAAACCACCGAAGCTATTCGACAGCTTTTAAATCCAAATCATTAAGGAACATGATTATCTTTTTCTGGGGTAAACTGTTTAAAGCCGCCTTTCCCTGAAAATTTATATTTTGATAGGTCCGGAATAGGAGGGGTGCCTGGTTGCATTGCTGGCATGAGAACAATATATTCTACTTCAACATCGTTGCTACCTACTTTTAAAAGATTTTTTCCATCTTCGAAAGATTTTTCATCAATATTACCAGAGGCTAATTGTTTAATTTCCCCTTTGAGGACTCCTGGAATTGTATGTGAAGAGGTGTTGTAGGGGATAACAGGAAGTACGACAGAGGATTCATCTCCTTTTAAGCAGATATTTCTGGTATTTATACTTGATTTTCCGCTCCCAGTGATAGGGTAAATATTTACTGGGCTTAACAATTGAGCGCCATCAATTGAGTCAAAACTAAAGGAATCACCTGAAAGTAGAGTGCAATGCATTTTTTTAAAATTTTCAGCCATAATTTTTCCTGTATATATTGCAACAAGCCAACAGATAATAGTTAAAATATTTAAAGTTGATATGCAAGTGATTTAAAAAGCAATGTTTATTTTCAAGAGTATTCCTCTTTAAAAAGCATAGTTTAAGCTAAGATAGAGTTCTTTTATTGATTTTTATTTAAAATGAGATGTATAAAATTATTAAAAAATATTGATATAATTTAATAATTTTAAAAGAGTCTGACAAAGTAGCTTACCAATTACAATTGATGATTCATAATAATTAAAAGCAAGCATTTCTTTAATTATTTAAATTACATTTCTCTTTGTTTTGAAAATAATAATTTTGACAAAAATGGTATGGCATTATATTTGCTTTATAAGCGAATAAGAGTGCTGTCATCAGCATTTCTCAATTCTACAAACCGTACAGGCTGATACTCATATGAAAGGAATGTGAATTATGTCAAGGAGCACCCAACATAAAATTTCTGGATATAAGCCCCCGCGTGTGCAAATCACATACGATCTTGAAGTAAATGGCAATCCAAAGGAACAAGATATTCCCTTTGTCATTGGCGTTATGGCGAATTTTTCTGGGCATCTATATCAAAAAGCAAAAAAACTGAAAAGTGAAAAATTTCTCTCTGTAAACAAAGAGAATTTTAATTCAGTTGTGCAATCCATAAATCCAAAACTGAAGATAAAAGTTCTGGATAAAATCAAAAATGATGGTGGATCTAAACAAATTGAGCTTGATTTTAAATCAATTGAAGATTTTAATCCCGGAAAAATTGCTGAAAAAGTTGATACTTTGAAAGTATTGCTGGAGACAAGAAGAAAATTAATTGAATTGCAAACTAGCGTTGATTGTAACGATAAGCTTGAAGAAACTCTAATTCAGTTTTTAAAAACTCCAGAAGCTTTAAAGCAGATTTCGAGCTCACAAGTTGAACAAGTGAATGATTCAAATACGAGCGAAGCATAAGACTCGGTTGATAAAGGATATAAAATGACTCTCAAAACAGATCTTGCAATAAAAACAAATTCATTTTTTAATTTAGAAGATGTCAATATTTCTGTTATCGATCAGGCTCTTACAATTAGTAATCTAAATAAAAACGAAGAGCAAAAGAATAATGCCAAAGAAATGTTAACAGTTTTTGCGGATGAAGTTATTTCGGATCGCATGACCTATAAAAAAAATATTTCACACATGATCAGTGAAAGAATTGCAGATATCGATGCTCTTCTCTCTGAACAAATCAATGAAATTATTCACAATCAAGAGTTTCAAAAATTGGAAGCTTCTTGGCGAGGATTGCAATCCTTGGTTAAATTTGCAGAACCAGACGACAAGTTGCATATCCGTGTTCTTGACGCCACAAAAGAAGATATTTTAAAAGATTCAGAATCAGCAGCAGAGTTTGATGAATCGGGTCTTTTTAAGCTTGTCTATGAAAATGAATATGGCACTTTTGGTGGAACTCCGTACGGTCTATTAGTTGGGGATTATTCATTTGGAAAAGGCCTTGAAGATATTGAATGTCTCAAAGCCATATCTAAAGTTGCTTCCTCAGCACATGCACCTTTTGTTGCAGCAGCAAGCAGTGAACTTTTCAATATTAAATCTTTTGAAGATTTGGATAAACCTCGTCATCTTGGCCGTTTATTTAATTCTGCAGAGTATGGTTCTTGGCAAAGTTTTAGAGAACTTGAGGACTCTAAATATGTTACTTTGACTTTGCCAAGAGTGATTATGCGTCATCCCTATGGTCCCAATGGAATACCTGTGAAGGAATTCTATTTTGAAGAAGATTTAAATGGGACAGAGCATGATAAATATTTATGGGGAAATCCTGCATTTTCTTTAGCGCAAAGAATGGTTGATTCTTTCCGTGATTATGGTTGGTTTTCAAATATCCGTGGATCGGAAAATGGTGGAGTTGTTGATAGTCTTCCTTATCACCCTTTCGTAGACAGCGAAGGAAACAATTCCTTTAAAATGCCTGTGGAAACGATCATTACAGACAGACGTGAAAAAGAGCTCGATGATCTCGGATTTTTATCTTTGGTTTATAAACGTGGCACTGACACAGCAACATTTTTTGGCTCAAAAACCATTCATAAATTAACAGAATATGACAATGATCTTGCCAATGCCAATGCGCAGCTTTCTATAGAACTTCCATACGTGATGGCAGTCTCGCGTTTTGCTCACTATTTAAAAGTGATTATGCGCGATAAAATTGGATCTTTTACAACACAGGGGGAGATAGATAATTATTTAAACAATTGGATTTCTCGGTATGTTATTTTAGATGATTCTGCAAGCACTTATATTAAGAGTTGTTATCCTTTACGAGAAGCAAGAGTTGATATTTTACCAGTGCCAGGAAAAGTTGGTGCGTATAGAGCTGTTATGTATTTAAGGCCACATTTTTACTTAAATGAGTTATCTGTGTCTCTTAGGTTAGTTACAGAACTTCCACAAAAATCATAATAAAAAAATTTAAAGGAGAATTGATATCATGAGAGCACTTTTATTAATAGAAGGATTAAAAGGAAATTTTAAATCTACAACAATTAAAGAAGCAATTTCATTAGATGATATTGCAGTTCCACAACTTATTGAAAATGCAAGTTCTAATAAATTAGAATTAAAAGATATGATTGATGAAATAACACTTTATATGCAAAATATCGATTCAGATCTAATTGGTGGGCTTGAAGTTTTTAAAGACAAATCTCGTATTGTTAAGGCAATAAAGCTCATCCAAATCGAAAGTACGACAGATAAGGATGGCAAAGAAATAGTGACTCCAGCTCATGAGTTTCACTTTTTAAATCACACTTTAGTCGTAATTAAAAATCCAGGTCAAGGTTATTCATTGCAAATTAGTACAAATATTTACAATCCAAATGATCAAGACAATGTCCCTGGATACTTCTCTGCCCATTTTAAAAAAGGACAGAAATCAAAATGTCTTTATTCTAAAGTAAGCCAATTAGAAGATATCGATGCACTAAAATGCTGGGATATCAGCAAACCAAAAAGTTTTGTTTAATTAAAGCCTGGATGTACTGAGAACAGTATATCCACTTTAATCTTCATTTAGAATGGTCCAAGCAATGGAAAGCTTAAAAAAAATTTTCTATTTACCATCTGAAAAGAAGGACCCTTTTTTTTCTATTGCGCGAAATATTTATAATATTTTAAACACTCGAAGTTCTTTGCCTGTTTCTCAATTTTTAGAAAATCAAAATTTAAATACCCTACATTTCGGAATTCCTTGTGTCTCACATTTTGCAATGGATTCTGAGCACGATCGATTTCTATTGTGTCAAATTGTGCAAAAGTCTCTTCAAGTATTTGAACATAGATTATCATATGTAGAAGTAGATTTTTCTGTCTATGATAAATTAAAAAAAGAAGCAAAACTTTCCATAAATGCAGTGTATCATTCAGGGAATGTAAAGGTAAATCTATTGTTAAAGGTGGCATTATGGGAGTTCATAATCAATGACTGGAAAATATAGTAATCAGGATTTTTTAAAAATATACACAGACACTTTAGAAGAATTAAGAAGCAATGGTCGTATATTTTCAGAACAGAATCCTGATATTGCACCTTACCTTGATTTTTCTTTTAGAAAAAGCAATGATCCTGAAACTGAAAGACTGATTGAATCTTTTGCTTATATGAAGGCTCAAGTTGATTATAAATCCTTTCTCGCAAAGAGTGACTATGCTATCAATTTTATAGAGCATATTTTTCCAGAGTTAGTTTCTCCTACACCTGGCCTCACAATCTTAAAAATATTACCGAGTATGAGTTTCTTTAAAAAAGAAATCTCTCAGTTTAAAATTGAGAAAGATACTGTTTTTTCTACGAGTAATTCAGATGAAGAAGAATGTTTATTTTCATCAACGGAAGACACATATATTTCATGCTGTGAAATAAAAAATTTCCGCTATGCAGATATTAATTCAAGTACAGAAAATATTTATGGCTATAAAAAAGCATTTATTTTTGAAATAGAATCTTCCATACCAATAACGGACTTTCAAAATACCAAATTATCCATTTTTATCGATGCAGAATTTCAATCTGTCATTTCGATTTTTGATTCTCTCTTGTCTTCTCAATTGCCTATTTTAATTTTTCGTGATGAAGAAACGAGCCCAATTAGAATTCCAAGAGATTCCTTGCAACCTATTTATCAACACAATGGACATTACGATCTCTGTGAAGAAAATTTACTCCATCCATTGTTTGATTTTATAAATTATTATCAAAAATATTTTTTCTTTAAAATAGATATAAAAAGACCAATCAATATTTTAAAAAAAATAAAATTTATCATTCCAATTGATGAAGAAGTCTCAATACCTTTTAGATTAGGTGGTGTCTTTTTTAAATTGAACTGTATACCAGTCATCAATGTATTTGAAAAAAAACTAGTCCCAATCAAGTGCAATGATCAAAAAAAAGAATACCTTATGCGGGTAGACAATGATCAGCAAAATCATATTGAAGTTTTGCGAGTCAAAAAACTTGTTACTTATAATTCCACAACCGGTAAAGCAATAGAAATTCCAAATTATCATAAGAAAAAAAATATAATAAATAAAGAAACTGAGCATTTCTATTGGGCAACAAAACGATCGTTCAACAATACGACTCGTGAAAATGGTTGTTTATATTTGAAGTTATTGCGACAGAATAGTTCTTACTCTTTTGATTTAGAAATGCCTGATTATATTTTTCCAACAGGGATCTGTACAAATACAAATTTAGTGGAAGGGATTAAACCTAACTCACAATTCAATTGCATTGCATATGATTTACCTATTGATAAATCGTTTTCATTGATTTGGCCAAAATACTTTCGAAAACCACTTGATCTTTATGAAAACATGGAAGTCATAAAATTATTGTATAAGGTCAATCAAGATATTTTAACAAGAAATGCATTTAAAAATTATGATTTTAAAAAGATAATAGAAATATTATCATCAGGTCAGAATCCAATAAAAATATTATTCCAACAATTATTGAACCAATCTACTGGCTTTGAAGTTGAAGAAACTCTCTCTCAGCAAATTTGGAAGAATCAAAGCTATTATGTGCCAGGAATATTATATAAATTGCAGTTTTCTAAAGTCACAGGTTTCCCATTGGGAACACATTTTTTAATCTCCTTTTTAAACTCTTATTTTGATTTTATAAGAGACTTTAATTTCTATATTATTTTTAAAGCAGAAAAGATATGACTGAATTGCATCAATTAGAAACTCTATCAGATCGTGAGGAACAAAATATTGCATTAAATCATATTCGCAGTGTTTTTTCGTTTGAGAAAGTTAAATATTCACCGCGTATGCTTTTTTCGTCAACTTGTTGCTTTTCTATAAAAGACTCTAAAGGTAATTATGTAAAAAGTAGATTGCCATTTAAAATGGTTATTCCTGATTATATTATAGAAAACTTTACTCTACAAACCCGACAAAAAAAGAAAATTATAGTCGATTTTCTGAAAATTTTTATCAATGAGCTTGTTATTCAAGATTTTATCGTTAAAATGAATCGTGATAGGTATCTTTATACTTTTGAAATATCGTCTCAAAAGAATGCTTACTTTCAGCTCAATAATAAAAAAAATGTCAAGTCTTTTTTTGCAAAATATTTTCAAAATGAAATTGAAATAAAAGAAAACTTTCCCAAAAAGCATATTAATAATAATCAATTTAGACTTGGTTCATGCGGGATTTATTCAAAAAATACGAACAAAGGATCTATGATTGGTTCCGACTTTTACTCATTTTTAAATAGAATTTCTGTTGAAGTAGATGTAAGGAAAGATGAACTCGTAAATTTAGAATATGTATTAAAGATCTTGAGTCTTGAAAAACATATAATGATTTTGTCAAATAATATAAAGTCCTTTAATTGTAGAAAATTTTACAAATACAAATTCATAATAGAGGGTGGAAAATGCCTTTTTGCTTTTTCAATTCCAAATTTTCACTATACATAAATAGGTAATATAAAATGAATTTAGAAATTAATAACTTAGTGCTTCCAGTGAATGAAGAGAAACCATTTGGAGAATACCTTAAATTTCATCCGAAATTGATTAAATTAAAAGATATGAGAAAAGCAAATTTAGAAAGTATTTTTTTGGATGAAGGAATATGGACTAAAAAAAATGTTTTAGCGCCCAATTGGCAAGCTTCAATAGAGTTCTGTGAAGAGATTTTAAAAGAAAACTCGAAAGATTTACTTGTGTGTGCATATTATGCAGAAGCTCAAGCAAAAGTAAATGGTTTTCAGGGGTTAGATATTGCATTGAAACTTATGCTTTATTTTTGTTTAAATAATTGGGAAGATATATTTCCCCCTCTCGAGAATGATAATCTTGAATTAAGACTTGCGCCATTTCATTGGCTTGAAGTTAATTTGCCTTTAAGTATACGTTGCATACCTTTTCAAAGCGATAAAGAGGCAGTTGTCATATTAGATTGGGAAAAATATGATAATTTTTTAAAGGAAAATATGAGTGATAATATTTCTCATAAAAATGAATTTAGGACCATTTTAGAACTGGAATCAGAAGAGTATATCGTCGATTTACATGAACGGTTAAAATCTATTGTATATTCATTAGAGAAGCTTGAGGATTTTATTATTGAATTGGCAGAGAAGTGTAATGAGAAAACGAGTTTTGATGCTCTTATAAGTCTTTGCACCGATATATCTAATTTTATCGAATCTTTTATTAATGATAAACAAGAACCAACGATCAGCACTCAAGAATATACAGAACAAAAATTTCAAACCTATGCAGATCTAAAGCAAGATGATTTTAATAATTCCTTTGAAAGAAGTCAGTCTGATATACGAATAGACCAAAATATTGATTCCATAGAAGATGCTTATGCTCTCATTGAAAAGGCAAATTTATATTTATTAAAGCACAATTCCCATTCTCCTTCTCCTTTTTTAATTCGGAGAGCGCTTGAATGGCAAAAGAAATCTTTATACGAAGTTTTTATGGAATTATTTGCTACAACATCAAAACCTTCTGAAATATTTACATTGCTCGGTCTTTCTAAAACTGACAAATAAAATTGGATATCAATATGATTACAAATAATGATACTGAAAGCGCAATACATTCTGAGTATATTTTGTCCGATGGCATGATTTTGCGTGAATTGATTGAATATAAGGAAATTAAACTTGCAGATTTATTTCCTATTCTCGGACCAGAGTCTTTGATTAAAGAAATTTTAATGGATAAAAGGAAATTAAAAGAGAAGCAGAAATTGCTATTGGCAGAACATTTTGGAACCAGCAGGGATATTTTTTCAGGCCATGATGAAAGCTTGAACGCTACAGCGAACAGCCATGCCGGTGACGAAAATAATTTTACTACAAATGTAGTGCAAGATTTAGAGCGGATGAATTATGAGCATCAAGATGTAACTTCTGATAATGATCAAGCAATGAGTTTAACTGATAATCATTATTCAAATTCTATGTGGGAGTGAAGTTCATATCTTAATAGATCTGCTATCAGGCATCACTTGTGGGCGTAATATTTTCCTGAATTTGTATGTTATTTCTTTATTTTCATAGAATTCATTCGAATAATATCATCGCCTTCCATATCGACTTTTTTTGTTCTGACTTCAAAGCTGTCTTTGATTTTAAATTTCGAATTGTAGTTTTCTAACTCCATTTTACCTTCATCATCCAGATTGATTTTATTTTTATCTATGAGATTAAAATGAATGTTTTTTTCATCGATATTCATTTTTGCTTTGTTATGTATATCAAGGGAATGGGATTTGTCTCTAAAGTCAAAAGAAGAATTGTAATCCTTTGAATGCAATATAAAACTGTGCTCATTGCCAATAACAAATCCACGCATTTTGCCTTTGTTTTCTTCATCCTTGTCGATTAAAAATTTACATTTATTAAAATTATTATATAAGGAGCCAATGATAATTGGAGAGTCTATGTCATTTTCAAAGAGAACGAGAACTTCATCTCCGGGTGATGGAACGAAGAATGAGCCAGACTCATTGCTCGCCCAAATTTGCGCAATGCGCGCTAAGACGAATGGCGAACCGTTCGCTTCTGCGGATGATTTTTCGTTCTGCCAGAAAAAAGAAATTCGAATTCGCATAAATGACTTCAATGATTCTTCTTCTGTTTGAGTTTCGTGCACATAGGCTGTCGTTACAAAATAATTCTGCTTCTGGACGCTTAATTTTTTATTTAACTTATCCGACTTAGGGATAAGCGTTATCAATGAATAATAGTGTGGATCATAAATTATGCTAGATTTTTCTTTTTGTAGCAATAAATCTTTTTTAAATTTATGATCAATTTTTATGATTCTATATTCGTTTTCTAAGTATTTAAAGAAACTTTTCTTTAATGCATTTTCATTTGAATGATATTTTATAGAAATTTCTCTACCAATTTCAAGATCGGGAAGATTGCTTTGAATATATATCTTATTGTGTAAACTGTTACGACGCACAAGTTCCTTATCAGCAAAGGCCTGTTTAGGATCAAATGGAACTTCTGATTTTTGTTGATGTGTCACTTCAGTCCAATTGCAAAATCCATTTTTGCTAGAAGTTTCTCCTGGTTTAATTGATTTTGCATTGGCAGAAACTTTTTTAAAGTCGCAATGAAGAGTAGAAATTTTATTAAATTTAAGGGAAAATGAATGTTCATAACCAATTGATCTATCATTTTTTAAATCAGAATTATATATTGGTTGATTTTGACTGATAATTTGCTCTTGTAGTGGTTTTTTATTTTTATTAATTTCATTTTCAAAATAACTTTCAAGTTCATCTGTAATGATCAGTTCGCTTGCTTTTTCACCGTGTATAAAGAAATAATTTAGGTGATCTTCATCAAGTAATCTACATATAAAATCATAATCAGACTCTCCATATTGAATGGTGTTTGTTCGTTTTGTAAGAGATGTTGGATCGTAAATTTTAAACTTATATTGAAAATTAGAATATTTATTCTTATATATTTTAAGAATATTATCGATCACATCTTTGGAATTTAAATTACTCCATGCTCTATATCCATTATTTTTTGTTAATAGCCATAAATAAGGTTTGATTGTAAATTGAAGCTCTATTTTGTCTTCTGAAGACATAAGGGCTTTCAAGTTTATATCTGAAATAATACCAGAAAAATAACGAGGATTTTTTTGCTTTAAAAATTCAACTTTAAATGAAATATTTTTAGCGAGGAAATCTTCAAAATCAATTTTAGAATTTTGTATTGAATAATTAATTGAGGCATTTAAAGTGAATATTTCAGAGACGGTATCATTTAAAACCTCGAAAGACTCAATGTTAGCCCCTTTTGAAATAGGGCCATCATTATGTATTGAGACATTTGCTTTAATGTTTTTAAAGTTGATTACTTCTTTCATAATAGACCTCAATTTATTATTAAGTCCCTTTTTGCACTGCTTTCTTTAATAGGTAAGGAGCTGTTTTAGGGAATTTTGGGAAGTTAATTCTTGTTCCTTTTTTATTTTTAAGAAAGAGAGAAATATAAAAACGAATCGATTTTTTATCATTCAAAGGAATTTCAAATTTAAGATCATTTTTATTGCAGTAATGGCTTTTATTACAATCTGCGTAATCTTCTATAAATTTTAGAAGAGACCATCTGTTTCTTATGGTAAAATAAGCAGAGTTATTTGAAATAAATAAATTTTTATCACTGCTGTATTTTTGCAAAGAATATTTCGATCCTTGAGCTAAACTTATAGAAAATTGCAAGGGTTGTAGATAGGTCCAAGAAAAGTTTCCATTTGTTATATTTCCTTGGCGCGAACCTATCATTTGGCTTCCTGATTGCATAGACCAATCAATGATTTGATTGCCGAGAACTTCATTGGCAGAGTTTGTTCTAAATTCCAAAGTAACATTCCAAGTGACAGGGATTGGATTTCCTTCTTTGTCATACTGAATGGCAAAGAAACTTTGCAGCGAATCCATATATTTAACAAATTTTTGGATATCAAGTCTGTTTTTATACAACGTGCTGTATTTTTGCAGAATAGGGAGATCTTGCTTTTTGAGCTGTGCATACAAGGAGAAAATAAAATTTATATCTTCAAGTGAAGCCGAGTCAGCTGACGTTTTGTTGTCAGCAAAAGGAAACTCTCCAGAAATTGCTGAATTATAATTGTCAGCAAAACGATCAAAATTAGTAAAAGCTTGATTGATTAAGAGTTTTTGACATCTGTCAGCAAGAGAATGGTATAAATTATTTTGCTTTTTAGAAAAGAAATCCTTTTTGGAAATCGTATCAAAATCTTTTGCGATAAAATCAGAACAATTGCTTGTTCGGAGGGGCAGAACAGAATTTATAAGAAACCCTTTGAGCGTTTCAAAGGCTGTCCCTTTGGCAGAAGAATCAAGCGAGTTTTGTAAGATTGAAAAGTTTTCAGAGAGCTTTTCATTACCAAAATATTTATTCGAGCTTGTAAAGAATAAATTTTTTGCTTGAAGAATAGGATTAATATTTTTATTAAAGAATTTCTTTAACGAATCAAGCTGAATACTCAAGTAAAGCTTAAGATCTTCATCGCTCGTCACGCTAAATGCTTTGTATGCTGGAGAAGACTCTCCATCCCACCAGTTGAAATCAGGATAAATAGGTGAAAAAAATGCGCTTGAATTCAATAGATCGTTATTTTTATTGAGCTGACGATCAATCTGCTGCCGTACTATTTCACTTAAATAAATATTAATATCATTTTGCTCATATTTGACAAGCAAGTTTGAGATTGCTTTTAATACAGGAATAGATAATTGAATATTTTGGATATAGGGATCCGTAAACTGTTCTGAATTGTTATTTTCCTTGTTGCTAAGATCATATATTTGCATACTTGCAGGAAGCTGCTGATTCCAAAAAATATGGTTAAGCTCTTCTTCTATAAAAGAGAATATATCAGAAAGCTCTTTTGGATATTGAGTTTTGTTTATTTGTTCAGAGGCTGTATTAAAGATTAATCCTCTTTGCAAAAGATTTTGAATATTATCGATGGACCAGAGTGCATTTGTAGGTAAATTATTGTTTATTGATTTTAAATCGGAAGAAAATGCTTTTGTTTGTGGAATTAAATTACTTTGATTTGTTGTGTCATATGCTTGAAACATTTTTTCGAGAGAATCTGATAATTTCAAGAGTGATGGATTCACAGAAAAAGTGTTATCTTTTATAAGTATGAGAGGGAAGTTATTTCCCAAAGGTGTAAAACTGGCAACTTTATTTTTTGTGAGTTTAAACTGTTCCTCAGCGATGGAATTTATATTTTCAAATATTTCTTTGCCAAAAGTAGGATTTTCCTCAATCTCTTTGTACATGTTGTAAAAGTTATTCCCGAAAAAAGAGTTGAGACTTTGAAAATCAATTTGGCCTTTTAGAATAGCACTTTGTAAATTATTAACATCAGTAATAAATGTTTTGCTAAATGCAATGATTTCAGATTTTTTAATATTTTTTATTTGCATAAGGTCAATATTAATTTTATTTACTGCAACATAGATATCATTATTTTTGATTATTGTGTTGAAGTAGTTTTGAATATATTCATTTAAGATGTTTTGAGATTGTCTCTTAAAGAAATTATAATCAATATTTACTTGATCAATTACTTTGCTGCGATCAAGGCTTTGAAATAGAGAAATATTTTGTCTAGGTTTTAAACAGTCAATGCCAAATAAAAACTGAGCAGCAAATGAGAGTCCATCAGTTGTCTTACCTTGTTCATTTGAAAGGATATTTAGGTAGATTTCAGTTATTTTTTCATTTTCATCGACAAATTTATTGATTTGACTCAGTATCGTGGATGTGTCTTCTGTAGCTGAAATATTTTTTTTGTTTGTAACTAGGTAGTCATTTATTTTTGAATTGAAGTTTTGTATAATGAAGTTACTATAGAAACTTGTAAATTTAGTATCAAATTTTTTGTCAAGAATCTCATTGAGATTTGAATTCCAAGAGGGAAAGTTTAATGGATAATTAAAGGAAACTTGATTGAGATAATTGGCAGTATTGATAAGATCGCAACTTTGAATTTTAAGCTCATCTAAATTTTCAATTTGCTTTGAAATATTGGAGTATTCAGATATAAAGTTATCTAAATTAGTGTAGTTTTTTAAATAGAAATTTACCTTATTATGCAAAAATTCTTGTGAGGAAATGAGTGAGTAACAGATAAAAGCAGTACTGCATAATGTTAATGCTCCAAAAGCATAGTTTTTATAAATTTTATTTTGAATACAATGATTTGAAAAATCTGAGTTTCCTTTCAGATATTTAGAGATATACTCAAACATATTAAGTGTTGGAGTATTGTTTTCATTTATAAATGAATTTTCACTTAAGATAAAATGAAAATTAATCATCGAAGATTCATTGATATTAAAGTTTCTATAGAAAAAATCACAGTAGTTTTTAGAAAACGAAATAAGAGCAGTTTTTAGCTGGAAGAAATATAGAATTATTTGACTTTGTGATTCATTATCAGATTTTTGTAAAAAATGCTGCATTTGTGATTCTAAAGAATTTACGCAACTATCAATACTATTTTTAATTTCCCGGCTTAATTTTTCGGTTCTAGGGGAGGACTTATGGTAGAAACCAAAGTTATAATGAATACTTTCATTGTTATCATCTTTTAGTAGATTCAATGGAGGCGGATTTTTAATTTCTGATTTATCAATAAAAAAGATTGGAACTCTTGCGTCCAATGTTTTGCATATTTTTTTGACAATGAGTGAATAATAGAAGGCTTCTTGTTTGTAATCTAAATTAAGATTATTTGTATTGGAAAATGTCTCACTTCCTGGGTAAAGTATGACGCCATCTATAAGTTTATTCTTTCTAATTTTCATTATGTTATACAAGGTAAAACGTAGTCTTCTACTCAATTGTATTTGATCTGCATTATCGCAAACTAAAAGATTTTCATGAATAAAAATTAAAATGGAATCATCAATTTCAATTTTCTCAAAAGGCTTTTTAGAGTCCGCAAAAGATACTTCAAAAGAGGTTTTTTTATTTAAATTTTTTAAGTTATTTAATTCTGCAAAAATTTCGCTTGAATTTTTGCTAATAATAAAAATAACATTCTTTTTTTGTAATACATTTTTGTTTTCATAAAACCAGTACCGGTCAAAAAGAAATTGTTTAAAAAATTCATTTTTAATAAAAACTGATATATCAGGATTCCAAATGCGAAAAAGCGCAATGCAGGAAAAGAATAATAAAATAATGCAAATTATGATATATATCATTACAAAAATCATAGAAGAGTCCATCTAAAAATTTGTTAGAAAATTTATGCTTTTAGCAATTAAACCTGTGTTGCTAAACCAGATATAGCAAGATCCAATTATAAAAGTAGTTATGAGAATAAAATTTACTAAAAGCAATGAATAAGATATTTTTCTTTGCTTTATATTTTCATCGATATTAGATTTGATAAGTAATGACGATTGAGGAATAATTCCATCAATATTGTATTTTATTTCAATTTTATTTTCACTATAAAACTGATATAGTAAAGTTTTAGTTTGATCGATATTGAATTGAGACTCATATGAATGATATTTGCCTCTGAAACCTGAGCTGAGGCATAAATAATAACAATAGGCAAGTTCTCTATATTTATAATCCCTATTTATGATAATATTTTTGCAGTTATCAAAAAAAACATCACCTGCGACTCGGCTTTGAAATACTTTTTTTTCTAGAGATTCGTTTTGCCAATAAATACGTCCAGGCCAGTTTTTTGTTATAAGTTTTTCATCAATAAAGGCTATGAGCATATATTGTAATGATTTTAGAACAGAATTGTCATAGTTTTTGTTTTTTTTCAATGTATCTATTTTATTTCCAATATATTCAATCAAATCATTAGATATTTTTATTGTATTTTCTTCGTCAAAACTAAATAACTTTTCATCATTTTTCTCTGTTAAATTATTTTTATTCTCTATTGCATTATCTATGTCGCACAGAAGATTTTGTATTTTAAAAATGCATTCTTGAGTAAATAAAATAGGACATTCATAATTATTTGATATCATCATGATTTCTTCCTTGAGTAGAGGAGAATTTCATCTGGAGAAAAATCGCTGTTTTCATTGATGCTGGGTGCTATTATTATACTAATTTTTTCTTTCACTGCAGCTTCAAATTTGACTCTTACCAAATAGATATTTTTTTGAGGTATTAAATTTTCGTATTTTTCAATTAGAGTTCTATGCATACCTAGAACTCTACGTTCGAGAATAACTTCAAAATTTTCCTCGTCACATATAATTGCGGATTTTATCCAACTTAAGAAATTTATTTGTGAAATGTCAGAATTCTTTTTGAAACCAAGAAGGAAATGTGTTGAATCATTGACTCCAAGATTGCCTTTATGCACATGAATCGAATATTTATTATCTATTTTGACAGCTTTTGATATGGTAAAATCTGTTGGAATTTCTTTTTCTAAATATTCATTTAAAATGGCTCTTAACTTTTGAAAACAAGATAAATTGTCATAGTGATTATACTCGATCAATGGTGCTGGCATCTCATAAATTTCATTTGATAGTATATTGGAAACAACTGAATATGTTTCTAAATATAAAATAAAAGGATGGAGTTGTTCTGAATGGATACATGCCTCTAAGCGAGGTAAGCTTGATTTCATGCATTTTAAAGTTTCGATGCGATCGAGAAGCTCTGTATTTTCTTTCATCATGCTAAATTTTTGCAAAGTTTCAATAATATCTTGAATTTTATATCTAAGAGTCATACAAATAGAATGACAAATCTTCCAAACTGGCGATTCTCGATTTATTTTCGTAGAGGGGTGCGAAAATTCTCTTGTTTTATAAATACTATTTTCATGATAAATTTTAAATAATGGCAAAGATATATAGTGAGGTGTGAGCTCATGCTCAAATAATAGTGAAATATTGGGACGGACTCTCGGAATAGGTATTTCATCTTCTCCCGTATTTTCATCGAAAGCTATATTGTCGACATTTGCAACTTTATATCGTGAATAAGTATTATTTAGAATGCTATTTTTATTTTGAATACGTGGTATACTTAAATAAAGTGTGAGTGTTTTATTTTCTAAAATATCTTTATATTTGCTTAGATCGATTTGAGCTTGAACGGAATCATAGATAGAATTATAATAATACTCTAAACCATCTTGAAATATGCATTCTAATTCTTCAATTTTAAATAACCCCGATGCAAATGCAGTTTGATCAATTTTAAAAGTTTTTATCCCGAAATGATAAGGTGAAGATTCATAGTTATGATATCGAATGATGTTTTCACAACGTTTAAATGCTTGTTGAAAGTGTTGAGGAGATAATAACATTCCGTCATGCCACATGATTTGATCGGGGATATATTTTAAGCTTGGCATTGTTATTCCTTATTATCTAAAGTTCAATGAAATTGATATATGAGCTTCTGCTCCGGAAACTTGATCTCGTAAAGAGTCAGAGTCATTTGAAAATAAAAATTGATAGGCTGTACCAAGCGAAAAATTTAG
This sequence comes from Fluviispira sanaruensis, assembly GCF_004295685.1. NCBI lineage: Bacteria > Pseudomonadati > Bdellovibrionota > Oligoflexia > Silvanigrellales > Silvanigrellaceae > Fluviispira > Fluviispira sanaruensis. The sequence continues at coordinate 1,033,012 of NZ_AP019368.1, forward strand.
ATTTTGCAAAACATTTATTTCAAGATCAAGAGAGGGTTTAAGAGTAAAAAATTTTAAACTCTCGGGAACAGCTGATGCTCCATTGATTTGCTTGCCATAAGCTTCACCTGCTCCGCCAAATAATTTTATTTTTGGATGAAAGATGGAACTAGCATAGGGAATATAAGCAAAAGAATTACCGCAATACCAAAAGTTACTTATTTCTGAAGCAGAGCCATCTTTATTATTAAGTTTGAATTTCTGTGCTGCATAATTACAAGAGAATGCTGTTTGAAAGGAATGGTTAAGGTCGAGGCCAATTTCAGTGTTTAATGGGAAGAAATATTGGTCATTTATTTTTTTTATAGCGACTTCTTGATTGATAAAAATATCAATATTATCAGTCTCTCTTTTTTGCTTGGCATCTGAAACTAAATTTTGTTGTATATATATATTATTTTCTTGAGGAGTTTGATAAGCATCGATATACATTTATTTCTCCAAATTTTGTTTAAAATCAAAGCCATTGTAAAAGAAATTGAGATTGAGATTTTCATATGGATTTATATAGGGTGGATATGTATCTAAGTTATTTTGTAAGCGAGTAAATAAAAGTCCACCAACAGCACTGCTTTTTACTTTCATAAAATACTGAGAATAAAGAGTTTCAGGGGTCAGCTCAAGGCGTGCAATTGCAATATCAGGGGATTCTCGTAAATTTTTTATCTCGGGAGAATTGCTAAACCATTGTCGCATGCTTAATGAAGCAATTTTTGCGTACAGCTCAGGTTTATAAATAATGATGAGTTCAGTTAGAATTGCAGTATTTTCGTTAGAATCCTTTTGGATTTGAATTTGCACACCAATGGTGCGTCCAAAAAAACGATCGAGCAAACTTCCAGGTTTTGGTGGAATTTTACTCTCTTGTGGTACATCGATTTGTGCTGCGGGAGTGCTTTTGCTCTTTTCGAGGTTAACATCTGAGAGTTTTTGGGCATTTTCTTTTAAGGTGCTTATATTATCAAGATTTGAGTTTAAATTTTGAATAGCGCTCTCTTCTTGAGCGATTATTGCTGAATTGACTAAAATTGAAAATGAAAAATATGATAAAATTGAAAGAAATTTTAAGAAATTTTTATTAGAGGAATAGAAAAAGCTCAAGGGATTCTCCATAAATTTCTAAGTAAATTCAGTTGTGTAGAAAAATTGCTGTAATTTGTATGCTTATTTTCTAAGGATAGCATACCTCTTTCCAGCAAGGTTATATTTTATTTATCATTTTATCAAGAGAGATTATTTTGCTTACCAAAAAATAAATGTTTTTGATCGTTTGCTATTGCCGCTTATACCTGGGTTAAATATTCTTTGTAAAAGCAAGTTTTATGTTTCGAGTTTTGCGGTTTGTTGCTTTTTAGAATTATTATAAAATACTATAAATTATTCGATACTTCTGTTTTTGGCTTCTAATAAATTAATTATTGTTATTTTTTAAAAATAAAGATATCAAATGACCCTTTTGCCCTACTTTTATCTAATATTGCAGATTAGGTATTGGCAGAAAACATGAATTTCTCTCTTTACTCTTACTTTGCATGCAGTTATATTCCTCTATAAATGTGCTTTGCTGCAAGAAAGCTCATTTATTTTTGTCTTTCGTAAAAGTTTTATTTAACCTTAATGGCAAAATTTATCTTATTTATCCAAAATTATCAGTTACTTATTGAAATGTAAAAATAGGATTGGCGAAAAGATATAAAATGTATATATTTAAAAAACTCTGATGAAGGGTTTGTTTTGTGTTAATTTTTTGTATTTATTCCATACAAATTCTTACCTAGTAACTCCAACTCTGCTTTCAGTGCTACAAAAATGCTAAACAGTAAATCCAATAAGAAGAAAAATCTTACAGAAAGTACTGTAATCGAAAAATTTAATGGTGATAACTCTATGAAATTTGAAGAGCTAAGTATACTTATTGTTGAAGATTGCCATGAAGAATTAAAGAAATATATATTACTAGCTCAAAATTGTGGGCTGATAGCTTATGGAGCATCGACTTTCGCAGATGCAAAGCAGATGCTTACCTTTCAAAATTTTGATTTTTTGTTGACTGAAGTTCATTTAACCAAAGAAACGCAAGGCGTTTACAATGAACTTGGTTTCGAAATCATCCAATTTGCCTTAGTCAATCAGCCTCAGCTCACAGTCCTGACTATGTCTCAAAATATGGATCGAGCCATCTTTGAGAAAGCATTTGCGCTTGGAACAACCCATTTTTTACGTAAGCCAATCACAAGTGCCGACGAGATTGGTATTTATATTAAATCAGCTGCACAGAAAAAACTTTCATTGCAAAGTGAAGACACCCTTGAAGTCGCTTTGAATCATTATTTAAATGATAATTTATATAAAATTTATAAGAATGGGGTTATAATTTCTTCTAAACACGATAAGTTTTTAAGCGGTGTGGCGAAGAACAAAAAAATACCTCTTGTTTTATTTGGCGAAACAGGGACCGGAAAGGAAGAATTCGCAAAAATATTACATAAAAAAAGAGTTGAACTGGAAGGTATGATTCCATTTGTCACAGTCAATTGTCCCCTCTTAGACAATGATCTTACAAATTCTTTGCTTTTTGGGCATAAAAAAGGGGCATTTACTGGGGCAAACGAAACTACCAATGGATATGTTGCAGCAGCAAATAATGGTATCTTATTTTTAGACGAAGTGCAGAGTCTCGATATTCCAACTCAACGTAAACTTTTAAGAGTATTAAACGACGGAAGTTATAGCAGAGTTGGGGATATGCGCATCATTCACTCGTATTTTCAGTTGATTGTTGCTACGACAAAGGATCTGGACGAAGAGGTTGAAGCAGGTAGAATGCTTGCGGACTTTAAATACAGAATCAGTGGAGCAGAGTTGACCCTTGACCCTTTACGCAATCGTTTAGATGATTTAATATTATTTATAGCGATGTTTTTTAAGCAGGAAGCGATAAGCATTCAAGATGAGTTGCTTAAAGAAATAGCTTTTAAATGTCGAAAATGCTATTGGAAAGGTAATATTAGACAACTCTTTAGAACCCTCCAACGCATGCTAATCAACTCTCAATTGCACGAAGAGGATTTAAATATTCATCATTTGCAATTGCCCAATGAGAATATTGAAAAAGCAAAAGAAAATGAAATAAAAATCAACACAGATTCTTCGCTTGAAAATACTCAGTGTGAAATGCAATTATTAAATTCATTACAGCACGCCTTTCAAACAGATCATGCTCTCAATGATCTCCTTGATGAGATTGAAAAACAAATTCTGATAAATGCTATCAATAGACACAACAGTATTGCAAAAGCGCATACAGGTCTTGGCATAAGTCGGAATGCGATCGATGCAAAAAGAAAGAAATATAAAATTTAAATTTTACCAGAATATTCTATTTTGAATTTGACCTAGACAATTGCAATTGAATCGTTTTCAGGTGTATCTCTCTGTTTGGCGCTGTCAATGCAGCAATCCTGAAATAAAGGAGAGAATTCTATGCAAAGTGAACTTTCATTAAGAAGCAAAAGGTTTTTAGATCAAAATCCGATTGTGCCTTTTCATGAACTCAAAAAGAATAAATTATGTGATTTGCAAAAAACGGATCCTTTGTGGAAAATGGCAAAAAATGGCAATGATGATTCGGTTTTTTCTGAAAATTTATTAACTACTTTGCTATATGTAAGAAATATTTGTAAGAATTTATTTAATGAAATTGAAGGGGTTGAGGCTTGTACTGCGACAAATTGGTCAGCGTATGAGCACAATCCTGAAAGGAAATTAGAAGGGGGAGGCACGATGACTGTGATTCGCGCCGAAACCCTTGAAAAATCTGCAGTGAATATGAGCTGTGTCTGGGGACCTCAATATCCCGCACTAGAAGGGGAAAATGCAGGTAAGCCTTTTTCAGCCGCCGGTGTCTCTTTAATTTCGCACCCGCGTAACCCTTTTGCCCCAATTATGCATTTAAACGTTCGTTGTATACAAGTAAAAGACAATGATAAAGTCACAACTTGGATAGGTGGTGGAGCCGATCTCACACCCATGATTCCATTTGAAGAAGATACAGTCTTATTTCATGAAAGTATGAAAACGGTCTGTGAACGAAATTCAAAAATTGCAGATTATAAAAAATTTAAAAAATGGGCAGACGACTATTTTTATATTCCCCATCGAAAAGAGTCTCGCGGTGTTGGAGGAATATTTTTTGATTTTATTAAGATAGAAGATGAGCAAGATTTATCCCTTTTACTTGATGTTGGACAATTCGCTGCTCATGCTTATACAGAAATTTTAGCGCGTAGGATTGCAATGTCATACGATAAAGTACTTGAAGAAAAGCATCTTTATTGGCGCGGGCGCTATGCTGAATTTAACTTGGTTTATGATCGTGGCACACGCTTTGGTTTAATGACGGGTGGTAATCACGAAGCGATTTTTTGTTCCTTACCTCCAAGAGTAAAATGGTGAAACATGGTTGAAGTTGGCTTTTATTCCTTGTGCTTAGGGTTGTGCTTTGCTTTTTATGGCATGGTCATGGGACTTTATTCTTTGCACAACCCCAATATTGGGGTTGTGTCGAGCGCTCGCAATGCTCTCATAGCCGTTTTTATTTGTGTTCTTTTGACATCGTTCGTTATGTGGAACTCAATTTTCTTTCACGATTTTTCCGTTAAATACGTTTATGAGCATTCCTCAATTGATATGCCTCCGCTATATCTTTTTACCTCATTTTGGAGTGCTTTAGAAGGCAGTCATTTACTTTGGACTTTGATAATGAGTCTAGTTGTTACTTTATCTTTGGTCACAGTAAAAAGGAATAATTTTTCTTTATATCCTGCACTTTGTGTCGCATATGGCTGTTCTCTATCCTTTATGTTGCTATTAACAATTACTTTTTCTGCTCCTTTAACCCGTCTGTTTCCTGTTGGAACTTTCGGACAAGGAATGAATGCGCTGTTGCAAAATCCTTATATGGCAATTCATCCTCCGATGCTCTTCACTGGATATTGTTTACTTATTGTTCCTTTTGCATACTCATTTGCAGCCCTCGTGCGTGGCGGATTTACCACTGATTGGCTAATGACCGTGAGAAAATGGGCGTTATTAGCTTGGGCTGTTCTGACTATAGCTATTTTTCTTGGTGGAAAGTGGGCATATGTTGAACTTGGATGGGCTGGGTATTGGGCTTGGGATCCCGTAGAAAACAGTTCATTTATGCCTTGGCTGGCATTAACAGCGGGACTGCATACCCTGCTTGTGACAGATAAAACGGGACGCTTACCTCGTATGATGTTATTTTTATTTATGTTTTCATATGCTTTGACGTTTCAAGGCACTTTCATAACCCGTTCGGGCGTCATAAGCAGTGTACATTCTTTCGCTGAAAGTGATATTGGACCAACTTACTTATTATGGGTTTGTTTTTTAGTGTCTATTTCCATTGCCATGGTATTTACCAGAGGAAATCGCATTCAAGGTGCCGCAAAATCCAATGAATGGCGAGTGTCCAAAGAAAGTGCCTTACTATTTACTAATTTTTTCTTACTTTTTTTACTTGCCCTAGTTTTTATCGGCACTCTTTTGCCTTTGATAGTCGAAGCTACGCGTGGAATAAAAATTTCAATTCAACAACCTTTTTTCAATGCTTTTGCCCCTTGGATAGGCTTAAGTCTTGTTTCTTTACTTGGTGTTGGAAATTTAATGCGTTGGAAAAATGGTAAGATTGAGGATCCTATCACGTGTCTGCTCTTTCCATTGCTTTGGTCTGTTGCAATCACTTTAGCGCTTGCCAAAGAAAAAAATTTCGATCTAAAAAGCTCAATTATTTTTCTTCTAGTTATCTGGACTTGCGGAATATTAATTATGGATCTTATTTATAAATTAAAAGCATTACGCTGGAATGGAAAGATTCTATTAAAATACAATAGACCTTACGTAGGTGCTCTTATCATACATATTGGCTTTTTATTTGCGATCGCTGGTTTTGCTGGGAACTATCGTGGAATATCTGCTGAAGCAAATTTGAATTTGAATGAATCTACATATTTTAATGGATATACAATTGTCAATAAAGGATTAAATTATAATCGTAATTACAATGCTCAATATGTTATTGCTAATATTGAGTCTATTGATACTAAAAATGGAGAAAATAACCTTATTAATCCTATGCGCAGTAAATTTACAAATAATGAACAGTGGTTTAATGAAATAGGAATTCAATCGAATTTTTGGCATGACCTCTATATTGTTCTTGCATCATTTGATGTGAATAATCAATCTGTTTCTTTAAAAATGAGTTTTAATCCCACTGTTAAGTTTGTCTGGACGAGTTTAGTTATTATGGTTTTAGGGGCGATTATTTCGCTGACCCACCGCAAACAGAAAAGAAGTATAGAGGTAGATGCATTTGGTAACATACAAGGGAATCAAGAAACACTTGAGGATATTTTGCAAGAGGCGATTGAGCGCTCCCCCATAAATGCACAATTTGCTGCCAAAGTCGTATCTTCTTTTATAATATTGCTAGCGATTACTATTACTTTATTTGGGATTTCAGGAGTAGCTCACGCTAATCAGGTTCAACCGACACAATTGAATCCACTGATGGAAGATGTAGCAAAGGAATTGCGTTGCCCGACTTGCCAAGGTGTCAGTATTTTAGAAAGTGGAACTTTGCAAAGTATAGCTATGCGCACAGAAATAGAAAAGCAGTTGTTAGAAGGAAAAACAAAACCAGAAATTATTAAATATTTTAAAGACTCATATGGCACATGGATTTTGCGAGAGCCCGATGCCCATTCAGCTTTGGGACTTTTTATTTGGGCCGTGCCCATTGTCGGATTTATTTTAGGTCCATTATTTATTATTTTTGCTCTGCGTAATTCTAGAAAAAGGCAAGAAAAAGAAAATATGGAACTTTTTGAAGAAATTCATTTATTTATTCAGAAAAAGAAAGCAGAGGTAAAATCATGATAATAACTTTAATTCTCTGCATATTATTTTCTTTTTTTCTTGTTGTATTTGTTTTATCCCCTTTATTATCTGCGCAATCTAAGTCTAAGCTTATTACGTCTTTTGAAGGCTTTAATAGTCAGGAAGAGCTTTGTAAAATATTAATTCTTAGGGATTCTCTTTTTCAAAAATTAATTTATGGAAAATGTTCAGATAATACAATTGATCAATACAGTCATGAAGAAGCTTTACGTGGTGTAGTTGCTATTTGTAATCGATTGCAAAAAGCAAATCTGCCTTGGGAGCCACATACTGTGAAAGAACCTGAAGTGAATAGTTTTTTTTCTGAAAAAGGTTCGACAAGATATCAATTTTTAATTTGCTGTTTCTTTATTATTGTTGGTTTTTTTCTACTTTCTTCAGCATATGCAAGCGATGAATTGGAAGCAAAGGTATCAAATCAAGATAACGTAACTGCGCCAAGCGATGTCGTCATCCCCCCAGCGATTGTTTTAACAGGATCTGAAAACTGGATTCCATCTGTAAATCAATTTATTCTTATGCCCATTCAAGGTAAATTATATGTTTATTATGTTGGAATGTTTACAAATAACAAGAGTGTTAAACATGCAACGGTCCAATTACCTCTCCCTAAAAATTTTGCAGAATTAAAAATAAATGGAAATGATCAGGTCGTTTTTGAAAAAAGCAAACACAATGAAGCAGCAATCGTAAATTTACCGCTCAAAGATGGCATCAATCAGTTGAGCGCTGAGTTTTCACTTTCAGCTTTAAATGGTTCAGTTGAATGGATGTCAAGTGAGTTAAAAATTCTTCCTGGTTTTTCCATTTTTATTATGCCTGAATATAGCGGTACTTTAAGAAATTTATTTTCAACAGTAAATGGAAATATTAATATTTGGCCACCACGTATTACAAAAATTCCTGTTGGCTACAAATCTTTTGTAGGGCTTGATCCTTTTACAAATAGTGAAAGCACAAAAGCAAAACAACAATCACACCAGTTGATACGCGTGGGGGATCAAAATTCTCCCTATCCGTATTTTGAAATAAAAGGAATTGTGCCACAAAGAACTTCATTATATATACTTGCATTGTTTGTAGCGTGCTTTTTATTTGGTATGACAACCTTTTTTATAATTAAAACGTCAAAATAATTACCAGACTTAACGAAACTAAAAAAAAATCGGAAGCCTTCTTGCTCGCATGTATTATGCTAGATACAATAAGAATGTGTTGAACATGGAGGTTTCTTTTTATGATACTAAATAGTGAATCAGTTGAACTTATTAGAGCGAATGCTCACCGTCTTGCCCAAGCAATTCGCAGTAAAGATGATTTGGTCGATCTTGCAACAGCAAGTTCTTTTGAACAAGTTTTTTCAGCAATTGAAACTATTCTCACAAATACAGAAATGTATTTTGATGATAATTTACTTATTCAATTAGATGTGCAGACTTGGCAGAGTTTTAAAGCAGTATTACTTGTTTATACTTTAAACTTAGTCAATCGTCAAATTAATATTGCGCGTGAAAATGATTTCAATCATCAAACTGGCCGTGATTTTGGCGCAAGTAGCACAAATCCTTAATTAATTTGTGCTTCATCCCCTTGCACTCTTTTCTCCCCTCAAATATGATCTCAAAGAATTAAAGTCACATAGTTTTTCGTTAGTGTTGTTAAATGTTTTTAATGTTACCTTATTGGAGGATTTACATGAAAAGCTTTCTCAAAACGATCTCTTGTGTTTCTCTTCTTTCTTTACCTACCTTAGCATTCGGGCAAAGTCCAACTGATATGTCCAATTTTTCTTTTCGCTTAAAGTTACAAACACGTTTTGATTTGACTGATAGTTACCGAACAAATCAGGGAGATCTTTTTACAACTACTGCGCGGACAGGTTTGAATTATAATTATAAAAATGTTTTTGGTATTATTGAATTTCAAGGGGGTTCCGCAGCGGATCCCTATACTGCATCTTCGACAACCACAGCTTCTTCTACTAACGGCCAACAAGAAATGTTTGTCGTGCGGCGTGCGTATGTAGGAATGGACGTAGTTAACTCAGATATGGCTAAAATATCTTTTTTAATTGGTCGTGATCACAATACAGCATCGATTGTTTATGGACCCGATGCATTTACGAGCTTAATAGCTACAAATGTCGACAATATGTCAGGTGCAAACAGCCAAGATGGGATTGCGCTACGTTATGCAGGAAAATTTGGCTTTGGTGATGTCAAAGCACAAGTAGGTTACTACAATAACTTCCCAATAACGATATTAAATGGTGGAAATACCTCCACCACCTCAGGTGTATCGCAAACAACTCCCTTTGGCACATCGTCTAAAGGTGTTGGTGATGCAACCTTCAACTCGCAATCCAAAACGGGATCGAGAGCCTATGCAGGCCAGATTGGCGCAAATGTAAATATGGCTGATGGCGTGGTGGAAGCACGTGCTTTTTATAGTATGCAACCCGAAGCAGTTACAAAAGTGAATTCATCTACGAGTTATGACGCATCGACTATCAGTAACGTTGAAGCATCCCTTGGATATAACTACAAAAGCGGAATGTTGAAAGGGGGACTTTGGGTACAATCTTATTCATATGGCAGAACACAAAATACGACAGGTTCTGTTTCTTCAAACAGCATCACTTATGTGGATAATCCAACGGATGATTCATTCACTGCAAACGTTATAGGTCTTGGCGTCACTGGCACAAGTGATCTCTTTGGAATAAACAGCCTGCTCGCAAGTGGAGACAAATTGACCTATGGTCTTGCGGTCCAATCGGTGCAAGGACAAGCCTTTACAAACTCGGGTGTTTCTCCTGGAGTTACTAAATTTACCAACCAAACACCTAGCCTAACTTTTTATAATATTGCCGCTGGCTATGCTCAAGGCAACTACTCCCTCGAATTGAACTTTGTTGGAGTCAGTGCGGAACAGTCTATTTATGCAGGCAACGATGGGCAGGTCAATCAGAACTCAGCTTATATGGCTTATATAGTTGGTACAATTGCTTTGTAATCTATGTAAAAGAAGCAAATTCCGAATAGTTTCTTAATTTAGTAAAAAAGCGAGGCTCTTCCTCGCTTTTATGCATTTACTTTCTAAAGAAGAAATTGTGTATAAATTTAATTTAGGCGATGAAAATGAAAAAAGTAATAAAAGTATTTTTCATTCTATTTCTATTGATCATTCCAAATGTTACACAAGCAGAAACAAATCCACTTGACCCTAACAATTTTACAATTCATTTAAGGTTACATGGGCGTTATGATTTATTCGATACTTATAGACTGAATCAATTCGATCTATTTACAAGCACAGCACAGATGGATTTTTCCTATAGATATAAGAATATCTTTGGTGAAATCGAATTTCTCAATGGTTCGCCATCATCACCATTAACAGCTACAAGTACTTCACCAACAGACAATGGTTCACAGAATTTATTTATTATCCGTAGGGCAAATCTTGGAGTGGATTTTATAAATACGGATCAGACAAAATTGACTTTATTTTTAGGACGTGATCACAATGCCTCTTCTATTATTTACGCTGCGGATGCTTTTTATCTTTTGATTGCCACAAATATCGATGGAGCTCCTCCTTTATACAGTCAAGATGGTGTTGCTCTTAAATATGCAGGGAGTTTTGATTTTGGTAAAATAAATGCAGCAATTGGTTGGTATAATAACTTTCCAGTATCAGTGGTTGCTGGGGGAACTACGACAGGAACAGCAAGTCAAACCTCGCCTTTTAATATATCCGTCATTGGGATGGCAGATAATACATTTAACTCACAAGCGAAAACACAAGCAAAAGCAATTGCTGCTCAATTCGGAACTTATATTAAAGCTTATGAAGATGGGGTTATTGAACTTCGCTCATTATTCAGTATGCAAGGTAATGCCGTTACTAAAGTTACAAGCGGAAGCACTTATTCAGCCCGTGATACGAGTAATATAGAAGCTTCTCTTGGCTATAATTATAATAATGGTGAATTTAAAGGGGGTATGTGGCTTCAATCTGTTACTTTAGGTGCGACTCAAAAAAATAATAATACGATCACATCTAACAGTGTAACCTATCAAAATGATACATCATTAATTAATGATGATTCTTTTACTGTCAATACAATCGGGCTAGGTTTATCTGGAAACTCTAAGTTGTTTGGCTTCAATAGTTTGTTGGCAGAGGGAGACGCAATATCTTATGCCGCAGGTTATCAATCAGTTTTAGGGCAAAAATTTTCGGGTGGCGGGGGTATAACGAATTTAACAAGTTTTTCCAATAAGACTGTAGATATTTCGTATTTAAATTTTGCTGTCGGATATTTGCAAGGGGGGTATCAACTTGAATTAAATTACATTTATGCATATGCAGAAAAAGCTATATTTCCAGATGCAAATAGTATTCCACAAACGAAAATTGCAAGCATGCTTTATTTATCAGGGACAATGACACTTTAACTCAATTTAAGTTAACGGGTATTAGTTACTTTAGTTAAGTTAGTTGGATTGTCTGGATCTCGGCCACGAGCCACAGCAAGTTTAGCAGCAAAAGGATAAAAAGTGTGAATAAGAGAAATGCAGTCACACAATGGAGAAATTGAATTTGCAGTTGGTATTAAAATAGGCTGTGTTTTTAAATTTAAATCAGAAAAATTGAGGATATTTTGAGCTCCGCAAATAATCATAAGAGCATTTTTTTCGTCAATTTTCTTTATCAGTTCTCGCATGGTTTGATAAGTAGCATCTTTTTGGAGAAAAATAAGTACAGGATAATTCTTTTGAATGAGTTCAAATGGACCATGCAATACCTCTGCTCCACTGAATGCCTCTGCGTGGAGACCACAAGTTTCTTTCAGTTTTAAAGCGGCTTCCATTGCAATTGGAAAACCATAGCCACGACCAATTACCAAAATATTTTGTGCTGATTTTAATATTTCAATAGCTGGCTCAATCAAATAATTTTTTTTTGTATTTAAAATAATAGGTAAATCTTTAAGATATTGTTTGAGTTCGCCATTGAAAGTCCATTCAGCGATGAATTGAACTATACGGACAAGGGATGCTATATAACTTTTTGTAGCAGCGACAGAAACTTCTTTTCCAGCGAGTAAAGGAATATTAAATTCACTTGCATTTGCTAAAGCTGAATTATCCTCATTGATAAAAGATAACGTAACAGCTCCTTGTCGTCTTGCATAAGACAGACTTTCTATAAGATCTTCACTCTTTCCTGATTGTGAAATGCAAATGATAAGAGCATTTTTATAATTCAATTTTGCTTTATAAAGAGTGTGGATTGAAGGAGCAATTGTAGAAGTCAATATCCCCAAATGTGTTTCAAACGCATATTTTGCAAAAGAAGCAGCGTGATCGGAACTGCCACGTGCAATTGTTGCTATAAATGGGGGCGGTTCTTTTTTTAATCTACTTGCAATAGCTGAAAATATATCGAGATTTGTTATTAATTGTTTCTCAATAATATTTGCAGATTCTTGAACCTCTGACTCCATTAAGGTTGTATGACTCATGATTTCTCCTGTTACATTAAAAGAGGATATTTTTGTTCACTTTTAGTTGTACTTTTCTCCATGATTAAAGAAACAATAGAGGCTGCGGTCCCTGTCAGTTTATCTTTGAAGGATTCTTTTTTTGGAGTAAAAATATGATAAATGTCATAGATCTGACTTGCCTCAAGTAAATAATCATCACTTGTCTTTATTTCATCGACTAAATTTAATTCTAAAGCTTTCAGCCCATACCAATATTCACCAGTTGCAACGGCGTTTAAATCTAAATTTTCTCTGTACTTTTTAATATGATCTTTAAAAAGTTCGTGTGTATCTTCTAGTTGTTCTTGAAACTTTGCTTTACCTTTTTCGGTGATTTCTCCAAGTGGGGTCAATGTTCTTTTGTATTCCCCTGCAGTCATTTCGAGATAATCAATGTCATTCTTTTTAAGTAGTTTATTTAAGTTTGGTAGACTGGCCACCACTCCTATTGAGCCGATAATTGCAAAAGGTGCAGAAATAATTTTGTCGGCAAGACATGCCATCATATAGCCACCGCTTGCCGCGACTTTATCAACACAAATGGTCAATGGGATCTTTTTTTCACGAATACGTGCAAGTTGCGATGCAGCTAAACCATATGAATGTACCATGCCGCCAGGACTTTCGAGGCGTATAAGAATTTCATCGACAGGACGAGCAACTTGCAGAAGGGCAGTGATTTGTTCCCTTAAAGTTGTAACAGCACTTGCTGCTATATCTCCATTGAAATCGAGCACAAATATATTTTTTTCTCTCTCAATCAGTGGAGATTTTTTGCTTTCTTTCTTTTTTAATTTAGCTTCTTCTTTCTCTTTTTTTTCAATGATTTTTAATTCAGAAGATGGTAAAATTTCATGCAATATTTTATTTTTATTTTCAGCGAAAATTTCATTTATTTTTTTTATATTTATTTTTATATTATTGTTTAATTTATTCTTTTTTAAAGAAATAAGGGCTAAGATCCCAAAGAATAGAAGGAATAAACCAATGACCCCTAGACCTGCAAGAGTTAATTGAAACCAAGAAAAAAAACTGTTTGACATTATTTACCCTCAATTATTAATTGTTACCCAAAACATTTTTCGCAGAATTTATTAATTTTTGTGTTGAGATTAGACCTTGAAATAAAACATCAGGACTTTCATCAAACGATGAATTATTTTTGAAAAATCCATAAGCCGGAAGTCCTGCAACTCCCCAGCGATTGATCAAGATTTGGATGTCATCAGGAGTCTGAGTGAAATCCATTTGCACAGCAATAAAGTTTTTATTTATAATCTCAATGAGTTCTTTGTCCTTCCAGGTCGTTTCTTTCATTTCAAGGCAGGCTGTGCACCAATCAGCCCAGACATCAAAAAGAATGGGTTTACTGGTTTGCTTGGCGAGCTTTTTGGCTTCAGTGTAATCATATAACCAATTAATGCCTGAAACTTGTACGACTTCGGATTCAATTTTTTTACTTTTAATTTGGATAAAACTATTTGTTGTTAGTAGGGTAAGCCACAACGCAAGAATTGTACAACTTATGATCAAGGCAAATTTAGCTAATTTTCCAATTATGTTTGGTTTAATAAATAATAGGCAGAAGAAAATAGAAAGTAACAGTAAAATAATGACAATTAATATATTAGGTTCTGCATAAAAATTTTGAATAAATGTTGTATTTTGTAGAAAGCTTCTTAAGTAATAAAAAGACAGAGCGAACATAAGAGAGGCAAAAAATATTTTAGTGAAATTGATGAGCTTGGGGAAACGCGGGAGTTTCATAAATTTTTGCCCGAATATACCAAGAAAAATATATGGTACGCCAAAGCCAAGGGCAAAAAAGAGCATATAAGTAAAACCTGTTAAAGGGTTTTTATTTTGGGCTATAAGCACTAAAATCATACTAAGCACAGGACCTGTGCAGGGAGCTGAAATAAGTCCAGAAACAGCACCCATAGTTCCAACAGCAATCCGAGGATATTTATCTGCTAAGGGAACTTTATGCGCTAAGTTTTGTAAAAGGCTAAGATTGAAAAGTCCCAGCATGGATAGACCAAGTATAAACATAATGGCAGCAATAAAAACATTGAGAATAGGGTTGGCTAATTGGGCCCCAAAAATATTTCCAGTCATACCAGCAAATACACCAAGGAGTGAATAAGTTATGACCATGCCTCCCACGTAGATTGAGGGAAGGGTTATGGCATGAAATTTTTTCTTTTTTTCTTTTTGCGCACCAAATTGGGATAAAACATTAAGAGTGATAGGAATCATAGGGTAAACGCATGGGGTTAAATTCATCAGTAATCCTGCAATAAATAACGCAGGAAATAGAAGAAAACTACCCATGCTGAGAGCCTGTTGAATTTTTAAAGCGAGATTATCATTTAGGTAAGTTATATTTTCTGTTGATAAGTTTTTGAGAGCTCTTTTTTCATCAGTTCCTGAGATTTCCTGGGTTTTTATGACAGATTTATTATCCATTGGTTTAAAATAAAGTTCATTTTTTAATTCTTCAGCTATATTATTACCATTTACGGGTAAAATAAGTTGTGTTGGAACTAAACAAATGGAATCGGAACAGGATTGCAGCATTATTTCAATTTTGTCGTTGTGGGAAAATGCTCGATAGTTGCTTAACGTAAAGACAGTTCCTGATTCAAAGACATTTTTACTTTTTTTATAAAAAGGATCTTTATACGCCTTCGAAGGTTTATTTGTAGAATACGAAATTTCGTAAGGTAGATTGTCTTTTGAAACGACAAGGAATTTAAGTTTATCTTCATAAATTTTAAAGTTATTAGCCGTTTTTAGTGAGATTTGTATGTTTTTGTTGTCGTGATTTTCTCCGCGAAAAATTTGGAAAAAGACGACATCAGTGATTTTTATGTTTGAATTTTCATTCGCGGTTTTAAATTGAGAAAATGACTGACTTGCATATGATTTTTGGATACTAAATAGTAAAATAAATGCGGAGAGTAGATAAATTAAGTTCTTAGTTATATTTATAAAATTATTTTTTGTCACGTAAAGCCTCAGTTCCTTTTCTTAAATTGACCAAATGCGATTGCATGAGTAGATTGACCTCGTCCTTCGTAAAATTAAAGCGAAGATTAACATTGGAGCAAGTTAATTATGAGTCTTTCAAATTCTTTAAAATTAAAGCGTATTTTTAAGCCACAAAACAATACTAAAATTCTTACTATTGTAATGGATGGAGTGGGATATACCAATCCAAATACGAATTTAACGGCAGAGCTGGCAAAAAATCACGGGATTTTGCCGTCCGAGGCCTTTTCCATCGGCAATGCAGTGAATGCGGCTTATACCCCAAATTTAAATAGACTCATCTCAAGTTCATTGTTTCGCACCATTAAAGCACATGGTACTTCTGTAGGTTTACCAAGTGATGATGACATGGGCAACAGTGAGGTGGGGCATAATGCTCTTGGCGCTGGAAGAGTTTTTGCTCAGGGCGCTAAACTTGTAAATTCTGCGATAGAGTCGGGCAATTTATTTTCAGGCAATGCATGGAAAGAAGTCGTTGCGCGCACAGAACTTAAAGATGGAACACAAACTTTACATTTGTGTGGCCTCTTTTCGGATGGAAATGTTCATAGTCATATTGATCATCTCTTTGCTCTTATTATTGGTGCCAAAAAAGAAGGTATAAAAAAGGTTCGTTTGCATCTTTTGCTGGACGGTCGAGATGTAGGGCCTCTAACGGCAACAGATTATATCGACAAGCTTGAAAACTTTTTAGGAACAATGAATTCAAATGAATTTAGCTGTCTTGTGGCTTCAGGTGGAGGACGTACTTTTGTCACAATGGATCGCTATGAAAGTGATTGGAGTATTGTTGAGCGTGGATACAAAGCGCATGTTTTAGGTGAAGCGCGATTTTTTAAATCCATTCGTGAAGCTGTTGAGATTTTACGTTCAGAGAAAAATTACTACGATCAAGATTTGCCGCCATTTGTTTTAGAAAATAATGGAAAACCTATTGCAACTGTTGAAGATGGTGATAGTTTTATTTTCTTTAATTTTAGAGGTGATCGTGCAATTGAAATCACACGTGCATTAACGGAAGAAAAATTTTCTGCTTTTCCAAGGAAAAGGTTTCCCAAAGTTCATTATGCTGGAATGATGCAATATGATGGTGATCTCAAATTACCCGAAATATTTTTGGTTACACCTCCTGCCATTGATCAAACTATGACTGAACTTTTGTGCAACGCAGGTGTGAAACAATTTGCTTGCAGTGAAACACAAAAATATGGACATGTGACTTATTTTTGGAATGGAAATCGTAGCGGAAAATTTAACGCAGATCTTGAAAACTATGTGGAAATAACATCAGATCAAATTCCTTTTCAAGAACGGCCGTGGATGAAATCTGCGGAAATCGCAGATGAAACTATAAAACAAATGCAAAATAACTCATTTGAAATTGGTCGAATTAATTTTGCCAATGGTGATATGGTTGGCCATTCGGGTGATTTTGCTGCTGCTGTTCTCTCTGTTGCAGCTGTTGACTTAGCTTTAGGTAGAATCATGAACGCAGCTAAAGAAACAAATACAATTTTAATTGTCACTGCCGATCATGGCAATGCCGATGAAATGTTTGAAGTCGATAAAAAAACTAAAAAAGTTGTTTTTGATAAAAATGGCTTGCCAAAAGTAAAAACAAGTCACACTCTCGCACCCGTTCCTCTTGCGATTTATAATACAGAAATACTTGAGCGAAATATTGAATTGAGAGAAGACTTAGCTAATGGAGGATTATCGAATATTGCTGCTACAGTCCTTGAATTAGCAGGTTTTGAGAGCCCTTCTTTTTATGATCCTTCACTTATTTCATTTTCAGAAAAAAAAAAATAGGATCTCAAAATATTAAAAAAAATTATGGCAAGGAAAATCCCTTTGAACGTTATGCATTAGCAATATCTGCTTTAGAATTTGCTGATACGATTGCAAAATTGCGATCAGAGGATGGTTGTCCATGGGATCGAGAACAAACATTTGCATCATTACAAAAATATATGATTGAAGAAGCTTATGAAGCAGTTGAATCTTCACAAAATATTTTAGAAAATAATAAAGAAAGTATTAATGAATTTTGTTCTGAATTGGGTGATGTTTTACTGCAAATATATTTGAATTCACAAATTGCTCAAGAAAAAAATTATTTTAATATTAGAAATGTTTTTGAAAATATTAATCATAAAATGATATCTCGTCATCCACATGTATTTGAAAAAGGCAATGAAAGTATAACGAACGCAAGTGAGGTTATTGCTCTTTGGGATAAGATAAAAGAATCTGAAAAATCTAAAAATCCGGATGCGAATAAAGATCAAAAAATTTCACTTCTCAAAAAAGCAATTAAGAAAAAATCATTACCAACATTAAATTTTGGTACTGAAATTTCTAAGTCAGCCTGGAAAATTGGTTTTAGTTGGCAAACTATGCAAGAAGTTTTTCAAGATGTTCTTTCTGAAGTTCAGGAACTTGAAGATGAGATTCAAGAAAAAGATTTGAATATCGAAAAAGTTATTGATGAATTAGGTGATGTCATTTATTCTCTCTGTAATCTTGTCAATTTTTTTAAAGAAACAAGAAATGATGCTGTTACTCTAGATTTCGATTTGATTGCTCGTGCATCATTTCAAAAATTTATAAATCGCTTCAATGAAATGGAAAATATTATGCTAGAGAATAAAACGCCACTTGATGAAGAGTCTGCGAAAAAACTGACTCTCGATCAATGGAATGAGCTTTGGAAAAAGGCAAAAAAAAGGCGTTATCGTTAACAAGAACCCTTGCCAAAACCAAGGACTCGTAGCATGTTTATGTCCTGTTGCCTAAGACACTCTTAAAGGAATTTATTATGGTATTAAAAAATTTGTTTGGAAAAAAAGATCAAACACAAAAACCTGTTCAATCCAACGTAAATCCAACTGAAAATCATGACGATGTGTCTTCTTCAGCACAACAAAATCAGCCGAATGAACCTCAAGCGGCTTTGCACCTTGAAAATGCAATGGTTGAAAATGCACGCAATGACACTCCAGAAACAAGAGCTAAAGTGTATCAAGAGCTTTTATTTTCAGATCTCTTATTATCTCTAGCCGATCCAAACCCAAATGAAGCACAAGAGCAGACATCAGCTGATGGTAAGCCAGAAGTCAATGTTGCTATCCTTTCAAATGCACAGGGTATTCAATTTGCAGCCGCTTTTACAAGTGCTGCCGCTGCACGTCGCTGGCGCGCCGAAGGAGGCCAGTATGTTTCCATCCGTGGACAAGATGTATTTAAACTACTTGAGCCAAGTCCTGCTGAAGTGATCGTGGTAAACCCAGGCAGTGCGCCATTTGTCGTATTGAACAAAGTCGATTATCGTCAGTTAGCAATGGGCATCGTCCCTCAATCACAAAAGAGCCCTGTCCAAGTGAATGTTGGAACGGAACAAGAACAGCAACAACAACAAGAAGGTATGCAATTGGCATTTCCTCAAGATGTTTTTACAGATGAGCAAAAGCAACACACTTATCACATCCTTTCGTCAATTGATAAAGTAGAAGCTGCTGCATTGGGAGCGATTCTTCCGCCAAATGCTCCGCAGGATTCGGGTTGGGTGAGAACTGTCTTTTTACGCATTATAGGTGTTGAAGAAACTCAAGAAGCTGTTCAATCTTTTTGTTTAAAAGTACGTGAATCTATGCGAAACAATAATGAGATCTTCCAAGAGACACAATTTGAAGTAGGCGTAATGCCAGATCCAAACTTCTGGCTGGCGATGCATCAAAATAATTTTATTTTGCTGGATAAAAATCCACCCAAAATTCCTGCTCAAGAAGAAACAGTTTCCGTTTGAGTCTGAGTTTAAATAAGGCTTTTATTTATGCAAAATTGTATTATTGAAAATGCTGTTAAACGTGCTGAACATATTTCGAGCGCTGTCAATTGGTATGCACTCGCTATGAAAGAAAACGAAGAATTTAAAAGAAATTTCTTGCAATTAATCGATGAACTTGTTCAGTGTTCAACGATAGAAAAATCAAATAAACAAGTTTTCTTTATAGCAGTAGGAAAATCGGCGCAGGTTGCACAATTGGCCGTTTCTATGCTCGTCAGTGTAGGTGTTTTAGCACGATTTGTTCATCCAACAGAAGCTTTGCACGGAGATCTTGGAGTCGTAGGGCAAAAAGATATTGTCGTTTTGATTTCGAACAATGGCAGAAGCTCAGAACTCTTGCAGCTTATCCCTGGTTTGGAAGATAGAAATGTTAAAATTTTTGCTATGACTTCAAAAGAAGATTCTCCATTAGCTAAATTAGCTCAGTATTTATTGTTAATTCCACCTTTTGAAGAATATTGTCCCCTTGCTCAAGCACCGATAACAAGCACAGTGACTTCGTTGGCTCTCTGTCAATTGTTGGTTGCTGCGACCGTTGAAATGCGCAATTATCCAATAGATGATTACGCACGAAATCATCCTGGTGGGGCGATTGGGAAAAGAATCTTTTTAAAAGCAGATAATCTTATGATTCAAGGGAATGAATTGCCAATAGTTTATCCCTCAGATTCTTTTCAAACTGTGGTTTCAACTTTTACTCAATATTCAAAAGCAGCAGTGCTTGTTTTAGAGCAGCAAAAGTTTTTAGGACTTATTACGGAAAAAGATCTGCGCCAAGCTATGGAAAAATATGGACCAAAGGTTTTTGAATGCAGCGCGCTTGATATTATGAATAAAAATCCAACATCTGTGCGTCCTGGACTTCTTGCTGTAGAGGTATTTCAGCTTATGAATTCTAAACACCCGCCTTTTAACTTACTTCCTGTAATTGACAGTGAAGGCAATGGAGTGGGTCTTGTTCGTCTGCTTGATTTCGTAACGGCTGGTGTTACTTTATAATTGTTTTAGCGCTGTTTGATAGCGATTTTCTCTAAAGTGCTCAATGCAATTGCCCGCATCTTTTCGCTCTGATGATGTTTAGAAATCCATATAACTTCTCTTTTTATTTCTCCTCCCCCTATTCTTTCCATAAGTGGAAATAATCTGAATTGTACCCACGCTTTTTCTTTGCGAAAACTTAAAATCCATTTTTCAACATTATTGCGTGCAATTTTTGCGATTTCATCACCAAATATCTCTCTATAAGATGTTGTAGATGCTCCATAAATAATATTTAAATTAGAAAATTCTTCTTCGTTTAATTTACTTTTTCTTTTTACATTTTCAATTAAATATCTATTCATTAATATAGGAGTCCAGATCCTAAATTTATCTGGATTTTTTAAGTCGACATTTTCATTTTCAATTTTTCCATAGTCTGAAATTTCAGAAAGAGAGGAGTTTTCACTTTCACGAATAGCTTTAGCAATTTTTAGCACCCAATTGTTTAAGGCTTTTATATATGCTTTATCATCAGTAGAATTAAGTGTATCAATCCAACTGCTCAAACGCCCTTCATTAATTTCTTTTTCTATAACGTTATTTGCTTCTGGTATTCCTGCAATAATGGCAAGGGAAAGTAAGCCTTGTTCTCCAAGCTGGGGTTCATAATCTTTCTTATTAGCCATGTTTAAGACGTATTCTCTTAACAGATTTTCACAGCCTTTTAACTTTTTACTGTTAAGATCTTTAGCAAATTGAACTCGAACTTTTTCATTGAGTAAAACTTCATTTTTAATCCGTTCAATAAAATCTTTAAGATAATTAAAACTTTTACCTGTTTCAAATTCACTGCATAATTTAGCAACCTTTTTTTGCGGAGAAATATTTTCATTAAGCGTTTTATCTTGGCCAAAAGCATTTAAAGATAAAATAGAAAATAATATTATAATTTTTTTATTTATCATTTACTGTCTCCACCTTCCATATAAAATTATTTTCATAATCAGTTTTATTTAGATTTGAGATAATTAATTTTTTTATTTTTTTATCTGCAGTAATATTTTGGGTAAATTCTTTTGCATTCATGGTTTTATTATTAAATTCATATAAGCTTTCGGTTTTCAAAGATTTGGGATTTAAAAGAGAGCTGAGTGAAATTAACAATTTTTGCGGATCTTTTTTCTCTTTAAAGCTATTGATATCAATTGAAAATTTTATTTTATATGAAATTGTCAATTCTTCTTCTAAAGTTCTCAATGCTCTTATTAATAAACTTCTATTTTCAGACATATTTAAATTTATGAGACACAATGTGGGGACTAAGTTTTCTCTTAAAGCACGATATCTGTTGTGTATGATAAACCAAGCAACACCCGCCCAGACTGCAAAGATTGTGAAAATAAAATGAAAAATAAAATTTGCTATCAAAAAATTCTCCTTTTCTTTACAAAAAGCTTGTCTTTGTGCAAAATCTATTATGCAAATTGTTGCATATTTCTAGCATTTTATTGCACTAAGGGAGTTTTTTCTGCATGGGATCTGAAAATACGAAGACACCACCAAATCAACCTGAAGCTCAAGAGTCAGACTCTACGCAAACTCCCAATGAAGATATAGAGAAAATAGCACTTGATGCCTACCTATCTCTCAAAGAAAAATGCATGAGCTATTTGTCAGAATCATCTGAACCCATTCTCTATAAAGCGTTTAAATTTGCCCACAATTTGCATGCTGGGCAAAGAAGAAAAAGTGGTGAACCGTATATTATTCACCCGCTTGCAGTTGCAGAAATCCTCGCTGAATTCAAAATCGATGAAACCTCTTTAGTTGCTGCTATTTTACATGATGTGGTAGAAGACACACATGTGTCGGTAGAAGAAGTCTCTCATGAATTTGGTGAGTCCGTCGCAGCTTTAGTTGAGGGTTTGACGAAATTAGCAAAAGTTCAATTCCGTTCCTCACAAGAAAAGATGGCAGAAAATTTTAGAAAAATGATTGTCGCTATGTCGCGTGATATCCGCGTAATCATAGTAAAACTTGCAGATAGAACCCATAATATGCGGACACTCCGTGCTCTGAGTCTTGAAAAAAGACAGCGCATCGCTGAAGAAACACTTGAAATTTATGCGCCCTTAGCAGGACGTTTGGGTATGTATAAAATAAAAGCAGAACTTGAAGATCTCTGTCTCAGAGAGCTGAAACCATCTGTTTATTATAGCCTTATTTCGCGAGTGGCACAAAAGAAAACGGAAAGAGATAAGATCATTGAAACGGCTCGAGAGCATCTTGCTTTAAAGCTAAAAGAGTCTGGTATTGAGGCTAAAGTTTATGGTAGAGCAAAACATTTTTACTCTATTTATCGCAAAATGTCTGACAAGCAAATGGAATTTGAGGATATTTACGATCTCTTTGCGTTGCGCGTCATTGTTGATTCACCTAATGAGTGTTATGAAACATTAGGAATCATTCATAATATTTATAGACCCGTGCCTGGTCGCTTTAAGGATTTTATAGCAATGCCAAAGGCAAACTTATATCAAAGTTTGCACACGACTATTGTTGCAGCAAAAGGTGAATTGCTTGAAGTTCAGATTCGTACTGCACAAATGCACCATATTGCTGAAAATGGGATTGCGGCCCATTGGGCATACAAAGAACGCAGAAAAGAAGCTGAAGGTAACAAATTAAATCCTGTTGATTTCGAAAAATTTAAATGGCTGAAGCAAATTGTTCGTCATCAAAAAGAATTATCAGATCCAGATGAATTTATGGAAGCTGTAAAAGTCGATCTTTTTGATGAAGAAGTTTACGTCTTTTCTCCTAAAGGAGATGTGTTTGAATTACGGAAAGGATCGACTTGTCTTGATTTTGCTTTCGCAATTCATACCGATCTAGGTCTCAGAACAACCGGTGCAAAAATCAATGGACGGATTGCTACGTTACGGACACGTCTCCACAGTGGTGATGTCATTGAACTTCTTGTTGGCAATAAAATTAGAGCCACGAAGGATTGGTTAAATTTTACGACAACCACGAAAGCTCGGAATAAAATTCGTGCTTGGTTACGCAGTGAAGAACGAACGCATGCTAAGCAACTTGGTCAGGAAATGCTTGAAGAAGAACTGACAAAAATAGGATCAAGTTTTGAAAAAGTTCAGAAAATGGGTGTTTTCCAAGAAATCAACAAATTTTTTAGCGTGGGTGGCTTTGAGGATCTTATCCTACAAATTGGGTACGGAAAACTTGATGCAAAGGCTGTTGTACAAAAGCTATCGCTTGCATTGCCAATTCAAAAAAATGAAGTTTTATCTGAACCGAGTAAAACGATTCAACAAGAGTTGATCGAAGTTCAAACTGCTCAAGAAATTTTAAAGAACAAGCAAAGTAAAAAGAAAATTGACAGTGAAGATGCCGTTCGCGTTCAAGGAATGACTGGTATCATTGTGAGAATGGCGCGTTGTTGTGAGCCGCTTCCAGGACAGCCAATAGTTGGATTTGTTTCAAGAAGTCGGGGTGTTACTGTGCATGCGGCCAATTGTTCTTGGGCGCTTTCAAATGACCCAGCAAGGCGAGTAGATTGTACTTGGAACGTTGTTACGGCCGGAGCACACAATGTGCGCGTGCGTATTACGGCCCATGATAAACCAGGAATATTAGCGGCTATAACCAAAGTCGTCTCCTCGTCGCAGATCAATATTGGAGGAATGGAGTGTTTTACAAATCCGCAAAAAAGAGCTGTCATTTTATTAAAACTTGAATTAGCTGATATTCATCAGCTAAAGGATATACATCAGAAAATAGAAGCCGTAGACGGAATTATCCATGTGGAAAGAACTATGGGATGACAAAAAAGAACTATGAATCCGTTATTGTGTTAATGGCAGCAGAAGCATTAGAACGATTTGCATATTTTTTTATTTCATTTATTTTTATCATTTACATGATGACCCCACTTGCCAGTGGGGGGCTTGGTTTTACTCAAGAACTTTCATACAAGGTAGCTGGTATTTTCTCTCTATCACTTCTCTTTTTACCACTTTTATTTGCTCCATTTATCGATAGAAAAATAGGAATGGAAAAAGCAACTTATTTTGGCGCCATTGTATTATTTTTAGGATATTTTTTTGCATTTATTGCATTTTATTTAAATGCGAATTTTATTTATTTATCATTTTTTTTATGCGCAATTGGCACTTCTGTAGTTAAACCAACTATGAGTGCGCTTGTCTCTAAGATGTTGCCTGAGAATAATTTTATTTTAGATATATTATATATTATATTTATAATTATTGTAAATATATCTTCTATAACATCGGCATATTTTGCTTCAATTTTAATATCAAAATATGCAATGCCTCTTTACTTTAACTTTTTAGTTTCTGCTATTTTAATTATACTTTACTTTATTTTGATCAGAATATTGCATAAAAATATGCAAAAAGAACAGACTGAAATTGAACCTTCTTTCATTGGAAATAAAAAAATCATATTTTTGGGTTGTTTTCTCCTTTGCTTTTTAATTGGTATAGCTGTGAGTTTATCTGCAAAGATATTTCCAGCCCCACTTTCCAAGGTATATTGGGGGGGGGCCACATTAGGCTTAGTTTTTTTAACCTATTTTCTATATAAGATAAGAATAGAAAAAAATAAATATTTTTATAATTACTTTATTCCTCTAACCATTCTTTTCTTTTGTGCAATAAATGTCTTCTTTAAAGAGATTGGGACAATATCTCCTATTATACCCGGAATGTATTCTTCTTTTGATCTCTTTTTTAATTTTGTTGCATTTCCTATGGCTCTTGCTTTTGTGGCTAAATCTTCTAATGTGAAATATTTGGTTACAGCTCAGGCAGCTCTTCTTTTTCTCTTTGCTTATGGCTCTATATTAATGAAAAATTATTTAAAGCACCCAATATTTGTTGGTGATTTTAAGTTATTTTTTCTTGCTATATTAATTTTTATTATCACACTAATTTTATTTCGAATCTGTAAAAAATATGTAATAGAATTAAAAGAAAAAAATTAAAATTATCTCCCAGTTTATCTAATATATTTTAAAAAATAAAAATCGGAACGTAACACTTCAGTCTATTATGAGTGTTAAATAATTGACGGCATGCACATTTTTATGACGACACACACATATCCATTCCATTAAAATATCTATGAATAATATTTTATCTTCAGAACTATGCCTATAAAAATTTTATACTAGGAGATTCCAATGGTTTATGGGTTGAAAAACAAAAAACGGAATTTTATTTTAACTTGTATTGTTTTAATTTCAGCATCTTTAAGTTTACCTGTATTTAGTAAAAGTCAATTTTCAGCTAAAGAAGTCATTAATAAAGTCTATCAGGAAGTTAAAAATTCTGAAAAGAAATTAAGTGAACAAGAAAAAGGAAAAGTAGCTGATTATATTCCTGAATTGGCTGCTGCTAATCCAGAATATTTTGCAATTTCGATTGCTAATATTAATGGTGGCATTGAGAGTATTGGTGATTTTAATGTGCCTTTTTCCATCCAATCTATTTCAAAACCTTTTATCTATGGTTTAGCTCTTAAAGATCACCAAAATAATTCAAAGTTTTCTGTAGATGATCGTGTGGGTTTAAATGCCACTGGTCATGCTTTTAACTCAATAGTTTCAATCACTGAAAAAGAAGATCACAAACAAAATCCCATGGTGAACGCAGGTGCAATTCAAGTCACAAGTTATTTAAAAGAGGGCGCAGAACGTGACAAATGGAAGCATGCTTTAAATTATATGAATAGTTTATCAGATGGTAAAGCTTTTTTAGGTGAAAAAGTTTATCGCTCAGAATCTGCAACCAATCAAAATAATCAAAAAATTGCTAATATGTTATTCGACTTTAAAATGATAGATGAAAACCCAATGGATGCACTCGATCGCTACACTAAAGCTTGTTCTATTATGGTGACCACAAAACAATTGGCTTTGATGGGTGCAACGCTCGCAAATGGTGGATTGAATCCAGTGAGCAAAAAACGCATTTTAAGCAATTCACAAGTGATAAATATTCTTTCACAAATGGTAGTGAGCGGTTTGTACGAAAACAGTGGCGCATGGTGGACAGAAGTGGGCTTGCCGACAAAAAGCGGTGTTGCAGGTGGTCTTTTAGCTGTGTACCCTCATAAATATGCGATTGCTGTTTTTTCTCCACGTCTTGATAAAGCGGGTAACAGTGTGCGTGGCCAAGCCGTAATAAAGAAAATTTCACAAATGTACAATCTGCATCTGTTACATTAATTATCAATGCTCGTGCTTACTTTTTTTACCGAGCTTTGCGGAGTATTCTTCCTCAAACTTTGTAGCACCTTTTATCTGTAATTCTAATAATAATTTTTTCTCAGGAATAAGATCGAATTCATTAGAGGCAAGAGCTTCTTGAAAGTATGTGCTGGCTTCTTTAATATCGCCTTTTCTAAAATGAGCTAGCCCTAAATTAAAATTGATATGTCCCTTGTATTTCTGAAAATATTGAATAGCACTTTTATAAAATGAAATCGCTTGATCGTATTTATGGTGCTTAACTAACGAAACACCTTTGTTATTATAAAAACTAGCAAGGTGTTTGTTTTCAAAATCTCCCTCAATTTTATTAAAAAACCCTTTTGCTTCCTCATGTCTTCCATTTAATGAATTAACTTTCCCAAGGCCTAATAAAGCTGTGGTATCATTTGGATTGAGATTTACCGCTTCTTTAAATTTTTCTTCTGCCATAAAATTTTTATTTAATCCGAGAAGTGCTTCGCCAGACATGCATTTATGTGAAATATTTTTAGAACTTTTTGCTTCGAGCCGTTCAAAAATCATAAGAGCTTCATCAAATCTCCCTGCGAGACAAAGAGCTTTGCCAAGAGAGCTCATGGCTTTTAATGTAAGCATGGCGTTACTTTTTGTCTCATCTTTAATATGACTTTGAAAAAAATCGATAGCTTCTCCATATTGGTTTTTGAGCATATGAATTTCTCCACCAATATGAAAAAAACGCGGATTAGTATTTATCTCTTCTTTGACAAGAGGATCCTGGAGAATTTCATCGCATAATTTAATATTCTCTGTATGAATAGCATGTTCTAGTTTTTTAAGTTTCCGATGAAGCTCGGTTTGTGCCAAATATTTAGTTTTGATTTCAGTCATTTTTAGCATAAATGAATTGCCATTTATTATTTTTGGAAAAGTGTAAATAATATCTAATTCTGCCATGAGATATTTATCTTCATCATCAAAATGTTGAGAATATGTTATAAAATCAATATGATCATAATTATGATTTTGCCGCACTTGTTGAGCAAAAATATTGCCTTGAACTTCCTTCATTTTCCAATCAAATAATATAAAGTGTATATCATGACATTCTGATTCTAAAATTTCAAAAGCAACCCCACAATTTGCTGCAGTTGTGACTGTAAAACTATCACTTGCCTTGATAAATCCAGAAAAAAATGAGCGAGCTTCTCTTTTTTCATCCACTAAGAGGATTCTAATCGTGTTTTTATTTTCGGGCTGGCTGTTTTCCATAATTGCTCCAATCACAGTTTGTTTAGATTATAACAAATTATGTGACGAAATTAAGAAAAGCCGAATCTCTAAAACATGACGGCAGAATATTTAAATAATTTATTAAGGAATTTTTAATTCCCATTTAATCTTTTTTATAATGATAAATGGGAATTTTTTAATGATGAGAGTTCAAATCGGGCTTTAAATGAGGATCCGCTTGCGGCATAACCCCTTTCACTTCAGCCATATTAACCATTGGAAGGTAACGGACGAAAAGGCAGAATAAATGAAAGAAAAGGGCAATAGAACCAATAAATAATGAGATATCCCAAAACGATGGAATAAAATAACCCCAAGAGGAAGGTAAAAATGTTCTGCTGAGAGTTGTCACAATTAGGACAAAGCGTTCAAGCCACATTCCTATATTTATTAGAATAGCTGCAACAAAAAGCCAAATGACATTGTTTCTCCACTTCTTAACCCAGAATGTTTGTGGAATAGCAATATTCAAAATAACCATTGCCCAATAAGCCCAGCCATAAGGACCATTGATACGATTCCAGTTCCAAAACTTTTCATATGGGTTACCACTGTAAAAAATTGTGAAAAATTCAATCACATATACATAAGCCATAATAATACTGGTGAAGAGAATGAATTTTGCACAGATTTCGATATGTCTATCTGTCACAAGATCTTTGAAGTTGAAAATTGAGCGAACCATGATTAATAGATTTAAGCAGAGACAAAAACCTGAGAAAATTGCACCTGCAATGAAGTAAGGTGGGAAGATTGTTGCATGCCAGCCTGGTAGGATAGAAGTTGCAAAGTCGAGGGATACGATTCCCGCAGTTGAGAAAACTGCAGGAGTTGCTATACCTGCAAGCAATATGCAAGCTCTTTCATAGTTTACCCATTGACGTGCAGATCCGCGCCAACCAAGGGCAAAGAAGCCATAAGCAAGTTTACCGATTTTGGATTTTGCTTGGTCACGGAGTGTTCCAAGGTCAGGAATCATACCAACATACCAGAAAATCACACCAATGCTTAAGTATGTATTAACAGCAAAAACGTCCCATTCAAGCGGGCTTTTAAAGTTCGTCCACATTTCCATTTGGTTAGGAAATGGGAAAAGCCAATAGGCAAACCAGGGACGTCCAATATGCACTGCTGGGAAAATAGCTGCTGCCATGACGGCAAAAATTGTCATCCCTTCGGCAATTCTGTTAATAGAAGTGCGCCACTTTTGTCTAAACAAAAGAAGAATTGCTGCAATCAGTGTTCCAGCGTGAGCAATTTCAATCCAAAAAACAAAGTTTGTAATATCCCATGCCCAATCAACTCGGTTATTGTTTCCCCAAACACCGATCCCTTCCCAAAAAAGATACGCGAGTGAGACAAGAAGAAGTCCAACTCCAAGTCCAGAGAGTCCAAATACTATGTACCAACCTGGCCCAGCTTTGCGCCCTGCGAGGGTGGCAACAGATTGTGTTACCGTATGAAAAGAAGCATCTTTTCCTGTAACAAGAAGAGGGCGTCTGTCGACTGGATCGCGCCCTTTGAGTTCAACCGAATGTTCCATGGTTCACCTGTGATGGATAATAGGTCATAAAGTAAAAAACCAAATGTGGTTTAACGAATTTGTACTTCGTGATCAAGTATACGGTAAAAATTATCAAAAAAACACTTCACATTGTTTCTTCTACAAATTATTGTCGCGCATGCATCGAAAAGGAATTGCGTATGCATAATCAACATAAATTTAAAGGAATGTATGCAACGTATTGACGCTTCAAAACTTATATCATTGCTATTCGCAAGTGAAAAGTCGGCAGAGATCAAATTTGTACTTGCTGAGAATCCAATTTTTAAAAGAATTATTGAAAATAAAATGAACTGTGAAATTGGCGCATGTCCTCAAAGATTTGTTGGCAAAAATGCAATTTCGGAATTTTATGAATATATAGCAACAGGGAGCTTATTTTCTGCTCCACAAAAATGCATAGTGGAAATGCCTGAAAAATTGACAACAAAACAGTGGGATGAAGAAAAAAAATTATTAAATAGAATTCCTACTCCACTCGAGACTTCAGCTTATATTTTTGCATCTACTTCATATAGAAATATTATTAAAGAAACCGATTTGAAGAAATTAGGTTCTGTTTATTTGTGTTATGAGCCAAACGAAATGGATTTATATCGTTGTGTTGAGCTTCTTTTGTTACGTTATAAAGTTCTTGCCAAGAAAAGTAAAAGTGAAATTACTGAAATTTGTTGCCACGCCCTTGAATGTTATTCGGGAGATCTTATCTCTTGTGATATGCATTTTTCTCGCATGGAAAATGCTAATTTAAGTTTTGCAGCCGCTTTGGCCGGAAGTCCTGAAATCAATGGATTTCATGTGGCTGATGCTCTATCGCGTGGTGACAAACATCTAATCGAATTGCGTCTCTCACAGTGTGAAGCTTGTGGTGAGGATGCTGCGAGTGTTTTTATGGCGCTTGTTTATTTTGTAAAACAAGTTTCGTTTATGCACGCAGCACTGGATGAATTTAGAGACATGCGCACAGCATTTGAAAGTGTGAGAATACCTTATCCTTCGCAAGCAAGGGTGCAAAGGGCATTACAGGTTTTAACAAAAGAAAAAACGGGACATTTTTTTATAGCTGCACCTAAAATTGAGAAGCAGCTTAGGACACAAAAAAATGCACACAAATGGTTGGCTTCTGAACTTATTTCTTTTATTTTAAATTAAATTCATTTATATTTTTAATAACATTTTCCTTATTTAATGAGTTTTTGCAAGCTATATAGAATATTAATATGCTGAAGAATACTGCGCACATATTTCCTTCAAAGGTGGAAAGCTTTTGAATTCCACTGCCAAATGCTGAAAAGTAATTTATAATTGTAAATCCAATTAAATAAGCAATTAACCAAAGGGAACATTTAAAATTATATTTGGCGAAAACCACTTTACCTTCTCTGTATTTTATAATGGCAAAAATGATCGTAAATAAAGTAATAATAATTGATAATTTAAGCAGAACAATAAATCCAATCCAGTGCATCATAAGGCCACAAATACAGAATGCGATCAGTGACATAATATGATAAAAGGGCAATTTAAATGGTCTTTTGGCTTCTGGATATTTATCTCTTAAAACCATAAGTGCTATAGGCGTTACAGATAAAGTCAACACAAAAGATGAGGTTAAAAATGTAACCATTTCCTTCCATCCTGGAAAAGGGAAAATAAGTATAAGTCCAACAAAGAAACAAACCCAAAGAGACGTTTCTGGAGAGCCATGTTTATTTAAGCGAGTCATAGCTTTTGGAGCTGCACCTATGGTTCCAAGAGTACGCAAAACACGGGAAGTTGTTGAAGTCATCATAAGGCCTGAGCCAAAGGGAGAAACAACGGCATCGAGGTATAGGAGACTGCATAAGAAAGTAAAACCAGCTGCTAAGGCCAGACCTGCAAAAGGTCCCATATCGCCTGAAAAGCTTAATTTACTCCAACCTTCACTTAAACTTTCTGCTGGTATGGCTATAATAAATGCAAATTGAATAAGGCAATACAATAAAGTAACAATTAAAATAGAAGACAAAGCAGCGAGCGGAATATTTCTTTGCGGGTTTTTTGTTTCACCCGCTAAAATTATGCCTGATTGAAAACCACCAAATGCAAAGATGATGCCCCCAACCGATAAGCTTGCCATTATTCCTTGTAAACCATTCGGCGCAAATCCATGAAAATGATTGATATTTGAAAAATCACTTGATGGGCTGAATATAAAAGCTACCGCAATTGCTAAAGGAACAAATAATTTCCAAATAGTTGCAAGAGTATTCGTGCGCGTAAGAAATTTTACGCTATAACGATTGATAAAAATAATAATAAATAAAATTAAGGCAGAAGTAATATATCCTATCACTGATAGTTCTGGTTTACCAGTTGTCCGCATCACAAGTTCTGGAAAATAATTGCTTGCATATTGCACGACTGCCAAAGATTCTATTGGTGATATGGTTACAAAACAGAGAAAATAAATCCACCCAGTTAAAACACCAGAAAATTTTCCATGGGTAAAAAAGGGATAACTCGTTAATCCACCCATAATAGGAAACATGGACGCAAGTTCTGCAAATGTAAGAACAATAAAAACGAAACAAAATCCACCCAAAAGCCATGATGTGATTGAAGCGGGACCTGCCATTTGTGCAGCGTAAAGAGGGCCAAACAGCCACCCAGAACCGACCATGCTCCCAACAGAAGCTAAAGTCACTCCGATTAAACCGACATTTCGTTTAGGCAACACGCTTGGGCTCCTTTTTAAACAGAAAAACAACATAAAGAGATTAAAAAAATTACATTCTTTAAAAAAAATTTAATCCTCTCGTAAAAAACTTTAAGAGAGGATTGTACTAATACACTAGTATGAACTTTGAATCAAGGAGATTGCACAATTTCAAGATTTAAATAAATTCTTAAGAACGAAAAAGACATTTTCTTTCCTCTCAGCAAGTCGGCGCGCATAGTATGCTTGCCACTGATCACCATAGGGGACATAAATTGTCATGTTATGACCTTTCTCGCGAATACGGGACCAAGTTTTTTCTCGCATTCCGTACAACATTTGGAACTCATACCTATCTTTTGGAATATTATTTTTCTCAATAAATTCTATGCAAAAATCAATAATATCGTCATCATGTGAGGCAATGCATATTCTTTGCCCTTCAAGTAGGAGTTTTTGAATGAGTTTTTTATAATTTTCAACAATTTGTGACATTTTTTTTATGGCTTTTTCTGGAGGCTCCTTATATGCACCTTTACAAAGTCGAACCCTTCCATTTGCAGCCAAAATTCGCTTAACATCATCTTCTGTTCTGACTAAATAAGCTTGTAAAACAATTTCAATATTTTTAAACTCTTTTGCAGCTCTTTCGTAAATGACAATCGTCCGTTCCGTATAATCACTTCCTTCCATATCGAGAGCGACACGAATATTATAGTGATCTGCAATGCGCATAATTTGAGAGAGATTATTGTAACAAAAATCAAAATCAATATCGAGACCCAGCATTGTGAGTTTTATTGAAACGTAACAGTCTAATTTTTTTTCAGAAATTTTTTTAAGTAGAATATCATATTCGTCAACAAATTTTATGGCTTGTTGTTTTTCGCTGATATTTTCACCAAGAAGATCAAGGGTAACACATATTTTTTTATCATTAAGTCGCTCTACAACAGCAAAAGCTTCTTCGATATTTATTCCGGAAACAAATTTTTTTGCATAGAATGGAATAGAGCTCATGGGGCAGTCCTCATTTCGTAAAAAAGCATTTGTAAAAACATCGGTCGCTGTCTTTTTTACAATAATTTCTTAGAATGACAACTGAGAGGAGGAACTATTTTTGGGGTTTGTCTGAAATTTCTTTAATCTGTGAAATAAGTTTATTTATTCTTTGAACACTTTTTTTTATGTTATTAATTTTAAAATTTATTAAATTTTCTTCGCATTCTTTATCTTCAGAGAATTTATAAAATTCTAAAACGTTGATATTTCTCTTTTTTTCAATTTCAGCAAGTTTTTTTAACTTAAATTCATTTATATGATAAATATTATTATTATTTTTTTCTTCATCTAACATACTATTAACCTGAAGTGTCAAGAATATCTGAGTGAAAAGCAAAAGGCATTTTAAAGAAGCTCTAAAATGCCTTTTCGACTTTTATTTTCTTACTTTATTCTGTAACTTTTCATCACATTTTTATTGGCCTGTTCGCGTTCTTTGCGCAATCTTTCTTGATTTGCTTTATTCTGTGCTGAGGTTTTAGCAAAATCAGCTTTTGCAACAGGTTCTTTTTCTTTTTTAGCTAAGTTTTTATTAGCATTTTCTCTAATTATTTTTCTTGAGAAGAAGTCAATTACATCGCCCATAGGAGATACCTCATTTAAAAATGTTCTTATTTTGCTTAGCAACTCTTATGCCTCGCACTTTAATAGTTTTTTTTAGTAAAAACAAAGGATAAGAGAAGAAGTTGTTCCGCTCTGTTAAAAGAGTGAACACTTAGTGCCCATAAATTGTGCTAATAGAAAATAGGAGAACTTACAAGTAGAAGCTTTCTTTTTGTGCAAATTCTCTGAGATTTTTAGTGATAACAGATTTTTATAACGAAAATTTAAGGCTCTTATGTAAAAGGTATTGATATTACTATAGAAAAAGTACTATCAAAAGATTGGACACTCAAATTATAGAATTTGTTGAACAATTTTACAGCGCAGCTCTATTAAGTGTTATTTTACAATTATAATGATATCGAGTATGAATTCATTTAGCGAGAAAGCAGAAAATTTCTCAAATTCTGACTCACGAGGAGAATGTATGAGTTTTGTATATTTTTTTGGAAGTGGATACGCTGATGGCAATGCTTCAATGAAATCAGAATTAGGCGGGAAAGGAGCAAATCTAGCTGAAATGACAGCACTTGGTTTACCGGTGCCTGCAGGCTTTACAATCTCTACTCGTGTGTGTCTCGAATATATTAGAGATGGAGCTTCTTTTTCTCGGGAACTTATGAATCAAATCGAAACAGCTCTCAAAAAAACAGAAGATTCGATGGGCGCAAAATTTGCGGATGCTCGCAACCCCTTGTTGGTCAGTGTGCGTTCTGGAGCTCGCATCTCAATGCCAGGTATGATGGACACAGTCTTAAATCTAGGACTGAATGAAATGACCGTTGAAGCTCTGGCTACGAAAACTGACAATCCCCGCTTTGCGTATGATTCTTATCGGCGCTTTATTCAGATGTATTCGAGTGTTGTTAAAGATCTTGAAACGCATTATATGGAAGATGAATTGGAATCATTTAAAAAAATGAATGGTTATAAAGAAGATACCGAGCTCACGGCATCCGATCTTAAAGAATTGGTTGGCGTTTTTAAAGCAATTTATCAAAAACACATCATGGAAGCTTTCCCTGAAGATCCTTATGAACAACTCTGGCAAGCAATTGGTGCTGTGTTTAAAAGCTGGAATTGCCCAAGAGCTAAAAAATACCGTGAGATTCACTCCATTTCCCACGATTGGGGAACAGCGGTAAATATTTGTTCCATGGTTTATGGCAACATGGGGTCAACTTCAGGAACTGGGGTTTGTTTTACCCGTGATCCTTCCACAGGTGAAAATGTCTTTTATGGTGAGTTTTTAATCAATGCCCAGGGAGAGGATGTGGTGGCGGGGATTCGTACACCAAAACCATTGCATTTATTAGAAAAAGAAATGCCAGAAGTTTTTATTCAGCTTGAAAATGTGCGTAATAAACTAGAAGCACACTACCGTGATGTTCAAGATATTGAGTTTACTATTCAGGAAGGGAAGCTTTATATTTTACAGACGCGCAACGCAAAAAGGACAACTCAAGCCGCTCTCAAAATTGCCATCGATTTTGCTAAAGAAGGATTGATGACAAAAGAAGAGGCTCTACTGAGAGTGAATGCTCAAGATCTCGATAAACTCCTCCATCCAACTTTGGATCCCAGAGCGCATAAGCAATTGATAGCAAAAGGCTTACCGGCTTCACCTGGAGCTGTTTCTGGCAGAGCTGTATTTACTGCCCTTGAAGCGGAGAGTTGGGCAGCCCGAGGAGAATTGGTTATATTGGTGCGCGATGAAACTTCGCCCGAGGACATTGGTGGGATGTATGCTTCACAAGGATTTCTCACCGCGCGGGGAGGAATGACTTCTCATGCCGCAGTTGTTGCAAGACAAATGGGAAAATGCTGTATAGCGGGTTGCTCTTCTTTAAATATTTCTCAAACACAAAAATCTGTAAAAGTCTCAGGCATAGAAATTCTAGAAGGTGATTGGCTTACATTAGATGGTACGACGGGCGAAGTTATGCTTGGCAAAGTCGAAACAAAAAATGCTGAATTAAGCGGGGATTTTTCTATTTTTATGGATTGGGCTAAAGAAATTAGGCATATGAAAGTACGTGCCAATGCAGATACTCCACGTGATGCTCAATATGCTCGGAGTTTTGGCGCTGAAGGAATAGGTCTCTGTAGAACTGAGCATATGTTTTTTGAGGAAAATAGATTGCCCGTTGTTCGACAAATGATTTTATCAAAGAATAGTTTAGAGAGAAAAGCGGCCTTAGATAAACTACTGCCATTTCAGAGAGATGATTTTGTTGGTATTTTAAGCGCTATGGAAGGATATGAAGTCACTATTCGTTTGCTCGATCCACCTTTGCACGAGTTTTTGCCGCACACTGATAAGGATATGATGACCTTAGCAGCACAGCTTGGTTTTTCTCTGGAAGATCTGAAGCAACGCGTGCGAGCTCTCCATGAAGCCAATCCTATGCTCGGTCATCGTGGATGTCGCTTAGGCATTTCTCACCCAGAAATTTATGAAATGCAGGTGCGGGCAATTTTAGAAGCAAGTGAAATTTGTAAAGAACAGGGCAAAAAAGTCTTTCCAGAAATTATGATTCCACTTGTCGGAATAGAAACTGAACTGAAATGGCTTAGAGATCGTTTGCAAAAAATAGCGCCCAACTTACCATTTGGCACGATGATTGAAGTTCCGCGAGCGGCTTTAGTTGCCGATAAAATTGCACGGCACGCTGATTTTTTTAGTTTTGGTACAAATGATTTAACTCAAACGACTTATGGCTTTAGCCGTGACGATTCAGCTCCATTTTTAAGAGTTTATAAGCAAGAGCATATTCTTGAAGAAGATCCTTTTGCCGTGATTGATCAAGACGGTGTTGGGCGTCTGATAAAACTTGCCTGTGAACTCGGTCGTAAGGAAAATCCAGGACTTAAACTTGGTATTTGTGGTGAACATGGTGGTGAGCCAGCAAGTGTTCAGTTTTGTAATAATTTAGGCTTAAATTATGTTAGTTGTTCACCTTTTCGCATACCAATTGCAATGCTTGCTGCAGCTCAGGCAGTTGTGAAGAAATAAATGTCTTAAAGACATTTATTTGGGTGTTTTTGCTCATATCAATATTTGTGACTAAACCGCATAAATGCTTGTCCATATAGCCAAAACCACATAATTCTCTACCTTAGATGTAAAAAAAACACAGAGAAGCTTCCCATCCAGGACAATTTCCCATAATTCATTCACTGAAGCTTTTCTTTGGATGAATAATTGAGTTCAATTCTTTATCCTAGGAATCTTTTCCATTTCAAATATTAGAGGTTAAAATGGTTACAGTTGCTCAGAATCCTCGTCCCCATGATCAAAATCCAATCCCGAAAACTCAAGAAAATAGCAAACCAGCCATTGCCGTAGTTTCAACGCTTTTTTTTCTTTTTGGTTTCATTACTTGTCTCAATGACGTTCTGATTCCACATTTGAAAGAATTATTTTCTTTAAATTATGCGCAGACTATGCTTGTGCAGACTACATTTTTCGCAGCTTATTTTATAGTTTCTATGCCTGCAAGTAAGCTTATTGAAAAAGTGGGTTATAAAAATAGTTTTTTAGTCGGTCTCGCATTAACAGCTTTGGGCTGTTTTTCTTTTGTCCTGGCAGCAAAAATTGCCATTTATGGCGTTTTTCTTGGGGGATTATTTATTTTAGCGAGTGGTGTTACAGTCATTCAAGTTGCGGCAAATCCCTATTTAACTACGATTGGTTCAAAAGCACGTGCTTCGAGTCGGCTTATTTTTGCCCAAGGATTAAATTCTTTAGGAACAACCATTGCTCCTTTAATTGGTTCAGCACTTATCCTTTCAGTTGCAGTAAAATCAGCAGATGAAATCGTAGCGTTATCGGCTCTGGATTTAGAAATATATAGATCAACTCAGGCAGGTTCAGTTCAGTTACCTTATTTAGGATTAACCTTATTTGTTATTATAATTGCGGTTGCTTTATGCTTTTTTAAATTTCCAAATAATAAAGTTGCAGTCCAAAATAATTTAAATTCTAATGTTAAATTTAAATTATTTGATCACCCAGATCTTGTTATGGGCACTCTTGCTATTTTTGCTTATGTCGGAGCAGAAGTTGCAATAGGAAGTCTAATGATTAATTATATTTCTCAACCTACAATTGGTAATATTCTTTTTGATGAAGCTGGGAAATATTTATCACTCTATTGGGGCGGTGCTATGGTTGGTCGCTTTATTGGTGCATTTGTAACAACAAAAATAAAACCAAGCAAAGTCTTATTCACTCATGCGATAATCGCTTGCGCATTGGTCACAAGTACTATAATGGGTACAGGTTATTTTGCCATGACATGTATTGTTGCTGTGGGTTTATTTAATTCTATTATGTTCCCAACAATTTTTGTTTTAAGTACTGAGCGCCTAGGTTCCTTTGTAGAAAAAGGTTCTGGTATTATTTGTATGGCAATTGTTGGTGGAGCCATTGTTCCATTAATCCAAGGTTACGTAGCAGATATTTCTAATTTAAGTATCAGT
Source organism: Fluviispira sanaruensis (assembly GCF_004295685.1). Lineage (NCBI taxonomy): Bacteria > Pseudomonadati > Bdellovibrionota > Oligoflexia > Silvanigrellales > Silvanigrellaceae > Fluviispira > Fluviispira sanaruensis. Next base: position 1,071,456 of record NZ_AP019368.1, read on the forward strand.
TATATCGTTCCCTTAATCTGTTACGTTTATATAGCGTTTTTTGCACTTAGAGCTAAAAATGGAATATCGGTTAAATAATTTATTTAATCATCAATTTATTTAAAAAATTTTCTTACAGAGTCTATTATATTTTTTAATTTACTTTCTGTTTCCGAACTCGTTTTGACTTTTTATTTTTAATCTGTAATATTTATTGAGTTTCAATAAGCATTAGATCTAAAAATAAGGAGTCCGTATGAATCACTTGACCAGACGATTGTTTCTCCGTTTTTCATCATTAAGTCTTCTTCTCTCAACTGCTTTTTCTATAAACGCATTTGCTGCGGAAGACATTCGTATCGGTATCTCTTTGCCAACCCAAAGAGATATAGTTTGGGTTAGATACAAACAAGGTCTAGAAGAAGCTGCAAAAAAACTTGGTGTAAAAATCTTATTGCAAGTCTCCGATCAAGACGCCTCTGTACAAGCTTCACAAGTCGAAAATTTACTTTCACAAAAAGTAAATGCCTTAATCATTGCTCCACATGATGCGTCTGCTGCGAGTACGTTAGTTGAAAGAGCTCACAAAGCAGGCATCAAAGTGATTTCGCTCGATCGCTTGATTTTAAATTCTGATCTCGATCTCTATGTTTCATTCGACAATCCAAAAATTGGTGAGTTGCAAGGAGAATATTTAGTTAAAAATGTACCAAAAGGAAATTATGCTGTATTTCTTGGTGCACCAACGGATAATAATTCCAAAATATTACATGATGCAGCTATGAAACATATTGCTCCTCTTGTAAAAAAAGGAGATATAAAAATTGTTACAGAACAAAATATTCAAGAATGGCAACCCAGTGTAGCACAGCGTTTGATGGAAAACTCTTTAACTGCGAATAAAAATAATATAAATGCAGTTTTAGCACCTAATGACAATACCGCTGGTGGAATTATACAAGCACTGTCTTCGCAAAAATTAGCTGGAAAAGTTTATGTAACAGGGCAAGATGCCGAGTTAACTGCAGCGCAAAGAATTGCTGCTGGCACACAATCAATGACCATATTTAAGGATCAAGGTAAATTATCTGAACTTGCTCTTAAAATTGCAAAAGATATGGCTGAGAAAAAACCGATTAAGGCAACGCATTTTACTGCAAATGGAAATAAAAATGTTCCTTCCGTTTTCCTAGAACCTATTATAGTAGATAAAAATAATATTGAAAAAGAATTTATTCAATCTGGTTTCTTTAAGAAAGAAGATGTTTATAAATTTGTAACTAAATAAATATAGACTCAAAAGGATTTTATCTTAGATTGAATTCTTTTTTAAGGAGGTTATTTTTGCTTAGTTCTACCTTAGAAATGAAAAATATTAGTAAAAAATTTGGGGCGATTAAAGCATTGTCTTCTGTGAATTTATCGGTAAAAAAGGGGGAAATCCATGCACTGTGCGGAGAAAATGGTGCTGGAAAATCTACCTTAATGAAGATAGTAAGTGGCTTATATCCAGCTGGGAATTATGAAGGTGAAATATTCGTCGATGGCGTTCTGCAAAACTTTAGAGGGACGCGGGATAGTGAACTTGCAGGTATAGCTATTATTTATCAAGAGTTGGCTCTCGTAAAAGACATGACTGTCTGCGAAAATATTTTTTTAGGTCATGAATATACAAAAAGCATATTTATTGATTGGGAGAAATCCTTTAATGAAGCAAAAAAAATATTGCAAGAAGTGAAATTAAATGTAAATCCATCGGATAAAATTTCTCAGCTAGGTGTCGGTGAGCAGCAGTTGGTTGAAATCGCAAAAGCAATCGCGAAAAATGCAAATATTTTAATTTTAGATGAGCCCACTGCCGCTTTAACAGAAAAAGAAGCGGATAATCTTTTAGAAATAATAAAAGAACTTAGAAATAAAGGTAAAACCTGTATTTATATTTCACACAGGCTCAAAGAAATATATAAAATTGCAGATCGGATCACTATTTTGCGCGATGGAAAGACTATTATTACGAGTGATAAAAAGGATTTATGCGAAGATAAATTGATTACTAAAATGGTGGGAAGAGATTTAACAGAGATTTATCCGCGCGTTGAGAAAAAACCAGGCAAAGTTGTTTTTGAAGTGAGAAATTGGACAGTTCAAGACCCTGAAACAGGGCTAAAAGTTGTTAAGAATGTCAGTTTTAAATTGCATCAAGGAGAGATACTAGGCATTGCTGGACTGATGGGGGCAGGGCGTACAGAACTTGTTATGAGTATATTTGGCGCATGGGGTAAGATAACGAGTGGTGAATTATATTTAAACGGGAAAAAATTAAATATTTCTAAAGAAAAAGATGCAATTCAAGAAGGAATTGCCTTAGTTTCTGAAGATCGAAAGAGATTTGGCTTAATACTTGGAATGAATATTAAAGAAAATATCACGTTGTCTAGTATTGAAAATATCACCCAATTTGGCATTGTCGATGAAAACAAAGAAATCTCAAAAAGTCATAAATATGTTCGAGATTTAAAAATTAAAATTCATTCGATCGAAGAATTATCCGGAAATTTAAGTGGTGGAAATCAACAAAAAGTAGTTCTTTCTAAATGGCTTATGACGAATCCAAAGGTTTTAATACTGGATGAACCAACACGTGGTATAGATATTGGTGCTAAATTTGAAATTTATAAAATCATGAATGAATTGATTGAGAACGGTGTTTGCATTTTAATGATTTCGTCAGAATTACAAGAAATATTAGGAGTGAGTGATCGTATTTTAATCATGCATGAAGGGGAGTTTAAGGGCGATATATTATATAAAAATGCTTCACAAGAAAAGATAATGCGTTATGCAACAGGACATACTAAAGGAGATGAATTGACTGTATGAATTTTCTTAATCAAAATTCTGCTGATAAAATAAATTCAGACGTGAATAAATCCGAATTATTGGAAATAATTATAGCGTCATTTAAAAAAAATATTCGTCAATATACAATGCTTATTGCTTTGTTTGTTATCTGGGCAGTCTTTACTTATTTAACAGGCTCACTTTTTCTTTCGCCAAGAAATTTATCGAATTTGTTTTTACAAACGTCAACTGTGGGTGTTTTAGCTATCGGAATGACGATGATATTAGTGGCTGGTCATCTCGATCTTTCTGTTGGTTCAGTTGCAGGATTTATTGGAGCAGCGAGTGCTGTTTTGCAAGTAAATTACAATTGGCCAACTGTGCCGACTGTACTTGCAACGCTTTCATTAGGTGCGCTTATAGGCCTGTGGCAAGGTTATTGGGTTGCATATAGAAGAATTCCAGCTTTTATTGTTACATTAGCTAGTATGATCGCTTTTCGTGGAGCGATATTAGGAATAACAGATGGACGCACAATTGGCCCCATGAGTGATTCATTTAAATTAATAGGACAAGGTTATATTCCGCCATTTATCTATACTCTGGATAAGCAATTTGATGAAATGGGAAAACCTGTTCTTGATGAATTTAATAATCCTGTCTTGGGCTACAATTCTTTATTGTCAAATAAATTTTATATAGGTGAACAACCACCATTCAATGATTTAACAATTCTGATTGCAATTATTTGTATCATACTTTTTATTTTATTAAAGATCAAAAAAAGAAATTCGAGAATAAAATATGGTTTTACAGTCCTGCCAAAGAGTCTCGAATTATTAAGTATTATTTTATACTCATTATCTATAGCTGCATTTTTCTTAGTGATGGCATTTTATATGGGGATTCCTTATGCAGTATTGGTCGTTTTTATTTTAGGAATAACTTTTCATATCGTAACAAATAACACTATTTTTGGAAGACATATTTATGCAATGGGAGGAAATGTCGAAGCAGCAAGACTTTCTGGAATAAATATAAAAAGAAATACATTATTTGTTTTTATCCTCATGGGTGCTCTCACAGCTGTTGCTGGTATTATTTTAACTGCTCGTTTGAATGCTGCTACCACATCTGCTGGACAAAACTTTGAACTTGATGCAATTTCGGCAGCTATCATTGGTGGTACGAGCACAATGGGTGGAGTAGGTACGATATTTGGCGCAATTATCGGTGCTTTAGTTATGGCTAGCTTAGACAACGGCATGAGTCTTTTAAATATTGAAGTCACATGGCAGTACATTGTAAAAGGGAGTATTTTGCTATTAGCTGTCTGGGTAGATATTGCCACACGTAAGAAAAGCTAGGAATAATGGTTAATTAATTAACTATAATGTCGTTTAGATAACCTCCCTCCGATATTGATAATCGTTATCATGAGTGCTAGCATGATTTTGTGCTGGTTGCTTTCTAAAAGTAGAAATAACCATTAATTTTATATATTATCAAATAGTTAGAGGTTTTCTCTATGCAGACAAAAATGGCCAATCCATTGGATTTTGGCATCCATCTCGATCAATGTGACGTTTCAACAGACACAGAGCTCGTGTCTCTTTGCGAGCTCAAAATTGGCGAAAAAGCAGTTGTCATTGAAATCGATGAAAAAAAATTAGGATTAGAAAACACTCTTCCAGCAGGCGAACTCGAAAAAAGACTCTTAGAAATGGGATTTATTGAAGGAACGGAAGTCACTTTAGAGCACCAAGGGATGATTGGTAAAGATCCTATCGCTGTCCTGATCCGTGTTTGCTCTTTGGTTGCATTGCGTCGCAAAGAAGCTCAAGCAATTTTGGTTAGAAAGATCGCCTAATATGTCTATTCATGCAGATATTTTATCCCCTACCCGTATTGCTTTAGTTGGAAATCCTAACTGTGGAAAAACCGCTCTTTTTAATGCTTTAACAGGGAGCCGCCAGAAGGTTGCAAACTATGCGGGTGTGACTGTCGAAAAGAAAGAAGGAACATACTTAAGTCCACAGGGTAAAAAAGTAAAAGTCGTCGATTTACCTGGTACTTATAGCTTGAGAGCACGGAGCCCTGACGAAGAAGTCACTCGGGATGTTGTTTTGGGCAAATTTGCCCATGAAAATATCCCAGATGCTATTATTTGCGTGGCCGATGCCACTAACCTGCATCTGGGTCTTCGCCTTGTGCTTGAATTAAAAAAAGTTGGTAAACCTATCGTTTTAGCTTTAAATATGATGGATGTTGCGCGCAAACGTGGTTACGATATTGATATCAAGCTTCTCTCCAAAGAACTCGGTGTTCCTGTTATCCCAACTGTTGCTATTCGTAAAAATGGAATTAACGAACTTGTTGCGGCTCTTGAAAAAGAAGTTGGTAAAAATTCTTCTGAGATTCCTACCAATGATGTAAATAAAGAACAAAAAAATATCACTTCAAATTTAAAATGTGTTTGGACAGAACCCAATGCACTCGATGTACGTTCCTATCATAAGGAAGTTGAACGTATTCTCTGTGTTGCGAATAGAAAACAAGGTGTTGCATCTGAGTGGACAAAGAGACTAGATAGCTTATTATTACATCCAGTGTTTGGAACGTTAACACTTTTGTTTCTTTTATTTGCAGTTTTTCAAGCTGTCTTTACCTTAGCTGAATTCCCTATGGAATTCATTGAAAGCAGTTTTGCAAGCTTACAAGCTCTCGTGACCGAAAGTATGCCTGAAGGTGTCCTTCGTAATCTTCTTTCAGACGGTATAATTGCGGGTGTTGGTAGTGTTCTAGTGTTTTTACCGCAAATCCTGTTGCTGTTTTTCTTCCTGCTTTTATTAGAAGATACAGGATATATGGCTCGTGCAGCTTTCCTAATGGATAAACTTATGGGAGGGGTGGGTTTACACGGTCGTGCTTTTATCCCACTTTTATCAAGTTTTGGCTGTGCTATTCCTGGAATTATGTCCACCCGCACAATTGAGAGTAAAAGAGATCGTATTATCACGATTTTAATTGCGCCCCTTATGACGTGTTCTGCGCGTTTGCCTGTTTATGTTCTCATTATCGCAGCTTTTATTCCTGCAAAAACTGTATTTGGCTTTGCATCTTTACCTGGTTTAGTGATGTTTGGTCTTTATCTGATAGGTATTCTTTCTGCTTTGGCCGTTGCATTTGTTCTCAAAAGATTCTTTATCAAGGGAAATGTTCACCCATTGCTCATGGAACTTCCTACCTATAAAATGCCAAGCTTAAAAAATCTATTTTTAGGACTCACAACCCGTGCTAAGTTATTTATAACAAAGGCTGGTACTCTTATTCTAGCTCTTATGATTCTCATCTGGTTCTTAGCGACCTATCCAAATCCACCTGAAGGTGCAACATTACCAGCTATCGATTACTCATTTGCTGGTATGATTGGTCGCTTTTTTGAGCCTATTCTCGCTCCAATAGGTTTTAACTGGCAAATAGCAATTGCTCTTATTCCCGGTATGGCAGCAAGAGAAGTCGCTGTTGCTGCGCTTGGGACAGTGTATGCTATCAGTGGAAGTGAAGAAGCTGTTGCGGAAGGTTTAGCAACCACGCTCTCGACGGCTTGGTCTTTGCCAACCGCATTGGCTTTCCTAACTTGGTATATTTTTGCTCCTCAGTGCGCACCAACTTTAGCAGTAGCTAAGCGTGAAACAAACACCTGGCTTTGGCCTACAGTCATGTTCAGCTATATGTTTGGTTTAGCATATATTTGTGCATTTATCGTTTTTCATGTTTCACAATATTTCATTGGATAAATCTAAAAAGGGACTCCGGTATGCTTCAAGAAATTATTGTTATAACGATCGTTGCTGCAGCGGCCGTATTTCTTATTTATAAATGGTTACCGAAAAAAAAGTCCGCAGAAGAGAAGACTCAAGGATGTTCATCTTCAGGTTGCAGTGGATGTTCTGCGGAAAAGCAATCCACAAAACTTAAAAAGTTTTCATAAATATTAAAATTATTAGTCATAATAATTGATAATTTTGGAATAGAAAATGGAGGTTCTTTTCAAGAAAAAAGAACCTCTTTTTTGTGAGATTTTATGAACTCAGTTTTTTCAAAAGAAATAAAAGAAGAATATATATTAATTCATTTAGATGATGATCCATTTGAGTTAAAAAACTTTGCCCGGAAAATACAAGCGAATAAGAAAAATATTTCTTTTAAAATTATTTCAGTTGTTAATTTATTTGATTTTAAGAGGTTAATTCGATCCTTTAAAAAAATTGATTTTGCTATCCTAGATATATTTCTATCGGAAAAAGATCATAAAAATGGCATATCAATCGTAGCGGAATTAAGAGAATTGCATCCTGAAATTATTGTGCTTATGAGTTCAAACTTAGATGATCCTGACTCCGTCTTACAAAGTCTTAAAGGTGGAGCAGACGAATTTCTTTCCAAAAAATCAAAAACAAAAAATATTGTTGAAAAGATTTTATCCATAAGAAAATCTGCTTATTTAAAAAGAGGAATTGATCATAAAAATAAATTAACTTCCCCAGGTAACCAGATTGAAAAAATCAATTTTGCTGGGGCGTCTTTAAACAAAGTTAACATACGTATTCCACAAATTATCAACTCCGCCATCACTTCCGTTTATGTTGAAGGCGAATCCGGAACAGGCAAAGAAATTGTTGCAGATTTATTTTCTTCTTTCGTTCTGAATGCTCCTTTTATTAAAATCAATTGCGGGAGCATAGCGCCAAGCCTGCTCGAAAGCGTTCTGTTTGGTTATGTGAAAGGCGCATTTACCGGAGCACACACGCATAAATCGGGTTTACTGGAAGATGCCAACGGTGGATGGTTGTTTTTAGATGAAGTGGCGAGTTTATCCGCCAATGCCCAAGTCGCCCTCTTGCGTGTTTTAGAAAATCAAGAGGTCACAAGGATCGGAGAATCCACTCCCCGGAAAATAAATGTCCGCTTTATCGCTGCCTCCAACATTCCTCTCAGCACTCAAGTTGAAAAAGGCGAATTTCGCAATGACCTCTGGCAAAGACTCTGTGAAACCGAAATTTTATTAAAACCCTTGCGCGAACGAAAAAAAGAAATCCCCGATCTCATCTTATTTTTCTGCCAAACTATGCAAGGTGGGCCTTATCGGATTGAAAAAACCGCCATGAATGTCCTTTGTCAATTGCCCTGGGATGAAGGCAATGTGCGTGAACTGCGCAATTGCCTGCGCGCCATGACCGAACATCAGACCGATAAAGTCTTATCCCCCATGGGTATCCCAGAAAGAATTTTAGAAAAATCTAAAAAACAAGACAAACAAAATGCAACTGAAATAGATTTTAAAGACAGAATTATTATCAATACATCCGATGAAAATGGAGAAAATCTCACTTTCAATCAAATGTGTGATGAGCTTTTACAACAGTATCTATCAAAATTTTATCCCAACAAAATAAATTTAAGTGCTGCCGCAAAAAAACTCAAAATAGCGCGCAGCACATTGCAAATTAAATTAAAAAAAAGGGTGCATAAATCATCAGTTTGATTTTTTTTTACATTAATATTTTTTTTAAATCATCAGTTTGTATTTTCTAAACTTCATCTGGGTATGCGTCATGTTAGGGGCTTCGATGGGCAGAGTTGCTGGCCGCAAATGCCCATCGAAGCCCCTAACATGACTCCCCCCTCTGAGTTATAATATTCGTCAATCTGCTGAATTGTTCAGACAATGTCGCTTAAAATGAACACTGATGATTTATGCTAAGTAGCTTTACGTATGCAACGTGCTGTGAATTAAAATGAACACTGATGAATAAAGTAAAAGCACAGCAATAAAGCAGAGTGAAAAAAATGAAGTTCCGTAAAAAACAATTTGAAAATATAAGTTAGCTTATTTAGCATAATAAACACGAAAAAAAAGCTTGAACGAAACTCATGAAGTGACCCAAAAAACGATTTTAAATTATAAGATAACATAGTTAGACTGAATTTTAGGTAAAGGAAAAGCATTCTTGAAGGGCATTTGCGGTCAGCAACTCTGCCCTGAAAGGATGCTCTTTTTTTACCGAGAATAAAGAAAGAAATGAAAACTTATAAATTTAAAATCTCCCGAAATAAACTTGCGCAAAAAGCACTGCCCTGAAAGCATGCTATTTCTTTTACTTTGAGTTTAAATCAAAATGGAAGTATTTCATTTTTAAAATCAAACGATAAATTTCTACAAAGTTTTGTTACATTATAAATAATATTTATTAAATTGTATAATTTATTAAATATGCTTATACTTTTTTTAATAAAATTAAACATAAGATTTTATTATAATAAGATAAGTATATTATAAATTATTATTTTTTACTTAATTTTTAAAACTCAATATTTTACATAGATCATAATTTATTTTTGTTCCTGTCTAATAACAATGTCTTATATAGGAGATTTTACAATGTCTAAAAATGCCAAATTGACCTTGCTTTTTTCATCACTATTTCTTTCCAATATTGCTATTGCAGGAGGACCTAATGTAGTAAATAAATGTGATTTTAAAGGAGTTAACCACCCAGAAAACTCAAATGGCGTTATGTTTGATGAAGAGTGTCAAAATGCCTATGTTCTTCCTCCTGAAGTCGGTAAGGTAACTGTGAGTGCTGTTCAGCAGAATTTAAATTTAGGATTTTGTTCGACAATGAAAATTGATCAAAATTCACTAAAACAGAGTACTTTAATTCGAGAAAGCATACTTTTAAAAATAAATAATATGATAAAAGAACTTGATCCATTAGATAAAGAGAAAGCAAAACTTTTTGAAATACTAGCAAATTAAAAAATTGAAAATGAAGAGGCGTATAACAAATTTGAAGAGATAAAAATTAAAAAAACAAAACTTGGCATGGAGTTAGATTCTTCTAGAAATAAGTATGAAGATTTGTTAAGAACTGAGCCAAATTCTTTAGCAACGGCCGCGGCTAAAAAATTATTAGACGCCCTCGTAGAAAATTATAGAAGATTATTAAATTATGAGTTTTATCCCGCAGAAAAAGAATTTGATAGAACATCAAGAGAAGTTAAGTTAGCTGCAGATAGATATGATTATACATATAAAAGATTTGAGGAGTTATTAAAACCTTTGCAAAGTTTGCAAGCAGTTGCGGATAATATTGAAATGGCTGCTCAGAATTCATATCAAAAATATGCTTTACTTAAAGGAATTTCAGCAAATCTTTTATTCAATACAGATACAAGTAATTTGGTGCAAAAGTACCAGGAAATGAATAAAAACTTAAATATTACTTGGCAGCCTATGCTTATTAAAAACGCATTCTTTAATGCCTACTTAAAAGACCCTGGTGCTGCATTAAATTCTACATTTTCAGCTCTTATAGATGCCTTTATCCCTGGAGTGAGCTATCAGACGCTTAAAAATTTAGATCCAAAAATGCCTTTGCCATCAATAAACGAAAAGGAGAGTAAACAGGATGAGTTTTTCGGCAGTGTATCTGGAAGAGTAAAGCTCAATCTTCTAGGTGGATGTACATATTATAGCAATATTAATCAACCCGTTAAAGAAAATGATATTAATAATATTTCTGCAAATATGACTTTGAATGTTAATTATACTTATCAAGTTAAAGGGAGAAGATCTTTTTCAGCAAAATATCACTTGTCTAATTTATATACTAGAATAGAAAGTAAAACTTCATCGAGAGGATGGTTCTCGACATCATCCGCCCACTCTATTGTAGAAGATAAACAGTCTGGAGATTGGTTTGAAATTAAATTTGATGGGGACAATGGAGAATTTCAATACACGCCAAGAGAACAAAGTGATATTACGGTAGAACAAAAGAAACTCTTAATGGATCGTGTTCTTCTGCGTGTTTCAATGCAAAATGCAGGCTCTACTCCTCCAAGTGTTATACAACCACCAATTTCTGGAATTTTATACGCTGCTGGAAGAATTGATAGATGTAATTATTATTATTGCCAAGTTGGCTCTTTCTTTATAGGCACTATTGGCTCAATTTTTGGTGGATCAAGTGCAACTTCTTATTTTAGATCTCAAGCAAATTATTGGGCTTTTGAGAAAGTAAATGGATACCTAATATTAGATCGTACAAGTAAAATCTCATTTACGAACAAATTATAATCTGATAAAGTGCTTATAATAAAATTTAAGCACTCTTATAAGGATTGAACTATGCCTATAAGAAAAGTATTGATTTTGATTTTTATCTCTGCTCAAATCGTGTCTTGTGGAGTGAAAGTTACTGCAGAAAGAAAAGGAATTCAAGATGCTCCACAAGATCCTGTGCAAAAGCCAGATCCTATTGAAAATACTTCAAAACATTATACATATTATATGAATGCAGAAAATACTAAAGAGTCTTTTTATATCTTAAAAGTCAAAACGCATAAAAATGGTGCCGATGTTAAAGTTGATTCATTTCCAAAAAGATTTAAGGGGTCCTTTTTTTTTAAAATTAATATTTTACATTTTTTCTTTGATAAAAAAGTTAATCAAAAAGACTGTGATGAAGTAAAAATAATCGCTCTTTCAAGTAAAAATCTTGTTGATAATAAAAAATTTGTGAGAGATTGGACTCCAGTTATGATCAATTTGGATTCACAGATAAATTTTCTCAAAGCAGGATTTGAAAATTCTGTAAAAAAATTTGTTGCGGATAAACTTGGAATTGATTGGACTAATGTTTCTTTCAATCATAAGTTAATACTAAAAGATATCTCTTATGATATAAAATATAATAATGAAGCAATATCTAATATTATTGATGAAATAAATGAATTCAAAGCAAGTACAGATAATTTTATTAATAATGAAATGAAATATTATGGATATACTTCTGTAGGTAATAAATTTTCAGATCTGGTCTGTGATTTATACTTAGGGAATGCTAAGCTGAGTATGAAATTTGTAGGAAGAAATAGTGAAGATGATAAAGATTTTACAGCAGAAGTAAATTTTGATTATATTGATAAATATTAATGAAAGAAATTGAAATGAATTTTTTTAATAAATATACATTCGTACTAGGAGTTCTCATTGTTTTAATAATTTTATTTATGGGAAAAATTTTCTTTAGTGAAGAAAAAAAATCTGGAATAAATATTTCTCAAACAGAATTAAATAAAATAAATAGCAATAATAATAAAATTGAATCTACAAATAAAGAGAATGAAATAAATGAAAATATAGATGTTGAAGCAAAAAATAACGAATTCAAAGATTTTGTCAATATCATATTTCCTATAAGTGTCAAAGAAGTACAACAAGAGGTTGAATTTTTAGAAAAAAAACTCAGAGATGAAAATGCAGTTGAAAGACTTAATAGCAATTCTGTTAGCACTGAGGAAAGACAAAATTATCAACAAATTTACAAAAGATTGAGTTTACTGTCTAAATATATTATGGAAAAGGATTACGCGGACTTATCTATTAAAGTTTCTGAATATGAAAAGGAGCATAAAAAAAATCTTGAAGAATTAGGTATAAAAAGAGAAATTAATTAGAGATAAATAATTTCTTTTACCGAGGATTAAAAGAAAAAATGAAAAACTTATATATTTAAATCCCCCCAAAAAAAACACTTCGCGAAATTACTTAAGCTGACTTTTTGCCTGCTCATTATTAACAGGATTCTTTGTTAAATTTGATGAAGGTTTTTTGAAACTATTTATTATTAATAAAATAAAGATAACCAATAGCAGAAAAAGACAGACAGCACCGCTCACGCTCCATATGCGAGGGAGAAGTGACTTTTCGCTAGAAAATATTTCCAATGCCTTGCTTCCCCAGAATATACCTATGCCAGTTCCCAGTGCCTCAAACAAAGTTGCGGTGCTAAACACAATTCCACTTTGGTTTTTTGATCCAAGAGAGGCTAAATAAGAATCTGCAATGGGTGCAGAAATGACCTCAGAAATTGTAATCAAAATACATAAAATAAAAACACACAATATTGGGTTTATGAAACTTGCTGTCAGGCTAAGAAACACATACGAAAATGCAAAAATTGAAACGCCAATAATAAAAAGCAATGATTTGTTAAATTTCTCGATTGCCCTATATTTATTGTAGCATAAATACATGACTGGGATAACGATAAGAGCTTGGATCGAAAAAAATCCTGAGGCAAGTTTCACATTTTCGAAGTAATGAAGACAAAAATACGAAAAGCAAAAAATCAGCATTTGCAATAGGGCGAACTGAATCACGTAGGCCAGCATAAACAACAGAGTCTCTGTTTTTAAAAAAAGTTTTATATTTATTGTAAACTTCTTAGCCAATCGATTTTCATTGCTGACAGAATTTTGCATGGGGAGTATAAGAATCAAGCTTAATAAATGAAAAAATGCAGTTAGTATAAGAAAATATGTTATTTCGTTGCTATTAGGAAACAAAGCTATTGATGCTGGTCCAACAATTGTACCTAAATTGGAAGCAATGTTAAGTTGTGAGTATGAACGAACGGATATATTATCAAGTTTATTTGCAATAATTGACTTATAAGCTGTCCCCTGCGATGCAGAGGAAACAATTCTAATAAAAACAAAAAAGCAGGCTGCAAGCGAGGCATCTTTGGGAATAAAGATAAGGGCAGAAACTGCGAGCATGCTTACAAGATTTGCATAAATTATGAAATATTTTCCACCATATTTGTCGACCAAGGCTCCTAAAGGAAATGAAACGAATCTAGAAATAACAACAAATATCCCGATAGATATGCCTACGGTTTGAAGTCCCACTTTGAAGTATGAAGTCATAATAATGGCGAGAAAAGGAAACAGCGAATAGTACGCTGCCTGACTGAAAAATCGTGATGTAAGCAATAGATAGTCAGATTGTTTCTCATTCTTTACCATGATATTCTCCGACATGGGGGCAAAGATCTCGATCATTAATATAAATACCTATTTTCATATTTTCCCAATTTTCCCAAGAAATATTCCTTCCAGGATATGCAACTCTTTTGAATGACCATTCATTTTTAATGAAATGAAGTATGTTTTTATAAACTTCATCATCGATAGAAATATTATTTTTTGCAACCGTCCAAAATAAAATTTGCGCATCATAATATAATTTTCTAAGGTCTAGGTCAGTTTTAACTTTTATTGGTTTTATATAGATACAGCCTAAATATTCCCGCGAATTTTTAGATAGAATGCAAAATGTAAAAGATTTTTTTTCGTCAAATTCTTTTTCATGTCTTTTTATGCTTATTAGATTATCTGCATACGTTAAAGAAGCCGAAGCCCAATTATCATTACCGCCAAAAACATTTTGGATCTCATTGAGACTACCCATGACAGTTTTGTAATCAATATCAGCATACTTTTCGTTTAATTTTGAGAAAATATAATTATCTATAAAATATTCTTCATTTACAATTTGTTGTTCTGAAATAAAATTTGCCATTCTGCGTTCCTTTTTTTCTTTAGTTAAATATGAATTAAAATAAATCCGTTTACTTAATTGTCTTAAACAAGTAAAAAAAAAATTATTAGATTCAATTTGTATGAAAATCACAAAAAATATACTGAAAATATTTTATTATGGATAAAAAATAAGTATTTATTATTAAATTTTTTATCAAAAAATAACTTACTAAAATTAAATTTGTAATAAAATTTTGTCAAGGATGAGATGCATGATTTTTAATTCTTATCTCAAATCCTCGCAATTTAGGAATGAGTGAAAACTCCGCAGTGACCCAAAAAAACGATTTTAAAATATAAGTTGCCGATTTATCCAAATTCTATCGAATAAAGTTTGAACAAAGCAACCGAAATTATCCCAAAAATTATTTTTTTGGGAATATATTATTTAGAAAGATCAATTCATGCAGGCGATTAAATAAATTTTTAATTCCAAATTTGACAAATTATTTTAAAAAATCTATTAAATATAAATCGGTATAAATTATACTCAGTTTATTAAATCTTCATCTTAACTTCAATAAATTTTTCTGGATATACAAATGCATCCTTTTAAACGACTTTTTCAGTACTCTAAGAACTATCAAAAAGACATTGGTTTAGGAGTGTTATACTCGTCTATCAATAAAGTCTTTGATATTATGCCGGAAATATTGATCGGTATTGCGATAGACACCGTTGTGAATAAAGAGCGTTCTCTTCTGGCTAAACTCGGCTATAACGTAGCAAAAGAGCAATTACTTATTTTAGGTGTGATAACAGCTCTTATCTTTGTCTTTGAATCCTTATTTGAATACCTATACTCAGTTAAATGGAGAAATTTAGCGCAAAATCTCCAGCACGACCTGCGGCTCGATGTCTATTCACATATTCAGAATTTAGACATTGCGTACTTTGAAAATAAAAATACAGGAAATTTACTTTCTATTTTAAATGATGACATCAACCAAATAGAACGCTTTTTGAATAATGGCATAAACTCTATTATTCAGGTCTTTTTGTCGTCCATACTCATAGGAATTGTCTTTTTTATTTTAAATCCATCCATTGCAGTCTTGTCGCTCCTCCCTATTCCTTTTATTTTATTTGGTGCGTTTTATTTTCAAAATAAAATTGGCCCTAAATATTATGAGGTCAGAGAAAATGCCGGTATTTTAAACTCCAATCTTAACAATAATATTTTGGGGATTGCGACTATTAAAAGTTTCACCACAGAAAATTATGAGTTTAAAAAGATTGAACAATTGAGTTCTCAATACAAAAAAGCTAATTATAACGCGATAAAATTTAGCTCAGCCATCACTCCAGTTATTCGCATGGCAGTTATGTTTGGTTTTATGATTATTCTTGTCTATGGAGGATATTTAACTTTAGATAATCAGTTAAATGTAGCATTTTATAGTATATTAATTTTTCTCTCGCAAAGACTTTTGTGGCCTTTGACCGATCTCTCTGAGATCACGGATAACTATCAGCGGTCGCTCGCTTCAATCAATCGCGTGATGGATTTATTAAAAATTCCAACCAAAAGAATTGATATTGGCCAGGAGTTGGCGCTCCGAAATATAAAAGGGCATATAGAATGCAAAGAGCTCAAGTTTTCCTATACAAATCACACTATTTTAAATAATATTTCCATTAAAATCAATTCAGGAGAGACTGTTGCTTTTGTTGGCACAACGGGTTCTGGAAAAAGTACCTTATTAAAATTATTAATGCGTTTTTATGAAAAGAATTCTGGGCAAATTCTTTTAGATGGCAAAGATATTTCTGAGCTAAATTTATCTGATCTCAGACGTTCAATTGGCTATGTGAGTCAAGATATTTTTTTAGTAAATGGATCAATTGCGGATAATATTGCTTATGGTTCTTTTCAAGCATCACGTGAAGAAATAATTCATGCTGCTAAATTAGCTGAGGCGCATACCTTTATCTCTGCCTTTGAAGAAGGTTATGACAAAATGGTCGGAGAACGTGGACAAAAACTTTCGGGTGGACAAAAGCAACGGATTGCAATTGCGCGCGCTATATTAAAAAATCCACCTATACTTATTTTGGATGAAGCCACCTCAGCAGTCGATAACGAAACAGAATTGGCTATTCAGAAGTCCTTAGAAAAATTGGTTATTGGCCGTACTACAATTATTGTTGCGCATAGATTATCAACCGTTCGGCATGCAGACAAAATTTTCGTTTTCAACAATGGAGAAATTATTGAAAATGGCAAACATGAAGCACTTGTTGAGAAAAATGGAATGTATGCGAGTTTATGGAATATTCAGATGGGTGAGATAAATTTGAATTTAAAATTACAAAACTCTATTGTTTGAGTTCATTATTGAAAATAATAAAATATTTTGCTAATCATATAAATGTTCTTATTTACAATTATACTTAAGATTATTTGATTATTATCAAGTAAATTAAAAATCACTTTAGCATTCATCACACAAGGATATAAGATGAAAAGAGTAATATTTATCTTAATGCTTTTATTTCTTACAGTTTGTAATCAAAATGAACCCGAAGAAAGAAGTATAGAAGTTCGCTTTGAGAAACCAAATACGACTGTATATAAAGAAGGTCTTTTTTTTTATAATCCTGTGACAGTTAAAATCCTAAAATTATCCGTTGCCAATCATTCTTTGGAACAAGTTATTAGTGTTTACTCTTCAGATCTGCAACCTGTCTCGAGCAAAATCCGTATCCAATACAACATCCCAGAAAAATCGGTGGGGGATATTTTAGTTAAATTTAATGGCAACGTTGTCGACAATTTTGTTTTACCCAAAATTGTTTAAGCATTAAAAGAATTGAACTCAACAAGAACTGCTGAAAATATTGTGAAACAACGGGATGACATAAAAAGGAGAGTGCTCGAATTATCGCGATTAAAAATAAATGATCTCGTTAATCTTACCGATATCGTAATTGAAAACACAGAACTATCCGATTCACTCGATAAAGCCATTGAATCCCCCATAGCTATTCTCATTTTATGCAAGTGTCAGTTCATTTTTTGTGTAAAACCAATCAAAAATTAAACTATTATTATTGGTTTAATTTTTAATTTTTATATTTTATGAATTGGTAAGCTATGAAATTTTACAAATTTATTAAATTTTTATAATTTATTAACTCTGATCGGTTTTATCAGATATTTTAGAAGGGTAAATTATGATAAAGTTAATAAAAATGGCTATAGTTATAACTCCAATATTGTTTGTAACAAATTCTTTTTCACAAGAAATGAGTATGACTGAAAGAAATCAAATAGAACAGGATTGCAATGCAAGTAATCAAAGAAATATGGAAATTCTGAGAGCTTATGGTAATAGAACGGTGAGTGCAGAAACCCTTCTGCAAAAATGTATAAATAGTCGGATAGAAATATCAATTTTTAATAGTTACAATACTATAGAAAATACACAAGAACTTTACAGCTACACAGTGTCTGCGCTCGAAAATAAATTAGCTGAGCTGCAAAATATAAACACTCCGGAGTCAATCCTAGAATATAAATGTTTGGAAAAACAAAAGTTTGCAATTGAGTTTGCAACTCTTGCCAATGAAAGTTTTTTAAAACGAGCTCTCATTACAGCAAACAATTTATTAAGATTTAATTGTGATAAATAGTTCTAAAAAAAACTTTTTCCAGCGACGAACGTAAAACCCTGACTTCTAAAGTCGGGGCTATAAGTGAACTGAAAAGACCGCAGCACCAAACGGTGCAAGGTTTAATTGAAAGCCTGACGCAGTATGCAAAAAGACGATAGGAATTTTTGCATGCCGCAAAGATGATGCAAAAATAAAAACAAGCTTATTTTTGCCAAGAATTATGAATCGCAATAAAAAGCTATCAGGAATATCATTAGACTCAGGGATTGGTATGTTTAAATCAATATTGAAGTACAAAGTCCTTAGAGCAGCTTCAACATACAAAGAAATTTCAGTAAGAGATTAATAGTCGGACGTGTTCGAAGTGTAGTGAAAAACTGCCACGAATCGAACTTGGAATGAGACACTAGAACTGTGAAAATTATCTTTTTTGTATCAAGGGAATCCTCTGCCTCAAAAAATTGACGTTAGGAGGTTTTAGGGAGGTAAGGATGTCAGAGCGTTCTGAATCATTAAAATCCAATCAGAATTACGAAGAAATTTGGTTGGAGTATTTTATTAAATATCTGTATTTTTTTCGGGAATAGGTTCTTCTTTTTCTACCCAGCGAGAGGACTGTCTTAATTTTTTGTTCATAATATTATAAACATCTTGCATATATTCGCGATTGTCCGCACGGCGTTCAATCATGGAAAGATGCATTTTTAATGTATCCATTGAATTATAAGCAGTTTCAATGACAACATCTGCTTGTTCATAGGATTCTTTTCTTTCTTCCCATAAGCTATTTACTTTTTCTTGCACTTGTTCAAGAGTTTTACAATGCATAAAAAGCGGACGATTTTCTTTCACTGCGAAAATACGTTGACAGATGATATCGAGTGGAGTTTTTAAAGTAACAATAAGTCCCAACCGACGTGCATAATTTAAATTCTCAGATTTTTGTAGAGTGCCGCCACCCATGGCTATTACGAAATTATGTCTACGCTCGAGTTTGTGCAGGATTTTTTCTTCAAGTCGCCTAAAGCCTTCTTCGCCTTCCAGTTCAAATAATTGGGGAATAGATTTCCTTGTTGTAGACTCAATAAAAGCATCGAAATCTAAAAATAAGCGATCGCTCATATCCGCATAAATTCTTCCAAAGGAAGTTTTACCTGCACCTGGCATGCCTGTGAGAACGATATTTTTAAACTTCTTTGCCCAATACTTTGTCATTTTTGTCCTTTCGAAGCAATTGTCTAGCATGTGAGCGTGTTTGCATCCTAGATTGATCATTTGTAAACTATAATTAATGTTAACTGAAGACAAATCTTTTAGCGAGGAGGAAATCTCTATGAAGGAAGGCAATGGGAAAGCTTCCTTTATATTTGTTTTTACAGTTCTCATTTTATTTTTGCGCTTAAATGCATCCGCTGTCCCAGGAAAATATATTGAGAAACATTGGAGTTATGAAGGAAGCACGGGACCGGCAAAATGGGGTATGCTTATGCAAGAGTTTCAAGCCTGTATTGCAGGAAAAAAGCAATCTCCGATCGATATTAAAGAGCAAAATTTAAAGCAAGACAATGATATTCCTTCATTAAGTTTTGCATATTTTAGCACACCGCTTAATATTTTTAACAATGGTCACACGATTCAAGTCAATTATGAAAGAGGAAGTAAGCTTACTATTGCTCATGATATGTATGAATTGATCCAGTTTAATTTTCACAGGCCGAGTGAACATGCCATCGAAGGAAAAAGAACAGATATGGAAGTGCACTTTGTCCACAGAAAAGAAGATGGCTCACAGGTTATAATAGCTATTTTAATAAAAAAAGGCTTAAGAAATAAACCATTAGAAAAATTGTTCCATAACTTGCCCGGAAAAAATGTCTCTGAAAAAAAAGTTGAAGCGAGGATCAATGCTTTGGATATTTTTCCGCAAAAGGGTGGATTTTATACATACTCAGGCTCATTAACTCATCCGCCTTGCTTAGAAAATGTAACTTGGTATGTTTTAAAAAATCCTATTGAGCTGTCAGCTGAGCAATTAAATCAATTTTCTAAATTATATCAAATGAATGCCAGACCTTTGCAGAAGTTAGAAGGGCGCATTATTGAGGTTAAAGATTAGAAATGATGAAAAAAAACTATTTCATAGGAGTCGATGGCGGGGGGACGAAGACACAGATTCGCTTGGAGTCTGAAGATGGAAAGGTGCTTGGGGAAGGGTTAGCAGGGCCAGCAAATATAAGATTGTCCGTTGATGTCGCAATCAATTCCATTGTAAGTGCATTTGAACAGGCATTACAAATTGCGAATCTCACTGAAATGCGTTTTTCGGATGAAGTGCAATTTCATGTCGGCATGGGACTCGCTGGCTATGAAGTACATTCCGTGCGCGAAGAGTTTTTAGCAAAACAAAAAGGTCTTGGTTTTGCTCACTGCCACATTCAATCCGATGCTTTTGTGGCATGTCTTGGAGCACACTCAGGAAATTATGGCTCAATTATTATATGTGGGACGGGCGTTGTTGGTTTAAAATATGCAAAAAAAGGTAAATTTCAAGTGGGTGGCTGGGGATTTCCCCATGGCGATGAAGGAGGTGCTGCTTGGCTTGGACTTGAAGCTATTCGCAAAACTCTGCATTTATGTGATGGACGTGGAATAGAATCCCCTCTTTTGTTGCATATCAAAAAAAAATTAGGCGATAAAGTTGAAAGTGTTACTGAATGGGCGTGCTATGCCAATGCAACCAAATACGCTGAACTGGCTAGAGATGTTTTTAAATTTGCTGAAGAAAAAGACAGCATAGCTTTATATCTATTAAATAATGCTGCAACGCATATAGAAAAAATATTTTTTGCCCTTGATAAAGTTGAAAATGAGACGAAAATTAAACTTCCTTGTTCTTTAGTCGGTGGTGTGTCGCAATTTATTTTGCCATTATTAAAACCAAATATTAAAAAGAGATTGGTCCCTGCGCGAGGAGATGCGTGCGATGGTGCTTTACTTATGATAAGAGAAAAATACAATCAAAGTTAATTTTTGATTGTTGAATCATAAGAGGTCATTCATGCTATGCCTTAAAAACGCAAGGATATTTGATGGTATTTCATTTATTAAGAAAAAGAATATAATAATTTCGGATGGAACAATCAAAGATCTCTCTAATCGAAAAATTAATAAAAATATAAAAAAAGAAATTGATTTAAAAGAAAATATAGTTGTACCTGGATTTATTGATATTCAATTAAACGGAGGAGGTGGAGCATTTTTTAATGAAACACCTACACAAGAAGCTCTCCTAAAAATTTCACAAGCACATATTTTGCATGGAACCACGTCATTTCTTCCTACCCTTATTACCGATGATTTCTCTAAAATTCCACTGGCTGTACAAACAATAAATAAATGTATAAGTGAAGATACGCTAGGAATTTTGGGTATCCATTTTGAAGGGCCATTTATTAGCAAGGAAAAAAATGGGATTCATGCAAAACAATTTATCAGGACACCCTCTCTTGAAGAATTAAGTCTTATGACGTCCTTAAAAAATTGTAAAACTCTTATAACAATTGCACCTGAAATAATGGAAAAAGATCAGATCAAATCTTTATTAAAGAAAAATATTATTTTATTTGCAGGACATACCAATGCTAATTTTAAGCAAATGACTGAAGCTTTTACTATGGGTATCAAAGGTGTCACCCATTTATTTAATGCTTGCAGTCAATTTGGCAGTCGTGAACCAGGTGTTGTCGGAGCATTTTTGCTAAATGAGGATGCTTGGTGCGGTATAATTGCGGATGGTTTGCATGTGAGTTTCGATTCCTTAAGGTTGGCATTTAAAATAAAGAATAGAAATAAATTTATTTTAGTTTCAGATACGATGGCACCCTTTGGGACAAATATGCAAAGTTTTTATATAAATGATAAAGAAATATTTGTTCGAGATGGAAAATATGTGAATTCGGATGGAACACTTGCGGGTGCAGCTCTTTCTGTATATGAAGCTTTTAAGAATTTAATTAAAAATAAACTTGTTTCTTTAGAAGAAGCTTTGCCGATGACTTCTACTAACGCTGCAGAATGTTTGGAAATAGATGGAAGCCAGAAAAGTAAAACAAAGAAAGGCAGAATTATTCCAGGTTTTGCTGCCGATCTCGTTGTTCTTGATAAAAATAATTTAAAAATAAAAAGTGTTATTCAGTCGGGAAAAATTATATTTTAAAAAATAGAGGAATAAACTATGAAAATTAAAACAGAATGGACAGCAAAAGAATATCCCCACAACTGGGAATTTATCGGTGAATGTGAAGAAGGTGAAAAAATAAATATCTCGGTAAAAAATGGTGAAGCTACGAAGATTGGGCCCAATCCCAAAGAACTTCTTTTACATGGGATTGCATCGTGTACATCAGTTGATGTCGTGAGCACTTTACAGAAAATGCGCCAGCCACTTGAAGAACTCAGGGTAGAATGCGAAGCAGAGCAAACCACAACTCTCCCGAAAGTTTTTTCGAAGTGCAACTTAGTTTATTATGTAAATGGAGAAAATCTGAGTTATGAAAAAGTGGCTAACGCTGTTTTTTTAAGTTTTACGAAGTACTGCGGTGTGAGTGCCATGATTGAAAAATCAGGTTGCTATATTACCCCTAAACTTTTTATCAACAACAAAGAGATCGATATTTTTGATCCTGAAGATAAAATTTCTGAGAAATTAAAATTATGGTTAAATGAGATTGCGAGTCATTGCAAAAATGGAATTGCCCTTGTCACAGGTGCTTCGAGAGGAATCGGTCATGAGCTTGTTCAGAAACTTTGCGATGAAGGTTTTGCAGTCATTCCCACTTCTCGCACAAAAGTCACATTCGAGCATAAAAATATTTTTGATTCATTGTATTTAGATCTTGCTAAAGTTCATTCCATTCATTTTTTAGCAGATTTTTTAAAGAAAAATTCAATTTATTTTAATGTGGTTGTTCACAATGCAGGAGTATTTTCTTCAGATGAAAAGAGCAGTAACTTAACAGTCAGCTTTTCAGATATTCAAAGAATTTTTGAAACAAATGTCTTTGGCCTGATTGAAGCAAATAATACGTTTATGCAATTGATGAGCCCAACCTCAACGATAGCTTTTATTGCAAGTTTAATGGGTCATGATTCTTATGATACATATACTCATACAGCTTATCGTATGTCAAAAAGATCTGTAATCCAATATGCTAAAAATCTTGCGCTTGAGCTTGAAAGTCAAAATAAAAAAATATCTGTTTTAAGTTTACATCCTGGGAGTGTTAAAACAGATATGAACCCGAATGGTAAAATCTCAGTAAAAAATTCAGCAGAACAAATCACGCAGCTTATATCTAAAAATATGCTTGCAAAAAGAATGAAGCACAATGGTGGTTTTTGGAATTATAATTTGACGAAAGATGCTTGGGAGTGTTTAAATTAATTATAATTTAAAAAGGGAATCCAAAATATTTTTGAGGTGCGAGCATGAAAACAGCTGGTTTTTTAATTACGGGCAATGAAGTTCTATCTGCAAAAACTAAAGATACAAATGGCCCATTTATGGGCATGCATTTGCGGCGTATAGGTGTTTCTGTCAAAGCTTCTATGATGTGTTCTGATTTAAAAACAGATCTCAATGATTGTCTTAATTATTTGGCTGAGCGGTGTGATGTGATCTTAATGACAGGAGGTTTGGGACCAACTTCGGATGACTTAACAGCAGAAGTTGTTGCTGAATTTTTTAACATTCCAGTTCAATTTAACCAAGAAGCTTGGGAAGCTTGTGCCGCTTTTTTTATCAAAGCTGGGAGAGATTCCATTCCAGAAAGCAATAAAAAGCAGGCTTTGCTTCCTCAGGGCTGCGAACTTTTACCAAATAAGCTTGGCACTGCTGCAGGATTTTGCACGACAGGCAAAAAATTTGGTAAAACTCTTAAAATATATTCTTTGCCAGGTGTTCCCTATGAAATGGAACCCATGTTTTTAGAATATGTTTTGCCCAATTTAACTGATCCTGAATCTATGCCGGTCGTAAAAAACTGGCAAGTTTTTATTATGGGTGAATCCTTTATGCAGACAGCAATTGAAAAGGCGGAGAAAGCCCTCATAGCAAAATATCCAAATGCTGTTGTTTCTTACCAAGCTCATCCTTATTATGTGTCATATGGAATTACTCTTTTCCCTAGGTCTGTCATTGAAAAAATGGAATGTGAAAATTATTTATATGTAGTTTATTCAGCTGAAGTAGAGAATGCATTTGCTAAACATATTTTATATGCAGAAGATAAAAAGGTTCCGCATTATATTTTAGATCGTCTCGAATATTTAAAGTTAAGTATTGCTTTTGCGGAAAGCTCCTGTGCGGGTTATTTAAGTAAAGAATTTAGTTCATTGAATAAAAGTTCTCAATACTTTTTAGGTTCTATTGTTACAAATAATAAGGATATTAGAAATAATTTGTTATTTAACTCCGAAGATAATAAAATGAAATCAACTGAAGATCTTGTGGTTGCTATGTCTTTATCAACTTTACAAAAATTCAATTCTGATATTACTCTCTCGGAATTTAAAAATAAAGAAGAGATGTGCACAAATACTAATCTAGATATAAAAGAAGGATTTTATTTGGCAATGGCTTTTAAAAAGAAAAGTCTAGAAAATATAGAGAAAATAAAAGATCTCCTTGCAAAATTCTCTTGGATAAAAAATGAAAATGTAAATAAACAGGATATTTATGTTTTCTCATGCTTTATAAAATCGAATCAGCGTCACACTCCTGATGTTCAAAAAACCAGAGCTGTTCATTATTTGCTTTGCTCACTCTCAGCAGTTTTATGAACAAACCTGTGCTCCCTTTGAAGCGTGATGCTCGCTGCTTTCAATGAGCATAACTGTCGTGCCAATTTCTGAGTAAGAGATATGATATAAAGTGGAATAGACTGTAAATTAAAATACCTAAAGTCGTGATAATAAATAAAGCTGCAAATAATTTGTCAGTTTCTAAGTTGTATCCTGCCATTAATAAAATATACGCAATTCCTGAAGCTTTTCCACCTGTACCTGCAATAAACTCAGCAGAAATACCTCCTATTAAGGCCAATGCTCCTGATATTTTTAAGCCATTTAAAAATGCAGGAAGTGCTGATGGAATAAATAATTTTTTCAGTATAAAAGTATTGGAAGCACCATAGATTTTAAAAATTTTGATCAAAGATTTATCCGTACTTTTGAGTCCGGAAAGAGTTGTGGAAATTATAGGGAAGATACATGCAATCCATGCACAAATCACTAAGGTTAAAAAAGTATTACTTTTAAACCAAATAATTAATAGTGGAATAATAGAAACAATAGGAGTTGTTTGCAAGATAACGATATATGGAGAGATGGCTTTATCGAGAATTTTATATTGAAATACGCTGATTGCAATGAATACACCAGATAGGATTGATAAAAAAATTGCTAAAAATGTTATACTTAATGTTATCATTGTTGCAAAAATAAAAGTTTTTAGATTGGTAATAAATGCAACAAATACATCGAGTGGAGTGGGGAGAAAATATTTTGGAATATGAAACAAAATAATTATACTTTGCCAGAAGGTAAAAATAATAATAAGAAAAATCAATGGATAAATAATTGAGGAGATATTTGGTTTTATTTTAGTCATTTTGGTTTTCCAATATCGTACGGATTTTGACGCAATTCTTATGAAAATCTTCCGAATTTCTATAGTTTTTTATACTAGATTTATCTTTCTCAATTTTAATTTGACCAATTATTTTTCCAGGGTGTGCTGAAAAAATATATATCCGATTGCATAAAGAAACTGCTTCAGCAATATTATGAGTCACAAATACACTGGTTAATTTTTTCTTTAAATAGATTTCATAGATTTCATCTGCTAGTCTTTCACGCAGAATTTGATCAAGTGCAGCAAAAGGTTCATCCATAAGTATAACTTCAGGATCTGTGATGAGTGCACGCGCAATAGATGCTCGCATTTTCATCCCTCCTGATAGTTCTCTTGGAAAATGTTTTTTAAATTTTTGTAAATCTAATATTTGTAAATATTTATTTACTTTTTCAGAAATTTCTTTTTGTGGTGTATTCAAAATTTCGAGCGGTATTGCAATATTTTGTTCTAGATTTTTCCAAGGCATAAGACAAGAATCTTGAAAGACAAACGCTGATTTTCTTTTTGTAGAATTATTTTTTAAGTGACCAGAGGATATCTTTTCTAGGCCTGATATTAGTGTGAGAAGGGTAGATTTACCGCACCCTGAGGGGCCTAAAATTCCTACAAACTCACCTTTTTCAATTTCCATCGTCACATTTTTTAGAACTGTTAGATTTTTATATGTTTTACTCACGTTCTCTAATTTGATAAAGTTCACTTGTTATCTCTTTTTCAGGAGTGTTTCATTAAGCACAACATATTTCCATAGGATAATGTCAATGAGAAAATATCTTAAGTCAGATTTTAGAAGTGTACCATATTTTATTTTGCTAATTGTAATAGCAGCTATTGTTATTTATGTTCTAGGTGCAAAAAAAGAGAATAATACTCAAGAACGAGATAATACAAACTCGTTTGCTTTAACTCTTGGAACCGATTGGTTTGCGCAAGCGGAACATGGTGGATTTTATCAAGCAGTTGCTGCAGGAATTTATAAAAAATATGGACTCAACGTAAATATTAAAATGGGTGGTCCGCAAGTCAATGGATTGCAGCTCCTCTTAGCAGATGAGGTGCAATTTTATATTCCCAATTCTTACATGATGATAAGTGCTGCAAAACAAAAATTACCTCTTATGAGTGTTGCTGCCATCTTTCAAAAAGATATTCAAGTTTTATTAGCGCATCCGAATGTTGGAAACGATACAATGGAAAGCTTAAAAAACAAACCTATTTTTATCTCTGTTCCCACAGCAGCTTCTATATGGGGATTTCTAGTTGGGCGTTTTGGATATTCTGACAGCCAAAAAAAATCCTACTCTCATTCTCTAACCCCATTTTTACAAAATAAAAATTCTGTTCAAGAAGGAATTTTAACATCAGAGCCTTACTTGATTGAAAAAAAATATGGATTTAAACCTGTTACCTTGCTTTTATCTGATTATGGTTTTTCAGGCTATGGAGAGTTGTTAACCACAACACTAAAATTTGAAAGAGAGCATCCTGAGGTGGTTGGAAAATTTGTC
This sequence comes from Fluviispira sanaruensis, assembly GCF_004295685.1. Taxonomy (NCBI): domain Bacteria; kingdom Pseudomonadati; phylum Bdellovibrionota; class Oligoflexia; order Silvanigrellales; family Silvanigrellaceae; genus Fluviispira; species Fluviispira sanaruensis. Next base: position 1,098,555 of record NZ_AP019368.1, read on the forward strand.
CAAGCGACAATTGAGGGATGGAAAAATTATCTAGAAGATCCCGTTTTAGGTAATGAACTTATAAAAAAAGCAAATCCAAATATGACAGATGATTTGTTAAAATTTGCACATAAAAAACTCATAAGTGAAAATATTTTAACAGGAAAGGATGGAAATTTATTTGAAATTGGCGCCATGACAGACGTTCGTTGGTCTGAATTTATGAATATGCTTATTAAAAATCATGTTTTTGATGAAAATGTAGATTATAAATCCATTTATACTTTGAAATATTTAAACAAATAATTTATTTTGTTTTGTTTTTTTTAAAAATTAATATTCAAAAATAATTTTTTATTTTATTATTAATTTTTAATTATAAAAATTTGTCTTAAAATATCTATTAATAATATTGCTTAAAAAAAATAAATATTAAAGTGGGAATGAATTCAGTTGCTTTTCTTGATTTTGTATATCATTTGAATTAAACAAAGATTATAAGAATTTTCTTATAGGAGTTTATTTGTTTAAAGAGCGTTTGTAATAAAACGTTAGAAAGGAATTTGAATATAATTATAAGGTAAAAATTATATATGTATATCCACTATTTTTAATTTTTAAAAATAGTTGTTTTTTTGTATTAAAAATTTAAATGCTTAGGTGAAATCGTGTGTTATGAAATTAAAATAAGAAAAATTATAGTCTGTTTTTTAGCGTTCTTGCTATATTCTTGCGGAGCGTTGGAAAAAAAAGAAATATTTTTAAAAAATACTAATACTTATTTTGTCCCGCATACAAATGCCAAAAGAAAAGTTTATATAGATAATAAGAATGGAATTATAATTGTCCATGGCTTGAAAAAATTCAGTGAACTTGAAAAAAATAAAGATGAAGTTATTTTTCAATATGAGTCAAATTATGATCTCTATGTAAATAAGATCTTAATGAAAAACTCTGTTGTGACGATCTCTGATATCTTAACTGCGTATAGAAATGAATTGCCTATTGAAATCCCAATTAATATAAAGAATAAGGTAAATAATACGGATGAAAAGGTTTTTCTTCTAACATTTTCAAAATTGCCTATTTTAGAAATTAAAGAAAATAATATTTTAAAACATCCAATAATAAGAAATAATACTATTTCAATTACAAAATATAATGATGAGAATAAATACAATGCTGAGATAAAGATAAATATAAGAGGAAAAGGGAGTTTAAATAATCCAAAATCATCTTACGCTATCTATGGTAATGACGATTTTTCAAATTATTTGAAAGAAAATTTTAAAATTTTTTCTAAATCAAATGAATATAGCTTATTTTCTTCTTACAATGATTCATCTTTTTTACGAGAAAAATTTGGTCATGATCTGTTCAATAGGCAAATTTCAGGTAATGAGATTCATGAAATTATTCGCATGCATTATGTTGATGTATTTATCGAAGGTGAGTACGTTGGAGTGTATGCTCTAATGAATACTCTTAATCCAACAGATTTAGTTTATGAAAATAAAGATGAGAATAAATTTTCTATGCTTGAAATGAATGCACAGAATCTTTACTCCATTAAAAAAAGCAATGAAAAATCGTTGAACGAAGCATTGCTTGGTCAAAAAGTTGATTTTTTTAGTGAAGGAAAGTTACATAACAAAGCTTCAGGATTAGCATCATTTGCCAATCGTAACGTATTATGTCACCCGGATTATGTGAATTTAATTGATAAAAAATATGGTTTTGCATATTTATCGACTATATTGGCTTTACAGGCGGTTGATAATTTAACAAATAATGTTCATTTAGCCATTCACCCAGCGTTGAGTAAAAGTGAATTATGGAATAAAGAACAGATGTTTTTACCAAGCTTTAAAATTTATTATATTCCATGGGATCTTGATATGTCTCTCGGTTTAATGGGGTGGAAAAAAGAAGTTGTATTTCAGTTTGATGCAAATAATTATAACAAAATATATAATTATGGTGGTATTTTTACAAAGCCTCCATACAATGTTCCTTTAGAAAATCAAGCAAGCTTGTTGACATGCTATACAAGATCATATGGTTCTCATGTTAGTTTTAAAGATGAGTTTAATAAATATTGGCTAGAAAATAAAGAAAATTATAATGGCCATTTTAGTAACACTCGGCTTAAAAAAGAATTAAGTGAAAATTTTGATATTTTAGATGAAAATGGAGCTTATGCTCGGGACTTTAAGCGTTGGTCATCACGTTCTGGTAGTAAATTTTCTACTTACGATTTAAATCAATTGATGGGTTGGTTAGACAATCGTCTAGGCTTTGTCGAAAAAGAATTTTTAAAAATTGATACAAATGAAATTATTAAATATAAGAAAAAGCAAAGCGTTCGTTATCATTCAAAAATCAATGTTATTCATTTTGACCCTAAACAAGTAAAGCTTGCCATAGAAACGAAAGAACATATTACTGGACAAAGTGATACAAGCCTTGTCCGCAATATTTTTAATAATGCAGCTTTAACATTTACAGATCTATATGTTCAAGATAAAAATAATATAGCTGGTCTTACAGGCGGTTTCTTTGAATACTGGTTCAATGGAAATTTTGTGCATTACAAAGATAGTAATCTAGATGAAGATGATATTAATAATTACTTTAAAGTTTTTAATCAGAAAATGATTCAGACCTGTGATAAAGAAGGATATTATCCAAAGGAAGGAGTGGTTACATTACCTATAGGAATATTAAAAATAAATGATAAATGGTATTCATCGGAAGAAAAATTAACAGATGTTGTTGGTTGGAATGAAAGTGGTGAATATATTTTAGACAGAGTTAAAGTCGTTTGGGATGTTGTTTCAGCAGATGGCACATCGCTCTTTAAAAATCTAAAAAAGATTGGCTCAAACTTTGTTTTATCTTCGCCAAAAATAAACGTATTTCGTTCAGATGCGATCAATCAAGAAGGAAGTCCTGAATATATAAGTAAGAATATTTCCCCAAAAAGAGACACTCAGAATATAGTTATTTATTTTGATACTTTTTCAAATAGGACAAGAACACCTGATAACGGGCTAGAAATTATCGTTGAAAACGATATTATTCAAAATATTACGAGTGAAGGGAATAACCTTATTCCTAAAAATGGATTTGTGCTTTCTATTAGCAATGACTATCTTAAAAATAATAATTTGTTGGAAGAAATTAAAAAGCTTAAACTTGGAGCTCAATTGAAATCGGTATATGTATTTATGGATGAAAATAATAAACCGACTCACGCTTTCGAAAATATGCCTTATGTACGTGGTAAAGTGCAGACTCTTGTCTTGAATAAAAAAACAGCGGTGGTTAAATCAAAAGGAAATATTCGTGATATGTATATTGATTCCACTCGGAAAGTGAAAAATCTTTCTCAGTACCTTGACGTAGACTTTTATGGGAAAAAACATCCAAGAACGGCTTTATGTTTTAGAAAAGAAGTAAAAAATGGAAATAAAGTTGAGTCAAAATGGTCTTTGGTATTGGTTGATGGACGGCAAAGAGCGTCCTTTGGCATGAAAATAAATGAATTATCCGATTATCTCGTCAATCATTTAAAGTGTGATGATGCTATTAATTTAGATGGTGGAAGTTCAGCTAATATGATCGCGCATGGCATGAAAATGAATGTCAGTGGTTCATGGTGGGGCTATTGTGCTGGCATACCGAGGCCTGTTTCCGATATAATTGTCCTTAAAGAAAAAAGCTCAAACTGATCATTTGATCTTTTTGAGCTTTTGATAAATTTCCAATACATCAATAGGAAATTTAGGATTCTGTACGGCTTCGATGGGCAGTTGTAGGTTTTCTGCTATGATTTCTTGAATGCGAGATAGATGTAAGTTGGTCCGCTCCAATTGGCTTTTTTTAGCCCACTTTGCAGCAGCGACAATAAGACTCGAAACTTGATCTGCTGTGAGCTTTTCGGTGTTGATTGTCACGTCAAAGTCACTGTGATCATCGATATCTAAGCCATAAAGTCTTAAATATCTTTTTCTATTTTGTTCATCTCGCTTTAAAGTTTTATAAAGTACTTGCTCATAACTCGATTCTTTTTCGCTTTCACGCCTATTGATTCGGGTTGCTCTCGTTTCGAGGGGGGCATGTAACCAGATGCGCAGTTCTGCATCCATTAACCATGCTGCTAAGCGGGTTCCAACGACAATATTTTCATTGGAAATTGCGTTTCGTATGAGAGTTAAATCTGTTAAATAATCATAAATAAGATTTGTACTTGCTTCTTTATGAATTTCTTCAAAATTTAAAGATAAATCACGCGCTAAATCGCGAAATGTGTAGTTTACTATTTTGAGCTGAAGAGCTTTACCAACATTTGTTGTTGCTGTTGTGTTGCCGCATCCGCTATGTCCTGAAATTGCAATTCTCATGAGAGTCTCCATTTTTTACGCGTCGCTTTATCCATAAATGCATTTGTTGGTTGATTCAATGCTCATGTCAGTTTAGTTTAACAAATTGTCTATTGGATAGCTTTGAAAGGATTTTTCATTTATGACAACAGATTTTTCACGTGAATCCGTAAAACGTATAGCTGAACTGAGCAGATTGCATCTGTCAGAAGATGAAATAACACGTTATCAAAAAGAACTTGCTAAAATTCTTCAAGCTTTTGAAGCACTCTCGCAAGTGCCTTTGCCTGATGAACTTTCCGGTGATGCCCGCTCAGCGCTTGGTATAGCAAAAGGGCTTGCCGCCGATGAATCTCTTTCGAGAATGCATCCCGATGAAGCTAAAAATACAATTGCCACTCCCGATTTTCTTGCACAAGCTCCTGATAGGGAAGGTGTTTTTCTAAGAGTTCCGGCTATATTAGCTTCATCAACTTAATAAGAATAAGAGAATTCATTATGAGTCATAAAAATAAATTTAGTTCTGAATTTGTCAAAAATATTAATCAACATTCAGCATATTCTTTGGCAAAAGCGTTCCGTTCGGGGGAAAGAAAACCCAGTCAATATTTGGAACAATTGTTTGAGCACATTGAAAAACAAAACCCTGAATTGAATGCATTGACAAGTCTACAAAAAGAATATGCATTTGCACGAGCCAAGGAATTGGAAAGCAAAAAGCCGGCAGTAGACCAACTTCTGTATGGGGTGCCTGTTGTTATTAAGGAAAATATTCAAAAGATTGGATTTTCCGTAGAGTGTGCCTCAAAAATGCTAAAAGGTTATCGTGGGCAATTTGATTCCTCTGCTGTTACTTCTTTAGAAAAAGCAGGAGCTATTCTTATCGGCAGTGCTAATATGGATGAATTTGCTATGGGTTCAGCAAATGAGCACAGCGCACATGGAGCAGTCAAGAATCCGCACGACCCCAAGCGTGTGAGTGGGGGATCGAGCGGCGGCTCATCGGTCGCTTGTGCAGCAGGCTTTGCGCCCATTTCTTTAGGGTCTGACACGGGTGGCAGCGTCCGCGAACCAGCTGCTTTTTGTGGCATATTTGGCTTCAAACCCACTTATGGACGAGTTTCACGCTATGGCCTCGTTGCTTTCGGATCGAGTCTCGATCAAATCTCTCCTTTCGCTAGAACGGTAGAAGATCTCGACCTCGTGCTTAGAGTGATTGCGCATGAGGATCCACTCGATGCTACTTCTCTAAGAGGCTGTTATGAATCTCAAATAGAAAAAGGAACACTCAAAGGAAAAAAAGTAGGAGTCATTCGCAGTTTGCTAAAATCTGGGTTGGATGAGAATGTCTCTGAACAGTTTTCAAATCTTGAGGAGAGCTTAAAACAACAAGGTGTAGAATTCGTAGATATTGAAATTCCATCTTTGTCTCATACTTTAAGTGTTTATTATGTCATCGCATGTGCAGAAGCATCGAGTAATTTATCGCGCTTTGATGGCATTCGCTTTGGACACCGCGCAGAAAATACTGAAGATTTAGCAGATCTTTACAGCAAATCTCGTTCAGAGGGATTTGGGGACGAAGTGAAGCGTAGAATTATGCTAGGGACATTTACTTTAAGTGCTGGTTACTATGATGCCTTTTATGGTCGAGCCCTCGCTGTGCGTGATATGATGGCTAAAGAGTTTGCTGCGGTTTTTAAAGATTTAGATTTTATTTATATGCCTACAGCACCAACAAGTGCATTTAAATTTGGTGAAAATTCTCATGATCCTCTCAAAGAATATCTGTATGATGTTTTCACTATTCCTGCCAACTTAACAGGAATTCCCGCAATATCTTTACCTGCAAATGTAAAAGAGGGATGCTTACCTGTTGGGCTTCAGTTTATGGCTGCTAAGGGAAGGGATGCTGAGTTGATTGCATTTGCTGCTGCTCTCGAAAAAGCAAAACTTGTTGGAACAACAGCATTGGTTTGAACTCTTTAAAAGGTAACAAAATTTATGAGCGAAAATAATTTAACAAGTTATCCAAAAGTACTTGAGATAATGAAAAAATATGATGTTGTTATTGGCATTGAAGTTCACTGTCAATTAGCGACAAAAAGCAAAATGTTTAGTCACGCCAAAAATGCATATGGTGATTCTCCGAATTCTAATATTGATCCAACTTGTTTAGGTTTACCAGGAGCTTTACCGACTATCAATGAAGAGTGTGTAAACTTAGCTATCCGTATGGGATTGGCGCTTAAAAGTAACATTCAACCTGTGAGTGTTTTTGCGCGTAAAAACTATTTTTATCCTGACTTACCTAAGGGATATCAAATCACTCAGTATGATAAGCCCATTTGTTTTGGCGGCGAACTTTTTCTAACGAGTGGCAAAAAAGTAAATATTGAGCGTGTGCAAATTGAAGAAGATGCAGGTAAAAATATTCATGTTGGAGCAACGTCTCTCGTTGATTACAACCGTTCGGGAGTGGGGCTGATTGAAATTGTCAGTGCTCCTGATATGACTTCGCCAGAAGAAGCGAGTGATTATTTGCGTAAATTGCATAGCTATGTTGTTAATTTAGATATTTCTGATGGTGACTTAGAGCGAGGAAATTTCCGTGCGGATGCCAATGTTTCTATTAAGCCAAAAGGTTCAAATGTACTTGGCCAACGCTGTGAAATTAAAAATGTGAACTCATTTAAATATCTAGAAAAAGCAATTGCATATGAAGTGGAACGCCAATACGAAGTGATTGAATCAGGTGGAACAATTCATATGGAAACGAGAGGATATGATAGTGATAAAAACGTAACAATTGGCCAACGTAGTAAAGAATCAGCAAAAGATTATCGCTATTTTCCAGAGCCTGACCTGCCTCCTCTTGTTGTTTCTATAGAGAGAATTGAAAAAGTCAGAAGTCAAATGCCTGAGCTGCCTGAAAGCAAAGCTGCACGTTTTATAGATAAATATGCGCTTCCTGAATACGATGCCAAGGTCATCACATCTTCTCGCATTAATAGTGCATATTTTGAATCATTGGTGAATTCATTGCTTGGTAAAGTCGAACCTAAAAACATCTCAAATTATTTTATGACAGATGTGATGAGAGCAAGTAAGGTATTTGCTGAAGAAAAAGGAATTTCGCTGGACGAATTGCAACAGGTTCCTGTGTCTTTAGAAAACAGTATTGCTCTTTTAAGTTTACAAGCTTCAGGAACAATAAGTGGTCGAATTGCAAAAGAAATTTTTGAGGAAATGATTTTAAGTGGAAAATCACCAGTTGAAATTGTTAAAGAAAAAAACTTAATACAAATTTCAGATGAAACTTCGATAGTAAAAATTTGTGAACAAGTTATTTTAGAAAATCCTGAGCAACTTTCGCAGTATTTGTCTGGAAAAGAAAAACTTTTCGGATTCTTTGTTGGTCAAACTATGAAAATTTCTGGTGGTAAATTAAACCCAAGTAAAGTTAATGAAATGTTAAAAAAATTACTTGATTCAAAAAAGTAATTTTGATTTTAAACATAAGGTTCCACCGAATTTTTTTAAATTCGGTGGAGTTTCCAACCTATTCGCATTGTCTGTTTACATTAAAATGACTATAACTGAATATTTGCATATTGTCAAATTCTTCATGGCTAACATACTAAAATTAATAAGCAAAGAGTATTAAAAAAGAAAAAAAATAGGGTAGGTCTTTTGGGTTATTTAATATTCGAATTTGATTTATCAAAAATTTATCTAATTCCTACAGTAAATATATCGATATATTGTTTTGCCAAATCAAAGCATTCTTCCTGTGGAATACCAAGTAAAGCTTGACGATTAAAGCCTATCATAAAGGCCAATGAATAAATCATCATAACCAAAGCTTCGCAATCACATGTCGAAGAAATATCGCCCTTCAATTGTCTGCGTTTGAAAAATTCAATTTGAGGTTTTAAGAAATCCATATTTTTAAATCTTATTTTAAAATCATCAAATTCTGGATCTGTTATTGCTCTTGAAAGTATGACTCTTAAGAGTTGTTCACTTTCTTTAAATTTTTCAATATATATTTTCATAATCAAATAAATCTGATCTTCGATTTTATTTGATTCGCATAAACAATCTAATATATCTTTTTGGCTATTTACTCTGCCATTATTTATCACTGCAATGAGAAGATCTGATTTTGATTTAAAATAACGAAACAATAGTCCATCAGAACATTTAGCTTCTTTAGCAATGTCACGGATGGTAGCTGCATCATAACCCTTTTCAGCAAAAACTTTTTTTGCACTACAAATAAAATCTTCAAAACGATCTTCTTTATTTTTTCTTTGCCGTTTTACAATAGTTTGTGCTTTGAGTTCAGAGGATTCTGTTTGCATGATAATTTTTCTGCACTTTCTCTATTGAGTAAATAATCAATTACTCAAATGTAAGATAGTGCGTAACCTAAGAACGAGCGCGAGTCAAGCATATTGGCTTATAACAAGATGATATCTTATAGTAAAAATCTATCTGAGTTTTTCGGGTTGTGTGTCGTAAACCCTTGGGAGCTCTTTCGACCAGCGGATAAGTTGAGCTTGCTCATTGCGTAAATAATCTGAAACTTTTTTCATGCTAGGATCTGTGCGCATTTTATCTATGATATCTTGTAAAGTTAATATTCTATCTGCTTGCACATCAAGATTCATAATATCATCCATAATGGAATTGAATGTGTCCTTTTCGTCAGGTGTCAAGCCTGTGGTTATGGAGTGCCGGTGAAATTTTTGAATCATATCTTTTTCAGTATTGATAACAATAGTGCCATCATCTCTTTTTTCTTCAACTACGCCTGGGTTCGTATAAATTCCAACTTTAGAAACATAATCTCCAACTTGAATAAATGCACCTTTTTGTGGTGGTGGAATATAAACCATATCTTTGTCTCCTCATAAACAGCTATCAAATACCTAAGGTAATCGGATCGACTGCGAAGTTTTCAGGTGCAAATTTTTCTCTGACAATTCTGTATTGCAATTCATTCTCTAAATATTTTATTATGCGTGGATTGCCATTGGCTTGTTTTAAGCTTTCGATTTTAGTATAAAGATCCCTTATTTCTTGGCGTTTATCTTCGTTTTCATTATCAGATAATGTCGTCATATATGCTTCTTTTAAATTTGGTTCTAATCCGTTGCGTAGGCCAAATTTTGCATTTTCTTGAACTTTTTCAAAATTAGGATCTAGGATTATTTTGCCTGTCTGTGGATCGGTTTTTTCTACTCGAGTCGGATCCCCTTTGCGCGTCCAGACAATATCATTGGGTACAATTGCGAGTGGCATAGCATTTTCCTATTTAAAAATAAATTCTTTCATGTACTATTTTTAGCTCCTATTAAATAATGATGTGAGGCATTTTTTTTCTTAGGGACAGAGAATTGACATTAAAAAGTGTTTAAGGAATGCGTGGCGTAAGTATACGTATGTTTTCTTGTTGGAAATTATATAATTCTTTTGTAAAGGAAAAAGATTTTTCATTGGATTTCTGAATGCCATCTGCGTCAAATATTTTTTTAAAATCTGAATTCTTTTCTTGAGCACAAATTTCTAAACCATTGATTAAAGATTTTGAAATATCTAACTGTATTTTAGGGTTTTCAACGATAACTTTTAAAGGAATACTTTGTGAAACGCCAAGAATCGTAAAATGGCCTATTTGTGAACCAATTTGAAAAGGAACAGAATTTGGAAATTTTTTTTCTAAAAAGGTTTCTGACAATGCCCCTATTGTGGCTAAATTTTCATCGATAGCTTGTAAAACAGCATCGTAATTACCAACAAATATTGCGCTGCTAGGAAAAATATTACCTTGGAGAAAATACATCCGCGGAACTAAGAAACCTACATCACTTTCAGGATTGGTGTAGGCAACAGTTGAATTATTAAAAAAATGAAGTGTGTGTTCATTTTGAAAAGAATATATATTCAAAGGCAATGAGGTTTTAATTAAATAGTTTTTCCAAGTAGAGCTTTTCCCTAAAATTATTGAGCGCGTAAATGGAGATTCCTTTTTACGTAATAACAATATACTTTGCAGCGGAGTTTTTTCAGAAGCTCCAATATAGGTTAAAGAACTCATAAGCGCAAACTGAGCATTACCCCTTGACAAAGCAGTGATCAAGGCTTTCTCATCCGTAGCATAATTAAAATGGACTCGATATCCGGTATTTTTCTCAATGCAATTCTCTAAGTTTACTACAGCAATTTCATCAATATTTAATATATCAGGGCTTTCTAAATAGAACTCAATAGGCAATGCTTTAGAACCCAATTCTGGAGAATTTAAACAGAGTTGAGTGCAGCTTGTTAAAATCAATAAACTCATAATTAGGCAAGCATGGAAGGTTACTTTTTGTTTCCAATCATAAAAAATCATTTAATATCCTTTTTCGATCCACATTTCATTGATTATTGAGATCAGATCGCTTTCCTTCATTTTATAAAGTTCTCTTTCAAATTGCTGTATAAGTTTCTCTTTATTAGGGAAAAAAGATTTGTTTGGGAAGATGCAATAATAATCTCGCCAGTAAAGTACATTTCGATATTTAAAAACAGACTCTTCCGCCCCTATTTTTTTTAATAACATAGTTGTTCTTTCTCTATCAGCAATAAAGAGATCTATTTTTTTTTGTCTTAATTTAATAACAAGATCTTTGTAATCTCGCCCTTCATACAATAAGCGGTTTAATTGCAATTTTTCATACGGGTAATTTTCCCAAAACTCACTTGGATAGGTAAAGCCAACGACGATACCTACAGTTAAGTTTTGTCCCACTGCTTCTTCATAACTTAAAGTTTCTTTATTGCCAATTTCACTCATGAGTCTGTGATAAACATAATTCCTTGTGCGCAATGGAATTCTTGGAAAATAAGCATATTTTTTATATTTCTCCGTTTTTTGAATGCCTAAAGCAATATCTGCTTTGCCCTCTTTGATCATGGGCTCCAATTCGTTCCATTTTACAATTTGGACTTCATATGGGATTTTTAACTTCACTAAAATTTTCGTCACTATATCAACATCCGAACCAACAATTTTGGGAGGGGCATTGGGGTCAACGATTTCAACTGGTTTTTTAGGATCTTCTTTTTTTGGGGGGGCTTTAGGATCCGCAGGTTTAATCACTTCAAAAAAGGAATGCATATCAACTTCTTCGGCAATGATCTTTATTTTTTTCTCTTCTGCACAAGAATTCTTTTGAAATATTAGAAAAAGAAATATAATAGCAATTGACGATTTCTTTAAATTTAGAAATTTTCTAGCCAGCATTGGCGTATCCTTTTAGGGAAGTTATACTGCAAGTGTTGAATAATTTTTTTATAGATATGAGAGAGAAAGAGTAAAATTCCTTTATGAAAATTTGGATTGATGCAGATGCCTGTCCTGCAGTTATAAAAGAAATTGTCTTTAAAGCTTCTGAAAGATTAAGTGTGGAAGTTTGTTTAGTTGCAAACCAAGAGTTGAAGATTCCCAAATCTTCATTAATCTCAATGGTCAAGGTTGCAAAAGGTTTTGATGTCGCTGATGCATATATTGTTACAAACTTGAATGCGAATGATATGGTCATCACGGCTGATGTGCCTCTTGCTGCTCTGGTGGTCGAAAAAGGAGCTCTTGCTATCAATCCACGCGGAGAACTTTATAATGAAGGTAACATTTCAGAAAGGCTTTCTGTGAGGAATTTTATGCAGTCTATGCGGGAGAGCGGGCTCATTCAAGGTGGAGGCCCTGCTCAGTTTAATCCAGCGGATAAGCAAAGATTTGCATCTACTTTTGATAAATATCTCCATATCTTAATTAAAAAAGATAAGAAATAATTATTCTTTATTCTGTAAAATTGCGCGAACGATACTTCGAGTTTCTATGCCTGTGTTTTTCAATAATTTATAAGAAATTTTTAAAAGCTCTTCTCGTTGTTGAGTATCTAAATTTTTAATAAGAGAAATCGTATCGATATTAAAATCAAAAATATAGCTTGGGTCTGATACATATTTATAAGGTAAATTTTTAGCTAATGAAGAAGAAATATCTTTATTATATTTTTCAAAAACAACGCTTCCATAGGTTGGAATTGTTTCTTTATAAGCATATGATGTTATAATCTCTCTTAAATAATTATTAATATTTTTAGAATTAACATCGTGGTATTCATTTTGAAACAAGACGAATTGGAGAGGATCGTTTTTAATATTATTTTTTCTGATATAACTTAAATAATTAAAAATAATTTGTTCATAAATTAAGTGACGATTAGAAATGATATTGATTGCATCATTTTTGCGCCTGTGCGAGCGATTAAATATACCTTCGAGTGCATCTAAAATGTTAAAAGCTATAAGATCTGAAGATGAAAAACCTGGCAGGGGTGTGACATGAAAAGGTTGAGATAAATCTTGAGCATAATGTAAACTCCAGCCTAAAAAACGGTATCCCCAGTATGGATGTCCTTTATGAAATGCATATTTTGCAAGTTCTTTAAAAAGATAAAATCGATGCTCAGCATAAGTTTTTGTTAAAAAAGGAGCCGCTTTGTAGATTAGAGCTGAGTTGTGATAAAAACCCATATGAAAAGGAGCTTGGCTACTAAAGACAAGATTAGGATTGCCAAAAGGTTGAATACCAAAATGATATTTGAAATTGTTTGCATCCGGGCTGTCGTCAAATAAGCCCACGTCAAAACCGTAATCTGGTTCATCTGATGCAGTGGCAACAATATTCAAAGGTGATAATAATTCTGAGTTTTCAATTTTAATAAATGTGTACGCGATCGAATTTTGTGAAATTTCCGGCAGTAGAATCTCATTTTGTGGAATACGGATGTGTTTATCATTTAATTCATCCCCAGGTAACAATTGCAGGAAAATTGGGAATTTCATTTTAGGATTGATTCGTATAGCTCTTAAAAATTTACTTTCTATATCGGGATCATTTGCATATGATTTAAATTTAATTTCTTCAGGTGTACTTGGATAAAATGAGTATTTATATTGATTATTTCTATTTAGCGACCACTCTTCGATTTGTTGCAGGATTTGAGGGAGATCATTTCGTGATTCCAATAAAAATGAATGCAAACTTTCTGGATAAATAATATTATTTTTCTCAATTTCAGGAGAATATGTAAGAGCAAGTTCAGTGATCAACGTGTGATTTGACCAAGCATAAGTTTTTTTGCTTTGTAATATATTTATTATGCAAATAATAAATATTATTTTATAAAAATTTTTCATTTACGTGTGACCTTTTTAATAGCTTTATTTATCTTTTCCATGGTTTTTTCTCCAATGATTTTGGAGCACATAAAATACCGTGATTGGGCCTCTTTCATGTCCTGGAGTTTTTTTAGTTTAAGTTTATCTTTAAGATCTTTATTCTGATTTAAATGATACTGAATTTCGTTGACGGCAAAATAAGTATAATCCGCTCCATTATTGGCGATAGATTCAAGCATTTCTTTTGGTTCTTGGGAAGTGACTTTAATTTTTTTAGGATCAATTTTGTTGATCTCTGTTGAGTCATAATTTTTATATTGTGCAAGTAATTTATTTGTATAATTACCCCATGTATAACCGATTTTTGCCAAAGGCATAAGCGAGTCATCTTTCATAATATCTTCTAAAGTTTTGTATTTATCAAATCTTTTATCATCTTTGCGAATTGCAAGGGCAATTAATTCATCAGTATAATATGGTAATGAAAAATATGAAAACTTTTCTCTCTCATTGGTAATATATACGTATGAAAGACATATAGCTTCTTTGTTATTTTTAATGGCAAGAAGGGAACGTGAAATCGGTGTTTTCTGCATTTCATATTTAATATTTGCTTCATTCATTATTTTTTTTATCAAAAGATAGAGCTCACCTCCTTCGAGTTGGTGCGATTTATTATTTGTCATGAAATACGGAGGTCTGTCTTGGTAATGAAGTGAAATTATATTTTCACTTGCCATGGCTTTGCTTGATGAAAATAATCCAATTATGAGAATTAGAGCGAGCTGAATCATATTTAATCCTCCAAAATTATTAATAAACGTTATATTAAATCTTCAAATGAAGTCAAGTATTTAACATGCTGATTTCAAAAGATTATTTATATCTTAGCACTTAAAGTGCCTGAAAATATTCTTTACAATTCAGTTTTTCTTCATTTTTATTTTTAAAAAGTCGATTGTAAACTGAGATGTAAAGTAACCTAAAACCGAAAGTTTTTTTATGTCTAAGAATAAAACGACTAAAATTCTTATACTAGTCACAATTTTGGCAAGTTTTGTGACTAGTATAAGTTTATTTTTAAATTATTTCAATGAGATAAATAACTTAAAGGCTGTTTACAAAATAGAAAAGCAAGATCAAGTGAATGAGGCTAAGAGAAATATCGAGATGCGCTTTAATTACTTTTACCAAGCTTTAAGAACTATCAGTTTTATTCCAAACGTAAAAAACTTAATGGAAGGCAATGTGCAGAAGCTTTCAGCAGATACATTAAGTGTTATGCGTGAAATTTACAATAATGCATATTATAATGTACAAATGTCATAAATTTAAATACTTCCACAAAAAATGAACCCTGATCAAATTGATCTAAGAACCAAAAAACATCAAATTCCCCTCTTTACTCTCGATAGTAATATAACAAGCAGAGCAAGCTCTGCTGCAAATAGAGATGACAAAATTGAAGAAGTTGAAATATTTGAATACCGAGTGATGAAAGATCAATTAGAGATATTCAATAAAAAATATCCTGAAATAAAGAGTGGAAAAGAAGTTAATATTCCTGCCTTATTAAGTAAGGATGTGGTGACTTGTGATAACTCGGAATTTTCTTTGTCTGATCTAAAAGTAAAAAATGATTACAATAGGCTTGGTATCGTTTATTCAGTGCCTTCATATAATAAAAATAACAAATTTATTGGAGCCGTTTCAGGTATACTTCGTAAAAAAATAATTGCGGATTCTTTGCCTGAAAAGAATTTTAAACTTGTTAATTTGAATTATGGTTTTGAGGCTGATAATAGAGCAAGTAAACAATTAAAAGAATCTGAAAAATACTTAAAAAATAATCTAGAGAATCCTAATATAGTTTTAACAGGGAGTGTAGACCTTAAAATTAAAGATGATTTTGCATGGAAATTATGGTATGCATTTCCTAATGAAGAATTTTGGAATCGAAATGATGTTTCCTCAGCGAAAAAATTTCTCATTTTTGGCAATTTATTTATTATACTTTTTGCAATCGGAATTATTTTTAAACTTATAGATTTTTTAAAGTATCAGAAAGAACTCGAAAAAGAAATTCAAGAAAGAACTTATTCTCTTAAAGTTAAAAACCAGGATATGCAGCTTATATTAGATAAAGCTTCAGAAGGGTATTTAATAATTGATACCAATGGGAATCTTGCTTTAGAACATTCAATTATTTTGGATAAGTGGTTTGGGGGATTTTCTGAAGGAACCAAAATTTGGGACTACTTAAGTCATGGAAATGAAAAATGGCGAGAGTCATTTATAATTGCATTTGAACAAATCATAAATGATAGTATACCAATAGAACTGGCACTTGAGCAAATTCCTAAAGCTATTTCAGTTAATAATTTTCATTATGAATTGTCTATAACACCTATATATAATGATAATAATGATTTGATCAAATTCTTTTGTGTTATATTGAATAACACTGTAAATAGTGAAATGGATCGAATCAATCAATTAAGTAACGAAAAATTAAGAATATACAAGAATTTATTAAATAATAAAGAAGATTTTATTGAATTATTGAATGAAACAAATCTTCTTGTTTCGCTTATTCATGAAGATATTAAACTTGAAGAGATAAGACGTGTTGTTCAGTTGCTAAAAGAAAATTGTGAAGCTCTCGGTATTGTTTCAATTGCTAAGTTTTGTATTAGATGGACTGAAAATTTAAATAATTTTAATTTAGATAATATCACTTTTTATTGTAGCAGTTTTTTTGAATTGTGGGCGAAAAAAATGCTGGAAGTCCAGGATTTAATCGGTGAACAAAATACTCAACTTGTAAAAATTAATAAGAATGAATTAACCCAAGCTTTAAATAGAGTGCGAAAAGGTGCGACACAAAAGGAAATTGAGAATATACTTCTTTCTCTTTCGCTTGAACCCATTTCTTTCCGTTTAAATAGACTATCAAAACTGTGTAAAAGTATTGCTGAAAAATATAATAAAAATATTGATATACAAGTTTATGCAAACGATTTTAGATTAGATTCACATTATTTTGCAGATTTTTGGCGGACATTAATAATAGTTCTGCACTATGTAATTCATTTCAATATAGAGAAACCAGAAGAAAGGGTTCAATCAAAAAAATCTGAAAATGGAATGATTTCTATAGAAGCAGCTATACAAAATAATGAATTTATTTTAAAGATAAAAGACGATGGAAAAGGTATAGATTCATTGATCAAGCAGAATAATGCACTTTCCTTGGTTGAACAGGTATGCATAAATATAGGTGGTAAATTTGAAGTTGAAAACACACCAAACCAGGGGACACTTTATATCTTTAAAATTCTGATAAATGATAAAGTAATAGAAATATAAATTGTAACTATTTAATTACAAATTCCTTTACTATTATTTCTCACTTGTTCTTCAATATTAGTTATAACATTAGAAACTTTGGTGTTTATAATAACAATTGGATCTTTGATTTCTTTAAATTGAGTGACTTCAATCCCATCATTGCCAATATATTTATATTCAAACTTTAAATTTACCCAAGTGCCAGAAACCAAATTCGGATGGCGTAAACTTTCATTTTTAGCTAATGTGACGTTGTTGTTAAAAATATTTAAGGCATCCTGTGCGTTTATGCCAGTGAGTTTTTGTAATGAAATTTGCTGTTGATTTTTATCGATGTTCTTATAGTTACAAGAATATATATAGGCATATACATTATGATTGATGTCTTGATAAACGACGGTTTCCATTTGGCCGCCTCCGGTTCTTTCAATCGAAAACTTATTAACGGAGATATTGTTGGCAAACGATGCACTAGTAGACAACATAAGGGCGATGATAATCTTTCTCACAAAGACTCCTTTAAAGATAAAAAAAATAGACTAGGAACAAGTTTAAACTTGTTTAGCATTTAACACCCAAAATTTTACAAGTCAACTTATAGAAAAAATTGAGAAAAAAAATGACGTTCCATTTTTAAAAATAAGTTACTTATTGAAATTTAATTTATAAATAATTAATTATTGGTAAATTAAATTTATAATTTATTGGTAATATTTTTTTATTTTATATGAGAAGTTTTCAATGAAAAACAAATATTTATTCTTATATTCTTTCGTATTTCTCTTCAAAATTCATGTGTTCTGATAGAGATTTTCTAACTGGACAGGTTTTTCCTGCTCCAACCAATCTTTTGAAATCTTCATCAGAGCAATTCGTTTTTATTAAAAAAGTCACAATTAAGTTTGAAATTCGTCTTGGAGAAGATGACATTTCTTTTTCGATATGAAATTCGATGGAGGATAAATTAATATTATTTTTATGTGCAAACATACTGATGACAGTTGTTGCGCATGCTCCAAGAGAAGCGGCGCAGAGGTCGGTAGGAGAAAATAAACTCCCATCTCCTCCATTGTCGACAGGTGCTGTGGTTTTTATGATTGCTCCAGAAGGTCCATGAGTGATTTCTGTTGAATTAACTCCAATCAATTTACCGGTTATTTTGACGCCCATTACTATTCCTTTTTTAAAAATCAGAGAAAACGACTTGCAGCAAATGAAGGGAAAGAATAACACTGAATGGCTGTTTGTTCTAGTGGAGGATTGATTATGTACGATATCACGCTGTTTGTTCATTCTTGGTTGAGATGGGCAATTATTCTTTCCTTAATTATAGTTCTGACAAGATCAACTTATGGTTGGTTTTCCAGAACTGCGTTCCAAAAAAGCGACAAAATATGGGGCGGAGTGCTTATTGGCACAATACATTTGCAGCTCCTGATTGGGCTCTTTTTGTATTTTGATTTAAGCCCAATCGTGAGGACAGCTCTTGGCAATATGGGTTTTGCTATGAAGAGCCCTGTCCTAAGATTTTGGGCAGTAGAACACTTTGTCAGCATCCTTATTTTTGCATTTATTATTCAAATTGGCAGAATTATTTCAAAGCGCGCTGCGAATGATTTTCTTAAGCATAAGCGAATGGCAATTGCGGCTTGGATTGGATTGCTCATACTTGTTGCGACTTTGCCATGGCCATTTCGTAAAGAAGTGGGACGCTCCCTTTTTGCCGATTTCCCCTCACATTCTCAACTGATAGCCAATCCTGAATAAGTTTTATTATCAAGTACAAAAGGTTTTAGCATGCAAGACACTCAAAATTTCTTAGATAACCGAAAAATTAAAATTGCGAAAGTTGGAATTAAAGACGTTAAATATCCTATTTATTACCAGGATATAAATAATATAAGTCAAATTCCAAGTGTTGCTGATTTTTCGTTTTATGTTGAGTTGCCTGCGGATAAAAAAGGGACTCACATGAGTCGCTTTCCAACACT